>DATBRC010000064.1:0-12271 GCA_036560485.1 Burkholderiaceae bacterium
CTATGTGCCAGATAATTACCCTTACGTAAAAGGTAATTTATATCTTGGGTATCCGGATGTCTATCCGTAAAAATCCCAAGTAATGCCCTTTCTCTATTTATCACGACCGCATTTGCATAGACCGCAACACACTCAGAATGATTTTCAAGAAATGCTAATTGGCGCTTAAGTTTACCAGGCAGCCAATAATCGTCTCCATCAAGGTGTGCAATAAAATCCCCTCTAGCTTGTTCAATTAAAAATTGATAGTTTCTGCATCCACCTAAATTTTTTTCATGTCTAAATAGCTTAATACGCCCAGGGTATTTTTCAGAAATAAACTGAATTATTTCATTCGTTTTATCAGTGGATGCATCGTCTCCCACGAGTATTTCAACATCAGCATCCAATGTTTGAAGTAAAACACCTAATAGACAATCTTGAATATATTTTTCTTGATTATATGTCACCACACATACAGACACTGTAGGGTTCTTATTGGACATTTCCATCATAGGTTTCCATCAAACAGACCGCAGCATTTCGTATTTTTAAAAAATTTCACACTCAGTGCTTTAGCATTTACATGCAAAATAATTCAGCATGTGTTTTTTAACACATGTTTTCATAATATTTTGGAAATGCAGAATACTTGCTTTATTAAACAACTGTTTCGTGAAATCGGCGTCGAATTTTTTCTCTTATTTGTGATGACACTGCCGCTGTCAATAACAAGAATGCCAAACCCAAAGCAAAACCCACCAGTATCGTCAAAATTCTGCTTTGCGGCCAAGTAATCAACCAGCGCGCCAATATAGCGGCTAACACTGTTGGGATGACTAATATACCGACATCCTTTAGCAGCCATTCAATATGCAAATTTTTTAACATTCGACGATGTACGATCGTCACCCAAAATATAAAATATAAACTGCTAGTCACCACCCTCGCATAGCCTGCACCTACCGCGCCAAAATGTGGCACTGCCCAAATCAATGAGGGAATTAATAAAGTTGTTGATAAAGTGGCGCCAAGCATATGCAATTTGAGATCACCTTTGGCATATTGCAAATAGAATGGAAATGCACCAAAGGTTTGAATAGCATTCGCAAATGCGTACAATTTCAACACAGGAGCGGCAGCATGGGCAATTTCAGCATTTCCAGTCCATGCCCACAGAATCTGATCGGGGAAAAATGTCAGGATCAACATCGCTGGAATAGTTATCACGCCGACTAATTGCGTAGTTTCTCGGTAAAGGCTGATCAATCCCATTTCATCGCCCATAGCGTTGCGTTTTGTTAGATGAGGAAGTAAGGCTACGGTCATTGGATTACTTAGCGTGCCAATAGCAGCAGCCACTGTTGTAGCGAGATAAAAATATGCGTAGTCAGTCAAGGACAAATACCTGGAAAGCAACAATCTATCGACTTGTGTAACCATAACCCATAGGGTCAAGGTAAACGCAAGTGGCAGGGAAAGGTGAAGTATTGCTCTCAACGGCTCCCATTGCCACGTCAATCGTTGCTTCGAAGTTGTTCCTGGCAGAATTTGATATGTTTTTATCGCCAGAACAGCAAGCTCACCTATAGCTACGACCAGCTGATAGCCAAAATAAACCAATGGGCTTGCGCCCACATAAACAAGAAATGGGACTATTAATATAAAACGTATCGTTGCCAACACAATGTTAAAGCCGCTGAGCCACACCAAACGCTCGAAGCCAGTTATTGCACTACGGTAGAGACCACTCATCCAACGTAACGCGATAATCACTGCCATGAGCATAATCACGTGCCGAACTTCTTGCAATGGAATCAGCTGCACCTTAAGCCATCTGCTGGCTATGACACCCGATGCCGCAATCAAGGAGCTAGCACCCAGTATAGCGATGCCAATGAAAATACCTTCTAGCGATCGTAACAGTCGGCGCAATTGAAAAGCATCTTCTTCTACGTTGCCACAGAATCTGGCTGTTTCCCGAGCCAGCGTCACTGTTAGCCCCATGTCAAGCAAATAAAACCAAGCCAAAATCATAGAAAAAAAGCCGACCAGACCATATGCTTCCGCCCCCATGTATTGAACATAAATCGGAACCATGACAATGCCGACCAAGGCAGCATAAAATTGGCCGATATAATTGGCAATGATGTTTCGTTTAAGGGACATAGATATCAGAAAGAATTGCGAGCTGATCAAGAACTAAACTTAGAATGCCAGTTGGCTCCTCAAATCCATCCAAGCTTTCTTCTAGTCAGTCCGCGCAGCCTGATCGATTGACATTGCCTTGTAAGTACTTCCAAAAAACAATCCCTTCAATAACAATATCAACCACTGATGTGCTCGACAATTCGCTCAACTTCTTCGTCAAGCAATGCTGGATAAATTGGCAGGCATAGCACACGCGCGGCAGCATCTGCGGCTACTGGCAAGTTGCTACGTTGCGCAGAATGTAACCCACGATACATCGGAAAATCCGAAATCAATGGATAGAAGTAGCGACGCGCCCAAATGTTTTGATCACGCAATTTTTGGTAAAGTGCATCACGACTCGTTGGATATTCATCTTCGACCAAAATGGGGAAATAGGAATAGTTTGAGCTTATGTCATTTTCTTTTTGTATGCAGCGAATGCCCTTTATATCCTTGAGTAAATTAAGGTATATCACGCCAATTGCCTTGCGACGCACAATTGCCTGATCAACGCGTTTCAATTGCAACAATCCCAACGCCGCACTAAATTCACTCATTTTGCCATTGATGCCTGGAGCTGCCACCGTTACCTCGTCGACAATGCCAAAATTTTTCAATTGATCGATACGATGTTTGGTTTTAGCATCGGGGCATACAATTGCCCCACCTTCAAACGTATTAAAAATCTTGGTTGCATGAAAACTGAGTACAGATAAATCGCCATGCTGAAGAATACTGCCTCGATGATCTTTTACGCCGAATGCATGGGCTGCATCGTAGATCACTTTAAGATTATAGTTATCGGCAATTTGCTGGATTGCATCCACATCGCATGGATGACCATAACAATGCACAGGCATAATTGCAGTAGTGTGCGGTGTAATTGCAGCCTCTATCTTTTGCGGATCAAGATTTAGTGTGTAAGGATCTATATCGGCAAACACAGGTTTGATTCCATTCCATAGCAGTGAGTGTGCTGTTGCTACAAATGAGTAAGGCGTTGTAATTACCTCACCGGTAATTCGTAAAGCCTGAAGCGCGGTAATAAGGCCAAGGGTGCCATTACCAAACAAAGCCAGATGTTTCACTCCTAGATAACTGCATAATGCGTCTTCAAGCTCAAAATGAAACGGGCCGCTATTGGTTAAAATTTTACTATCCCAAATTTTTTCCAAATAAGGAATAAATTCTTCCAATGGAGGCAAATCCGGTTGGGTGACGTAAATTTTTTTAGCACCGCTCATTTGATTTCCTGTTATGTCACGTTTAAGTTCGGCCATTTAAAGCCGCCACACACGCATCCCAGCATTACATAAGGAGACAGTATCAAATGTCGATTTAACATCGATAAAACAACCATTCGTAACCGATTTTTCAATATATGCCGATATCGGCATCGTTGACAGTGAATGATGGGCCACTGCAACAATGATCGCTTCTGCCTGTGGCAACTCCTCCCATGCTAATAATTCGATGCCATATTCCTGGCGTGCTGCTTCTGCATCGGCAACGGGATCATGTACAAACACTTCAACCCCATATGCCAGCAATTCTTCAATCAGATCGGCAACTTTAGAATTCCTTAAATCCGGCACGTCCTCCTTGAATGTTATGCCAAGCACGGTAACTTTAGCCCCTTGGATATGACTACCCGCCTTGATTAATTGCTTTACCGTTTGCTCTGCGATGAATTTTCCCATGCTGTCATTGATCCGTCGGCCTGCCAGTATTACTTCAGGGTGATAACCTAATATTTCTGCTTTGTAGGTTAGGTAATAGGGATCTACACCGATGCAGTGCCCTCCAACCAATCCCGGTCGAAATGGTAAAAAGTTCCACTTGGTACCTGCAGCCTCAAGCACTTCCAGAGTGTCCAGCCCCAACATGTTAAAAACGACCGCGAGCTCATTCATTAGCGCGATATTTAGGTCGCGCTGCGTGTTCTCTATGACCTTGGCGGCCTCTGCAACTTTTAAGCTGGAAACGCGATGTATCCCTGCTGCCACCACCTTTTCATACAGTTGTGCCACTTTTTCCAATGTATCTGGACTATCCCCTGCGACCACTTTAACTGTATTGACCAGTGTATGGTGCTTATCACCCGGATTAATACGCTCAGGAGAATAACCAATGTGGAAGTCGTGTTGCCATTTCATGCCCGACGCTTGTTCCAAGACCGGGATGCAAATTTCTTCAGTGGCACCGGGATAAACTGTCGATTCATAGATGACCGTGGCACCTGGTTTCATATGTCGACCTATGCTTTCACTAGCACGTATCAACGGCGTAAAATCCGGTTGCCGCGCCATATCAATAGGTGTCGGTACAGCCACAATAATAAAATCGGCATTCGCCAATTCAGCAGGATCGGTCGTAAAGCTTAACTTATCTGCTGCACGCAGGTCATCCGTCGATAGCGTCCCGCTGGAATCAAGATGAATACGATAATTTTCGATTTTCTGGACAGCCAAATCGAAACCAATCGTCGGGAATAATTTGCCAAACGCCACGGCAAGCGGAAGACCCACATATCCTAAACCGACTATCGCAATTACCGTCATAGAACCCTTTTCAGAATACATAATTTGTATTCATTTATATCGCCTCGAATCACAGAAACAGTTTAATTTTATTGGAGTTCACATTTAAATTGCGATTAAATACATTGGAAGAAAAATACTATTTTTGCAAAAACTCCATCTTTGTTCCTGCCAATTCAATAACATCTCCAGACTTCATTAAATATGCGCTAGATCCAATATTCTTTTCATTGACTACTGGATAACTATCTCCCTCTACGTGAGTCAGACTATATGCATGCCCACGACTTGTGATGACTGCTACTTGTATACCCGGCAGTCCAATCGTGGTCAATGGTTTCGTGAGTGCGATTTCTTCACCCGCGTTCGTACCGCTTAATATTTTGATGGCAGCAGTAGATTGCAAACCGGATCCAAAGAGAACCTCTGTATTGATATCTTGGTAATCGTCAGGAGATTGATGGGTTGCTTTTACTACTTTATGAGTAGAGAGAGCAGGTATGCTTTCTGGAGTTCGAAGGTAAGTGTGACCATCATTTTTATATTCTTCGTCATTAACAAAACGTATTTTGTATTTCGCCAACTCAATAACATCATTATTTTTCAAAAAATGTTTTTTGATAGGCTGACCGTTAATCCGCGTGCCATTCGTGCTGTTTAGGTCTTCTAGAAATGCATCATTCAGCATAGTCACAATGACTGCATGTTCAGCACTAATTGCAGAATTGTCGATGATGAGATCGTTATGCGGGCGGCGTCCAATCGTGATGCGCTCTTTGGAAAGCATCATTTCCTGCAATACCACTCCATCCATCGACAGAACGATCTTCGCCATTTCATATCCCTACCTGGTCATGCACAAGCCAATAAAAGGACTTTCGATGACAGGTCTATTTTGCGCGTTTCAAGTATCGTGTTTGCTGCGCCTTATTTACTATTTAATCCATTGCAACATACGTCCCAACAATCCCTCAGCTTGCGAATCTTTGGATAGTACTCTCACCAAGATGGTCGAGATATTGTCACGCCCGCCATGATCATTGGCATGTTGAATAAGCGTATTGCTGGCGGCTTCAAGATTCGGGCCCGATGCCAATAATATGTCACCTATTTGTTTTGTTGTCAGCATGTCCGACAATCCATCGGAGCACAAAACATAAATATCGCCAGCTTCGGTTTGATGATCGTGGATTTCCACTTCAATGTCGTAATCGACACCCAAGGCACGTGTAATCAAATTCCTGTTTTGCGAATATTGCGCTTCTTCCAGCGTAATCAGTCCGGCATCCAATTGCTCTTGCAACAATGAATGATCGCGTGTGATTTGTTCCAGTTCGCCTTGTCGCAAGCGATATGCGCGCGAATCCCCGACATGGGCGATGGTGACTTTATCGTGATGGAACAAGGCCAGTACCAGCGTGGTGCCCATGCCACTGTATTCCGGCTCGTTCAGAGCGGCTTCAATAATGGAAATATTGGCACGAACGATGGACTCTACGACGGCTTGTTGTATGTGCTTGCTGAGATTGGCGTGTGCATCCCAGTTTTCATGCTGCAGTTGGTTTTCCAGCGACTCCTCGATGACGAGTGTGGCGATCCCGCTTGCAACTTCGCCGGCATTATAACCACCCATTCCATCGGCCAGAATGACGAGACCATACTCTGGATTGATCGCGAGGGCATCCTCGTTATGCGATCGCACCAGTCCGGTATCGGTTTTTGCGGCAATTGCTAGCTCAACGTGATATGCCATTGGGCGTTATACGGCGAGATTTGAATTGGATAATAGGTAATTCACTGTTTTTCTTATAGATGTGTCTGAACCAAAATTAGAACACAAAGCACTGAAAATATCATGCTTTGACATCTCATTCCCACACAAGGTTTAAACCTTTGCAGTAACTGCCTCCATCTATTGCGAGTTTGGCATCAAAAGCATCTGCCCAAAAGTACTACGGGGAGCCGCAGCCCCCCGTACTTGCTTATTGACGCATGAGCGCTTCAATAAAGGCAATTACAACACAGATTTCAACAGTCGTCCCATTTCAGACGGATTCTTGGTTACTTTGATACCACATGCCGCCATGATTTCCAGCTTGGCTTGTGCTGTATCTGCTCCGCCGGAAATCAATGCACCGGCGTGACCCATGCGTTTTCCTGGAGGTGCGGTAACGCCGGCGATAAAACCGACCACCGGTTTTTTCATGTTGTCTTTGATCCAGCGGGCTGCATTGGCTTCGTCCGGACCGCCGATTTCGCCGATCATGATCACGGCGTCGGTTTCAGGATCATCGTTGAACATTTTCATGATATCGATGTGCTTCAAGCCATTGATTGGATCGCCACCAATACCGACAGCGGAAGATTGTCCCAATCCCAACGCAGTCAATTGACCGACTGCTTCATAGGTCAGTGTGCCTGAACGCGAAACCACGCCGATACGACCTTTCTTGTGAATATGGCCTGGCATGATGCCGATCTTGATTTCTTCCGGCGTGATCAAGCCTGGGCAATTTGGGCCAAGCAACAAAGTTTTACTGCCTGATTTTGCCATGCGATCTTTAAGCGCCATCATGTCACGGACCGGAATGCCTTCGGTGATGCAAATGGTTAGATCGAGCTCGGCTTCGACTGCCTCCCAAATCGCAGCTGCAGCGCCAGCTGGCGGAACATAAATCACGGATACAGTGGCGCCTGTTTTCGCTTTTGCATCTGCCACGCTGCCGAAAATCGGGATTCCTTCAAAATCTTCGCCGGCTTTTTTCGGGTTCACGCCCGCGACGAAGCAGTTTTTGCCATTGGCATAATCTCGGCAACCACGGGTGTGGAATTGACCAGTTTTGCCGGTAATGCCTTGGGTGATAACTTTGGTGTCTTTATTAATCAGGATTGACATAATATTTTCCTAAATCCAGCCACAGGGTTCACAAAGAACACAACATGATTTTTTGATTAATGTTGCGTTCTCTATGGCTAAAGGTTGTTATTTTCCGTTTGCCGCAGCAACGACTTTTTGTGCAGCGTCTTCCATCGTATCGACCGAGATGATCGGCAAACCTGATTCGGCCAGCATTTTCTTGCCGAGATCTTCGTTGGTGCCTTTCATGCGCACTACCAGCGGTACATTGAGCTTTACAGCTCTGGAAGCGGTAATCACACCTTCTGCAATCACGTCGCATTTCATGATGCCGCCAAAAATATTCACCAGAATTGCCTTCAAACCTGGGCTCTTCAACATGATCTTGAATGCTTCAGTCACTTTTTCTGCAGTCGCGCCACCGCCTACGTCGAGGAAGTTGGCCGGCTCGCCGCCGAACAATTTAATGGTATCCATGGTCGCCATCGCCAAGCCGGCGCCATTAACCAGACAACCGATATTGCCATCGAGTGAAATGTATGCGAGATCGAACTTTGATGCTTCGATTTCAGCCGGATCTTCTTCGTCCAGATCGCGGTATGCGACGATTTCAGGATGACGATACAAAGCGTTGGCATCAAAATTGAATTTGGCATCCAGCGCGATAACTTTGCCTGAGCCGGTCAAGATCAACGGATTGATTTCAGCCAATGATGCGTCTGTTTCCCAATACGCTTTATACAAACCTTTTAACTGTGCCCGTGCATCGGCTATGGATGCAGCAGGAATACCAATTTTTGTCGAGATCGAATCTGCTTCCGCATCTGTCAAACCGACAGAAGGGTCAATTGCGATTTGGTGAATCATTTCCGGATGCTTTTCCGCGACTTCTTCGATGTCCATGCCACCTTCGCTGGATGCCATCAAAACTACGCGTTGACTAACACGGTCGGTCACCATACTGACGTACAGTTCTTTTTTGATATCAGCGCCTTCTTCAATTAATAAGCGGCGGACCTTCTGACCATCAGGCCCGGTTTGATGCGTGACCAGCTGCATACCCATGATGGCTTTCGCATATTCTTTAACCTGGTCTAGGGATTTCGCAACTTTTACACCACCGCCTTTACCACGGCCACCTGCGTGGATTTGTGCTTTGACGACCCAAACCGGACCACCAAGCGTCTCGGCGGCTTTCACAGCCTCCTCAACAGAAAAGCACGGAATGCCGCGCGGGACTGTTACTCCATACTTGCGGAGGATTTCCTTGCCCTGATACTCATGGATTTTCATGCGAACTTCCCTTCAGACGCTTATTTAAAAAATTAACTGGATTCACTCAATAATTCGAAAGCACGACAACTTACTGTCATTGCCTTACCTCACACTGACACATCGACCTGAATAATTCGCACATACTTTATTGCACGAAAAGAATGGACAGTACAAAGGGCATATCTTGCATGGACTGCATCGACAAATTGCCGATATAAATCTACATCGATCACCTTGTCGCATACACCCTTTTACGATGTTGCAAAAAAACCGTAAAAGTGTAGCACAGCTAAGTGCTTCATTTTCATTAAGGTAACTACGATGAAGGGGATATTTCAGGATTTTGCCATTGATAATTCTCAACGACTTTCATTTAACTAACATTTGAATGAAATATGGGAATAAGCAAACGAGAGGAAGTAAGTAAAATTACTTAAGTGTCTTCATGATCAACGATCCGCATGGCAGCCTGTATCGCTCTCAATGAAAAACCGCGTTGCTGTAAAAATCGTATTTGTTTAGCGCGCTCTTTGGCGTCTATTGGGAGACTATCGAATTTTCTACGCCAGACTTCACGGGCTCGCACAATCTCATTATCTGCCAAACCAGCTTTGATATCGTCCAGTGCATCGCCCTTGATGCCGTGACTTTGCAGCTCCGATAAAATTCGGCTGTTGCCAAAACGTGTTGAACGCCGATGCACGAGCGATTCGGAAAAACGTGATTGGGATAAAAGTTTGGCCGCTTCCAGCGCGTCAAGCAACGACTCTATATCATCGCTCTCTTGCGCATAACGGGACAACTTGCGGGTCAGCTCGAGACGACTATGTTCCCGAGCCGATAAATATCTGAGCGCACGCGCTTTCAGGCTGATTTGCAGCTTTGCCATACATTCCTGAAAGCCCGTGCTTTTGCCATATAAAATGAAACTTACTCGACTTCTTTCACTTCCTTGCTTTCTTTTGCTTCTTTGCTGCTCGACTTCTTGGTAACCGGCTCCGCCCCTTTGATTACACCCAATTCAGGCACGCCTAAAGAAACGCGCACTTTGTTCTCGATTTCGCGAGCCAGCTCTGGACGCTCCTTCAGATAGTTACGTGCATTGTCTTTACCTTGGCCGATACGTTCACCATTGTAGCTATACCAGGCACCGGATTTTTCAACAATCTTGGCTTCAGATCCCAAGTCAAGAATTTCACCTTCACGTGAAGTACCTTCTCCATACAGAATGTCGAAATGCGCTTCCTTGAATGGTGGCGCAATCTTGTTTTTGACGACTTTGATCTTGGTCTCATTGCCGATCACTTCATCGCCAGCCTTGATTGAACCGGTGCGACGGATATCCAAACGGACCGACGCATAAAACTTCAATGCATTACCACCGGTTGTCGTTTCCGGATTACCGAACATGACACCGATCTTCATGCGAATCTGGTTAATGAAAATCACCAGTGTATTGGTACGATTGATGGATCCGGTTAATTTGCGCAATGCTTGCGACATCAGACGCGCTTGCAAGCCGGGGAGCGAATCGCCCATATCGCCTTCAATTTCGGCGCGTGGCGTCAATGCGGCCACCGAGTCAATGACGATCAGATCGACGCCGCCGGAACGAACCAGCGCATCGGTAATTTCCAATGCCTGCTCGCCCGTATCAGGCTGCGAAATCAGCAACTCGGACAAGTTGATGCCGAGCTTTTGAGCGTAAGTCACATCCAATGCATGTTCCGCATCGATAAACGCGCAGGTGCCGCCCAGTTTTTGCATTTCTGCAATGGTTTGCAAAGTCAACGTCGTCTTGCCGGATGATTCCGGACCGTAAATTTCAACCACACGGCCGCGCGGCAAACCACCGACGCCCAGTGCAATGTCCAACCCCAGAGATCCGGTGGAAACAACCTGCACTTCTTCGACCACCGCACCATCTTCCATGCGCATGACCGAACCTTTTCCAAACTGCTTTTCAATCTGTGCCAAGGCAGCAGCCAGCGCCTTGCTCTTTTCGGAGTTTTGCAAAACCTTTTTATCGTCCATGTGCATGCTTTCAATGGTGAGGTATTCAAACAATATCAAAGTCACAAAAATTCAATGACAACTGATCGCATAACCAGTACTGTATAAAAAAACAGTGCATTATGCAAGCATTGTTTTAAGCAGATGTGAAAAAAAGCCGAGCGTTGCAATTTTTCACTAGATTAATACTTACCGAATTAATTCAACTTGGTTGCATGCCTTGCCGCGCTACATGAAAGGCAATAGACTACAAGCACCTCTTGCCATTCACTAATCTATGCGCATCCTGCTCGCTGAAGATGACGATGTCCTAGCCGATGGTCTGACACGTTCATTGCGCCAATCCGGTTATGCGACTGATTGTGTAAAAAATGGAACAGAAGCCGATACCGCATTAACAACGCAGGATTTCGACCTGCTCATTCTGGATTTGGGTTTGCCCAAAATGTCGGGCTTGGAAGTGCTCCGACGCCTGCGTGCACGCAATTCACATTTGCCTGTATTGATCTTAACGGCAGTCGATTCTGTCGAGCAACGGGTTAAAGGCCTGGATTTAGGTGCAGATGATTACATGGCCAAACCGTTTGCGCTATCGGAACTGGAGGCACGGGTACGCGCGCTGACACGTCGTGGTGCCGGCGGCGGCCCCACTGTCATCAAGCATGGACCGCTTACCTACGATCAGGTTGGTCGCAGCGCCTATCTGAATGATCAAATGCTGGATTTGTCGGCACGTGAACTCGGCTTGCTGGAAGTGCTATTGCAGCGTACTGGGCGGCTGGTCTCAAAGGAACAACTGGTTGACCACTTATGTGAATGGGGCGAAGAAGTCAGCAACAACGCGATTGAGGTCTATGTGCATCGTCTGCGCAAAAAAATCGAAGTCGGCGGTGTGCGCATTGCGACGGTCCGTGGACTGGGCTACTGTCTCGAAAAAATCTCCGATGTGTCAGCTAACAGTAATCCGACATCGACCTAAATGAGCGACACCGATCGTTTGGATGCGCCAGTCTCATCTGAGACGACGACTGAAACATCAGTTCCACACCCTGAAGTCAACATTCAACGTTCATTGTTTGGCGAAATCCTGGATTGGATTCTGGTGCCATTGCTTTTGTTATGGCCGATCAGTATTGCCATCACTTATGTCGTTGCAAAATCCATCGCCAATCAACCTTTTGACCACGCTCTTGACAACAATGTGACGGTGCTGGCGCAACAAGTCAAAGAGGTCAATGGTAAGATCGTCACCAAGATATCCGGATCGACACGTGAATTCTTGCGCGCCGATGAAGTCGATAGCGTTTATTTTGAAATTAGCGGCCCGCGTGGTGAATACATCGAAGGCGATCATGACATACCCATTCCGGTTGAAGAGGAAAAACCACAGCCGGACTCGATCCAGTTCCGTGAT
>DATBRC010000065.1:0-65199 GCA_036560485.1 Burkholderiaceae bacterium
TGAAGCGAAATCAGTGAGCGCGTTTAACACCGCTTGCGGTTGTCGAAACGGACTCACTGATTTCGCTTCATATCAAGCATTACGATCGCCCCCAATTTTCAGTTTTTTTGGTCTCATGGAAATTACCTAAATGTGCCGCTCTCCATTCCAGAGAACTTGTCGCCAGACACGGACATCGCAAAAACGCGATGCCGGTCAGCTTAATAGTTAGAAGTCTTATCCATGAAACAATCTCGATTTGGTATTCGATTAGGAAGGGCGCTAGGCCGCATTTTTCGACCAATCACGATACTCTTTGGTTGGTGGCGACAGTTCAATGTCGCGGGTGCGACCTACTTTGTAATGCCTGATTCCATGGCTATTTTTATGGTGCTCCTTGCGCCGGTAACCATTTTTCCGTGGATATATCTTCAAAGTATTCAAGTCACAATTTTTGCGATTCTTATTTCACCATTCGCGCTTTTGTCGGTTACTAAAATAAAAAATGATGGCGTAGTACATATTCGGTTTTTATTCTTTGTACCTTATTGGTTTACCCGCATTCCACGTGGAAGCAGGTTTGAACTTTATGAAGCGTGGGAGGACCCTGCACCATCTGGGGTTGCATTTGAATTGCCTCATAAAAGCGGAGAGTACCTTTACTTGGGTACGGCAACCACGGCAGTAAACTTGGCCGCTGCTATGAGCACGGCGTTAATAAGTCATGGGTGGGATGTTCCCCTATACGAGCAAACTGTAATCACGCGACCAGACGCATAGTGGCCATGAAAGGAAGATGCAACATGCCAAATAGCCCTTCTAACTTGCCGCTCAACTCGGAATCAACGATGAAGCAGTTGATCCGGGTAGCTCTACGCTAGAACACTTCATATTTTAATAGGTAGAATTTCCTATTAAATTCAATGCCCCATCCTTGCAGGCAAAACAAACCATCCCACCACACCGATCACCAGAAAAATCAACGCTGCATTTTCCAGAAGATGCCACGGCCCGCCGCCATGATGCAATACCTCAAAGTCCTCCAGGTATACCGTTTCACAAGCGCCATTGCCCGTATCAGTACGAACAATACTGGTGCCACGCTTGAAAGCAAATCCGTGGTTATGCGAGTACTCGGCAAGATAGCCACGAAAATGCACCTGGTCGCCAATCCGCACATCACGCACCTTGCGCGCGAGACGTGGGTCGTCGGTGATCAAGTGATTATTGGAAATCGCCGTTTGATCAAACGCCGCGAATGCTTCGTTGGATGATGTGCTGAAATTACAGGTGAACTGTCCACTGGAAAACGAGATATCCTGGTATGCACCACTGCGCACGTTATTGCCCCATACGACACAGAGATCTGCGACATTCAGATTGTCATTCCATGCTTTATGAATGTAATCCCACCATGTGGCCGGATCATGCCTGCTCACCACCATCCCGTATAAATCATATGTGTAAAGCGGTTGAATTTTGTACGTAATGCCGCCTACTGTCGTTTCAATCGCGGGCTGGTGCGTCAACACTTGTGCAGGTTCGACCAGCAATTGTTCGGACAAGCGTTGATGCTCCGGCAAAATATCCTTGCGCCATACAGCGACGATCAGTAGCAACAAGCTACCGATCAGCAAAAATTTTATGAGGCGATGTGCCATGAATTATTAAAAGCAATCATACCGATTAGTTCTCAATAACAAATTGCGGATTCCAAGCCACTTCCCACAAATGATCATCAGGATCCTGAAAATATCCTGCGTAACCGCCCCAAAACGTATCGCCGGCTTCCTTGATGATTTTTGCGCCTGCGCTTTTTGCTTGTGTCATCACAGCATTCACTTCTTCTTTACTGTTGACGTTATGGCCGATGGATAACTCAGTCGCGCTACGCGGTGTTTTTGGCAGGTTGGTGTCATGCGCAAGACTGTCGCGCGGCCATAGCGCAAGTTTTAATCCTGATTGCAAATCAAAAAATGCAACGGCGCCATGCTCGAATTCTTTTCCGATAATCCCTTCTGTCGGCAAACCTAAACCATCGCGATAGAAAGCCACTGACTTCTCAAGATCATCCACACCCAATGTGATAAGGGTAATGCGTGGTTTCATGCTGTATCCTTTCGCCATGTTCCAAGAAAGCGATGCACGCGCTCGTTGACCAAATCCGGAAATTCCCAAAGCGGAAAACCTCCTGCATCAGGAATAACTGCCCGCTGCACATTTGGCAGCTTGGCCGCTAATTGATCAGTCATGTGTACGAAATCGGGCAAATCATATTGACCGTTCATCAGCAGCACAGGTATCGGCATTACAGCAGCTTGATCCAGAATCGGCGCAACCGATTTCGCGATTGATGAATCAAGCCAGGGCGCGCCTGAAAATTGCTCAATCATCTGCCAGTGTTCCTCTGCCCTGCAATGCTTTGGATTGTCGCGCATCACCGCAAACCATTCTGCTTTTTCAAACCATTCCTTGCGCGCCATGGCAACACCACATTCACGCGCAGTCGCCTTCGCGCGACCGAGATTATTCGCGATAGAAGGTGCGCCAACGTCCGGCACCACAGCCCCCTCAAGCACAAGCGAATGAAATCGCTTCACATACCTTGATGCCAATAATAATCCAACGCCGGCACCCGTATGTGTACCCCAGAAATGCGTTTTCTCAACACCTGCATCATTCATCGCAGTGAGTACGCTGGCAGCATATTCCTCCAGTCCATATGGTCCGGACATGGACGCCGATCTTCCATGCCCAGGCAAATCAATTAACAGCAATCGATAATCTTGTTGGAAAGAGTTAATTTGCGCAGAGAAAATATCGCTATGCTGAGAAGCGCCATGCACCATGGTGATCCATGGTTTTTCAACATTGTCTGTTGAAATTGTTTTATAGAATGGAACAGAACGATTTTTGTTTTCGTGCATTATATTTTTATTGCCATAGGGCTGATAAAAAATTCACTTGCGCGGGAACGACGGTGATTTTTCTTTTGATATCCATTCTGCGTAAACGCTGCGCCATTTGTTTTCAACGAATGCTTTCATGCTCATCAAATTTTGTGCTCATCCAACGTTGAATAGGAAAGTATCGGTTTGGAAGTGGAATTGGCCAGCACTGTAAACACGCTATTGAGATACCGGCTTCTCGACCGGCACTTCAGTCACCGGCTCAGGTAACCGTGCCAGTATCATGACTTCGACACGCCGGTTGCGTTGTCTTCCTTCTGGGGTGTCGTTACTCGCCACAGGAAATTTAGGCCCATGTCCCACTGCCGTCAAACGCGCTTCCGGAATACCGTCGGCGATAAACAGTCTGACCACACTGCTGGCTCGGACGCTCGACAATTCCCAATTGGATGGAAATACTGATGTGTTGATCGGGATGCTATCGGTATGTCCTTCCACCTGAATGACATGTGGATCGTCCTTTAGTATCGCTGCAACTGCGTTAAGGGCTTGTCCGGATTCACTCGTTAATTTCGCCTCGCCCGGTGCGAACAAGACACTGGCATTGATTTCAACGCTGATGCCGCGGCTCGATTGCGTTACCCTCACCTTGCCTTGATTAACCAAGGGTGCAAGCGCCTTGAGAATATCGCGCGCCACACCTGTCAACTTGTCTTTCTCACGATTCAGGAGTTCGCTATTTTCCTTTTGCTGTGCAGTTTGCTTTGGCACGATCGCTGGAACCGCAGCACGAATACTGCTTTCTATGGTGGGACGCACGATTGCTTGTGCTTTGCCGAACGCGGTGCCTAATGCATTGGAGAGCACGCGGTATTTGCCTTCATTGAGCGAAGAGATCGCATACATCACGACAAAAAAAGCAAACAGCAAGGTGATGAAGTCGGCATACGAGACCAGCCATCGCTCGTGATTCTCATGCTCCTCTTCGAATTTTTTGCGTGCCATGATGGTCGGGCTATTAATATTTCCGTAATTCGTGACAGCGAATTACGACTGTTCTCACCCTCTCCCTCGGGGAGAGGGTTGGGGTGAGGGATTGAGCGTTCTGACTGTCATTCATTATGAAACGCTCAATATGAAATGATACTGCGCTCTAGAATTTGCCTTTGTATGCACTGATACGTTCTTCAATGACGCGGGGATTATCGCCGGACGCAATGGCGACCAATGCCTCTGCAATCATTTCACGCTTGTTCAGCTCTTTCCCCATAATCGATTTCAATTTGTTGGCGATCGGCAGGAACACAAGATTCGCAAGCCCGACGCCATAAATCGTTGCGACGAAAGCGACGGCTATGCCGCTTCCCAATCGACTTGGATCTACCAGATTTTCCATCACGTGGATCAACCCGAGCACCGCGCCAAGAATACCGATCGTCGGAGAATACCCGCCTGCTGCTTCCCAAATTTTGATCGCCTGACGCTCGCTGCCTTCATGGTTGGATATTTCGCTGTCAAGGATTTCACGGATTTTTGCAGAGTCGATTCCATCGATCAGCATCCGCAATCCTTTTGCAATGAATGGATCGGATGCCACTTCCAGATAGCGTTCCAGACTTAGCAAGCCTTCGCGCCGTCCTGTGACGCTCCATAACCCAATGTCTTGCGCCAGTGCCTGATAGCTGTCCGGTGGACGATTGAAAACCAGGCGAACCATCTTGACGCCATGCAGAAAATTCGGCATGCCGCTTTGCAGCAGCACGGCGCCAAATGTTCCGACAAAGACGATGATAAAGGCGGCTGGTTGTATCAACGAATCAAGGCGGCCACCCTCAATGAGTTGGCCGCCCAGGATGCCTGCCAGCGCAAGCGCGAGGCCTGCTAGACTAGCCCAGTCCACGCCTTCTCCCTTAAGAACGAGCGAAGCCGTGCGATCGCCTGGCTATGCAATTGACTGACACGTGATTCGGATACATTCATGATGGCGCCAATTTCCTTCAGATTCATTTCTTGCTCATAGTAGAGACCCATCAGGATTTTCTCCCGATCCGGCAATGCGGTAATCGCCTGGATAACGGCTTCACGGAAGCCGCTGTTCATCAAGCTTTGCAACGGATCGTCGGCACGCTCGGCACAATATCGATCAAGAAAATGCTCGTTGCCATCACCTTCGTGAAAATCTTCGTAATAAATCAGTTGATGCCCGCCGCCTTCGGTCAATAATTCCTGGTAGTCGGCCAATGACAATTTAAGCTGTGCAGCGACTTCGGTTTCCATCGGAGCACGACCAAGGCGCTGCTGTAATGTATTCATCGCCACCTCGATCTTGCGCATGTTTTGACGCATGCTGCGCGGCAGCCAGTCGCTGCTGCGCAATTCATCGAGCATCGCGCCGCGTATGCGTTGCACTGCATAGGTCTCAAACTGCGCGCCATGCGTTTCTTCGTAGCGGCTGACAGCATCCAGCAAACCAATCATGCCCGCCTGGATCAAATCGTCAACTTCGACACTCGGCGGCAACTTGGCTTTCAATTGATGCGCAAGACGCTTTACCAAAGGCGCATGCTCGGTCAATAGTGCGTTCTTGTCTGATTTTCCGTTAACCGTGTACATTAATTTTTATTCTTCAGATTTCTCTGTGGGCCAGGCACTTTACGTTACAGGACAGCATGTACTGTTCCCAAGTGCAACTAACAGTTTAATCCAAGATACCGTATTTGCAGAAAATACAGACGAAAATTTTACCTCCCCGCACTCACTCTTGTTGATGACATACCACGCAGTCCTGCTGCCGGCATTTCAGAAGGCGAACAACGCCCGGCCAGACGTCTGAATGCAACGGAAGAGACAGCTAAAGGAAACGCGTCGACAACACTGCGGCCCAGATAGCTCGCCTTCTTCAAATGTTCATCTGCCGGTACCGAACCCATTGAATGCAGTTCGACTGCGAGATAACGGCTCGCTGCCTGCGCCATGTTTTCATAGACGACTTTTGCCTCTTTTTCAGACGCGCCCGTTACCAGTAGATTGAATGGATGCTTGCCCAATTTGGCGTTCAGTCTCTTGACAATTGCATAAGCATTTTTGATTGACACGGCACTTGTTGACACTTGAACCACGATTTCACTTTGCATCATCACTGGAACCGGCAAGGAATCATCGGTGCCAAGTTCTGCATCGACCAGCACAATGTCGGCTTTCTTGGCAAGTGCGCCGAATGCATTCGCCAGTCGGTTTGACTGGTCGACGCTCTGTGTCATCACACGCGTCGGCCCTCTTGTCAATGTCGCAATGCCGAATCCTTGTTGTACCGTTTGTACAACTTCATGCAGTGCAGCTTCCTTGCGTGCCACATCCAGCAAGGTCGCCTTGTGCGAAATTCCCAAACGGGAAAATACGCCGCTGGATTTGGTACTGGCATCGACCATGAGTACATCGCTGCCGGTGCGCACCAACGAAGCACCCAGGTTGATCAGCATCGCACTTTTGTCGTCCGCTGACAGCGCTGATAAAAATGTAAAGATCCGTGGCTTGGGCCCGGCCAGCATGCGGCGCAAGCCTTCTGCCTGATCTGTCGTTTGGTAGTTAGCCAAGGCGCACCTCGCGCAAGCTGCTGTCATTCATGTTACGTGCTGCGTTGGCGATCACGAGTGGCAATTCTGCGTCTTTCAGTTGGAAAGGCGCCGTTTCCCGTTTCAGCTTGAATGCACGGTCGACCAGATAATCCTTGTTCGCCACATGCAAGTCTTCCGGCACACGCTGGCCGTTGGCGACATAGTACAGATTCAACTTCTGGCGGATCACGACATCGATCACGCTGCCGACGGTTGCTGCTTCATCCAGTTTGGTCATGATGCAGCCGGCCAGGCCTGCGCCCTGATAGGCACGCACCACTTCATTCAGTGTTTCTCCGGTCGATGTCGCGCTTAAACACAGCAAACGTTTAACGCTGTCGCCTGCACCTGCCAGCATCGCGATCTGTTCCGACACCATTTGATCGCGCTGGCTGACGCCGACTGTGTCGATCAACACTGTGTGCTTGTTTTTCAATTCATCCAATGCAATGCGCAGATCGGTTTCATCCTTGACCGAATGCACCATCACGCCGAGGATCTTGCCGTAGATACGCAACTGCTCGTAGCCGCCGATACGATAACCATCGGTGGTAATCAACGCGAGCTTGCCGGTGCCGTGACGCATCACGCAACGCGCTGCCAATTTGGCGGTCGTGGTGGTTTTCCCGACACCGGTAGGACCGACCAGCGCAAACACGCCGCCCTTTTCCAGCATTTCATTTTCGTCATTCATCGCGGATAAATTACGTGCGAGGATCGACTTGATCCAATTCATGCCGGTGACTGCAGTCAAACCCGATGGTAATTTCTCTGTCAAATAGCGCGCCAGACTGGCACTGAAACCGGCAGCCAGCATTTCACGCAAGACGACCGATTTGATCGGCTCGCGTTGTTGCTGTCCGGTCCATGCGATCTCGGCCAGTTGCGATTCCAGCATGCCGCGCATTGCACGAATTTCATTCATGACGCTGCTTAATTCCTGCGCGCTAGGCTCGCCGGTATTGTTTGCCTGTTTGGCCATATTTGCATTGCGCGCTACGCCCAATGCTTCCGCGAGATTGGATGCCTGGTCGTCTTCGCTCTTGCGCTTCTGCATCAGACTTGGCGCAAGTGCAGACAACGTCGATTGAGACAATCCGTTATTCTCGATCGAAGGTTCCGCCAATGCGGACATATCCTCGCTGGCCAGCGCAAGAATTTCGATCTCGCCATTGACTGTCCGATTGGACAAAATGACTGCATCGGACCCGAGCGCTTCGCGTACTTTACGCAATGCTTCACGAGAAGAAGTCGCGGTGAATTTTTTGACGTTCATGCTTGGCCTCCAACTAGGCTGGTAACTTTAATCGTTTTTGAATCGGGTAATTCTGAATGGGAAAGTACTTTCAATTGCGGTAATGCGCGGCGTAAGAAACGTGCCAGCAATGTGCGCAATTGCGCTGGAACCAGCAACACCGGCGTCAGGCCCATTTGTTCCTGGCGACGTGCTGCTTGTGCAGTCTGATCGGCCAACGTATCGGCCAAGCCTGGCTCGATACCGGCACCGTCTGGTCCGCTGGCTTGCAGTGCCTGCGTCAACAAACGCTCCAGCCTGTTATCCAGCGTCATGACCGATAATTCGTTCGATGAACCGTAAATCTGTTGAACAATTGCGCGGCCGAGCGCGACGCGTACCAATGCTGTCAAGTCGTTTGGATCCTGAACCTGATTGGCGTGCTCGGCGATGGTCTCGATGATGGTGCGCATATCGCGGATATGCACGCCTTCCACCAACAGGTTTTGCAGAATTTTTTGCAGTGTTGAAATCGGGATCAATTTCGGAATCAAGTCTTCGATCAGCTTAGGCGATTCCTTACCCAAATGATCAAGCAGCTGTTGCACTTCCTGCCGTCCGAGCAATTCGGATGCATGTGTCGTGATCAGATGATTCAAATGCGTCGCGATCACCGTGCCTGCATCGACAACGGTATATCCCATCGACTGTGCCTGATCGCGCAAGCTGGCATCGACCCACGTGGCGGGCAGCCCGAAAGCCGGATCGGTTGTCGGCACGCCAGGCAATGTACCGGTCACCATGCCCGGATTAATTGCCAGGAATTGACCTTGCATCGATTCGCCGCTACCGATCTCGACACCTTTCAAGGTGATGCGATAAGCAGTAGGCTTCAACTCAAGATTGTCGCGAATGTGAACAGGTGGTGACAGGAATCCGACTTCTTGCGCAAACTTTTTGCGGATGCCTTTAATGCGGCGCAGCAGTTCTCCGCCCTGTCCTTTATCTACTAATGGGATCAAGCGATAACCGACTTCCAAACCAAGCGTGTCGACTGGAACGATGTCTTGCCATGTTGCCTCTTCTGCTTCCGTCGTAGGAGCCACAGCTGCTACCGGTTCGGGTACAGGTTCCTCTTTCGCGACTTTCATGCGCTCTGAAATGATGTAACCACCACCAGCCAACAACGAGGCAAGAAAAATAAATGCAACATGTGGCATGCCTGGAATGATGCCCATGCCGCCGACAATCCCTGCAGTGATGTACAGCACTTGTGGCTTGGCAAACAGTTGTGTAACCAACTGACCGCCGATGTCTTGCTCACTGGCGACGCGCGATACGATCACACCGGCAGCGGTGGAAATAATCAAAGATGGAATTTGCGCAACCAGGCCATCACCGATTGCAAGCAATGTGTAATTTTTCAGTGCGCTGGAAAAATCCAGGTCGTGCTGGATCATGCCGACGATCAGGCCGCCAATGATATTGACGACTGTGACGACAATACCGGCAACGGCATCACCACGCACGTATTTGCTGGCACCGTCCATCGCGCCGTAGAATTCCGCTTCTTGTGCAACTTCGGTACGGCGGCGGCGTGCTTCTTGTTCTGCGATCAAACCGGCATTCAGGTCGGCGTCAATCGCCATTTGTTTTCCCGGCATCGCATCCAACGCGAAGCGTGCTCCGACTTCAGCGATACGGCCCGCACCTTTTGTCACAACGGTAAAGTTGATGATCGTCAGAATCACGAATACGACGATACCAACCGTGTAATTTCCGCCGATCAGGAAATGGCCGAAAGCTTCGATCACTTTGCCTGCTGCATCGGGACCGGTATGGCCTTCTGTGAGTACCACGCGTGTCGATGCAACGTTGAGCGACAGGCGCAACATGGTGCTGACCAGCAGCACAGCAGGAAACGCCATGAAGTCGAGTGGCTTGATCGTGTACAAGCTGGTCAACAGCACGATGATAGACAGTGCGATATTGAAGCTGAAGAAAATATCCAGCACAAAGGCTGGTAACGGCAACACCATCATCGACAACATCAAGATGATGAGTATCGGTGCAGCCAAGCCCTTGGTGCCGAGATTTGTCAACCAGAGTGGTAATTGCAAGCTGTTCATTGAACTAATCCATTGTCAGGTTGTGCGAGTTGCGCAAATTTTGAAGCAGGATTTAATGGATCGAGTTGTGGCGGCACATCGATTTCGCCGGGCATTTCCGGACGCATGCCGCCGTGTTTTTTGAACGTGCGAAGCTGGAACACATAAGCCAGCACTTCTGCCACCGCTGTGTAAAGCCCTTCCGGAATTTCATCGCCCAATTCTGTATGCCGGTACAACGCACGTGCCAGTGGTGGCGCTTCCAGCAATGGCACGTTATTTTCTTTTGCGAGTTCACGGATTTTTGCTGCGACTTCGTCCGCGCCTTTGGCGACAACTTGCGGCGCGCGCATTTTTCCATCTGCATATTTCAACGCAACTGCATAGTGCGTCGGGTTGGTCACCACGACGTCTGCAGTTGGCACAGCACTCATCATGCGGCGCTTGGCCATCTCGCGCTGTTGCTGGCGAATCTTGGCTTTGATTTCAGGATTGCCATCCGATTCTTTTGCTTCTTGGCGCAATTCCTGGCGCGTCATCTTGAGCTTGTTTGCGTAGTGCCACATCTGGTAAGGCGCATCGATCATCGCAATGATGACAAGACCGCCAACGATGGCGATAAAGCTGGTGAGCATCAGATGTGCGAGATGTGTGGTGCCTGTTTTGGCAGGCTCGACGCTGAGTGCAAGTACCGAATTGAGCTGATGCGAAATAACGATCCAGGCGACGATGCCGACCAATAATGTCTTGCCGATTGCCTTGAGCAATTCAACCCCTGCATTGGCAGAGATCATGTTGCCCAAACCTCTGAATGGACTCAAGCGGGCAAAGTCAGGTTGCAACGCCTTGGCACTAAATAACCAGCCGCCGATCAACAGTGGTGAACCGAGCGCCACGACGATTAACAACAACGCAAACGGTGCAAATGCGATCATTAAGTCAACGATGGAAGCGGCGATTTGCGCAAGTTGCGCATTGGAGTCAAATGCAGTCTCACGATCGAATGACAAGCCGGATACCAGCGTGCTATTGAGATGATGAACCAATCCATCTCCCAACACCCAGAATCCCAATCCTGCGGCCATCAAGATCGAGCAGGTTGCCAGTTCGCGCGAGCGAGGGACGTCACCATCCTCGCGCGCCTGCTCCATTCGTCTGGGCGACGCGGCTTCTGTCTTCTCGAGATCGCTTTCTTCGGCCATTGCCGACTCCTTTTTTGATCACATCATGCATTCGACATGACGTATTGAGACCAATTAGGAACGATTATTGTCTAGAAGGAAGAAATGCTATCGGGGGAATAGGTATGGAAACAGGCCGTAATTCACTTTGCAAGAAGATCACAGCGGCTGGTCTGATGATGTGTGGCGGGATTTGAATGAATAGCAGAAAAACGCACAAGAATATTTTGTGCAGCGCAATGCAAACTAAATTTAAGAGTGGTAAGCCCGAATTAGCAGACTTACCACGCTTATGCGAGACAAAATTATAATTTCAGGGTTTGCGCCCAAGCCAGCGCCGCCATGTGCGCTTCATTCACCTGTGCCGCACTGATGAATAATGAATCGGCTAATTCACCTACCGCCCCATTGCTCTGCTCGCATGCCTCGGCCAATGACAGGAACGGACCATACATCCCCTCACGCGTCAACAATGCTTGTGTGACTGGCTCAGGGAGCTGAATATTTTCCAAGACCTCTTCCATCGGGATGCCCAGCAAACGATCCAGCAAGGAAAACATACCGGCGACGAACAAATTCTCAGCTTCAGCCTTGGGCAAGAAACCTTTACTCAGCAATTCGGCAAAACGTCCGCGAACAATCGCTGTCTGCATCAACACAGGCGATTGCGCTCCGGCGTTTGCCACTGTCAATAACACTGATAACCAGCGGTAAAGCGGTGTGTAGCCCAACATGGTCACCGCATGTTTGAGCGACTGAATTTCTGTCCCGAGACCAAAGCCGGCTGAATTGATATAGCGCAGCAGCTTGTATGACAGCGCAGCATCGCGCTTCAATATTTCTTCCAGCTTACGGACATCGGTATTCTTGCGTACCAAATCCATCAATTGCAGAATCATGCCTTGCGCCGGATTCAATCCCTTTGGCTGATTTCCCGGCCGTGGCGTCAAATACAAGTTGCCGACAAAGGCATCCACACCAAGCGAAGCGCAGGAATCGAATTCCTGCCAGTTCGAGATATTCCGCCCGACCATTTTTTTGGATGATTGTTTAAGAGCGGCATACATCTTCGCCTGCTTTGGAAAATCTTCTGCGCCAAAGCGAAGCTCTACGTGCGAGACCGCCGGCAAAAGTGCGGCGTCTTTTCCCGAAACATCCGCTTCACGTAGCGCAATGCCAAATCCCTCTGCGAGCAGCGCCTTTGCTCTATCAACCGTGGCGGAATAACCCAAGTGCATCGGCGTCACTGTCAGCACGGTATTTTTGGGAGGCAAGGCGCTCAGAATCTCATCAGACAGTAGCGCATCATTCGCCTGAAAAAACAGGACGCTATCTGTAAGTAGCCATCCTTTTTCCGAATCGTTCAAACGATCGCCAGCAAATGCGATCAATGAACTTGCTTCTTCCGGGCCAGGATTCACAGTAGTCGCGTCAGGTGCCTGCCAAGTTAACTCATAACCCAGAATTTTTTGTTTAGGGTCCAGGAGTGGCTCTCTAATGATGAAATTTACGTCATGCATATGCGTATATTAATTTGATGAGAGTTAATCGGTGACGTGCAAAGAGCGCCTAACAAAATGCCACTGAGGTTGTTGCAACTCCTTGCCGTACAGACGTACCGTCTGCGTCGTCGCGCCTAGCCAGTGGCATTTTTTAGGCGCTCTAAAATATAAAAATTGTGTCTGAAAGTTCGTTAAAAAAATCGTTAAAAACCAAGACTATCCAACAAGTCGTCTACCTGCCCTTGATCAGCAACTACGTCACTATTACCAGTGGGATTAATCTGCGGGCCGTTGAGCAACCCTGCTCCGGCGTCGCGCCTGATTTCAGGCGGCGCATAGTCAATCAACACTTGCACAAGTTGCTGTTCCAGATTGTGAGCCAACTCGGTAATTTTTTTGATCACCTGGCCGGTCAAATCCTGAAAATCCTGCGCCATCATGATATCGAGCAGATGTTGTTTGGTTGCGTTGGTCGCTTGCTGCGTATCGCTCAAATATTTGAGCGTCTGCTCCGTCAAGTCATGGTATTGATCTTCTGAAAAAGGTCCGCCTACCGCCTTTTGACAAAGCTTCGATAAATCGCCTGCACCAGCATTAATCTTGTCTTGTAACGGCCCGGCAGCGTCTGTAGCATTCAATACCCGCTGCGCTGCCTGCTCCGTCATCTTCGCAACATAATCAAGGCGATCCCTGGCGTTGGGAATATCATGTGCTGCTCTCTCGATTAATTTATCAAAACCCAATCCACGCAAACTATCATGCAAAGTGCGCGTCATTTGGCCAACTCGTACTAACACCTCCTCTTGCTGATTCGGCTCAGTGCTTTGCTTGGCAACTGACGATAACATGTCCAAATCAAGCCCCAAGTTTTTCAAAAATTTTCGCCAGCTTTTCATCGAGGGTTGCTGCGGTAAATGGTTTCACCACATATCCATTTGCACCAGCTTGTGCTGCGGCGATAATGTTTTCCTTTTTAGCTTCTGCTGTGACCATCAACACAGGAAGTTTCGACAACGCCGCGTCTGCCCGGATGTTCTGCAGCATGGTCAAGCCATCCATGATCGGCATGTTCCAATCTGAAATAACGAAATCAAACTGTTCGGTGCGCAGTTTGCTCAGCGCCATTGCGCCATCTTCTGCCTCGTCCACGTTGGTGTATCCCAATTCCTTGAGAAGATTTCGGACAATACGGCGCATCGTAGAAAAATCGTCAACGACCAAAAATTTTGTATTCGGACCAGCCATGAACGACTCCATTAAATCTTAAAAAACATTATCAATCTTATTGGTAGCTCAATTACAAACTTACAGCAGCTTACCGTCATTATGCACTCAGGAACCCGGCAAACTAAGCGGAAACGATTACCGGAATGATCAGGTGCTGCATTTCTGTCGTTTTTTATTCATTGCGCTACTCGCTACCTGAGTTTCAGTCTTCCTGTTTTTGACGTTGCTCTGCTCACACAAAGTCATCAGACACGCAATGCGCGGCTACTGTTGGCCGCCAAATACGCCAAGACCTTGCTCGGCAACTCTTGTAACGGTCCCACCTCATTGGTCGCACCAACTGCAATGGCTTCTCTCGGCATACCGAACACAACACAGGTCGCCTCATCTTGCGCAAAATTGTATGCGCCGGCATTTTTCATTTCGAGCATGCCTTGCGCGCCATCTTTGCCCATACCCGTCAAAATCACGCCGACAGCATTTTTACCGGCATTGACAGCCGCAGAGCGGAACAAGACATCAACAGCAGGCCGATGGCGGTTCACAGGCGGTCCTTGGTCAAGTTGCGTTACGTAGTTTGCACCACTGCGCGCAAGCTGCAAATGTGAATGGCCTGGTGCGATATACGCATGTCCGGGCAAAATCCGCTCTCCGCCTGCCGCTTCATTGACGGAGATCTTGCACAGTCCATCCAGGCGGCGTGCAAATGATCGTGTAAATCCTTCCGGCATGTGTTGTGTCACCAAAATACCGGGGCAGTCCGATGGCATCTGGATCAAGAACTCCTTGATCGCTTCAGTGCCACCAGTCGATGCGCCAATAATGATGAGTTTTTCACTACTGGTCAGTGGGTTGCGAATTGGCGGAAGTGTGCCATCTGCATTTTTGTCGCCTGTAGGAGCAGGACGCGACATGGCTTTGACACGCGCCTTGGATGCTGCACGGATTTTGTCGGTAATCAATTCGGCATATTCAAGCATGCCGCTTTGGATCGACATTTTTGGCTTGGTCACAAAATCGACCGCACCGAGTTCAAGTGCACGCAAGGTGATCTCCGAACCGCGTTCGGTCAAAGACGACACCATTACTACCGGCATTGGCCGCAAACGCATCAGCTTTTCGAGAAAATCCAGGCCGTCCATTTTCGGCATCTCGACATCCAGTGTGAGCACATCCGGATTGGTTTGCTTGATCAATTCACGCGCGACCAATGGATCCGGCGCGACACCCACGACTTGCATATCAGACTGACTGCTGATAATTTCGCTCATGACGCTGCGTATCAACGCTGAATCGTCCACGATCAATACTTTAATTTTCATAGTACTCTCTTGCGTCGTTTCTTTGAGCGGGTGCTTATGTTTATCGATCAGAAAAGCTCGACATCGCCACCTACCGGCTTGGTCTGCAGTCTGTTTGCATAATCCTGTTCGCGGTTAACCAATGTGTTGTTATTCATTTGCTTGAGTTTCTTGACCAGGACTTTTCCGGTACGCGGAAAGAAATAAACTTTGCGCGGATGGACATCGTTCAAGTCTTCTGCAGTCACTTTGATATTCTCATTCTGCAAATAATTGCGTACAAATTTTGCATTGCGTTCGCCAACATTAATTGCAGTAAATCCTCTTAACACGGCGCCACCGCCGAAAACTTTCGCTTCAAGATTTTCGCGCCGCGCCCCAGCCTTGAGAAGATCATTGATCAGCACCTCCATCGCATATGTCCCGTATCGCATTGATGCCGAGACTGGGCTGTCTGTATCATTGCCACCATCCGGCAACATGAAATGATTCATGCCGCCGATGCCGGAAACGCGATCTCGAATGCAGGCCGCGACACAAGATCCCAATACCGTTACGATCAACATATCTTTCGGCGTAAAGTAATACTCACCCGGCAAAATTTTTGCCGCGTCACAGTCAAATGTCCGATCAAAATAGACATTTGTAGCAAATTGTTCTTCAGTTCCGTTGCTCATTTATTTGTTCTCATACCCGTGGTGAAATGCGTTTCACTACGCCTTTTTATTTGCCAACTCATACACCGTTTTACCGCGTAATTTGAATAGATCTGAAACATACAGAAAATTTTCAGAATGCCCTGCGAACAATAATCCTTCAGGCTTCAGCAACGGTGCGAAGCGAGATAAAATTTTTCCTTGCGTCGGCTTATCAAAATAAATCATCACATTGCGGCAAAAAATGACATCAAATGGTCCGGAAACAGGCCATTCTTGCGCCAACAGATTCAACTGCCTGAATGTCACCATCTGCCGCAGTTCGGGCCTTACTCTGATCATTCCGGATTGCTCGCCCTTACCTCTCAGAAAAAAGCGTTTGGCGCGCTCCGGAGATAATTTCTCCAGTTTGTCGCTTGTGTACACACCATGCTGCGCAGTGGAGAGTACATTTGTATCGATATCAGTTGCGATGATTTGTGCCGGTGGAGTGAGTGTCCCGAACACTTCACACAAAGTCATTGCAATTGAATAGGGTTCTTCACCGGTGGAGCTGGCTGAACACCAAATCACAATCGGGTCCTTTAATTTCTTTACGTACTCGGCGAGAATGGGAAAATGATGCGCTTCTCGAAAAAACGATGTCAGATTCGTTGTCAGTGCATTGGTGAAGGCTTCCCATTCATCTGCATCGCCACCACCTTCAAGTTCATCCAGATAGACAGCAAATGATGTCATGCCTGTTGCGCGTAACCGGCGCGCTATCCGGCTATATACCAACTCCTGCTTGCTATCGGCCAAGGCAATACCGGCACGGTTGTAAATCATTGCGCGCACTCTTTCAAAGTCACGCACTGTGAAATCAAATTCTTTCACCGATCCCACTTTGTTTTGTAAGCTTGCTTTCACGCTGATACTATCTTTCAATTGCATTTATTGATTCAATTTTGTTCTGTCAATCCTTTGCCGGTCTACTCTACTACCAATAGACTTTAAGATCGGTTAAGACTTTGTTACGCGGCGATTTTGTCTATCAATCCCATTTCGGCACTCGACATGAGCTTGTCGATATCGATCAAAATCAGCATCCGCTCATCCAGTGTGCCTAGTCCGATCAGATAGTCTGTATTAAATGCGGTACCCATCTCCGGTGCCGGTTTGATCTGCTCGGCAGTCAGGGTGATTACATCGGACACGCTATCGACAACCATACCCATGACGCGACCGCCAATATTGAGGATGATGACAACAGTGAATTGATCGTAAGTCGGTTCGCCCAGATTGAACTTGATACGCATATCCACGATCGGCACGATAATCCCGCGCAGGTTCACGACACCTTTGATAAATTCAGGCGCGTTTGCGATGCGGGTTACCGCCTCATAGCCACGAATTTCCTGCACTTTCAATATGTCGATACCATATTCTTCTTTGCCCAACGTGAAAGCAAGAAATTCATTTCCAGTTGTGTCTGCTCCGGATTTATCCCCAGTGCCTTGAGTATTATTTGCTTGCATGGCTGTCGTCCTTATTGAGAATAGAGAGATTCATCATTGAGCTGGCGGCTGGAACGCAATAATGCCGCGACGTCGATAATCAGCGACACACCACCATCGCCTAAAATCGTGGCACCGGAAATGCCCGCCACTTTACGGTAATTCGATTCAAGATTTTTCACTACAACTTGCTGTTGACCGACCAGATCATCAACGAACAATGCAGCTTTTTTTCCATCAGATTCGAGAATGACTAAAATGCCTTGTGAAGGATCGGTAAAGCTCGATCCAATACCAAACGTCTGATAAAGCGGGATCAAAGGCAAGTACTCTCCTCGCACTTTGACCACTCGGCCTTGACCGCTGATCTCTTTGATATCAACTGCTCTCGGCTGCAGCGATTCAATCACATAGCCAAGCGGCAGGATGTAAACTTCTTCGCCTACTTTGATGGACATTCCATCCAGGATTGCAAGTGTCAGAGGTAACGAGATCGACATCGTGGTACCAAAACCCTTTGCAGAACGAATATCGACCGTTCCACCCATCGCTTCAATATTTCGTTTGACGACGTCCATGCCTACGCCGCGACCGGAAATATCCGTCACCTTTTCAGCTGTCGAAAAACCCGGCGCAAAAATGAGCTGCCACACATCACTATCGCTCATCGCATCCGATACCGGAAGTCCTTGCTGCTGGGCTTTGGCGAGGATTTTGTCGCGATGCAATCCACCGCCATCATCGCTGACTTCAATGATGATGTTGCCGCCCTGATGACTTGCGGAGAGTGACAACTTTCCTGTTTCGCTTTTGCCTGCCGCAACTCTGACAGCAGGCGTTTCTATGCCATGATCGACACTGTTGCGCACCAGATGCGTCATTGGATCGATGATGCGTTCTATCAATCCCTTGTCGAGTTCGGTTGCAGCACCGTGCGTAATGAATTCCACTTTTTTGCCAAGCTTTGCGGCCAAATCCCGCACCATGCGCGGGAAACGGGAAAACACATAATCCATCGGCATCATGCGAATCGACATGACTGCCTCTTGTAGATCACGCGTATTACGCGTTAACTGACCGACGCTATTCAACAAACGTTCATGCAACATCGGATCGAGTGAATCGGTACGCTGCTCTATCATCGCTTGCGTAATCACCAGTTCACCCACCAGATTAATCAGCTGGTCCACCTTTTCGATACTGACACGAATTGAGCTCGATGCATCACTGTTGGTGCCTTTGTCGGACTCACGTCTTGCGAATCCTTTTCTCTCATCTCCGCCGGTGCCGGCGCCTTCTTTTGCCAAAGGGTGTGCTCCTGAATTTGGCGGCACTTCACTGATTGGTATGGGAGGATGGTCATGTTCATGAATGATGGGTGCTGCTTGTTCTGTAATTTCTTTGGGGACAAACGGCGCAAAGAAACCATAGCCTTGTTCTGCTTCTTTGTCTTTTGCGTCGCCATCTGACGATTGACCGCCCCCTATCGTCTCAATCGGATCGAAGAAACCATAACCCAGCTCATCGTCTGTAGTTTGCTGCGTTGATTTTGCCGAATGGGAAACGGCCGTTTTCACGGCGCCTGCTTCCTGCGTAATCTTCAAATCATTTGGATTCAAAATGAAGGAGCAGATGGCCACAATGTCATCAGATCCTTCTTCCGTATCCAGTGTAAAAGCGAAACGTTTAGCATCAAGTGCTGTCTTGCTGATTGCTCCCAGCAAGCCCAATTCTGTCGTCAACGCACCAATATCGCGTGCTGAAAGTTCTGGCAATTCAATACGAAAACGACGAAGTTGGTGTGAGGCTGGAGCTGAAGAGGATATTTTTTCATCTGCATTGGTATTCGAAGCAGCTGCTTTAGGCGCAATGATCGGCATAATCTCCTGCGACAGGGACTGCAGCATCATGCGTACATCTGCAACAGCTTCCTGATCAACCTCTGCACCATGCCGGTGTCCATCCAGTTGCATCTTGAGGATATCCTTGGCAGCGAGAAACGCATCGACATGCTCTGCTGTTAACGCCATCTCACCCTTGCGAATTTTATCGAGCAAGGTTTCAAGTACGTGGGTGACTTCTGTTAAATCTGTGATGCCGAACGTTGCTGCACCGCCCTTGATCGAGTGAGCAGCACGGAAAATTGCATTGAGGTCTTCTGGATCCGGTGTCGAAATGTCAATAGCCAAGAGTAGTTTTTCCATTTCAGCTAGGAGCTCTTCGGTCTCTTCGAAGAACACCTGGAAAAACTGACTCATATCAATGGTCATCGCTTTGCTCCGTCGTATACGCTTTGCTTCATTTGATCAGCTCACTTGGCTCTTTTTATACCGCTTCGGCAAGTAGCGTTAACCAATTACTTTCTTCACCACTTCTGTCAGGCGCTGTGGATCAAAAGGTTTGACAAGCCATCCATTGGCGCCGGCCGCTTTGCCTTTTGCCTTCATTTCATCACTCGCCTCAGTGGTCAGCATGAGAATGGGTGTACGCTGATAAGTGCTAAGCGCGCGCAACGATCTGATTAAAGTAAGGCCATCCATGCGCGGCATGTTTTGATCCGTTAGAACAAGATCAAATGATTGTTCCTTCGCTTTATCCAGACCATCTTGCCCGTCTACTGCCTCAGTCACCTGGTACCCCGCCGCTTTAAGGCTGAATACCACCATCTGGCGTAAAGAGCCCGAGTCGTCCACTGCAAGTATCGTTTTTGCCATCTTTGCTCCCGCTATTCTCGTTTCCAGGCTATATGCCGTATTTTATTGCTACCAACTACTGATTCAAGGTCAAAAAAGTTCGATGTCGCCGCTTTCCATATGCGTCTGACGCACAGCCTTCCACAATACGCTCTCCAGCTTGGTGCTGTGTTCTTCCATCACCTTATTGATATCGTTTAAAAACGCGACGATTTCTTCCGTATCGCTTTCAGGCATGACGCCCGAGCTGCTCTGTCCGACCAAAGTAAGAACTTCGCGCAGTCCGGTTACACGCCTGACCGTCCTGCCAATTAATTGACTCGTCATATCCTGGAATTGCAAGCCGGTGACAGCCGCATTGACATGCTTTCCTATTTCGTTATGGATCTCTTTGAGTCGCTCCACACTCTCAGGTTTCGGCACGCCACCGGCGAGCAGCAAATCCACTGTCTCCTGCTGAGAACAAACGGCCTCATGGATCGCCATGAAACTGGCGCCCAATTTTTGAATTGCCTCTCCAAGCAAAAATGTAGTTTGGACCAGGTCGGTTTCGACTTCTGTCAAATGCTGACTGCCTTGATCCGACACGCTTGATATGAAGCGCTTCACCTGTGAGCCCAACATTTTTTTTCTAGTCATGAAAAACACCTTATCATCGACTCAATCAAAAGTACAGATAGAGGCGTCCGCTTATTTGGCAGACTCACTCATCTGTTCCTTTTTTGCCTCTCCGTCATTCTGAACCTCAACCGTACCACCCACTTGAGATGCTGATTCCTCTGTTTTTTTATTCATCACGATAATGCTGATGCGTCGATTGCTCGCACTAAACGGATCCTGTTTATCGAAAGGCACGACAGAAGACAAGCCCACGACGCGCATGATTTTATTCTCATCCATGCCGCCCGCAATTAATTCACGTCTTGATGCATTGGCGCGATCTGATGAAAGTTCCCAATTGCTGTAGCCTATTTCCCCACTTGAGTACGGCGTGGCATCGGTATGTCCGGAGAGGCTGATTTTATTGGGAACTTCATTCAATGAGCGTCCGATTGCTTGCAAAATTTCCTTGGTATACGGCTGCAATTCTGCTTTTGCCGAGGCAAACATGGGTCGATTCTGCTCATCTACAATTTGTATGCGCAATCCTTCGGTTGTAATATCCAGCAGAAGCTGCTTGCTATATGGTTTCAAGCTCGAGCTGCCCTCAATCACCCCCTCAATTTGGGCTTTTAATGCCTTCAATCGCGCAGCTTCAGCACGTTCAAGCGCCTCTTGCCCCGCCTTGATGCTATAAGTTTTCTTTTCTGCTACCGTCTCGCCATTTTTAACCTGTCCGAATTTACGGGTAAGATCCTTGCCCCCACCCGTCACGACACTTGAACTGTCTCCACTACCAGAACCACCACCCATTGCTACTTTAAGCGGCGTCTTGAAATAATCGGCAATACCTTGCAAATCGCCTTTCGTTGTCGAACCCATCAGCCACATCAGCAAAAAAAACGCCATCATTGCCGTGACAAAATCGGCATAAGCAATCTTCCATGCGCCGCCATGTGCAGCACCGCCGACTTTCTTGATTCGTTTGACGACTATCGGTCGTCCCTCATCTGCCATGTCAATTCTCGCCGTTGTTTTTTTAATTAATCGATAGGATTATTTTGATTTGGCCAATTTGATATGTTCTTCCAATTCGCTGAACGATGGACGTTCAGTCGAAAATAATACTTTCCGTCCAAACTCAACAGCAAGCGCCGGCGCATAGCCATTAAGACTTGCCAGCAATGTCACTTTCACGCACTGATACATCTTTGAAGATTCGTGTAATTTCTGCTCCAACAAACTGGAAAGCGGCCCAACAAAGCCATACGCCAACAAGATCCCCAAGAAGGTACCAACTAACGCATGCGCGATCAAGATGCCGAGTTCCTGTGGCGGCAATCCGACAGACTCCATTGTATGAACAACGCCCATGACGGCAGCCACAATACCGAACGCCGGCATACCGTCACCGAGCTTCGCGATGCAATGTGCCGGAACCTCACCTTCGGCATGATGCGTTTCAATTTCATTGTCCATCAGATTTTCAATCTGAAATGCATCCATGTTTCCTGACACCATAAGCCGCAGGTAATCAGTGATAAATTCGATAATGTGATGATCTGACAGAATTGCCGGATATTTGCTGAAAATCGGACTTTCATCCGGCCTATCGATATCACCTTCAATCGACATCAACCCTTCTTTTCGTACCTTGCTCAATATTTCGAACAGCATCGACATGAGTTCCATGTACAACGATTTCGTATATTTGGAGCCTTTCAACAAGCTCGGCAATGTCTTTAAAGTGGCTTTGATTGCCTTCCCGGTATTCCCAACGAAAAAAGCGCCAGTCGCAGCCCCGCCGATCATGAGCAGTTCGATAGGCTGCAGCAACGCGGCCAAATGCCCACCAGCAAGTGCGAAGCCACCAAAGACAGACAACACTACGGCAATATATCCAATGATGACTAACAAGCGCTTAACTCCCGTTGTAAAAAAACGCCATTTTCACAGGCGGTCTATCGCAAATCCAACTACCAGGGGCAAAAAACTGCGCTCTTAAAATGCATCTACGCATACGTTGTAAGAGGCGAACTGCTATATGGCAAAGCCATTGTGATTATTTATTGTATTTAAGAATGAATGTAACACAGGTAACTCTCCGTTTGCGCAGGTTTTATTGGATCTATTTCATTGTCCAACAATACAACTCCGCCTCTTGAATGGAAGGTCGAATGATGTTATCCGGATTTCTGGCATCAATGAGAAATTCATAACTGATCAACAAAGTGCCAGGCCGCATTTCAGCCTGCGCTTTTTCCCAAACTGAAGTCATGACTGCTGGGGATAAATAGGCAAAAACCACATCGTAATGCGAAAAATTCAACTGGTTATAATCGCCTCGCAAAAAGCGACACCGTCTACGTCCGATAAATGCACGCACCCAGCTTATTAACCAAGGTAATGGAGCCAATTCAATGCCAATGAAATCACTATCGGTACGGCGTTTATCAAGACTTAAAATCAATCCTCCCAATCCACTTCCAATATCAATGAATTTGACAGGCTGCTTCTCAGGCAGCAAATTTGCTACCGCGTCCCATATTTCAGGACTGGATGGATAAAACGGAACCTGTGTTTGAAATGTCGTCCAGTAAAGCGCCAATAGAAAAACGAATGCGCCAAGAAAAATAACAGGAGGAAGATGCAGGGATAGTGCCGACAATATCGCAATCGGGAAGAAGAATTGAATAATCAACCACCATGATGCCATGCCGCGCCATTGCGAGATGCACAATGCAAGCACGCCTTGTATGGAAGTAACCCAAAACAGATTGACATCATGCTGTGTTAATACGGCCACGCCGCCCATTAACAGAAGTGCCAATATCAACGATACGCATTGAATGATCAGAGCTTTAACGGCAGGCGCAGACAATATCGATTTTGAATAGATCACGGTCATATTGGAAGACACCATACTCCATTATCGACAGTGATTTTGATGCCGAAATTATTATCTTATCAAGCTACTGCTGCTGTCGACTCAAGCTCATGCTCTTTTGATTTTTTAGTTTTTCCTGCACGAGAAGGCATATGGCAAAGGCCACACGTATAACCATTATGCAGATCGAGCCTGTGAACTACAAATTGCCCACCGCACTCACAGCAGCAAGTTGTCGTGAGCATTTTGCTATCGAAGAATCGAACCAATGTCCAAGCACGTGTAAGTGACAATACTGGCTCTGCATTATCACCCGGCTCAGCCTGTTCAAGATAAAGTTTATAAGCTTTCATCACGGCTTCAATACCGGAGATCTGTGCATGCTCCACCAGATATTTATAAATATTGATGAAAAGCGAAGAATGAATATTAGGCTGCCAAGTGATGAACCAATCAGTCGAAAATGGCAACATTCCTTTGGGTGGTGACACACCTTTAAGCTCTTTGTATATTTTCAATAAGCGCTCACGTGATAACGACGTCTCTGACTCCAGCAATTGAAGTCGCGCACCAAGCTTGACAAGTTCAATTGCGAGCTGGATTTCTTGCGCTTCTGTCACCACACTTTTCTTAGACATTTTATGACCTCTTTTTTTATATTTCGCCTACGAGCACTTAATCAAAAAAATCAAGTTATACAATCTCTTCCACCGGCTGGCTGGCCATCAAGATAGCAGCATGTGAATGAGACAAAGAGCGATTTTTATTGTAATTGGTCAGCATGCCAAGAATGGCACCATCATCAAAACGGAAACGAGCCAACATCATATTGGTGCCAGCGAGTTTCAATATTTGAGCATTATTGAGACCTTCGAGTAAATCTGCGATCTCGGCACTAATCCCTAAGCGGAATATTGCAGTGGCTTTATCAGAACGAATCATTTGTTGTGCCAACATCAAATAGCCCAAATTGGCGTCACGGATTTCAGCCATCATGTCATTTGTGTCCATTTTTATCTCCTCCTTCGTTGATTACTTGGAAGCAATTTGCGCTGCCAGTGAATGCATTCTGTTCCGGCGAATTGGAGGAGAAAATAGGCTCTAATCGGTATTTGTTGTCAGACACGACATGACGCCACTTGTCGGTGTTTGTCTTACAAACACCAAGCGGCATAGAATTCACGCCAATTGAAATAGCGTGAAGAGTGGCTCTGGGCTTAGCTCTTAGCTTGATTTAATAAACTGAGAATTCAGATTTATTAATGCCCAAAAATAAAAGATATATGCAAATCGTTATTATGTTCTTCGCAAAATTTCCAAAATTAAATGTTTCTTATAGGCCACAAAAGCGGCTTAATCCGCATCTCATGACTCATTAACGACACAATTTTTTGAAACTTTAGGGTTAAAACTAAAATATTTTCAAATTCTTTTGAATCTCTTGCGAATTATTAACGGTTGAAATGTTGAGAACTTTAATATTGCGGTTAAATAAATCTAAAATTAAATGTTTGCAAACATAAATCCTGAAAATCGAGATTGATAAAGCTCACAGATAATCTCTGGAAAACGGGCCTGCCTTTACGTACCCCACTACTCTCCATAGATATCTTGTACGACGTGTTAATTATTTGATATAGTTCGCCGATCTAATTTGCTTACATATTGCTTACATGCAGTGACTTTAATTATTCGTTCGGATATTATCGTCGGGCAGAAAAGAATTTTCCTTGCAGAGCAAACAAGTGCAGTTAGAATGCATAACTTGCTTTTCAGGCAAATAGGGTTTTACCAGTATTGTCTTAGTATGGTTTCCAAAAATTCAACAGGAGAAAACAGCATGATGCTTAAACGCTTTGCCCTTACCACTCTAGCCATCGGAATGTTGGCCAGTGCAGCAGCCCGGGCTGAAGATCTGAAAATCGCTTTGATTACCAGTAAAACTGGTCCTCTAGAAGCCTACGCTAAGCAAACCGAAACCGGTTTCATGATGGGCTTGAACTATTTGACCAATGGCACAATGACTTTGAATGGTCGCAAAATTGTTGTCATCATGAAGGATGACCAGTTCAAACCAGATTTGGGCAAAGCACTTCTGGCAGCAGCCTACAATGATGACAAGGTAGATATCGCCGTCGGTACAACCGGCTCCGGTATTGCTGGTGCAATGCTGCCTGTCGCTGAAGAAAACAAGAAGATTCTGATTGTTGAACCAGCCGTTGCCGCCGATATCACCGGTTCGAAATGGAACCGTTATATTTTCCGTACATCTCGCAACTCTTACCACGATTCCTGCTCTGCAGCGGCGATTACTCCTGCTTCGACCAATATCGCATTTCTGATTCAAGACAATGCATTCGGCAAGGAAGCCGTGAAATCGTTTGAAGAGTGCCTCGCTGCGATCAAGAGCAAAGCGAAGATTGTTCATATTGAAGCTGTCGATCCAAAAACAACGGATTTCACCGCAGCGGCACAACGCATGTTTGACGCATTGAAAGATAAAAAAGGCGAAAAACTGATTTCTATCGTTTGGGCTGGCGCAAACCCAATCGACAAAATCTATTCTCTCAATCCAGCACGTTACGGAATTGGCTTGACAGCAGGCGGCAACATTCTTCCAGTCATGAAGAGCTGGAAAAAATATGCTGGTTCTGAAGGCAGCCTGTACTACTACTATGCATTCCCGCACAACAAGATGAATGACTGGTTGGTTGCTGAGCACGAGAAGGAATTCAAGAGCCCTCCTGATTTCTTCGTAGCCGGTGGTTTTGCTGCAGCCAGTGCCGTGGTTACAGCCCTGAAAAAAACCAACGGTTCTTCTGATGCCGAAAAGTTGATTAAAGCAATGGAAGGTATGGACTTTGATACGCCAAAAGGCAAAATGACTTTCCGTAAAGAAGATCACCAAGCCATGCAGCCTATGTATCACTTCCGAATCAAAGAAGAATCGAAACAAAAGAACGAATGGGACATTCTCGACCTAGTCCGTGAAATTCCAGCTTCGGAATTCGTTATCCCTATCCAGAATAAGCGTTAATAGTTTATTCTGTGGTTTGTAAAAATAACGCCGCTGACAGACTATTGTCGGCGGCGTTATTGTGTGAAGAGAGACTTTATTTGTCTCACCTATTTCTCCATTATCAAATAACAGCGTGGGTAACAGTGTGAATAACAGTGTGAAAAGCAGCGCTGCTTCGGCTCAACAGAAGCCAACTCTATCAACACAAGGGTTGACCATTCGCTTCGGCGGACATGTGGCAGTCAATAATGTCACAGCAGAATTCAAAACAGGCGAGTTGACTGCCATTGTTGGTCCAAACGGTGCCGGCAAGACGACTTATTTCAACTTGATTTCCGGACAGCTGCCAGCGACATCCGGGAAGGTGAATCTGTATGGGGAAGATATTACGCATCTCGGTGCGCCGCAACGAACCAAAAGGGGCGTCGGACGTGCTTTTCAATTAACCAATTTGTTCCCGCATTTAACCGTATTGGAAAACGTACGTTTAGCGGTTCAGAGCAAAGCGGGATTGGGACTCAACTTGTTTTCCATATGGTCTGACCATAAAGAACTAATCGGAAAAGCAGAACATATCCTCGAGCAGGTTGCGATGACTGATCGTCGCTACGAGATTGTCTCATTCCTCTCTCATGGCAACCAGCGCAAGCTGGAAGTCGCCATTCTTCTGGCACTTGAACCTGAGATTTTCATGTTTGACGAACCGACAGCCGGCATGAGCGTCGATGAAGTTCCCGTTCTGCTGGATCTGATTCATAAAATTAAAGCACAAGGCGACAAAACTATTTTGCTGGTCGAGCACAAGATGGACGTTGTCAGCTCTCTTGCGGATCGCATCATTGTGTTGCACAACGGCTGCCTGGTTGCAGATGGCGAGCCGAAGCAAGTCATGGCCTCACCCATCGTGCAACAGGCTTATCTAGGCATGGAGGTAGCAACAAATGTCTGATGCACTATTAAAATTATCCGGTGTTCACACCCATATCGGTCAGTATCATATTTTGCACGGCGTTGATCTCGTTGTACCGAAAGGCGAATTGACTGTTCTGCTTGGCCGTAACGGCGCGGGCAAAACAACTACCCTGCGAACCATCATGGGACTCTGGCAGGCTTCTGCCGGCAATATCATGTTCAATGGCAGTGATATCACCAAGACGCCAACTCCAGACATATCCCAAAGTGGTATCGCATATATACCGGAGAATATGGGAATTTTTGCCGGTTTGACGGTGCGTGAGAATCTGTTACTGGCTTCACGCTCGGGCGATCTCGATGAAAAACGTCTCGACTGGATCTTCAATTTTTTCCCTGCATTGAAAAAATTCTGGAATCAACCTGCAGGCAAGCTCTCGGGTGGACAAAAGCAAATGGTGGCTATTGCGCGCGCCGTTGTTGAACCACGTAAATTGATATTAGTTGATGAGCCTACCAAAGGACTCGCACCCGCCATCATTCAACATCTTATTGAAGCATTCAGGAATCTGAAAGAGACCGATACAACCATTCTGCTGGTTGAGCAAAATTTCGCTTTTGTGTCTGCTCTCGGCGATTCGGTTGCCGTCATGGATGGCGGTGTCATTGTTCATAGCGGCCGCATGGCCGAACTGGTTGAAGACAAGGCTTTGCAACACAAGCTGCTTGGTCTTTCACTCGACGCTCATCAATAGGAAGGAAGCCATGACTGCGCCCACCACAACGGTAGCTGCTGACGAAGCGCTGCCAAAAATTCGTACTGACTTTGTTCCAATTTATCTCTTGTTGGCCATCGCCATCGCTGCCTTGCCATTTATCGGCAGTACGTCGACCTGGGTCACACTGACCGTTGCCGGTTTGGCGATGGGAATGATGCTGTTTATCATGTCCAGCGGGCTGACTTTGGTGTTTGGTTTGATGGATGTGATGAACTTCGGTCACGGCGCCTTCATTGCTGTCGGCGCATATACCGGATCATTGGTCTTCGGACGCATGCAAAGCTGGATGGAAGCTGATTCCTTCTGGATGAATATCTCGGTAATCGGCATTGCGATTCTCGTCGCGATGGTCATTACAGCGATGCTCGGCTGGCTGTATGAGCGTCTATTCATCAAGCCGGTGTATGGCAATCCATTGATGCAGATTCTGATGACAACAGGTGCAATGATCGTTATAGAACAACTGATCATCGTTATCTGGGGACCGGATATGATTCCTCTGCAGATCCCGACAACATTGCAAGGCTCGTTTCTTTTTGGCGATGTAGTCATTGAAAAATACCGTCTTGCAGCAGTCATTATCGGCTTAGTGATTTTTATCGGCATGTACATGGTTCTCAACCGCACCAGGATCGGCCTGCTGATTCGTGCCGGCGTTGAGAATGGTGAAATGGTACAAGCGTTGGGCTATCGCATCCGTCGTCTGTTTATTGGCGTCTTTGTATCCGGCGCTGCATTGGCTGCTCTTGGTGGCGTCATGTGGGGGTTATATAAACAAGAACTGACATCCGGAATCGGTGGTCAGGTTTTTGTTTCCGTGCTGATCGTCATCATTATCGGTGGCATGGGTTCAGTCGGCGGTTGCTTCATTGCTGCGTTGATGGTATCCCTGCTATCCAACTATGTGGGCTTCCTGGCACCTAAAATATCGCTGGTCACAGAAATTTTGCTCATGGTCGCGGTGCTGTCCTGGCGTCCGCGCGGGCTTTATCCAGTCTCGAGCAACTAGGAGAATCAGATGCTAAAAAGAATTCTTTCCGAAGATATGCCTCGCAGCCGCATCTTGAGTGTGCTGCTCCCTGTCATATTGCTTCTTCTTGCATTTGCACCTTTTATTTTTCCAGGTGCTCGCGCAATCAACGTCGCTGCCACGATCTGTGTATTTATTGTCCTGGTAGCTTCATACGATCTGTTGCTCGGTTATACCGGCATCATTTCTTTTGCCCATACGATGTTTTATGGCATTGGTGCTTATGGCGTAGGGCTGTCATTGAATAAATTCGGCGCTACTTGGAGTTCGGTTTTTATAGGCTTTGCCATCGCGATGGTTATTTCCTTTATCCTTGCGTTGATCATTGGCCTTTTCTCCCTGCGTGTGAAAGCACTGTTTTATGCAATGATCACATTGGCGATTGCTTTTGCCTTTGCGGTGTTGGCAGTGCAATTATCCGATCTTACAGGCGGCGATGACGGCTTAACCATCCAAGTTCCTGAACAACTGAAACCAAGCTACAAGTTGATTGAATCGCAGATATTTGGCGTAGACATCAACGGCAAGATATTGACTTATTACCTGGTATTTTTTGTGGCATTGGCAGCGTTCTTGGTCATGCTGCGCATTGTAAACTCACCGTTCGGTAAAGTACTACAGTCGATTCGTGAAAACGAATTCAGGGCGGAAGCGATTGGATACAAGACAGTTGTCTATCGCACCATCAGTAATTGTCTCGGTGCTTTGGGTGCAACCCTGGCTGGTGGCTTGTTGGTCTTATGGTTACGCTATGTCGGTCCTGACACATCACTTTCATTCGGCATCATGCTCAATATTTTGTTGATCGTATTTATCGGCGGCATGGCGACGATGTACGGCTCTGTTGTTGGCACAGTGCTCTTCATCATTGCGCAAAACTATCTGCAGGATTTAATGAAAGTTGGCAGTGGCGCTTTGACTCAATTCGCATCGTCTTACACTGACTCGGTAATGGGTTCGACTATCGCGTTCTTCTCGCGATTGATCAGTCCGGACAGATGGTTCATGTGGTTGGGTATTTTGTTTGTGCTTTCCGTTTATTACTTCCCCTTGGGTATCGTAGGAAAACTACGCACTCTTAAAAAGCGCTAAGTCTGGCATTCCTCGATTGAACAGCTCACACCGAGTCATGTTCAATCGAGGAAAATAAGCTCATCAACAAAGCTGCTTTCCATGCAATCCCTCTGCAATAAAACAAACTGCTTTCCCTCCCCTACTTCCAGATAGTACTACTCAACATCCGGATAGTATTAAAATGGGATGTATCTAATGTAATGGAACTCCCATGCCCGCCAGAAAAATAAAATATTTAAGTCAATGTCCTCCGCATCCGCATCACATTTTTTATAAAGAGTGGGGTGACATTCACAACCAGAACGCACTATTCTGCGCCCATGGATTGACACGCAATAGCGGTGATTTCGATTACTTCTGCAGCAAGATGGAAGAGCACTATCATATTATTTGTCCGGATATGCCAGGTAGAGGACAAAGTGATTGGCTCGCCAAAGACGAATATCACTACTCGGTGTATATGGCGGATGCAGGTACCCTTATAGCGCAATTGGGTGCAAAAAGACTGGATTGGGTAGGCACCTCAATGGGTGGGCTGATGGGGATGATACTCGCATCGCAACCCAATACACCTATCCGCAAATTGGTTATCAATGATGTCGGCCCTTTTGCTTCTCGCGCTTCTCAACTCACCATCGGCAAGTATGCAGGCAATGATGAACGCTTCAACACTTTTGAAGAAGTCACTACGTATTTCAAGAATCTCTATGCGGCCTGGGGCAACGTCTCAGAAGACCAATGGCTGAGTGTGGCCAAACAAAGTTCCAGAGTATTGGAAGATGGAACTTACGCACTTGCGTATGATCCTGCCATCGTTGCGCCCTTAAAAGGAAATGTGGACGCGCTTGAAGACATCAGCATTTGGCCTGTATATGAAGCGATTCAAATTCCGATGCTTTTGTTGCATGGCGCTGAATCAACCATTGTGCCTGCCGCACTAGTAGAGGAAATGAAGCAGCGCAACAAGAATCTGGAAGTAGTAGATTTTCCGGGCATAGGACACGCGCCTTCCTTAATGGAAGACTACCAAGTTAATTTAGTGCGCGAATGGCTGCGCAAATAAACAAAAACAGCCCGCATGAATTTTAAATAACGGTAGCTGTTCTGGCCTCATTGCGCAGGAATCGTTCTTCAATTTCTGCCCGCGTTTTCAACCCGCGTACATCATTCGGCATCACCAGCACGCTGGCATTACCGATAATCTTGTTATGAAAAAGATCGTCATGCGCTTGCGCCAATTGATCGTATGAATAAGTATGCGTGTTGATCACATCGATCTTCTTTTTTGAAATCAAGGTATTCGCCTGTCGGCAATCCATGAAGTTTGCATAGTGCGAACCGATAATGCGCTTTTGCTGCATCCATAAATGACGCACATCGAAATTCAAATCGTAGCCGGTCGTCGCACCGCAAATAACGATGCGACCAAAGCGAGCGGCCAAAAATACTGACGTTGCGAAAGTCTCGCGACCAGAGTGCTCGAATACGATATCAGGCGAACGCTTTTCACCACAGATGTCCCATATTTTTTTGCCGATCGCTTTCATCATCTGCGCTCTGCGGGTATTGTTTGCGGCAGTTTCGTATTGGTTGAATTCCACATCCTGGATTTCATAACCCTTGAATTCAGTACGATTGATGTATCCAAGCGCACCCAATTTCTTGCAGAACTCGCCCTTCTCTTCGCTTGATACCACGGCGATTGCATCCGCACCTACTTCACGGCATAACTGGATCGCATACGTGCCCAAGCCCCCTGCACCACCCCAGATCAATGCCAATTCGCCTGCCTTGAGTCCGCCATTAGTAATCAGCATGCGGTATGCAGTGAAATAGGTCAGCACATAGGACGCGGCATCTTCCCAGGATAGGTGGGCAGGCTTTGGAAGGATTTGCTGAGCTTGCGCAGACACAAATTGCGCAAAACTGCCGTCCGGCGTTTCATAACCCATGATCGCGACGTTGTGCCCGCTCATCGGATCGAACGATATGAAATTGGGATTGTTCAAGCCGCCATTGCCATGTTCCAGACATTGCTTGAAACAAGTGACGATGACTTCATCGCCGATCTTGCAGTTCTTCACATTCTTGCCGATCTTCCAGACAATGCCGGATGCATCCGATCCGGGAATATGGTATTCCTTCTCGTGCAGATTAAATATGCTGATCGGTTGTCCCAGACCTGCCCATACCGTGTTGTAGTTGACGCCAACCGCCATGACACGCACCAGCACATCATTGTCACCAACATCAGGAACAGGAAGGATCTTTTGCACCAATGCGTGCAATGGCTCACCAAAACGATTTTTCTGAATCACCCATGCATGCATTTGATTTGGCACGACACCAAGCGCGCCATACTCCTGCAAAGCATAGATGTGAGGGTTCGTATTGCTTGAAGTAAGATTATTCATGTTATCTATACTGCTTCATATTTCAAACTGTTATTTGTAAAACCGGCGCATGAATTGACTTGGTTAATTCAATCAAGTTCTTCTGATAGCGTTGCGCAAGCTTTTCAATATCGGTTATTGCAAACCGGCTCTTGTCGAATGCAAATCTTACCCAGGTTTTTTCTTCCGGAACGATAAAAACACGCAAAGGAAATTGCCAGCCGTCCGTCCACAATGCCGCAATGGTTTTAATCGGCAGCTCAACTCCGCCAGAATCTGCTCTCGGAATATTCTCGAAAATAAAATTGCTTGAATAAAGGTTGTCATTCCCGGTATGTCCAATTGCATTGGCAATCTGCTTCAACGACGGCAGGTTATGCGTTTGTGCTTGGGCATTTGCTCTATGTACAACTTGCAAAAGCTGTGCCACCGTCATATCCGAAGCTAATGACACACGAACAGGAAGTGAATTGGTGCACTGTCCGATAATTTCTGTAATGCCGTCGAAATCCGCCGAGCGTCCGGATACCGTTGCGCCATATACGACATCGTTGGCGCCACTCAACTGCGCCAATGAGAGTGCCCATGCGGCCTGAAATACCGCGTTGCTGGTTGTTTGACTCGCCCTGGCAGTTTCCTGAACCGAGTTGAGCAAATTATCATCAATGACGAGTTGAGATTCTGCATAAGAATCTTCTGCCTTCGTTATTGAAGAAGAGGCAGACATCAAGCTTTGCAATGGTTCAACGTGGCGATAACCATCGAACGCCTTGCGCCAATGGAGCAGTGCGTCATCGAGTGACTGTCGCTCCAACCAATCGATATAGCGTCCAAAATCAGCTTGATTCTGCATTGCCGGCAGATCTTTACCCGATACCATGCTCATCAAACACATGATTAAATCCTTGCTCAACAAACTGGATGTCCAGCCATCGAGAATGATTTGATGATTCGACATGACGATTGCGAAGCGTCCTGCTTGTGGCGACAGCATGACCCAGTACAGCCGCAATGCTGGCGCCTTCGACAAATCGTAACGAGTCAATCGATCCTTGACCTGCAATTGCATCAGCGCTTGCTGTTGGCCGGCTTCATCGAGATGTGAATAATCGAGTTCAATCAATGCAAAATCAGCATGCTTGCAAACGACCTGCGCAGGTTCGCCATTGACATCATGCATGAAGCGTGTACGCAGCACTTTATGACGCGCTACCAGTGCTTGCCAAACGGCTTGCAGCAGCCTCTTGTCTATCGGCCCTTCCATCACCGTCACTGCCTGCGTAACGTTAGCCAAGGGTTTGCTTTCATCGCTGTAACGCCGATAAATCTCAGATTGAAAAGCAGTGAGACCGTAGCAATCTTCAATCTGATCGGCACTGATACCGCATGCCTGCAAAGTCGCATCCGATATCTTATGGCGGGAACCTGATGATTGAATTGCATTCCAATCGGCATTGGACAGCGCCTGCAAATTTTCAATCAAAGTGTTCAGCAAACCTTGAATCGTCGCCTCATGATATTGCTTCTTGCTGAAGTTCCAGTTCAGCGCGATTTGTCCATTCTGGCTATAGGCAATGACATCATGCTGATAAAGCCGTTGGTTGGAAGGATCGCGCAGTGTGCGGATCGCATCTTGCGCGTCAGTGGTCATGCCGCCGGCAATCAATTGATTGATCTGGCCGATGTAATTTAAAGAGATTGCCGCTGCCGGTATTTGCGACAACATCTTCCTGACAGTCAGGTCGTCATGCAAAGTCTTCAGCCATGCGAGACTTAACCCTTGTTGTGGAACGGATTGAATCTGTGACTTGAGTGAAGCAAGTTGCGACGTTAATGGCGATGCAGATAATTTCAACGGGATCGGGCTGCCTGTGCCGAACCAGCCGACTGTTCTGGAAAAATCCATAGTATCGAAATCCGGCCGGCCGTGGTGCACCATATCAATAATAACGTTCGGCTGTTGCTGCCAGTCGCTTATGGTTTTGGCCAGCACCGCAAGCAACAGTTCATTGATCTTCAAGCCAGTATGCTTGGCTGCCTGCTGTGATAATCGTTGCGTGGAATCAGCATCCAGCGAAGCGGACAATGACGCAATATCGCCCTCCAGATTCGAGCCTCGCGCAATATCGATAGACATTTCACACGGTATCTTCGCTACCTCACCGGCAACATTTTGCCAATACAGAAGATCGGCTTGCAAAGATGCGACCCTGGTCGGCAAACCGGTAGAAAAATCCTTATACGATGTTGTCTTGGCCGGCAACAGCTTGGCCATATCGGTTTTTCTATCGGTTGCTGACGCAGCCAAAAGCGTCTGCAAGTCTTCGATCACAATTCCCAGTGAGATTGCATCCATCACCAGATGATGGAAGAGTAGTGCCAGCTTGTTATGTGCAGAATCCGCCGCTTTGAAATAGGCCAGCTTGAACAGCGGCCCGTTTTCGATATGCATCTCCGATTGCAGCCGCTGGCAATGCTGTTGTACCTGCTCCGAAAAAGCGCCACCTGTTGTCGAAGTCAGATCAACCCATGCAACATGCTGATCGCTATTCGCTGACGTGTAGGTCTGTTGCCATGCGCCCTGCTCGTTACGAACAAAATGCGAACGCAGCACGTCATGTTGTTCCAGCAAGCACAGCACCACCATCTTCAATGCTGGCTCAGAAATAGTCTGCGTGACATTCAGTAATGCTCCGACATTCCAGTGATCCTTGTTGGACCATGACGTGTTCAGGAACTGTTGCTGTATCGGCGAACAAGGCGATGTCCCCATGACCAGCGATTGATCGACGATGACAGCATTTGATTTTTTCAGGTTTTTGACGATCTCACCAATAGTCGGTGTCGCGAACATTTGCTTGGTCTCCAGGAACAAGCCCATCTTCTTCGCCTTCACGACGATCTTGACGCCCAACAGCGACTCACCGCCCAGCTCGAAGAAATTATCATTCACACCGATCTTGCTGATGCCCAGCGTTTCCTGCCAGATGGATGCCAGCAGCTTTTCTTCGTCGGTGGAAGGCGCGACATATTCTGTCGATAAACTGGGCCGCTCGTAGAGCGACAGATTATCCTGGCCTGCCGTTGTGTCTGATTCATTGGTATCGAAATCGGCCAACAGCACGTCCGACATTTTGCGATTCTTGCGCAGCAGCTTCTGAAAGTCAGTGGTCGAGATAACAGCTTGCGGCTTGCCGGACGATAGCGCACGATAAATGACATCGATGCCTTCCATCGGCAGGATGGCAGTCTTGTTATCCTGCTGCTTCTGGCGCAGCACACTGTCATTTTGCGCCTTGACGGCTTGCTGCGGCGTATTCCAGACATCCCAATTGATGCTCACATATCGTGTCGCCGGATCATCCCGATGCGCATGTGCGATCGCATCAAGATAGGCACATGCGCTGACATAGCCCACCAGCCCATAACCGGTGGTGGCAACCGACATCGATGAGCAAAGCAGAACGAAATCCAGTTTTTCATTCTTCAATACTTGAAGCAAATTGTCAGTACCAGCGACTTTCGGCGCCAGCACGGCATCGATGATGTCTTTCGATGTTTCCTTCACCGTCACGAACTCGCCATAACCGGCGCAATGAATCAAGCCATTGATAGCGCCGACATTCTTACGTATCTGCTCGACTGCATCAGCCAATTGCGCTGCATCGGTTACGTCAGCCTGCACAACCGTGACGGTCGCGCCTTGAGCCTGCAAGGCCTTGATTCCTTTGATCTGCTCTTTCAGCAGTGCATTCTCGTTTGCATCGGCAAGCAATGCATTCCACTTTTCTTCAGCCGGGAAAGCGCTACGCTGCAGCAATACCAAACGCGTCTTGTATGCAGCCAATGCTTGTGCATGCACCATGCCGACACCACCCAGACCGCCAGTGATGACGTAGATGCCATTTTGTTTGATATCGACATGCTGACCTGCATTGTCTTCGGTCACTAAAGGAATGTAATCTTTAACAAAGCGTAAGTTGTTTCTGAGCGCAATGGATGTATGGACTACTGAAGCGCCATTTTGCGCTGTCAGTATTTGCAACTCATTGAGAACAAACCGTATGAAATCCTCTGGCTTTGTTGTCGCCGCATTCACATCCAGCGTGACAAAACGGATATTCGGATGTTCATACGGAATGACGTTCGCCGGGCCGGTAATCAACGCCTGTGAGCAATCAACCTGGTCGGCATCCAATATGGCTTCGCGCTGATTGGTAATGCCGACGATGTTGACCATGTCGCTGTTGTTCGCCTCTAGTGCCTTCGCAAGATAGACGAAACTCAAATGAAGATTGGTGCGCAGTTGATCCTGATCTGTGGCAGATGACAAACTCCAGCCATGAAAAATTGTTTTGGGTGTCGCGTTTAAATCGATGAGGCGTTTAAGCAATAGTTGATAGTCGTTGCTGTTACCGGCAGCAATTTCAAAATTATCTTGATCAATTTCGCTAAACTTTGCTCCCTGCGTCACGCAAACGACACGCGTGCCCTTCGTGCGCAATTGCACAATCACACCCTCACCATAACGACGATCGTCAAGCAATGCCAATACTGTGCCTTGATCATCAGCTGCTGCTTGCGCCGGCTTGCGCTCTTCGAGGCGCCAACCTGGTTGCCATAACCAATCCGCTATCGGCAGCTTTGCACCAGCGTGCGCAACGTCTTTCCTGTTCTCTACCCAATAACGCTTGCGATCAAACGGATAACCTGGCAAGCCGATGCGCTTGCGCTTTTCATCGGCATAAAAAGCTTTCCAATCAATGTCGATACCGGCGATCCACAGCTTGCCCATTGTTTCCAGCAAATGCGATTGATCGTCCTTCTCTTCCTTGATGTGTCTGAGCGTATTCAACAGCACTGCTTCCGATTTTTCCGGCAGTTGAGCGCGGACGAAACTACTAAGCGCATTGCCTGGTCCCATTTCAAGGAATATCGTATTGTCGTCTTTAAGCAGCATCGCTACGCCGTCAGAGAAAAGAACGGTCCGGCGCAAATGATTTTTCCAGTAATCTGCCGTGCTGATTTCGCTTTGTTCGGCCCAGCCACCTGACATGTTCGAGATAAACGGGATCGACGATTTACCGAACTTGACCTTCGATAAGAATTGCCCGAATTCCTGCATGATCGGATCGATCATCGGCGAATGACCCGCCGTATCGATCAACAATTTTTGATACTCGATCTGCTTCGCATCCAGCAGTTTGCCAAATTCCAGCATTGGTGTATGCCGTCCGGCCACAACGCAACGGCCCGGATCATTGATGGTCGCAATCGACACACCATCAATCAACATCGTTTTGACTTGCTCGGCAGGCAATGTCACGCTGAACATGCTGCCCTTCTCGATTTTTTCGAATAGAGCGCCTCTGAAGCAAATCAGATCCACTGCCTGTTCCAAAGTGAATATGCCTGCTATGCAGGCTGCGGTGTATTCGCCCAAACTGTGGCCGATCATTGCATCGGGCTTTACTCCCCATGACATCCACAGTTTGGCCAAGCTGTATTCGACCGCAAACAAAGCAGCAAAGAAATTTTTCGGCTTTTGCAGAATGACGCTATGCGGTTCGGTGTGTGCGTCATCCGGATAAATCAAATCGATCACATCCAGATCCATCTTGCGCTTGAACAAGGCAGCACATGTATCCAATGTCTGCTTGAAATATGGCTCCTGCTCATACAGGTCGCGCGCCATATTCACATATTGCGTACCGCCGCCTGGAAACATGAATACGATTTTCTTTTGTTTCTCCGGTCTCTTGCCTGCAAATCCTTTGGTCGGCGCAATGTTCGGCGCAATGCGACTTAGTTTTTCTGCGGGCACCACGAAAGCGCGGCGAAAGCCAAAACCTTTACGGCCAACTTGCAATGTATAGGCAACATCGGCAATGCTTTCGTCGGAAGTCTTGGCCATGTAAGCAGAAAGATTTTCCGCCATCCTGTCGAGCGCGCTCGGCGTCTTGGCTGACAAAAGCAATAATTGCCACGATCGGCTTTCCGACGATTCCGCTTCCGGCGCTTCTTCCAGCACGATATGCGCGTTGGTGCCGCCGATGCCCAGGGAACTGACACCTGCTCGGGCCGGATATTCACCCGGCTCTATCCGTTCCAATTTATCGATCACATAGAACGGACTGTTTGCAATATCCAGCTTCGGATTCGGACTTTCGAAATGCAGACTTTCGGGAATGACCTTGTGCTTGAGCGACAACGCAGCCTTGACGATGCTCGCTGCACCGGCAGCTACACCAAGATGGCCGATGTTGGTCTTGACCGAACCGATGCCGCAGAAATTTTTCTTGTCGGTTTCCAGACGGAATGCACGTGTCAGTGCAGTGAACTCGATCGGGTCACCCAATTCAGTTGCCGTACCATGTGCTTCGATGAAACGGATGCTGTCCGGCTCAACGCCAGCGACAGCCTGCGCCTCGGCAATGATGTTGGTCTGACCGACTATGCTTGGTGCGGTGTAACCGATTTTTTCCGAACCATCGTTATTGACGGCCGAACCTTTGATCACTGCGTAGATCGTATCGTTGTCAGCCAGCGCATCATCCAGACGTTTGAGCAAGACAAAGCAGGTGCCTGCACCGCCTACTGTGCCTTTTCCTTTTGCGTCGAACGCGCGGCAGTATCCATCGGGCGAGCTGTAGCCGCCTTGATGGTAGACATGGCCGGTGCAATTCGGCGTGGCGAGATGCGATCCGCCCGCAAGCGCCATTTTCGATTCGCCGTTCAACAGGCTTTGGCATGCAAGATGTATGCAAACCAGTGAAGTCGAACAGGCAGTGCCCAGTGCAACGCTAGGACCGTTCAGATTCAGCTTGTATGAGATGCGCGATGCAAACATGTCCTTGTCGACGCTGATTTGCGTATCCAGCGCATCGCCTCCCGCAGTCGCCTCATCACCCTTGAGCAAATTGAAAATGAAATACGTGCTCATGTTCACACCGGCAAATACACCGACGCTGCCATTGACTGACTCCGGTGTATAACCGGCATGTTCCAGCGTTTGCCATGCGACTTCCAATGCAAAGCGATGTTGCGGATCGAGATTGGCCGCTTCGCGCGGGTTCATCTCGAAGAAGTGCGCATCGAACTTGTCCTGATCCGGAATGAATCCACCTGCCGGAACAAAATGAGGATCGGCAAGTGCAGCCGGTGCTACGCCCATCTTTGCCAATTCATCCAATGAGAAGCGGGTGATGCAATCTCGCGAGCTGACAAGATTGGTCCAGAACTCGTCGACACTATCCGCCATCGGAAAGCGTCCCGCCATGCCGATGATGGCGATATCATTATTCACGTCGTCGTAGTCGTCGTGTTCTTCGCTTGCGTAATCTTCTTTGGTTGACATGCTGTCGTTTCGTTTATGAAGGTGATTTGATATTACCGCGACGTCTTGCGCTCACGCGAACGATTTCGACGCTGCATTGCAGCGCGTCTTTCTTGTCCGGCATTACGCGCTGCATCTGCGGCTGGAGCGGGTGTTTGACCACCATGCTGCCCGAGGAATATTGCCAACTTCTCAATAGTGGTGGAATTGAACAACTCGACCATGGGAAACTCGATATTCATTTGCTGCTGAATCTCGTGATGCAGTTTGACGATCAAGAGCGAATTGGCACCGACATCGAAGAAATTATCCTTGATGCCGATCGGCTCTGCCGCGCCGAATACGCTGGTGGCAATCGCCGTCAGCGTTTCTTCCAGCTCATCGCGTGGTGCAATTTTCTCTACTTTGGCTGAGCCGGACTGTGCAAAAGTTTTGCGTAAAGCTGCCAGATCAATTTCACCGCTTGCTGTTTTTGGCAAAGACTCAACCTGAATATATTGCACATGCAATGACAAACCAAATTCGTCGGTTAGCACTGCTTCAGCGGCAACCTCATTCGTGATGCCTGGTTCATTGGCCGCGAAATAACACACCAGCTGTCGATCCGACGGTTGAACGTCCGTCACCAGCTGTCGAATATTGGGTCTGGTATCGTCCAGGCCGATCAGTACATTGCGGCGGCCGTGATACAACACCACCAGCATCGAGAACAATCCCTTGCTCGCCACAATCGGTGTAAAGCCGAGTGCTTTCGACAAACTCTCCGCTTGCTTGTACTGGCTGCCCATGCCGGTGTCATGCCAGAGACTCCAGCTGATGCACACGCTACGGACATTTTTGTTGTCGCGCACCGATTCGACAAAGGCTTCCTGATAACGATTGCCGATGTTGTACGCCGCCATGCCGCTGCCGCCGAAGAATCCATTGACCGACGAAAAATTTACAAACAAGGTATCGGTCCTGTGGTTGCAAATGTTATAGAGCACGCGCGTTCCGGATGTCTTGGCGCGCAGCACATCATGCAAGCTGTGTATCGTTTGTCCGGCCATCGCTTCTTCATGCGCCAGACCGGCAAGATGAAATACACCCGCCAATTTTTGTTTCCACTCTGCTTCCGCTTTGTCCACAGCAGATTCGACCGCCGCATGGTTGCAGATATCCGCATCGGCATATTGCACATTGCCCATGCCGGCGAGCTGATCCAGCATGTCCTTCTTGTCGGCCGGCAGTTTTTCCAACGGTGTCCTGCCGATCAACAATAATTTTGCGTTAAATTGTTTCAACAACATCCTGGCGAGCTCGTAACCAATTCCGCCCAGCCCGCCCGAAATCAGATAACCGCCGCCGGAGACGAGCGGCATCTCGCGTTTTTCGCGAATGACCCGGCGCTCCTTGCGCAAGCGTACGACAAGCCGCTTGCCATCGCGGTAAGCGACTTCATCGATTGCATGATAAGTCACGATTTCGCGCTTCAACCATGCTGCATGGTCGGCGATATCATTGCCTTCAAAATCTACATGGTGACATTTGAGCCATGCAAATTCTTTTGGCAAAGTCTTCATCAGCGCCAGCGTAGCCGCCTTGTCGGGGCTGATGACATCGCTGCCATTCACGCATTGTGCTTTGCGTGCAGCCCAAATCCAGCGCATGGTCGGCGGCGTCTCCAATGCAGCAAATGCCTGCGCCAGATACCATGCCGAATACAATCCGATCGCATCGGACAACGTGGCTTTAGTCAACAGCGCATCGGCAGTGCGTGCATTCGATTCATAATCCCACAGGTTCACGACACGGCTGATCGTGATTGAACGTTGGGTCAGCGATGCTACCAACTGCACGTAATGTTCCTGTACGCCCGGATTGATTTGATAAGAATCGCCACGGTCTTGATATGCCTGCCCCTGTGTAACTGTGATCACATGGCCCGACAAACCAAGTGCAGCCGCGCAACCTGCAAAGTCGGCAAACACAAGCGTCGCACCGACAGGAGATAACTCGACCACATTATTCAAACGCTTTTGCACCCATGTCTTGCTGAACGACCAATCAGGCAATGTGTTCTCATTGCGCTCCGCCAGATCGAGTGCGCGCAATGCATAATCGAATTCACCACGATTGAATGATTGCGCTAGTTTGATTAATTGAATCTTGCCGATTTCCGTCTTCGGCACCTGATCTTTTTCCACCGGAACAATAAAGGATGGATTGATGCCGATTTTTTCCACGACGGCTTGACGAATCAGTTTGATCAGCCCCAACAGAGGTTCGCCTTTTTGCGCGGTGTTGAAGAAAATCGCCAGCTGATCGCTGTTGCTGCCATTGCGGCGCACTGCGCATGCGCCGGTATAGGACACCACGACGCCTGGCACGGTTTCCACCACTTCGGCAATCTCATGACCGTAGAAATTCACGCCATTGATAATGATGACGTCTTTCTCGCGCCCGGTGATTGTCAATTCGCCATTCTGGATGAATGCCAGATCACCTGTCTTGAACCAGCCATCCTGTGTGAAAACATCCTTGTTGACGTTCTCACCGCCCAGATAGCCCTTGGTCACTGTCACACCGGATACTTGCAAACGGCCGGACTGCCCTTCCATCATCACCTGATCATGTTCATCGACGATACGCATGTTGACACCCGGGATCGGGCGTCCTACCGAAACGAATACCGTGTCATCGCTGCCGTAAGTCAACTGCAGACGTTTTGCATAGGTCACACCGGATGAAATTTCAGACATGCCGTAAACAGGTTTCACCGAATCTTCAGCAAGCTTGAATTGTTGCAGCAGCTCGATGAACGCCTGCGTAGTTTTCGGCACCACGGCTTCTGCACCGTTCAGCATGAAGTGCAGGCAACTTAAATCAAGCGTCAACTTCTTCAGTTCCTCCTGACGCTCGACAATCAAAGCGAAAGCAAAATTGGGCGCCCAAGTGATATTGACCCTATGCTGATCGATCAATCGCAACCAGCGCAACGGATCGGCCAGGATGTAATCCGTATCGGCTTGCACTTGTGTCGCGCCAAGATACGCATCGCGGATATGGAAGTAGATGATGCCACCGACGTGATCCAGCGCCATCCAGTTCAACGACACCATGTCGGAATGGAAGCCGTTCATTTGTGCCGAACCGAGTGTGCGGCCAATCAGGTTGGCATGGGTCAGCTGCACACCCTTCGGCAAACCGGTGCTACCCGATGTCAGCATGATCAGCGCCACATCATCGGATGCGCCTTGATGGAAATCATGCGCTGGTTCAGCTTCATACAACGATGTAATCTCATGCACATCGAAAGCGTCGATCTTCTCCAGCGTACCGATATGGCGCACGCCTTCAACAATATTTTCACCGGCGAGGACGATCGCCTTGTCCATCATGTTCCATGCATGCGCAACTTTGACAGTTTGCGCATTGCTGGTTCGGTAGTTCTTTGCTGCTGCGATTGGAACCGGAATGAAACCGCCTAACTCACAAGCCCAGAACGAGACGATGAAATCCTCGTTCCGATCGAATTGAAAAATAACCTTGCTGCCAACCGTCAATCCCGTTGCGCGCAAACCGCCCAACACACATTGCGCTTTATGCAGCAGCTTTACATACGACATGCTGGTTGTCGAGTTATCTGCATGGTAAAACTCGATGACCTTGTCGCCATGTACTTGTGCCGTATTGATGATCATGTCGGCCAAACTATTTGGACGTCTGATCACCTCAATGATCGGCTCGCTGATGATGAGCGCAGGAGACTTCGATATCGATTCGTTGTTGATTTTTCTGGTCTTGCTAACAATCGATGCAGCATTGCCGCTTGTACCGCGCGCCTCTATCGGCAACAAGTCGAGCAAATGCGATACCGGCTGCTGTTCGCTGATCATTTGCGATATGACCACTGCCTCATTGATCTTGCCAATTTGACTTACCTTGCCTGTCCACAATTGTCTTGTCACCGGATTGTGCACTGCATACTTGTACAACTGCCTTGCATTGACTTCGCCATGTCTGGTCAACGGAATCGCGCCAACCTTGACACAAGCAAACACGTTGATATCTGTGAATCCAGATGACTGCAGATACTGTGTGAAATCCTCTGCATCCGGCTCTTCATCTTTGCAAACCAGATAGACAACGATTTGATTACCTAACTCGGCATGTTCCCGAATCGCGACATGGCAATCCTGCACATCAGGTCTCGTCAGCAACTGCTGTTCGACGACACGTGGATATACGAGTTGATTATTGATCAATGCAACATCGTCGACAGACGACAACAAGACCAGTCCATTGGCAGTCTGGCGTGCGGTGAAACCGCTGGCCAACAGCTTATACAAACGGCCGTTAATGTTTACTTCAGCGATGCGGCCATTCAAAAGGGTGGACGTATCCGTCTGGCCTTTTATCTCGAAATACAATTTGCCAACAACACCATGCGGCACGGCATTACCTGTGGCATCAAGAAGATAATAATTCGCGATATCGCTTTCCGACACAATTGCTTTGCCATATAGCGCACGCAAAATCGGATAGGCATCCAGCGTAATTGAAGCAGGCGTAATCGCGTTATCGGGTGCAAGCGATAGTCCGGACACCTTATGCTGCGGACTGGCAATAATGGCATTCAGCAAATGAATGAATGCCGATACGAAGCCCTGAATCGTTTCGCGTTTAAATAGATCGGTGTTGTATTCAAAACTGCCGGACAAGCCATCGGGCGTAGTCATGAACTCCAACAGCAAATCGAACTTGGCAGTCTTGTTTTCCAGTGCGATGTTGTCGATCGTTATACCGGGCAACGTGAAGCTGTTGGCCGCTGCATTCTGCTGGAATGAAAATGACACCTGGAACAACGGCGACCGCGATGGATCGCGCTCCGGCAGCACCAAGTCCACCACCTTTTCAAACGGTATGTCCTGGTTCGAATAAGCTTCCAGCGTAGTTTTCTTGACCTGCTGCAGCAATGCCGCAAAAGTCGGATCGCCATCCAGATCGGAGCGTAATGTCAGCGTGTTGGCGAAGAAACCGATCAACGGTTCAATTTCGGCACGCACTCGATTGGCGATCGGTGTGCCGATACTGATATCGGTGTCACCCGAATATTTGCCAAGCATCACATTGAATGCGCTCAACAAGGTCATGAACAAGGTAGCGCCTTGATGATGGCTCAACTCGTCCAGTGCAGCGACCATCGCTTTGTCGATGACAAATGAGGCACGGTCACCGTTGTAAGTCTGATTGCGTGGCCGCTCAAAATCCAGCGGCAATGAAAGCGTCGTCAGATCTTTAAGCTTCTTGCTCCAATAAACACTTTGCTGTGTCAGCACCGGCCCTTGCAGGTATTCGATTTGCGATACCGCATAATCGGCATACTGCACCGGCAAGTCCTTCAGCTTCGCTGGAGTCTTGCTCACATTAGCTGAATACAATGCCGTGATTTCGTTGATCAATATGTTAATTGACCAGCCGTCGGCAATAATGTGATGCATGTTGATGAATAATCGATATTCATCATCGGCAAACTTGCACAGCGAGACGCGTAACAAGGCATCAGACTCAAGATTGAAAGCCGTCTTTAGCTGTGCATCGATATAAGCAGAAAATTCTGCTTCCTTCTCTTCAACAGTTCCACCCTCAAGCTCGATTACATCCATAGCCCAATCGATCGATGAGTGAATCTTCTGGAAGCCCTGCCCTTGATCCGAGATGAAATTGGTGCGCAGTACTTCATGCCGTCCAATCAACGTGACGAAAGCATGGTTAAGCGCATCGACATCCAGGTCGCCGACGATCTTCATCACGCTCGGCATGTGATAGAAATTGCTGTTCTCTTCGTAACGGTCAAGGAACCACAAGCGCTGCTGTGCGAAGGACAGCGGCACCTTGTCGCGCTGATCGAGAATACGAATCGGATTTTCAACGTAGCTCGCGTTGGCGTGTTCGATCACAACCGCAAGGCGCTCAATGGTTGAATTTTCGAAGAATTGCTGCAACGATAATTCGACACTGAATTCCGACCGAACGCGCGCAACGATCTTCGTGGCCAGCAATGAGTGGCCGCCCAGTTCAAAGAAATCGTGGTGCGTGCCGATATCCTGGATATTGAGGATGCCGGACCAGATATCAGCCAGTCGCTTCTCAACCGGCGATTTCGGCGCGACATACAAATCGTCTTCACCTTCGTTGAGCGGATAATTCTGCAGCGCGAGACGATCGATCTTGCGATTCGGCGTCAGCGGCATTGCATCCAATTCCACAAACAATGACGGCACCATATAGTTCGGCAACTTCTCGCTGACCACTTTGCGCAATTCTGCCGAAGTAAGATGATGCGCATGATCTAATCGCGCATAGAAACACACCAGCCGTGCCAAGCCCTGCTCGTCATCGCGACTGTTGACCACGACTTCCACAATGCCCGGCACAGTGCGCAATACATCTTCGATTTCAGTCAACTCGACACGGAATCCGCGGATGCTGACCTGGAAATCTTCGCGGCCGATGAATTCAATTTCGCCATTCGGCAAATAACGCCCAAGGTCGCCGGTCTTGTACATGCGTGACGTTCTGTCATCGCTGAACGGATTCGGAATAAAGCTCTTTGCCGTTGCTACCGGATCATCGACATAGCAAGTCGCCAGACCAACGCCGGCTGTATGAATTTCGGCAATCACACCGATCGGCACCTGCTTCAGGTTTTCATCCAGCAAGTACATTTGCGTATTGGGGAATGCCTTGCCGATGGTGAGTTTTTCGCCGACTTGCCTGTACTCATACAAAGTCGAACCGATCGACACTTCCGAATTGCCGTACAGGTTAAGGAAGCGCACACCAAGCGCCGTCCACTTCGCCACTACCGCATCGTTGCAGGGCTCGGCGGAGGAAACCACCACACGCAGACTCTTGGGCATGCGATCCACCGGGACGGTGGACAGCAGCGACACCGGCCAGGTCACGTGGGTAATCTGGTTTTCTTCCATGAATTCGTACAAGGGTTCGTCCGGCAGGTTTTCCTTGGACGTAACGCTATAGATGGTGCCGCCAGGCACCCACGCCATGTACGTGCCCCAGAACGCGATGGAGAAACTCAGCGAAGCGAACTGCAGCACGCGGCTGTCGGGTGTATGCAATCCGGCCCACTGCTGCGAATTCGCCATGTTGCGGAAGGCGCGATGGCCAACCAGGATACCCTTTGGCTTGCCGGTGGTGCCGGAGGTGAACAGGATATAAGCCGAATGGCCGGCGCCAATGCGCGGCGGATTGGAGATGGGCTGCGACTGGATCGCGTCCCATTCTGTATCGAGGGCGACGATCTCGGCGCCAGTATCGGCGAACAGCGGCTTCAAGTGTTCCAGCGTCAAAATGATTTTCGGCTTGGCGACGTCGAGCATGCGCTCGATGCGGTCCTTGGGATAATTCAGGTCGATGGGCACATAAGTACCGCCGGATTTGGCGACCGCCAGCCCGCTGATGCCGGCCCAAGTCGAACGCTCGACCGAAACGCCTACCCTTGCCTCGGGGCCGACGCCGCGGCTTTGCAGGAAATGTGCGAGCCGGTTGGCGCGCGCGTTCAATTCGGCAAAGGTAAATCGGTCATCGCCGCAGACATATGCCAGTTTGTTCGGCATGCGTTGCACGGTGCGCTCGAACAAGTGGTGCATACATTCGTCTTGCGGATAATCGATATCCGTTGCATTCCAGCGTCGTACCTGCTCCATTTCCTCTTGCGTTACCACCGACAGTTTTTCGATGGCGATCGTGGAATCCGACATCGCGGCTTCCAGAATGGTCTGGTAATGCTTGGCAATGCGCGCGACCGTTTGCTCACTGAAAATGTCGGTAGCAAACTCGATCACGCCTTTCAGGCCATCGCCTGTTTCTGCCAATGAGAAATTCAAATCAAGCTTGGCGCTTTGTGTCGGCAGGTTGATCAGTTCGCTGCGCAATCCGGCAAACGAACTCGTCTGTGCCATTTGCTGATTATGCAAACGGAACATCACCTGGAAAATCGGCGGCACACCAAGGCTGCGTTCAGGCTGTACGGCTTCCACCACGCCGTCGAACGGCACGCTGCTATTGCTGAATGCTTCCAACGCTTCATTACCTACTGCGGCAACCAGCTGCTGGAAATTATCTTTCGCATTGACGCGGCAACGAATCACCAATGTATTGGCGAAGCAACCGATCAATGGCTCCAATTCCTTTTGCGGACGATTGGCAACGGCTGTACCAACCGGAATATCGTTGGTGCGTCCATAACGCGACAATAAAATCGCGAGGCCTGACAACAGCAAGTTATACAAGGTCGTATTGTGTTGCCGCGCATACTGGTTCAGGCGCGCTGTCAAACTGAACGGCAAACTGATCGGCAATTCCTTGCCGCGATAACTCTGAATCGGCGGACGCGGATAGTCGAGCGGCAGATTCAGCAACGGCGCCAAGCCATCCAGTTTCTTCTTCCAGAAATCGGTCTGCTTGTTGAAGGTATCGCCGACGATATTTTTCTGCTGCCATTGCGAATAATCGCCGTATTGCAATTCGAGTTGCGGCAATGGGCTCGGTTTACCGGCACTAAAGCTGCTGTAGAGCGCAATCAACTCGTTCATCAGAATATTGAGCGACCATCCATCTGCTACAACGTGGTGCACCACCAACGTCACGACATGATTGTCGTCGGCGATACTCAATAGACGAATGCGTATCGGCAATTCGTTTTCAAGGTCGAATATATAAGTGAAATCGGCGCGCACCTGTTCTTCGACATCTTCCTCGGCGACCTGCACGATCTGCAGCTTGAACTCGCTTGCAGGAACGATTGCCTGTAACGGCTCGCCATCCCTGGACGGGAATAAGGTACGCAACGATTCATGGCGCTCAATCAACGCATGGAAAGTTTTCTGCAATGCCGTAACATTCAACTCGCCATGCATACGCATTGCAAATGGAATGTTGTAGGTATAGCTGCCGCCCTCAAGCTGATGCAGGAACCAGTATGGCTTTTGATCGAGCGATAAAGGAATCGAACCAGTTTCTTCCCGCTTGCTGATCGCAGGTAAAGCCGTTCCAGGTGTGTCTTCCTGTCCAGCTAAAAAGATCGCCAGCGACTCGACAGTCGTATGGGTAAACAAATCCTTGATCGTCAGCGGCAAGCCCAGTCCATCCTTGACGCGCGATACCACTTGCACCGCAAGCAGCGAATGCCCGCCGATCTCGAAGAAGTTGCGATTGACGCTGATATTTTTCTGGCCGAGCACTTCAGTCCAGATTGCTGCGATCTTTTCTTCCAGCGGATTTCTCGGTGCAACGTATGCGATGCTTTGATCGTCGTCCAGCGTAGGCTTGGGCAAACCGAGACGATCAACCTTGCGGTTAGGCGTCAACGGCATTGCATCCAGTTTCACAAACAGCGATGGCACCATGTAACTCGGCAGCTTGCGGCTGACCAATGCGCGCAACTGTCCGGCATCGAGACCCTGTGCGTCCGGTTTTTCGACATAGAAGCACACCAGACGTCCAACCTTGTTTGCATCGAGCTGGCTGACTACAACGACTTCGGCGATGCCGGGCGCGGCACGCAAAACGTTTTCAATCTCGACCAGCTCTACACGGAAACCGCGGATGCTGACCTGGAAATCTTCTCGACCTATGAATTCAATTTCACCATTCGGCAAATAACGTCCCAAATCGCCGGTCTTGTACAAGCGCTCCGGCTTCCCCTTTGCGAATGGATTGGGGATAAAGCTATTGGCTGTCGCTTCCGGATTATCCCAATAACAGGTTGCCAAACCGGCCCCTGCCGTATGAATTTCTGCGATGACACCAATCGGCACTTGCCGCAAATGTCTATCGAGCAGATACATGCGTGTATTCGGGAAAGCGACGCCTATCGTCAGCTTCTGGCCGACTTTGTGATACTCATACAAAGTGGAGCCGAGCGACACTTCTGAATTGCCATACATGTTCAGGAAGCGCACGCCGCGCGCAGTCCAGCGTGCGACGACGGCATCGTTACACGGCTCAGCCGAAGAAATGATCGTTTGCAAACTGTTCGGCATGCGCTCAACCGGCAAGGTTGATAACAGCGAGACCGGCCATGTCGCGTGCGTGACTTTTTCACGCTCCAGCAATCCATAAAGTGATTCGCCGGGCAACGCTTCGTCTTGTGTCACAGCGATCAACGTCCCGCCAGGCACCCACGCCATGAAGCTGTCCCACATCGAGATCGAAAAGCTCAGCGATGCAAACTGCAACACACGATTATTCGGCGAGTGCAGTTTTGCCCAGCGATGCGATTCCGGCATGTTGCGGAAACTGCGATGGCTGATCAGGATTGCTTTCGGACGTCCGGTCGTGCCGGAAGTGAACAGGATATAAGCCGAATGATCCGCGCCGATATGCGGCAGGTTCTCCGTCGGTTTGGAGGCAACCGTTTCCTGGATCTGCTCGACGTGAATGACTTGCGCAATCCTGTCGTCGAACAGTTCGGAAATTTCATCAGTCGTCAAAATGATCTTCGGCTTGACCACATCGAGCATGATGTCGATCCGCTCTCTCGGATATTTTGGATCGAGAGGAACATAGGTGCCGCCAGCCTTGAATACTGCCAGCATGCTGACGCCAGCCCATGACGTACGGCCGACGCTGACGCCGACCCGTACTTCCGGTCCGACACCAATCGATTGCAGATAATGCGCGAGCTGGTTTGCCTTGGCGTTCAATTCTGCATAGGTAAAACGATCATTGCCGCACACATAGGCCAGTTTGGCCGGCATCTTTGCACAGGTTTGTTCGAACAGATGGTAGACACATTCATCCGTTGGATACGGAACGACTGTGTTATTCCAGTTTTCAACCAGATCGAATTCTTCTTTGGATAAAAGATTCAGGCTTTCAACTTCTGCATCGGGATGTACCATCGCCGATTCAAGCAGCAACTGGAAATGGCGCGTGATGCGGCGTACGGTTTTTTCCGAGAACAGGTCGGTCGCATATTCGAGAATGCCTTCGATGCCGGCATCGGTCTCAGCCAGTGAGAAATTCAAGTCGAGCTTGGCGCTTTCGCTCTCGATATTAATCAGTTCAGCTTCAAGATCGGCGAATTGAATACCTTGGCCAGTCTTGTGATTATGCAGGCGGAACATCACCTGGAATAACGGTGGGACGCCCAGGCTGCGTTCAGGCTGCACTGCGTCCACCACGACATCCAGCGGCACTTCCGCATGTTCATAAGCATCAAACACAACGCCATTGACGCGCTTGACCAGATCGATAAAGCTGCGGGTTTGATCAACCTTGTTACGCAATACCAGTGTATTGGCGAAGCAGCCGATCAATGGTTCCAGATTGGTCTGCGAGCGATTGGCAATTGCCGTGCCGACGACGATGTCTTCACTACGGCTGTAACGTGACAGCAGCACATTCAAACCAGCAAGCAACGTATTGAAAAGTGTTGTATTGTTCTTGCGCGAAAATGCATTCAGCGCTTGCGTCAATTCAAACGGCAGCACAAAACCAACTTCCCTGCCGCGATAACTTTGCACCGGCGGTCGAGGATAATCGGTTGGCAGATCGATCATCGGCGGCACGCCCTTGAGCTTGTCGCGCCAGTAGCCGACCTGCTTCTCGTAATAAGCACCCACCAGATTCTGCTTTTGCCAAACAGCATAGTCGCCGTATTGCACCTGCAGTGGCGCCAACGGATTTTCCTTTTGCGCGACGTGGGCGTTATACAGCTGCGCCAATTCTCCCATCAGGATTCCCAACGACCAGCCGTCGGCCATCGTGTGATGCAACAATACCGTCAATACATAATCGTCATCGTATAGCTTGTGCAGCACTGCACGGATCGGAATCTCTTTTTTCAGATCGAACACATGGCGCGCATCCAGTTCAATCTGTTTGTCGAGGATTTCCTTGTAACGATTATCTTTTTTACTGTCGATAATCAGCTTGAATTCAGGCGAAGGTAAAACCTGCTGCAACGGCGCGCCGTTTTCCACAACAAAGATCGTACGCAGACTTTCATGACGCTGTATCAGCGCGGCAAAACTCTGCTCCAATGCAGGTATATCGACCTTGCCGGTCAATCGCATTGCTGTCGGAATATTGTAGGTGGCGGTGCCGCCTTCCATCTCATACAGGAACCAATACGATTGCTGCTCCAGCGACAACGGCACGATATTGCTGTCTGCACGCGGTTCGACCTGCGGCAATAGCGCATCCTTGCTGGAAGCTTCGGCAATCCGTTTGGCCAATGCCGCAATGTTGGTATAGACAAAAAGGTCGGCCACTTTCAACTGCACGCCAAAGCCTTCCTTGATGCGCGAAATCACCTGGATCGCCAGTAGTGAATGTCCGCCCAGGTCAAAAAAGTTATTGTTGATCCCAACTTTTTCCAGCTTAAGCAATTCACCCCAGATAGCCGCAAGCCCGACTTCAATCTGATTGCCCGGTGCGACATATTCTGTCTTGACCAGGCTGGCAATATCCGGTTCCGGCAAACGCTTTCGATCGACCTTGCCATTCGGCGTCATCGGGAATTGTTGGACCGGGACAAATATCGATGGGATCATGTAGTTCGGCATCGACTGTGCTAAATGACGACGCAGCGCCTCGGCATTGAATGCATCATGTTCAATGACCAGATAGGCAACCAGGCGTTGGTTGTTGTCGCGATCCTTATGCAACACGACGATGCTGTCGATGACACCCGGCTGTTTCGATAATGCCGTTTCAATCTCGCCAAGTTCGATACGGAAACCACGCAGCTTGACTTGGTTATCGATACGGCCGATGAACTCAAGGTTGCCATCGTTCAGCCAGCGCGTCAGGTCGCCGGTTGCATACAGCTTGCCGGAACCGAACGGATTGTCGACAAATTTTTCCTTGTTCAATTCATCGCGGCCGAGATAGCCCCGCCCTACGCCACAGCCGCCCACATACAGTTGTCCTGCCACACCGACAGGCGTCGGCTGCATCAATTCATCCAGCACATACAACTGCACACCGCGCATCGGCTTGCCGATATGAACCACATCGGATGCCGGCGTCAGTCGTCCAATACTCGAACAGACAGTCGCTTCGGACGGACCGTATGCATTGTAGAAATTTCTGTCGTGCGACCATTCCTTCATCAAGCCAAGCGGGCATTGCTCGCCGGCGACGACCAGGTGCGCTACAGATTGCCACATGCTTCTATCCAGGACAGATAGCAACGCCGGCGGCAGAGTTGCATGCGTAATCCCTTTACGAGCAACGTAATCAGAAAGATCGGTACCGGACTGTGCAATCTCTTTTGACATGATGTGCAAACACGCACCTGCACACAAGGCCATGAAGATTTCCGATGTCGCTGCGTCGAATGCAAACGATGCGAACTGGATGACATGGCTATTGCCATCAACATGGAAAAATTCTTTTTGCGCTTGCGCCAGATTCGATAAACCTTTGTGCATCAGCAGCGATGCCTTCGGGTTGCCGGTTGAACCGGATGTGTAGATCACATAAGCGAGCGAATCTGGTGTCAGACCCAGCTTGGCGACCGGAATATCTTCTGATGAAAGTGCATCGAACAACACATTGTTATCAATGAAGACGAGTCGTTGCCCATTGATTGGCAGCACGTGTGACAAGGATGTCTGCGTCATCACCAGCTTGACGCCGGAATCCTCCAGCAAATAACGTAAGCGATCGGATGGATAAGTCGGATCAAAAGCAACATAGGCGCCACCCGCTTTCAGGATACCCAACATCGCAACGACCAGTTCCAGCGAACGTTCTGCACACAGGCCGATCAACGTGTCCGGCTTGACGCCATTCGCAATCAAATAATGCGCAACCAGATTGGCGCGGCGATTGAGCTCCTCATACGTCATTGTCTGTTCATTGAACTGCAGCGCAATGGCGTTCGGCGTCTTCGCAACCTGCTCTTCAAAAAGCAGATGGCTGCAAACCGGTTCGAACGCATCGTTTGCATAGGCGTTGCAATTGCTCAGCAGCGTGTGCCTGTCGCTCTCGGTGACTAGCGGCAAACGTTTGACAGCGATCTGCGGTGATTGTGTGACTGCATCCAACAGTATTGCGAAGCTGTTCGCCAAGCGATGGATCGTTGCTTCGTCAAACAGATCCTTTGCGTATTCCCAATTCAGTTTCAAACCTTGGTCAGATTCGACGATATTCAAGGTCAGATCAAATTTGGTAGCAAGTGCTGTTTCCCTGATTTCAGCAGCTTCCAGTCCAGCCAATTTCAGGCGGTTCTCGCCGCCGCTTTGGAATACCAGCATGACCTGGAACAGCGGATTAACACTTTGACTGCGTTCGACTTGCATTTCATTGACCAGCATTTCGAACGGCAGATCCTGCTGCTCATATGCATCCAGCAAAGTCGATTTGCTTTGAGAAAGCAAGGCAGTAAAGTCCAAATCTTCCGAAAAATCGCTACGTACCACAAGCGTATTGACGAACAGGCCGACCAACGGCTCCAGCTCCACCAGATCGCGATTGGCAACCGGCGTGCCGAGCACGATATCGGTCTCGCCGCTGTAGCGATGCAGCAAACCGGCGAACGCCGCATGCAATACCATGAATAACGTGGCATCGTTTTCTTTGGCCACGTGATGGAGACTGGCAGACGTATTGGCTGAAATGATTTGTGCAACCACACCGCCTTCATGACTCGATTGCGCCTGACGTGCATGATCGAGCGGCAGGTTATGCACGCTTGGCAGATTTGCCAATTGGCTGCGCCAATAGGACACCAGTGAATTCAGTTTGTGGCCTGCAAGCGTCTTGCGTTGCCAAGCCGAATAGTCGGCATACTGATATCGCAGGTCCGGCAACGATGCGCTGCGGTTTTCGACAAAGGCACTGTACAACTCTGCCAATTCTTTCACCATGACACCGGTAGACCAGCCATCGCTCGCGATGTGATGCATGGTCACCAGCAACGTGTGTCGCTTGTCAGACAGCTTGATCAAGGTGGCGCGCAACATCAGATCACGCGCCAGGTCGAATGGCTGCCACGCTTCTTCTTCAGTCAATGCGTGAAGCGCATTGAATTGCGCAAGCTGCTCGCGATCCGACAGATCGATTTTCTTCAGCTCAAATTCGACCGGATCGCGAATGATTTGGTGTGGCAACCCATCCTTTACATCATAGACGGTGCGCAGAATCTCATGACGGCCGATGAACGCATCAAATGCCTTCTCCAGTGCGGCCGCATTCAACTCGCCGGACAATTCGATCGCCGCCGGCATGTTGTACTGTGCCGCAATGGTATCGATCTCATTGACGAGCCAAAGACGCTGCTGCGCATACGACAGTGGCAATGTCTCTTCACGCGAAACACGTTTGATCGGATGACTCTCAAGTCCGGAGGCCTGTTCAATCAATGCGGCAAGTGCATGCAACTCTTGCGCTTCGAACGCTCGCTTGATCGGAAATTCGATTTTCCAGCGGTCACGTACTTTTGCGACCATGCGCATCGCCAACAGAGAATGGCCGCCAAGATCGAAGAAATTATGGTTGATGCCGATTCGGTCAACATTCAGCAATTCACACCAGATAGCGGCAAGGCCTTCCTCGACACCGTTGCGCGGAGCGACATACTCGGTACTTATCAGACTGCTGATATAAGGTTTCGGCAGACGCTTCTTGTCCACCTTGCCGTTGACACTGAGCGGTAATGTATCGATTGAGATGAAGGCTGATGGAATCATGTAGCTTGGCATCGATTCCGCCAAATGACTGCGCAATACATCAGCATCGATCGTACCTTCTTCCGGAACGATATACGCAACCAGCCGCTTATCACCGGGTACATCTTCACGCGCCATCACAACGGCATCGCGCACTGCCGGCAATGCGGCCAGTGCAGATTCAATCTCGCCAAGCTCGATACGGAAGCCGCGAATTTTCACCTGATCGTCAATGCGGCCCAGGTATTCGATATTGCCATCCGGCAGATAGCGCGCCAGGTCGCCGGATCGATACATCCTTGCACCGGACTCTGCACTAAAAGGATTCGGAATAAATTTTTCTGCAGTCAGGTCGGGACGGTTCAGGTAGCCACGCGCCAGGCCGACACCGGCGATATGCAATTCACCGGCAACACCAACCGGAGTCGGGTTACCGTATGCATCGAGAATATGGATCTGGATATTGGCAATCGGTTTGCCGATCGGGACGCAATGCAGATCGGTATTTTCTCGGCATTGCCAGAACGTGACATCGACCGATGCTTCGGTCGGGCCATACAGATTATGCAGTTCAACGTGACGAAGCTGTGCAAAGAAGCGCCGTTGCAATTCAATCGGCAATGCTTGTCCGCTGCAAATAACCTGTCTCAAGCTGCCGCATAATTTCGTCTCTGCCGTGCTCAAGAACACTTCCAACATCGGCGGCACAAAGTGCAGCGTCGTGATCGCTTGCGATTGAATCAGTTCCGCCAAATACTGTGCATCCTGATGGCCGCCCGGTTTGGCGACAACCAGAGTAGAACCATATAAAAGCGGCCAGAAAAATTCCCACACCGAGACATCGAAACTGAACGGGGTTTTTTGCAAGACACGATCGGCGGCAGTCAGCCGATACGCTTGTTGCATCCATTGCAGACGATTGACAATCCCGGCATGCTCAACGCCAACGCCCTTAGGACGTCCAGTCGATCCGGAAGTAAAAATGACATAAGCGAGATTGCGCGCGACAGTATGGTTTTCAGGATTGCTGGTGGCGTACGCTTCGACTTCATGCCACTGCGTATCAAGACAGAAGGTTTTGGTATCGCTTGCCGGCAAATTTTCCAATAAATGCTGCTGCGTCAACAGTACCGGCGGCTTGCAATCCGACAGCATGAATGCCAGACGATCTTTCGGATAATCGGGATCAAAAGGCACATAGGCGCCGCCCGCTTTTAAAATGCCATACAGACCGATCACCATTTCAATCGATCGCTCAACGCAAATCCCTACTTGTACATCAGGACCGACTCCGATGCTGCGCAAATAATGCGCCAGCTGATTTGCCTTGGTGTTCAATTCGGCATAGGTTAGCGCGGTATCTTCAAATACCAATGCCGTGTGATTTGGCGTACTTGCAACCTGTGCTTCAAACAATTGATGCAGCGTCAGATTCTTGGGATAGTCGACTGCCGTATCGTTGAATACATCAAGGAGCTGATGTCTTTCATTTGCATCAAGCAAAGACAAATTGCTCAAGCACTCACTTGGCGCACTCACAATTTCCGCCAGCAAGTGTTTGAAATGCGATGACAGCCGGTGTATTGTTGCCTCGTTAAACAAATCGGTCTTGTACTCCAGATGACCTGTGAGCCCCGCTTCACCTTCGGCCAATTCCAATGTGATATCGAACTTTGACGTCTTGGATGCAATCGTATTTTTCCGTACTGTGACACCGGGTAATGACAAGCTGTTTTGGTCTATGTCCTGCAGCACAAACATCACCTGGAACAGCGGCGATGTCGTCAAATCGCGCTCTTTCTGCACCAGGTCAACCACCTTTTCAAACGGCAGATCCTGATGTGCATAGGCATCGACCGTTAACGCTCTGATGTCCTGCAATAAATCGCTGAACATCGGATCGCCGCCATAGTTGGCACGCATAGCCAGCGTGTTAACGAAAAAGCCCATCAGGTTTTTCGTTTCCATCATCGTGCGGTTTGCGATCGGAGTCCCTACACAAATATCGTCCTGACCGCTGTACTTGTGCAGCAACACGCCAAAAGCAGTCAACAGGGTCATATACAGTGTGACGCCGTGTTCCTTGCTCAAGGCTTTCAATTGATCCGTCAGCTCTGCATCCAGTTGCAGCGGAATTGAATTGCCTGAATATGTCAGCGTTGCCGGCCTGATTTTGTCGACCGGAAGCTCCAGCGGTGTCACACCATCCAACTGCGATTTCCAATATTCTTCCTGCCGTTGCAGCACGTCTCCGGTCAAATAATCACGTTGCCAGGCCGCATAATCAGGATATTGAATCGGCAATGGAGATAAAGGCGATGTCTGTCCGTTTGAATAAGCCGCATACAACGTAGCAAGCTCATTCATCAATACCGAAATCGACCAGCCATCCGAGATGATGTGGTGCATGCATACAACGAGGGAATACGCGCCGTCCGGCTGCTTGTACACCGCCGTGCGGAATAAAATATCCTGTGACAGATCAAAAACGAAATGCAATTCCTTGTCGATTGCCTCATCGACCTCGGCTTGATTCCGATCGCTCATGTCAATCACGCTGAGATTCCAGTCATGCGCATCGCCGATGACCTGCATCGGTTCGAAATTCTCGACAACGAAACGCGTTCTCAATGCATCGTGACGACGCATGATTTCCTGAAAACTCCGATCCAGCGCCTGAACATCAAGATCGCCCTCGATACGCAATACGCCATGAATGTTATACAAAGCGCTTGCTTCATATTGCATCAGGAACCACATGCGTTGCTGCGCAAAAGACAATGGATAACGATTACCGTGTGTCGCAATCGGTGTAATGCGCTGGCGCTTGTTGGCAGGATCAAGCAATTTTGCGTTCAACGCTGCAGAAAGTTTCTGAACTGTTTCATATTCGAACAAGTTCTGCACCTGCAAATTGATATCGAGTTCGTCCGATATCCTTGCCGCGATTTGCGTCAGCGTCAGCGAATCCAATCCATAACCAATAAATGCCACATCGCGCTGCATCGTGCCGGCAGATAATTTTGCGTAAGCTTCGAACAACGCTGCAATGTAATCTTCGACAGCAGCCGTTCTCTTCGGCTCCGGCAATGCAAGCCAGGCTTCCTTGTCAAAACGCTTGATGTCTTCAACGGACATATCGGCAGATTTGTCGATGCGGCCGATCGCTTCAATTTGATGATCAAGAAATTGTTGTTTGCAGCGTTGACGTTGTACCTTGCCGCTTGATGTCTTCGGTAATTGCCCAGGCTTGATGAAGACAATACTGCGTACCTGCAGCTCATGCTGCAAGACGACTGCTTGCTGAATGGCGCGTGCCAATGCTTCCGGATCGAATGTTCGCAAATACGTGCGACGTATTTCCAGCACGATGACAAGTTGTTCCTGGCCTTTTTCTTCGACTGTAAAAACCGCCGCGCCATTCGGCATGAAAGCTTCATGACTTTCAAACGCAGTCAATTCTATATCCTGCGGATAATGGTTCATGCCGCGGATGATCACTACATCCTTCAAGCGGCCGGCAATATACAGTTCGCCCTGATGCACAAAGCCAAGGTCGCCCGTGCGCAGGTACGGGCCTTCCTTTGTATCCGATGTATAGGCTGCGAAAGTCGTTGCCGTTGCATCCGGCCTTTGCCAGTATCCCTTGGCATTGCTATCGCCATACGCCCAGATTTCGCCAACTTCGCCATCGGCACATCGCGTCATGGTATCCGGATCGACGATCACCACACCTTGCTCGCAACGCGCAGAACCACAGCTTACAAGCTCATGTCCCGTCGCATGTGCATCCACCATCACAGCACGTTTCTGCTGCAACCGGCTTTCATCAAAATACGAGGTGCGTGTACCCTTGCCAGGCTCAGCGCCGGTTATCAGAAGCGTCGTTTCGGCCATGCCATAACAGGCATAGTGCGATGACGGATTAAAGCCGCAGCGGCTGAATTTATCGCTGAATGCACGTAGCGTTTCCGGACGTATCGGTTCTGCGCCATTGAATGCAATGCGCCATGAATGTAAATCCAGTTGAGCGAGCTCTTCATCGTTGATGCTGTCAACGCAAAGATCGTAAGAGAAGTTAGGACCGCCGCTAGTGGTTGCCCTGTATTTGGAAATCGCTTCCAGCCAACGCATCGGACGTTGCAGGAAAGAAGCCGGCGCCATCAAGGTCGATGGGATACCAGCATATATCGGTTGCAATACATTGCCGATCAAGCCCATGTCATGGAACAAAGGCAGCCACCCAACGACAACGGTGTCTGGTCCATGCCCCATCGCATCATAAATACTGCGCGAGTTGGCCATCAAGTTAGCGTGCGTAACCATCACGCCTTTTGGATCGCCGGTCGAGCCCGACGTGTATTGCAAGAAGGCGATATCGTCGGCCTGCACCTGCGGCAGCGCCACATCTTCCACGTGATCATTACCGGCAATATCGGTAATCACCCATGCCAGGGATTTGAGTTCATCCACTTCGACAAATTGCGGTTCGGCTATCAATTGCGTCTGCAAATCAGTCATGGCCACTTTGGCCTGACAGTTTTGCACCAACGATTTCAAACGGCCTAGTTTCTGATTGCGCTTCGGTGGGTACCCAGGGACGGCAATCACACCGGCGTATAGGCAGCCGAAGTAGGCAGCGATGAAATCTATGCCGGATGGATAAAGCATCAACGCCCGATCACCAGGCCGGCACTTCATTAATAATTGTTTTGCGATTTGACGGGCGCGGGAATCCAGCGCCTTGAAAGTAATCGTATCTTCTTCAACGCTGGTTGCGGAATAGGACAAGAACCGAAATGCAAGCACATCAGGCTGAATACTGGCTCTGTATGACAACAAGTCTACAAAAGTCTTGATTGATTCAGGTACTACCGTGCCCACCATATTGAAGCCCTCACCTATTCATCCAAATAGCATGCAACCAAGCGAGTCTCCTGTAATACGCATTAATGCCGACTACGGATCAGGCATGCTGTTAAGCTGATCCAGGCAATAAATTGTATTTTTATAATTTTATGCTGCAGTGCAGTATAAAGAGTTTTATTACAACAAACTATATGGTGAGACTACTATGGCAATCGAATTAACAAATAATTAACTAAAATTCACAATTGACAGTTACTTTGAATAAAAATACCATCTTGCCGCAAAGAAAAAATCAAAACCAGCCCAAAATGCATGGCGTTGTAAAAAGTGAATAAGCACCTTCCTTTTTTGATATGCAGCAAAGTTTCATCGTCAGACTTACACAATAATGTAGAGGCATTTGTTATCATCCTTTATCAGTATTACAAGAAGATAACAACAACATAACCATAAGAAAATTTGCCGCTTTGCGTGAGCAAATGGTTAAAACAGGAGACAAGGACAATGAGTCACCGAGAAGACAGTGATGAAACCATCTATAAGGTTGTCATCAGTCACGATGAACAATACTCAATATGGCCCGCACACAAAACCCCTGCACGTGGCTGGAGTGAGACTCAAACGCAAGGCACCAAGGGAGAATGTCTGGCATTCATCAAGAGTACCTGGACCGACATGCGTCCAAAAAGCTTGCGGGACAAGATGGTTAATTGAAGACTCATTGAAGTACATCGTCACTGCAGAATAGAATAGCGGGCTATAGAATCAGAATAAATACTGCCCCTAATGCAAAACGTACCCAACTCCTGCTTTATACGCCCCAAACCGGTTGCCCATCCGCGTGTGCGCCTGTTCTGTTTTCCGTATGCAGGAGGATCGGCTGCGATTTATCACCAGTGGCCCGTACACGTCTCCACAGACATAGAACTACTGGCAGTGCAATATCCGGGCCGCGCTACTCGCCTGCGAGAATCGCCGCGTAAAGATCTGAATCTTCTGCTTGATGATATTGAAGAAGCCATCACACCGCTTCTGAACAGACCGTTTGCCTTCTTCGGACACAGCATGGGTGCAACGGTCTGCTATGAGCTCACACGACGCCTGCATGCCAAACAAAAGCCGTTGCCCATGTATTTGTTTCTTTCAGGCCGTAGCGCACCGCATCTGCCTGCAGTAAAACCCCCGGTTCATAACCTGCCCGATAAAGAATTTCTTGAGTCGATGCGCAATCTGAACGGCACGCCGACAGAGCTTCTCGAACATAGCGAGCTGATGGAAATGATGCTGCCGATCATTCGCGCAGATTTTCAATTATTGGAAACATGGGAGTATCAAGCTTCGCCTCCACTAGACATCCCGGTGTCGGTTTTTGGCGGACTTGCCGACGATGGTGTGCCACTGGCAAATCTGGATGCATGGGCTGCCTGCACGACCGGTAAAATGAAACGCCACATGTTTCCCGGCGATCACTTTTTCCTGCATCAGCAATATCCGGCCATGTTAAACATCATCAATCGTGCGCTCAGCAGTGAATGACCCTGCCGCACTGAAAGCATTGGAGAGCGAACTGCATGTGTGGATCGCCTATCCGGACAATGCCCCTGCTCAGCATTTAATCGAACAATTTTTGCCGCTGTTGAATCAGGAAGAGCAAGACCGGTATCGGCGCTTTCATTTCGATCATGATCGCCATACTTATCTTGCGGCTCATGCGCTGCTGCGTATCACCCTGTCGCGCTACGCGCCATGCGAACCTGCTCAGTGGCGATTTACACGCGGTGCGCAAGGCAAACCCGAGATAGAAGCTAAGATAGAAGCTAAAGCTGATCTGCCAGCACTCCGTTTTAATTTGAGCCATACGAAAGACATGGTCGCATGTGTTGTTTCGCTGAATAGCGTATGCGGCGTTGATGTTGAGCGTATTAGACCGATGAAAGACATGGCAGGCATCGCGGAAACCGTATTCTCAAATGCAGAAGTCTCGTCTTTGCATGCATTGGATGAGGCAGACAGGCCAGATACTTTTTTCAAAATTTGGACCTTGAAAGAAGCGTATATCAAGGCAATCGGCCAAGGACTTGCCGCACCGCTTAAAGACATTTCATTTGATATTGAAGCGCCATTCATTCGCGCCAGTTTCAATGGAGAGGAGCTCAACAACACAGGATGGCAATTTCATCATAGGAAACCTATATCTACACATCATCTGGCAGTCACTACGCAATCAATAGGTTCACCAATTAAAATTGTCTATTCCGACCTTAATCTAGCTGATAATTTAGAAAACACTTTGCAACGCTGATATATGGATTTATCCCATCACTAGACCCGAACTTCTTAAAGAACAAAAAAATCTCGTAGACGCGTTTTAGTTTGCGTACATCAATTGGATTCGTCAGAAGGTGCCTCAATTTTTCGACCTGTTCACGCTCAGTTTTTAATGTGATGTTGCCCCTGAGGTCTGTGCCACAGAAGCCAAGCGGATCAGATCATACAACCACTTATTGAAGTATGAGTCCGTCCAATAGCGCATAGCCGCTGTAGCAAGTGCCTGTTACAAAAATCCTGACATTGCGGGATGAGAGTTGGGCAGCAAGTAACGTCGCAAACAATCGTTTTTTTCGATCATCATCCACGACAAAATAAAAGCCATTGCGTACAGTACACGCACCAGAATCTGTCGGATTGGATGTCACGCTCACATCAACATAAACATAATTAGCTGCACCAGCACTTTGTTGGTTTAAGTTCGATATCGTGCCAAAGTCAGTCCAACCAGATGCAGCAATTGCTTCTCCAGTTGCGAGTATGAATAGCAGTCCGAAGATAAATATTGCACATAACTGTTTTCCCATCATAAGAACCTCTCTAAAAAACATTTTAATAAAACACATTCAAGTTACGACATTAAAAAGCTGAATTTGACTTGACATTCATATGCATCATGACCTTGCCACTGTTTTCCGTATCCCATAACCAAAACATGAGGTCATCCGTTAGCACGTAGATACTGTTATTCAAATCCAGTCCCGCACAGCCTTCAAGCACCACCATTTCTTGCAGATCAGCCTAATCAACAACTAAAGGCGTCAACATCGCCTTGTTTTTCATCACATCGCCATTTTTCATTTCATCTTCCATCAAAATCCAAAATCCGTTTGGTTGACTACCGTAGTTGTGTCGGGCAGTCTTGCCGGCCTGCCACCCCGTACCTGTGTTCGTCGCACTCCGGTCGCTGCGCTCATTTCTTTTTTGAACCGTTCATTTCCCATCGGCTGCCCTTGCATCAATGCGGCACGCAAATCCGTTATTACCGCCTCGTCCAATTCGTATCGAAACAAATCGCGGTACGCCGATTTTCTTGAATCCTCTTCTTGTCCCAACGCCAGGTACAGTGGATTAGGATGCAACCGCTCATCCGTTTGTCCCAATGCGTAATGCCGATAGCTCGACCAGCGGTACAGCGCCGGATCATTCACCATACCTGCCCGTACCGGATTGAGCTCGATATAACGCTGGCATAGCAACAAATACCCTTCCGCCTGCACCAGGCTTGACTTGAAGCGCCCTTCCCACAAGGTGCCACTGCGCTTGTAAAACCGGTTCACATACTGCACATAGCGCCGTCCAACCGACTGCATCAACTTGGCCAGTCCGCCCGGCGTCTCCGGCGTGACCAACAAATGCACATGGTTGGTCATCAGCACATACGCATGAACGTGACACCGCCAATCGGCAGCCGCTTCAAAGAGCCAGTGGAGGTAGCAGTAATAATCCTCTTCACTAAAAAAACATGGTTCTCGATTGACACCCCGTTGCACAAGATGCTGCGGTACACCAGCTAATTTAATACGTGGCCGACGCGGCATGAGTTATCTTTGAAAACATTGCGATGCTGACCCCTTTAATTCTGACCCCTTTAATTCTCGCGAGGTTGACCGTGAAAAAATAAGTAGCTCCTGGCAGGTTCGCTCTGCAGTATTTCATCGGGTATTCCAGTTCATCTCCATTAATGTTGGGCTGATGAAGCGTTAGCCCAACCTACCTTGCTGACCCTTGGGAATTTCCATGGATTTATCGATTACGAAACAACTATTTAACTTGGTATGATTGCACCGGCCCTTGGGATATGACGTGAGACCCAGCGCCATCGATATATTTCGCGTAAGGTGTATAACAAAATCCTGGTGTACCAAGCTCTGTATTAATAAATGTCGCTCCAAACTTATGAGCACCTGCAGATAAACCTATGGTTGCGTTGTAACTATGATTTGTTCCATCAACGTTAAATATCATATATCCAGAACATGTTAGTCCTACAGAAAGCGGCACTTGATCTAAATAAAAATACACGCTAACCAATGTAGGTGGAGTTGGCGGAACGACGGGTACACAGCCTCGGCCAAAATCAAAGCCCTGTATTCCCTCGCCGATCATTGTATTGACGACGCGTATTTGGGTTGAACCTAGAGCAGCTGGATCAAAGTAAAACGACCAGCTTATAGGACCTACGTATGAGCCAGTAGTCGAAAATAGAAGTTGCTGACCGGGGCCTGTAGAATAGATTTGTCCCGCTACAGGGTACTGTGTAGCCTCAGTAACGACTACATTACCAGGGGTGCCGCCTAGGTCCCTTATTTCATCCCAAGTATTCGTTGTTGGAACACCTGAAACCATAGGGACATGTCCATTGGAATAACAATACATTATG
>DATBRC010000066.1:0-18311 GCA_036560485.1 Burkholderiaceae bacterium
GGCGGTGGAGTATATGAAATCACTTTACCGGCCACTGCATAGAAACCAGAGGCTAAAGTAGCATCACCCTCTGCGCCGATCTGTCCACGAAAGACTGCAATGAGTTTTGTTGCAGTGGTTGGTGGTGTATAGTTTATTAAATTGCTAGATTGTCCTGGCCCGATAGAGGCACTAAGAGTCGCACCAAAAAAGCGGTTGCCGCTGGCATCTTCATAATAAATGGAAAAGACCCCATTCAACGGTTGTGTGCTGACGTTACTGATTATCCAGCCACTACCGCTCTGCGTGAGATTGAGGCGCCCACGGAAAAAATGATTGATGAGACCAGCAGAAAAGGCAACAGCGCGAGGAAGTAAGATTTTATATGCATCGTTATCGACAGCGGAATTTTCGACATAGTAACGGTTCGTTGTACGCTGCCCCTTTTCCAATGGTGTATTTACGAGCGATGCGGCTGCCAAATGTTGTAGTTGTGAAGTGGTTGGGAAGTTTGGTGCGTTCTCATCGTATACCTTTCCCATCACAAAATTAATTGTGCCGGATTTCGTTGAACCATCTGTAAGCGTTACTGTTACATTCTCTGGTTTAATGGTCTTGGCGCTGCCATCATGGTTTGTACCATTAGGTAGTGGGAAACCGGGCGCAGCACCCACATATTCGGAATCGAAATTCTTCGCGCCGTATTCCGTGCCGTATGATGTGTAGTTCTGTGCGGTAAATTCAGCCATGCCGATGAAACGAGGCGTGGTGGTACCTTCTGTATGCCAAAATTGCCGTGCAGTTGAAAACGAAGGAATCGGGTATTGGTATTGGCTCGAATTCAAGATTAACGGTAATGAAGCCTGCGATTTGTCAAGGATGGTGGGTTCGTCTTCTGCGTAGTTTTCCAAGCCTTCAATATATAGCTCATAGCGAGACCATTGCGGATTAAAATTTGTGAACGGGATAGGGTGTGTATGCTGATCGTTGCGCACATGCTGGGGTTGTGCCATATCCTGAATATGATGAACGATCATCCCAAGACTCTCAAACATCGTAGAAAAGTTTTTTTGACGATCCGCTGGGTTTGATGCCGTAAGCGCATTATAGAAATTTTGTTGAGCGTTACGAAATGAAAAATCTTGCGGTTTATTTAACCACAGCATATCAGTAACTTCACCGTGATCTTCCAAAGCCCAATCAGGTGACATACGCCCCACATCGGGGCCGATATTTAATATAGTGGGGAACTCCAAAGGTCGACCTTTGAAATTGTTATACTGCGGGTCAAAAAAATGGTTAAAGACTCTTATCTTATATTGATCATCTTCTAAAACAGCACCATCCTGGGCGATATCAGATATGCTCAACTGGATACCTCCTTCAATCGGCGTGTAGGCTGGCGTTGCCAATGCAGGCAAGCCAAGATCACCTAATAAACTAGGGTCTGCATTAAGATTGGATTTAGCTATGGCGAATTTTGTCAGCATTTGATGGGTAGTCACTTCATAGGCAGCTGCATTGAACACCGAAAGTAACAATGCCAATCCTGCGACGATTTTCACATATCTATTCATTTTATATACCCCTGGAACAACAATTTTGGATCACCACATTGAGGCAACGCAGCCTTTGCATATGCCCCCAATGAATGTAGATTTTCGCCTACACCCTCACGCTCCAACTCATCCTTCACGCGCTGTATTGCAATTAACATTCTCGGCATTTTTTCCACGTAGCATCGCCCGTACTCGGGTTTAACCGGATCGCTAAAAACAAACTCAAGACTATGATCCAATACTTCCATTGCCATAGAAAATTGTGACGGCGTACCATGAAACGGGTACAAGGTGATTGCCTGGTCTTGCAAACGAAATTCAATGGTGTTTTCCGCTAGCTTCATTGGAACGCCTTCGGAATTCGTGAGTACACGAGGCAGAAAATGCGGATGAAAAATCCGGATATGTGGTTCGTCACCCATGATCGTGCCTGTTGACACAGGAAGCGGCCCCCAAGCAGGAATACGGAACTCGCCGTTCTTGTCCGTTACCGTCTCACGTATATCTAACTGGCCTAGCGGTGCAGCATTAAAATAGCCAGTGATGCTCCAGGTGGCGACCACAATCGCATCTGCGACAGGTTCACCGGTAGGCGTCACGACGCGCATCCTTATCTCGGGCGAAGAATATCGCTTTGCAAACACCCCAATATGCAATGCAGCTATGCCAGGGTCACGTACTTGCCCTTCAGTTGCATGCGCCCGTTCCGCTACGCCGTATGCAAACCTCATGTGTTGAAATCTTTGTGCGGTTATCATGACCAATACAAGGGACAACACAATGCACCAATTCTTCGCGGGACTTATTGTTAAGTCTGTTATCGCTGGTGTCGTCATCAGAACTCCTCGATGCTCCAACCGTCCGGGCTTAAAATAAAATTAATATAGCCCATCGTGGTTTGCCCTGCGTAGTTCTCTGTAACGACCCCGATTATGTAATTTGATGAGACATGAACGAAATCAATGCTGCCAAAACTAGAGGCAAATTGCGCAACGTCAGGACCGAGATCTGTGAAAGCTTGCGTATATTTATCTTTTGATCCATCTATAATGTACGTTACAGCTGTTGTGGTGTCGCCTGTGCTCAGTGCATTAAGCATACCGTTCCAAACTGCTCTTGCAGATGCAGCAGTGGATGATGGGTCGTTTACATGGAATGTACCGCTTGCATCCGCCACTAGTACAGAAGATACTCGTCCATTCACACTAACCACTAGATCCGTACGGCCATCGCCATTTTGATCTTGAAAAGTGACCGTCGTTCCTGCCGCACCTAAATCAATACCGATATTGGCAGTCGTGAGTACTTGAACCAGTTGGAGCGCACCTGTCGATGACGACATCGCCACCACGAAACTGGGTTGTCCTGGAGTGCGTGTCTTGACGAGTATTGAACCCGCTCCATTGCCCAATACATCGCCCACTATCACATCATGTGAATTAGCTTGCCATACGGCGCTATTGACAATCGATGCATCTGGTTTGGCAGTCAACACATAAGAGCCATCGCTCTGCGAAAGCAAGACGAATGTCGGGCTGGGAGCGGGAATAGGAAGAGGAAACAAGCCATCATCATCCAACGGAAGCATAATGATTTTGAAATCCGCTTTGACTAATATATCTGGTGTACCGTCGCCATTTACATCGCCGGAAAATACGTGGTACACCGTTCTAGTCATCGCATTATCGTAGGGCGATGCATGAGCGGGATAGATGGTAGCTAATAGAGCGAACGCCATTAAACATGAACCAATAGCTCTACGCTTCACAAGTAAAAAATTGGATGATGAAAATAAAAACATTTTTAATTCCTTTTGTACGCTGGCGTAGAAAAACTAATCAACTCAACATGCTTATGAATACGAATAACACTGTGAAACGGTACACCAATGAAGGATGGATCTGATCAATTTATTCAGCAGGACTTTTAAACTGCTATTGTTGTTTCACGATGGCCTCAGATACTTGCTAATTAAAGTAAGCAGCATGAAACCATATCCGGTTTTTGTAATATCGCAATCCTTAGAGCTCGTATAAAAACTAATACCCGGCATATAAATCGTGATTTTCTTCGACATAGATGCGACAAACAGGCCGTAGTAGTAACTGAAATTTGGGTCGGTGGTCGGTATGTACATGGACAAGCCCAGCCAATTTGGTACGCATTACGGACTTATGTCTTGGCCACTTATCGCGGACTATAACTGATTCGTTCCTGGCTTGAACCATAGTCCGTTTACCACCCCTCTTACGTCCACGGCATGAGCGTCTGCCAAGATTGCACCAGATATTAGAACCCGCTGGCTTACCTCAGCACGGGACCGTAATACCAACCAGTGAGAACATCCCACGCCGGATGGGTCGTACACGACAATCCATCATTGAAACTCCACTCTGCATGTATGCCAGTCGCCTTGGCGGATACAAGAACAGCCAGGATCGCTTTGCACGCGTCCGGGCCTACGCCGTTATAGGTACTACCAATCTGGCAAATATAGGCTGCATTCAAACCGGCATCCGCAGAATAAACTGTGACGACACCACTTGGACTCAAGGCCACGCCGGTAACGACACCACTACAAGCATAGCTGGCGGCCTGCGCGACATGAGGTGAAATTACGTTGACAATAGAAATCGTTGCTACCAATAACCAGCGAACCGCTTTTGATCTCATATGGAATCCTATGTTTGCGAGTTGGTTTAATTTACTACTTAACGAGCAATCCGATAATTTGACTGCCACCACTTGTACAACCATTTGTATAGATATTTACCTGTTTGCCTGTATAGAATGCGGCCATGATATTAGCGTAGATCGTTTTATATTCAGTAGCAGAGGTCGGTAGATTCATAAGCCCTCCATTCCCACTATTACCAGTTTGATTAGCACAGCCTGATGGATCATTTGATAAATTTTGTACTCCTACGTTTACCCCATTACTCCACGGATTCATCGTAGCCACTGTAGTCCATCCCGTGCTGAAAGTTTGTTGGGCGCAGACACTTTCTGTGGAAATAGTCAGGAACAGCATAACAAGCAATAAAATTTTATTTTTCATAAATTGATTCCTTTAACGACGAACAAGACGGAGTAATCAAGCACGTGCACATAAGTAAATATTGGCATAATCGAGTTCGCCATACGAGACGACACATCCCCAGTAATTTTTTTCCAGAGGTCTTTGCAGCCTTCACAATAGCCAACCAATTGGCCTGCGCGAAAGGACTCATCATCAAGACCATCACTGCTAAAATTCGGCGAGTTATCGCAATTCTGATGTGGGCCTTGAATTGACATTACTCAATAATTCTTGATACACCACCGTTCTCCTTTTATGAAATACTTGAACTTTGCAAAACTAGCTAGCGACCTAAAGATTCAATTACAAGCTTAAAATATTTTATTGCCCCAATAATGAGTGTACGTTTTAGCGTGAGAAGACCATTGCGCCCTACCTATTGCGAGTTACGGTCTTGCATTAATTTTGCAAATAAAGCCAAACTGAAGAATCTGGCTGCATAGTCGGAAAAATAGACAGACAGCCATTAGTGCGCACAACGACACTTTTTCCACTCAGCTCAGCTGCAGCAGCTACAGCCAACCAATTGATCGTTCCAGTTTGGTTACCTCTGCATTTACAGCTGAAGAAACAGCTAAAGCTAACAGGAATAGATATTTCATCATTTAGTTTTATTTTCCACTATAGAACTAAAAATTAAGCACTCGTGCATTTTCTTTTAATTGAGCTATATAACATTTCGATCTTCTTAGCATGTCAGCAAATGCATGAGTGCTGCCTCTTGTTTCTAATGGCTCTTGTCGAGATAGAGATAAGCAACCTTGCAGCCTGGGCCATCGAAGTAGCGCAAAGTAATCGTTAGATTCATTGTGTATGCAATCATGATGTTGGACAGCAAAGCCTTGTAGTTTGGGTTCGATGTGGGAACAGTCGCAAACACTCCCCCTAGGAGTGCGCAGTTGCCAGCCTGTTCGTTGCCCGATGTCGATAGTTGGACGTAGGTCGTGGCGTCATCAGTGTAGATTTTGTAGATTTGATTGGTGCAAGAATTTGCATCACAAGAGGCGTTTGCATTGCCCATCGTTACTACCAAGGTGACTACGAAAAAAACGATTGAACGCACCAACAAATACTTTGCCTTGTTAAACATAAAAACTTTCATAGCGATATCCATAAATTTGAATTAAATGAAACAGACATTGTTAATTCCAAAAATCTTTTTGTAGTTCTAATTCGCTACTACAGAAGCATCCAGTTCCACCACTCTGCTAATGGCACGCCATCAATTGAAATGGGTAGGAAATTGCCTATAGACATAGCTACACGACGTTTTTTGCTGACAATTACAGAAAACAATTTAAAAAATTCTCACGAAGAGTATCAGAAAGAAAACCGCTTTCCTAAAAATAAATTGTGAATTTTTACCAATATATTTCTCACTCATAAAGCACCCAAAAAGACAATCCCGGAATTAAGGGATATATGCGCTTTTTATCTAATTTTTCCCGCAAATTTTTACTGAGCAGCAACTACTTTTAGATCAAACACATTTGAAAAAACAACAGCAATAAAAGTTGTTGTTCTCACAAATCGCGATGTGGTAGTCTTGCGCGCTGGAATGATGCAAAACCTGTGGTGATCACAATGTCTGTTCAACAGAAAAACAAAGACGGCAGCATGGATGTGCATGTAATACATAAACATGCGCGATGTGATGTGATCGCATCAAGGAAGCTGCCAATGCATCGCATGCGGATGAACGGCTTCACATTACTTGAGTTGTTAGTCGTCATCGTCATCATCGGCTTGCTGGCAGCGTATGTGGGTCCAAAGTATTTCGCACAACTCGGCAAATCCGAAGTCACCGTTGCAAAAGCCCAAATCGATGCCTTTGAAAAAGCACTCGACACTTTTCGCCTTGACATCGGACGTTATCCGACCAGTGAAGAAGGCTTGACTGCGCTCGTTGCGAAACCGGCAACCGCGCTGCAATGGAATGGCCCGTATTTAGGGAAGGCTGTGCCATTAGACCCATGGGGCCATGCGTATGTATATCGATCACCCGGCAGCAAAGGCGACTATGACATTCTGTCGTACGGCCGGGATGGTCAACCGGGTGGCACCAGTGAAGATGCCGACATCACCAATTAAGAATCCGCCGATCTTGTAGGCCTGAGAAAGTCTGTATGCAGTACGATGCGCGCGCGCTATCCCCTGACCATGTAATGACCTTCCTCACCATCGACGCGCACGATGAGGCCGATGCACGTCGGCAAGTCGAAGGCCGGGGGTTATATACGGCATCGATTGCTCCTGCACGCGGCTCCATTTCAGGCGTACTGTTTTCCAGCCATGCTCGGACTGCACGCTTGCCGCTGGTGCTGTTTAGCCAGGAATTGCTCGCGCTGTTGCATGCCGGCCTCTCGATCGTCGAATGCCTGGAAGCGTTGCTGGAAAAAGAAACCAACGATGCACGGCGCTCAATCCTGACACGCCTATTGTCCGGTCTGCGTGAAGGCAAACGTTTTTCTACCGTCCTGGCCGAACAATCGGATCTATTCCCTGCCTTGTATATCGGTATCGTCAAAGCAGCGGAAGGCACCAGTGACTTGCCTCGCTCGTTGACACGTTTTATCGATTATCAGCAACGCATCGATACGGTACGCAGCAAAATCGTCAGCGCCGCTATCTATCCGATGATCCTGCTGATGGTCGGTGGCGGCGTCAGTTTTTTTCTGATTGGTTATGTGGTGCCGCGCTTTGCACAAGTCTATCAAGGCGCCGGACGCAACTTACCATGGATGTCGCAATTGTTATTGGAATGGGGACAATTTGCCGGAGCGCATACCAGCATGCTGGTGTCCGGCATTGCTCTCACATTGGCTGCACTCTTCTTCATGGTGCGTCATTTTTTAGCCAATGGCGGGATGGCCCGGCTACTGGCGATATTACCAGGCATCGGCGAACGCGCACGCGTCTACGAATTATCACGTTTGTATTTAACCTTGGGTATGCTGCTCGAAGGCGGCATTCCGATTGTGATAGCGATGCAAACCGTGCAAGGCATGGTGTCGGCGCATATCAAGTCAGGATTACAAAACGCCAAAGCGCGCATTGAATCCGGCGAACCGTTTTCGGTTGCCTTCAGTGTGAATGAATTGACTACGCCGATTTCCCTGCGCATGTTGCGTGTCGGCGAACGTTCGGGTGAACTCGGGCAAATGCTCACGCAATCGGCGTCGTTCTACGATGGGGAAATCACCCGCTGGATTGACCGCTTTACACGCACGTTCGAACCTCTGCTCATGGCAGGGATCGGCTTGATCGTCGGCGCGATTGTCGTGCTGCTATATATGCCGATCTTTGATTTGGCCGGTAGCCTGTCATGAACGCGCCGCTGCAACCATCTGCACTACCCATCATCGATGCAGCGTTACTGCAACGCGCACGCACGCTTGCTGGCCAATCGCACCGATCCGTCATTGATGAACTGATGGAATTGACGAATGTCGAACCGCGCTTGCTGGTGCAAGCGATCGCTGCCCCATTCCGTTTGTCGGTGATGGAAACGAGTGACATGCTCGCGATGGCACCCGCGTTTGATTTGTTATCGCTATCCAAAGCGATGCAACGGCATTGCGTGTTGTTGCGTAATGCCGAACAGCATTTGATTGGCGTGATAGCTGATCCGTTCGATGCCGATTTACTGACGTGGCTCAACACACAAGCCAAAGCCCGCATCGAGTATCGATTGGCGATGCAAGCCGATATCCAGGCATACCTATCTAAACTGGAAGAAACCGTTCGTGCAGTCGATCATCTGGAAAATCATGCACAAGATCATCAACGCGACAACAAATCGGTGGCCACGCTGTCGTTTGCCTCTGTCAGTGAAGCAGCCAGTCCCGCTGTCAAACTGGTCAATTCCACGCTGTACGATGCATTGAAAGCGGGTGCATCCGATATTCATCTTGAAAGCACCTCGAGCGGATTGTCGGTCAAATACCGCATCGATGGCATCTTGAATAGCGCGACCACTGTTCATGGCATCGAAGTGGCGGAGCAAGTCATCTCGCGTTTGAAAGTGTTGGCGGAGCTGGATATCGCCGAACGTCGCGTGCCGCAGGACGGCAGTTTCCGCGTCGAAGCGTCCAACCGTGAAATCGATTTGCGTATCTCGATTATGCCGAGCATCCACGGTGAAGATGCGGTGATCCGTATCTTGGATAAACGCGCGATGATCGAGGCGTATGGGTCGCTGACGTTGGAAGCACTCGGCTTTGATGCACCTTCGCTGATGTCGTTGCGCATGCTGGCCGAAGAGCCGTATGGCATGTTATTGGTGACCGGCCCGACCGGCTCCGGCAAGACCACCACACTTTATGCGGCGCTGACTGAAATCAACAATGGCCACGACAAGATCATCACGATTGAAGATCCGGTCGAATACCAATTGCCCGGCATTCTGCAAATCCCCGTCAATGAAAAAAAGGGACTGACCTTTGCCAAAGGCTTGCGCTCGATCCTGCGCCACGATCCCGACAAGATCATGGTCGGCGAAATTCGCGATACCGAAACCGCCGAAATTGCAGTGCAATCGGCATTGACCGGTCACCTGGTGTTGACGACTGTTCATGCGAATAATGTGTTCGATGTGTTTGGACGTTTCTCGCATATGGGCATCGATCCGTATGCATTTGTGTCGGCATTAAACGGTATTTGGGCGCAACGCCTGGTGCGCTTGAATTGTCCCCACTGTGCTGTGCCCTATAATCCGGGTGACGCCGAGTTGGCCCGTATCAGCTTGCGGCGAGCGGATGTTGGCGGATACCAATTCAAGCAAGGTAAAGGTTGCGGCGATTGTTATGGCAGCGGCTACAAAGGAAGAAAAGCGATCGCCGAGATCCTGATCCTGAACGACGAGATTCGCGAACTGGTTATTGAAAAGCGCCCCATCCGGCAGATCAAGGAAGCGGCCCGCTTGAATGGGACACGCAGTTTGCGCGAAGGCGCGCTGGAACTGGTTGCGCGCGGCGAAACCACGCTGGATGAAATCAAGCGGGTGACATTGCATGCGTAAGCATTTCAATTCTTCACTGCGCATTGAATTGTCGAAGAACAGCATGACGCTGGCACATCTCTATGGTTGGCAGCATAGCAAACGTGAGGTGTTATCGACCACACCATTATCGACAAGCGATCTTTCGTCACCAACGCAGCTTGCTTCGCAACTTGGCAAGATTCTTCAAGATGCAAAATGCAGTGCACTTCCCACTTCGGTCATCGTAGCGGACGAATTGGTGCGGCTTTTCATCGCGACACCTCCGAAACACTGCAGCCGCATCGATGATTGTCGCGCAGCGGCCGATTTGCGATTCCTAACGTTATACGGTGAAGCAGTAAATGATTGGCAGATTGAAGCGGAGTGGGATGCGCAGCATCCTTTTCTGGCTTGTGCGCTGCCGCGCTCTCTTCACACTACCTTATTGCAAATCGCTACCGAACATCAGTTGACGCTCACCAGAATCCTGCCTCAATTCATCGCCACATGGAACCACTGGCACCGGCGCTTGGCTTCAACCAGTTGGTTTGGTTTTATACATGGCAATCATTTAACGCTAAGCATCCTTGATCAACAACACCTGATCGGCGTGCGGTTGGTGACCCTTCCGGACGAAACCGCGAATGATGCGCAATGGTTATCCGACTATGTCAATTGCGAAGCGTTACGCTTAAATTTACCGGCACCGGCCTCCCTGCAATTATGTGGCGACATAGTGCAGCAATGGACGAACCAAACGATGGGCACGTTACGGTGCGTGCGACTCGACAGCAGCCATCCGACGCTTCCCCAGCATCGCCTGCCAATCAGTCTTCCCAGTAAAAAACGCGCTATCACAATGCAGCCACTGCGTACCGATTTTGCGCCGCGTTCGCTGAAACGATCGGTAAGGCTAACACCGCTGCCCGTCTGGCTATACGGCAGCGTCGGCCTGTTATTGTGTGCCGCTGCCACTGTCAATGCATTTAGCATGTTGCAACAACAACATAAGCTCATTGCAGCAATTCAACGTATCGAAATCAAACAAACAGAACGACTCACACATCAAACGTCCTCAAAGACATGGACGATTCCAGATGCGCAAGCAAGTGCTGCAATTAACGCAATAGGCCAATTGAATCTTCCGTGGCGTGATGTCTGGGATGCCATTGAAGCAGCCACACCGACAAGCGTTGCGCTGTTATCGATTGAGCCGGATGCAAAAAAGCAGATCGTCAAAGGCATGGCGGAAGCGAAAACCAGTTATGACATGCTCGCCTATATCGAGCAGCTTAAAAAGCAGGAGTTTTTTGACAGAGTGATTCTGACCAAGCACGAAATCAATGAACAAGATGCGAATAAACCGTATCGCTTTCAATTTGAAGCACAATGGGTGAGCGCAGGAGGGAACACGCCATGACGCTCTCGCAACTTCGTACGATCAATTTGCAAGTGCAACTGACGTTGCTTCGTTTCGGCTGGAGCAAAAGTATTGCATCTATTATTTGCATGATCGGACTGATGGCATGGCTTTTGGGCATTCCGTATTTGCATACGCAACAAAAAGCGCTGCAACAGCAATGGCAACAAGCACAGCAATCCTGGCACACTGCTGAAGGTATGATACCGACCGTAACGCAGACCACAGCGGAACAACATTTCAATCAATTTATCAACGGCCTGGGTGATGACCGCTACACCGAACAGCAAATCAAAACCTTGTTTGCGTTGGCCGATAAAGCCGGCCTGACGCTCGCACAAGCCGACTACAAATTAGCGGAAGATAAAAACGGCCACTATCGCACCTATCAAATCCTGATGCCGGTCAAAGGCACTTATCGTGCGATCCGACAGTTCTGTGAAAAAACCTTACTGGCAATTCCATTTGCATCGCTCGACGAAATGAACTTCAAGCGCGATGCAATTGGCAGCGGCACACTGGAAGCGCGGTTGCGTTTTACGATCTATTTGTCTGCCCAGCCAACCGGTATGTTTGGCAACGGCAAGCCTCCCATCCAAAAGGATGCATCATGACCGCGCGTCATCTACTCATGGCAATCGGTTTAGGGATAGCTGCCTGGTTGGCATTTTTGGGCGATAAAACACCGTCATCATCTGTCGCGCAACCAATTAATCGTACCGCAACTGCCGGCAAAGCGGCGGCCCGGATGGCGCAAACAACGCAACGTACCACGACGGCCGCCAACAAAACGACGCAACCACCCGACATCCCTGCGCTGCAAGACCGCGACACGTTAATTGGTGGTGCGCATAATGGCGGCACAGGATTATTCGGCAGCCAGAGCTGGATGCCGCCCCCTCCGCCACCGCCCAAGCCGATGCCGCCTCCACCGCCGATGGCGCCGCCATTACCGTTTGTCTATATGGGAAAAAAGTTTGATGGCGCCAGTTGGGAAGTCTATTTTGGGCGTGGAGATAACACCTATATCGTGCAAGAAAATGCTGTTGTCGACAACACTTACCATATTGATTCCATCAAGCCGCCGATCATGACCTTGACCTATTTACCGCTGAAGCAAGTGCAGACACTTAACATTGGAGGAACCGACTAATGCCAAGTCGTCTCACAAATCGCATAAAAACACCGCGAGGTTTCTGGGCTTGCCTGATTATTACCTTGATACTGACCGGCTGCGCCGCCCAGATGAATTACAACGACGGCAAAGACTTGGTGGCACAAGACAAGGTGGAAGAAGGACTCGCGAAGTTTCAAAAAGCTATGCAGCAAGATCCACAGAATCTGGAATACAAACAAGCCTATCTGCAAACCAAAGAACGGGCTGTGTATTCGTACCTGACGCAAGCGGATAAGTTCGCCGATGCCGGCCAGCGTGACGCAGCAGAAAAGAACTATCAACGCGCGCTGGGACTGGATCCCAGCAGTGAACGCGCGCTTGATGGCTTGCTTCGTTTGAAACGCGATAGCCACCATGATCAACTGATCAATGAAGCAACCGCCAAACTCGACAAAAAAGATACCGAGTCTGCCAGATTAAAACTCTCATCTGTGCTATCGGAAAATCCAAATAATCAAGCGGCGCTGGCGTTACAGAACAAATTGACGGAGAAAACCGATGCGGTGCCGAGTGACACCGAGTTGACTCTCGCCTATAAAAAGAAAATCACCATTGAATTTAAAGATGTCACGTTGAAACAAGTGTTTGAAGTCATCTCGCGCACGTCCGGCTTGAATTTCATGTTCGATAAAGATGTGAAGACCGACCAGAAAACATCGATCTTTTTAAAGAACAGCACGATTGAGGAAGCGATCCACATGACGCTGGTGACTAACCAGCTGGAACAAAGTGTCGAGAATGCCAATACGATCCTGATCTATCCAAACACGCCGGGCAAGCAGAAAGATTATCAGCAGATGATGGTGCAGAGCTTTTACTTAACGAATGCGGATGCCAAGGCGGTTGCTGCCAGCCTGAAGTCGCTTCTGAAAACACGCGACATTGTCGTCGATGAAAAGCTCAACTTATTGATGGTGCGTGATACACCGGAAGCATTGGCGCAAGCAGAAAAACTGATCGCGTTGCAGGATATGGCAGAACCTGAAGTGATGTTGGAAGTGGAAATACTGGAAGTGCAGCGCAAACGTTTGCTGGATTTGGGAATCCAATGGCCTGCCAGCATGAGTCTGACGCCGCTTTCCGCAAGTGGCCTAACGGTGAGTGGCACCACAGGTACGACCGGTGCAACTGGTCCCAGCATCACTCTCCGCGATCTGTATCATCAGAATTCCGGAACCATCGGTGTCGGCATTTCTCCGGTCACGATCAATGCCAACAACCAAGATTCCGATGCCAACTTGCTAGCCAATCCACGCATTCGTGTCCGCAATCACGAAAAGGCAAAAATCCTCATCGGTGAACGTGTACCCAACATTACATCGACGTCGACTGCCACCGGATTTGTTTCGCAATCGATCAATTATGTCGATGTGGGATTGACGCTCAATGTCGAACCCACTGTGTATCTCGACAACCAGGTAGCGATCAAGGTGTCGCTGGAAGTGAGCAATATCGTCAGTCAATTAACAACTTCGTCAGGTTCAGTTGCCTATCAAATCGGCACACGTAATGCCAGTACCGTACTGCGTCTCAAAGACGGCGAGAACCAGGTACTGGCAGGCTTGATCAATGACGAAGACCGCCGCTCAGGCAACAAAGTGCCGGGCTTGGGCGACTTGCCGTTGATCGGCCGCTTGTTTGGCAGCACCTCAAACGACAACCAGAAAACTGAAATTGTACTGTCGATTACACCGCATTTGATCCACAATATTCAGCGTCCAAATGCATCGTTGTCGAAATTTCGATCCGGCACGGAGAGTAGTTATTATGTGCGTTCTGGCGCAGCATCTGGAGGCGTAGGCACACCAAACGAAGTACTAACACCGCGTCCCGCAACCGCTGTTACACCCGCCGCTCCAACGACGGCTACCCGTAATGCAACGTCTGCACAACCCACTAATCCTGCTAGTAGCAATAACATTGGTTCATCAAATAACAATATCCAAAGTAACATTCCTTCGATAAACGAAAGCCAAATTAGTACTAACGGCACCGTTGCCAATGGCGCACAATTGCAATGGCAAGGACCAACTCAAGTCAAAAAGGGAGATGCCTTCTCGGTGCAGTTAATTATGCAATCCGATATCCCGGTCAACAGCTTGCCACTCATTGTTGGCTTCGACAATACTGCATTACAAGTCACCAGCATATCCGAAGGCATCTTCTTAAAACAAGGCGGCGCCAAAACCAACTTCACCAGTCGTGTCGATCCGAGCGGACAAATATTAATCACCGATACACGCACCGATACCGGCGGAGCGACATCACCCGGCACGGTTGCGACAATTAACTTCATTGCAATCGCGCCAACCAACTCAACACGCGTTCAGTTATTGTCTGCAGCGCCAATTGATTTATCCGGCCGCGCTGTATCGACATCTCTGCCTGTTCCGCAAAGCATTCAAATTCAACCATAGCAGGGGAAATTTAAGCCAGCATGCTTGCAAAAAACGATATGCCTATTGGCGCAATCAAATCGCGAAAGGATTGCGTAGGCTTCACTCTGATTGAACTGCTGGTCACATTGGCGATTTTGGGCGTGCTGGCGACAGTTGCATTACCCCTCGCGCAAGTGGAAATTCAACGCGGCCAAGAGCAAGATTTGCGCCGCGCATTGCGGGAGATTCGCGCAGGCATCGATGACTACAAGCGAGCGAGTGACGAAGGCCGCATTCAAAAAGAAATCGGTAACAACGGCTATCCAAAAAATCTTTCAATACTTGTAGAGGGCGTCGTCAATCAGCAAGATCCCAAAAAGAACAAGATTTTCTTTTTACGCCGCATTCCGCGCGATCCACTCAATCCCGATACTGACATCGATGAGGCAGAATCCTGGGGAAAACGCAGCTATGCCAGCGAAGCGAGCGATCCCCAAGAGGGCGATGATGTCTACGATGTCTATTCGACGTCAACCAAAATCGGGTTGAATGGCGTGCCGTATAACAAATGGTGATGCGTTGTTACAGTTAAACTCCATCCAAGCCCTGCCTGCTTCGACTGATATCGCGTCGAGCGCAGCATGCGGTCAACATGAGAGGCAGCATGGCTTTACGCTGATCGAATTATTAGTCGTCCTGGCAATTATTGCGCTGTTGGCCACGTTGGCGATGCCGCACTATTTCAAAAGCATTGATACTGCCAAGGAAACCATCTTAATCGACAACTTGCGCATCACACGCGAAACGATCGATAAATTCTATGGCGACACCGGACACTATCCGGAATCGCTCGACGAATTGGTGGAAAAAAAATATTTACGCGCGCTACCTATCGATCCGATCACGGAAAGCAGCACGACCTGGACTATCGTGCCACCCGATGATGACAGCAAAGGTAAAGTGTTTGATATCAAAAGCACTGCACCGGGCACCACACGTGATGGCAAACCGTTTGTTGATCTATAGGTGATGCATGCCACATCTATCACGTCAACATAGCCTGCACACCCTACATTTTATACAACGTAAACTGTCGCGCGGTATTCAACGTAACTGCGGTTTTACCTATCTCGGTTTAATGATCCTCATTGCCATCATCGGTATTGCATCCGCCACATCCCTTGAATTGGGTACACTCATGCAACGCCGTCTGGCGGAAGAAACTTTGCTCGATATCGGAAAAGAATTTCAACGCGCATTAGTCAGCTATGCCAATGCAACGCCGCCAGGACAATCCCCTGCCCCCAGTTCATTGCAAGATTTATTGAAAGATCCACGCTACCCCAATATACGCCGCCATCTGCGAAAGCTGTATGCCGATCCGATGACAGGAAAAGAAACCTGGGGACTCGTCCCATCCATTGAGAACAAAGGCATAGTAGGGATTTATAGCTTATCGCAGGAAAAGCCCATCAAGGTGGGAAATTTTGATCCGCTGTTTCAAAGTTTTGAGGGAAAGACTTCTTATCGTGATTGGGTATTCATGGCCGCACAACCGGGTGCCCCAGCATCAACATCTTTGTCGCCCGCATTACAACCCTTACCATCAGCTCAACCGACTCAACCAATGCAGAAGATGAATGAAGGTGCCATACCAATGAAACCATAACCAATGAACCTCCCATCAATATAAAATGCGTGTCTTGCACTCATCAATTATTGAGCTTCAACGGCTTGCCATTTTGCGTTTGGCGGTTGGGATAAATCATCTTACGCAGGCCATAATTTCTGATCTCATTAAGATCCGTTAGGTAAGCGTCCACAGAATCTGGTGAGATGGTGTCTGACAAATTCTCAAGTATGAAATGCCATCGCATTCTGTCTGGCTGAATGTTCTGCGTATAACCAAATTGAACCATGCTGTTTTTGATAGAACGGTTTTCCTGATGCGCTTCCATGACAGAAACGCTCGTAAAATGAATATCGATGTCATGCGTTACCGACAACGGAAATGACACGGATAACGGCATGCTGCGCACCGCCATTTGTGGCAGACGTACATACGGCGCCAATGCCCAACCATAGACATACGCAGTAAGCTGGCCATTACCCTGTTTAAAAAAGTCACGCAACTGATATTGCGCCGTTACCACAAATTCATTCACTTCCGGATGATCATCATGCGTAAGCGAAATCAATTGCACAGAAGAATAGCGCGCGGCATAATCGTTCAAAAAATGACGCGTAATCTGCGCACTACTGTTGCGTGCGAATTGCTCTCGCATCTGCTCTGCGCTGTTGCCTGTATAACGCGACTTCACGGTCGCCACAACTGGCTGATCGCTTCCGGCCACCTCGAAATTTTCTTCTATGTGAATCGCAGCACCGCTTTTTCTTGATATCCCCACATCAGTAAGACCTCCACTCGCATCGCCGATCACCAATGCTTTACCAAATGGTGTCGCCCCACGCAATGATAACGGCCCCTCTTGATATGCCAACGTTGGGTCGAGCCAATATCGTTTGCCATCGATTTCGGCCAGAACGATCACATGATCGAATGCCAACGGACTGGGCAATCCATCGGCCACCGCTTTGCCGAAGCGATGTGAAACCAATGCAGGGTACGCCCGCATGCCCGCTTGATGTAGCATCGCCACCAGCAACTGACTCTTGTCCTTGCAATCACCAGCATGCTGTTTAAATACTTGATTAGGATGCGCAGGCCGATGTGATCGCATACCAATCTCCACTGCCAGGTAACGAATATGCTGTTGAACAAAGTCCAGCGCCTTAATGGCAAACTCTTCATCGCTATGTGAATCGCGCTGCCATTCATCCACCAATTTCACGATCTCAGGAGATAATGCTCCATGAATACGGTAAATTGGCATTGCCCACTTAGTCACGTCACTCCACCGATCATATTCGGAAATTTGAACGCGTGGAAAAGGAATATAACCAACCGGAAGCATATCTTCAACCTTGACTGCGGAGACATGTGGAATTTTCCAGCGCCATTCACGCACATCGTTATGCAATGACACTTCCGGCGTGATCGCAGTCTGAGCAAGCTGGTAATACAATTGTCGAGAAGCCGGAGCAAGTAATCGGACTTGAACAAAGTCAACCGGGCCGTCAAAACCAAGCGCAAACCAACCTGAATATGCAGCACCTAGTATCGGATTCACACCTCGAACGGAATAAGAATAGTCCACCAGATCATTCACCTGCACGCCATCGACCTGAACAATCAGTGTGGCACTTCCATCATAGATGCGGCGATCAGCATCCTGTTCGCCATTAAATATTTTAATGTGACGGCGATCCAATTTATCGATACGTACGCCATGCCGCACTAGCGCAATATCATGCAAAATGAGCGTTTGGTATTCCGGGTAGAATTGAATGGAAATTTTCGCCGTTTCGGCAATGCCTGCATCTGCAACCGGTATATTGGCAACGTGCCGATACACAGTTGTTTCAGCATTGGTAGAAACATTCACCTGTACATCTTTGAGAACGCAATGTTGGACATAACCTGATGAAAGTTGCGTGCTGCGTATCGCCGTGGCATCGATGCGATCCACCCATACAGGTGCTTTATCAATTCCATAATGAAGTGCAGTGATGACGGCTTGTTTTCCCAATGCACAGATAGGAAACGCCAAGGTAAACATCAACAAAAGAATTCTGTTAAATCGAATTTGCATTGCCAACTAACGCACGTAGATCATT
>DATBRC010000067.1:0-113745 GCA_036560485.1 Burkholderiaceae bacterium
AGATAAATTCTTGACGAAGTGTGGGCATATCAACAGGGTTCCAGGGCATGGTGGCGAATCCTTTGGGCATCAATCGAATGAGTCCAAAGTGTTACCCATGTCCCGGCACAGTTGTTACCTATGTCTCCGGTCTATACAGCGAAGCAAAGAAAGTGAGTAGCCGCCGGGCTACCCCCGGCATGTTAGTCCGAAGAGTTAACCCAACAGATTATTAACTGAACTTAAACATCGAACTAACCAGTGCGCGCGTTTACGTGATTACATTGAATGATGTGTTATGTCGATGTTCATCTAATATCGTAAAAGCGTGGTTCATGTATTGCCGGGTCAACTTCATACGATCCGCCCATTTGTTTTGGACGGAGATTAGGATGTTCTTTCCATATATGTTCTAACACGTCTAGGTACATTGAAGCCATGGTTCGTGAAACCTGATCGCGATAAAGCTCAAAATCTTTTTTAGACTCAGCATCACGTACAAATGCAATGCTGTCGTCCAACATTCCGCTTATGCGGAGCATCATCACGCTTAGTTTTTCTGCCGATGCTCGATTCATTTCACTCACGATCCTAAATAACTAGCTATTAATAATCCCACCACCAAGACACACATCGCCATCGTATAAAACAGCCGACTGCCCCGGCGTAACAGCCCACTGAGGTGTAGTGAACGCCAGAGTAAATTCCTCAGCACCAGCCGCAGAAAAATCACACCCCACATCCACCTGCCGATATCGCGTCTTCGCCGATAGCTCCCCCGCCTCCGGCGCCATGCCACTCACCCAACTAGTCTGCCCAGCCCGCAGCGACGGCGACAACAACCACGGATGATCATGCCCCTGCACAATATACAAAGTATTGTTCTCAACATCTTTCCGAGCAACATACCACGCATCACTATTCCCATCCTGATTCTGATGCGATTTCAACCCACCCAACCCAATCCCCTTGCGTTGCCCCAGCGTATAAAAACTCAGCCCCACATGTTCACCAACAATGACACCTTCAGGCGTTTTCATCGGCCCAGGTTTATACGACAAATAACGATTCAAAAATTCACGAAACGGCCGCTCACCAATAAAGCAAATCCCGGTCGAATCTTTTTTCTTCGCATTGGGAAGTTTCAATTTTTCCGCAATCTTGCGCACTTCCGTCTTGTGGATTTCACCAAGAGGAAATAACGTCTTCGACAACTGCGCCTGATTTAACCGATGCAAAAAATAACTTTGGTCTTTGGTCGCATCGACTGCTTTCAATAATTGAACCTGACTATCTTCAGTCCTGCGCACACGCGCATAATGCCCAGTCGCGATATAGTCCGCCCCAAGCTTCATCGCATGATCAAGAAAAGCCTTGAACTTGATTTCAGCATTGCACAACACATCCGGATTCGGCGTACGCCCCGCTTGATATTCACGCAGGAATTCGGCAAACACGCGATCCTTGTACTCGGATGCAAAGTTGACTGCCTCAATATCGACTCCGACCACATCGGCCACGCTGACCGCATCAATCCAGTCTTCACGCGTTGAACAATATTCCGAATCGTCATCGTCTTCCCAATTCTTCATGAACAGGCCGACCACGTCGTAGCCTTGCTCTTTCAACAGCCAGGCAGAGACAGACGAATCAACGCCGCCCGACATACCGATCACGACTTTAGTCTTAGCCATTAAAAGATCCGATAGCGTTCGGATGCGTGTAAATCATCGAAAGAGGCGCGCGCTTGCCGTTCAAATAATCATCGACGCAGCGCATGACCAGCGGGCTGCGGTGTTTGTCCTGACATGCCATCATTTCATCGTAGGTCATCCAGACAGTACGCAAAATGCCATGATCAAGCGGTTGGTCATGAACCTTGCCGACCGTGCCGCTAAAGGCAAAGCGCAGATAAGTCACTTCATGGCCGGTGCGTGACGATACATAGCGCGACATGTACATGCCGATCAACGAGGCCGGTAAAAATTCGTGTGCGGTTTCTTCCAGCGTCTCGCGCACCACCGCTTGCTCCAACGATTCGTTGGGATCGAGATGGCCGGCGGGCTGATTGATGCAAATGCCGTCGCTGGTTTCTTCTTCGATCAATAAAAAGCGGCCGTCACGCTCAATGATTGCTGCAACCGTGACGGATGGTTTCCAGATATCAGTCATACATTTCCTTGAAAGGAGCACATTTTACCGTGTCGATATGCAAAACGTGTGTCCGTAGTACTATATTGGCTGTAAATTTAACAACTATTGTTGGTTTGGATAATCGAAAGGCTTAACAGGCCTAAACAGATTGATATTTCGCATTTTTTTGCTCAATTATTTGGTGATTCATCAAAAAAGCAGGAGAATTCACAGCCGCGCAGAATTTTTCTGGAAATCAATTCAGCATTAAAATCTTGGCAATATCAAATAAGGTCGATTGTCCTTATTTTGTCTTTGGAGAATCTCATGAGAATCGGCATACCGGCCGAAACGCGGCCAGGTGAAACCCGTGTCGCCGCAACGCCCGAGACAGTCAAAAAACTGCTCGCAGCCAAACATCAAGTCATTGTGCAATCCGGTGCAGGCATTGCCTCCAGCGTAACCGACGAAGCATTTGTGGCTGCAGGCGCGCAAATCAGCTCTGCCGCCGAAGCGTTCCAATGTGACATGGTGTTGAAAGTGCGTGCTCCTGATGCACAAGAACGTACACTGATGAAATCAGGCACTGTCGTGATCGGCATGTTGAATCCATTCGACGCCGACAATATCGCTGCGATGGCGCAACATGGCTTGACGGCATTTGCACTGGAGGCTGCACCGCGCATCACGCGTGCGCAATCGATGGACGTGCTGTCATCGCAAGCGAATATCGCTGGTTATAAAGCGGTGATGTTGGCCGCCAATACCTATCAACGCTTCATGCCGATGCTGATGACTGCTGCCGGTACCGTCAAAGCGGCACGCGTGTTGATCATGGGTGTCGGCGTTGCCGGTTTGCAAGCGATTGCGACTGCCAAACGTTTGGGCGCAGTGATCGAAGCGTCCGATGTGCGGCCACCGGTCAAGGAACAGGTCGAATCGCTCGGCGCGAAATTCATCGACGTGCCCTACCTGACCGATGAAGAAAAAGAAATCGCACAAGGCACCGGCGGCTATGCGCGTCCGATGCCGGCCGACTGGATGAAGCGTCAGGCGGAGCTGGTGCATGAGCGAGCCAAGCTGGCTGACATCATCATCACCACTGCATTGATTCCAGGCCGCAAAGCCCCCATATTGATAGGCGAAGAAACGGTGAAAGCAATGAAGCCGGGTTCTGTGATCGTCGACATGGCGGTCGAGCAAGGCGGCAATTGCCCTTTGTCCGAGCTTGGCAAAACTGTCGTCAAACATGGTGTACATATTATCGGTGAACCGAATCTCGCCACGTTAGTTGCAGCCGATGCATCGGCATTGTATGCACGCAACGTGCTCGATTTCCTGAAGCTGATCGTCGACAAGGACGCCAACCTCACCATTAACCGCGACGACGAAATCGTCGCAGCCACGCTGTTATGCAGTGGCGGCGAAGTACTACGCAAGTAGTTGTCAGATTTATTTAGGAGAAGTAGATGCAACGTAATATGCTGCGCGCCAAAATTCACCGCGCAACTGTGACTCAATGCGACCTGCATTACGAAGGCTCGTGCGGGATTGACGAGAACCTGCTGGAAGCGGCCGACATTCGCGAGTTCGAAAAAATCGAACTCTATAACATCAACAATGGCGAGCGTTTTTCCACTTACGCGATTCGCGGCAAACGCGGCAGCGGTGAGATTTCATTGAACGGTGCAGCGGCACGTCGCGCACATCTGGGGGACTTGCTGATTATTTGCACATTCGGTTCGATGGATGATGCCGAGATCGCGACGTATAAACCGAAGATTGTTTTTGTGGATGAGAAGAATCAGATTACTGGAATGAAGAAGCAGGATTGAAACACTTTTTATATTGTAAGACATAGGTACTAGCTCCACTAAAGAAATTCCCTCCCTTTCAAGGGGAGGGTTAGAGGGTTAGGGTGGGGATGGGTTAGACATACAGCAAAGACCCATCCCCCACCCAGCCTCCCCCTTGAAAGGGGAGGAGCCTAAAAGCAAGACAGCAAACAAGCAACAAAAAACCAGAGAGGTCATCATGGAAGTCAGTCACACCGTCATCAACCTCATTATTTTAGTGCTGGCGATTTACGTCGGCTACCACGTGGTCTGGACTGTCACACCCGCGTTGCACACACCATTGATGGCCGTCACCAATGCGATCTCCGCCATCATCATCGTCGGCGCGATGTTGGCTGCCGGCATGACGGACGGCTGGCTCGGACGGATCATGGGCACGCTCGCTGTTGCGCTGGCTGCAGTCAATGTGTTTGGCGGCTTCCTTGTCACGCAGCGCATGCTCGAGATGTTCAAGAAAAAAGAACCGAAGAATAAAAGCGAGGAGTCCAAATAATGAGCATGAACCTCGTTACGCTGTTGTATCTGTTGGCGTCTGTATGTTTCATTCAAGCGCTCAAAGGCTTGTCGCATCCTGCCGGTGCACGGCGCGGCAATGCGTTCGGCATGATCGGCATGGCGATTGCAGTGGTGACTACCATTGCGTTGATCATCAGGCTTAAAACAGAAGCATCCGGTTCAGGTATCGGTTATGGATTGGTGCTGATCGGTGTGCTGGTCGGCGGCGGTATTGGCGCGACATTGGCAAAACGCGTCGAGATGACCAAGATGCCGGAGTTGGTCGCAGCGATGCATTCGCTGATCGGCTTGGCGGCAGTCTGTATTGCGATTGCAGCGGTGTCGGAACCATTGGCATTCAATATCGTTCAGCAAGGCCACAATATTCCATTCGGCAATCGCATCGAATTATTCATCGGCACCTTTGTCGGTGCGATTACGTTCTCCGGTTCCGTGATTGCGTTCGGCAAGCTGTCGGGCAAATATAAATTCCGTTTATTCCAGGGCGCACCGGTCAGCTTCACCGGACAGCATTTTGTGAACCTGTTGCTCGCAATGGGCATGATTGGTTTCGGCTTGATTTTTTGCGCGACCCAATCATGGCTTGCATTTATCTTGATGATGCTGATTGCATTCGCTCTTGGTGTGCTCATCATCATCCCGATCGGTGGCGCAGACATGCCGGTGGTGGTGTCGATGTTGAACAGTTATTCCGGTTGGGCAGCGGCCGGCATCGGTTTCTCGCTGAATAACGCGATGCTGATCATCGCCGGTTCACTGGTTGGTTCTTCCGGCGCGATCCTGTCGTACATCATGTGCAAGGCAATGAACCGCTCGTTCTTCAATGTGATTCTCGGCGGCTTTGGCGGGGAGCCTGCCGCGGCATCCGGCGGCGCGCAACAACAGCGTCCGGTTAAATCCGGTTCTGCCGATGATGCGACATTCCTGATGAGTAATGCGGAGACTGTCATCATCGTGCCGGGTTATGGTTTGGCAGTTGCACGTGCACAGCATGCATTGAAAGAATTGACGACGAAGCTGACGGAGAAAGGTGTGATCGTCAAATACGCGATTCATCCAGTCGCAGGCCGTATGCCGGGGCATATGAACGTGTTGCTGGCCGAAGCGGAAGTGCCGTACGACCAGGTGTTCGAGATGGAAGACATCAACGGCGAATTTGGTCAAGCGGATGTGGTGCTGGTGCTCGGCGCGAATGACGTGGTGAATCCTGCCGCGAAAGATCCAAAGTCACCAATCGCCGGCATGCCGATTCTGGAAGCGTATAAAGCGAAGACTGTGATTGTTAACAAGCGTTCGATGGCTGCAGGTTATGCGGGTCTCGATAACGAATTGTTTTACATGGACAAGACCATGATGGTGTTTGGTGATGCGAAGAAGGTAATTGAGGATATGGTGAAGGCGGTGGAGTGATTTGTTGAAAAGAAAAAATCGCGTAGGTATTGTACGTTTTTTGTCTTGGCCCTTCATATGGAAAAAGTAATACGCGTTAGGTCGTTGTGTGTATGTTAGGCACAATGTTGGAGACATTGACATGTACTATCTAATTAATTTAGCTATTGCTGCTGTAATTGGCTATTCAGTTGCTTTTTTTGTGGCCACCGCTAAACTGCGACGAGGGACGCGATCGGTTTTTGTCAAAGAAGCAGGTAGAGATCTTATGGTGCTTACCTTGGCGGCAATCCCAAGTGCTGCTCTTACCTCGTTTTTTATCTGGCTCGTTCTACACTTCGTATTAACAACTGTCGGCGTAAAACTTGATGAAGAGGGTAAACTTATGCTCTTTGCATCTATTTATGTGGTGGTATTTGTATCGGTAATTTTCTATTGCGTGAAAAAACTTACGGACGAAAGATCGTAAATCGCAATGCGTAAAAGGTTGTAACTCGCAATCAATAGGGCTCAATAAGCACAGCATGTTCTAAACAAGCATTCCATGGTGACCTATTCGAAATAGGAGAGCAAATGAATCGAACTCTGTTAATTGCAATCATGGCGGTAGTGGCGATTCTTCTCACCTCATGCGAAAAAGAAGATTCACAGCCGGTACCGTATGAAAATGATGGAATAAGCTTTTCCCATTTTTCAGATTGGTCTGTCGAAAAGGATGGGCCTGTCGAAGGCAAAGTAGGGATTCGCTCGATATCGTTGCGCGGTCCGGACAGCGCTGTCATGGTGGTGCTTCGTGTGCCGCGTGACACCGATCAAACTCTTGAGGATTTCGCAGATGCCGTTGCACAGAGGCGAGGTGCGGCGATAGAAAGTACCTTGCAAGTGGGCTCTTTCAAGGCGGCTACGGCGGATATCGGCACAAGCAAGCATATTGAAATTCCTATTGGCGCGAGCACATTTCCGGCGATACGCCAAAATTTTTCCATTGTGTTGCTCGGCCAAGAGTCTCCGCATGAAGCGACGTTCGTCATGCTGTTATCGAATAAAGCTAAATTGCTGATCATGACTCAGGTGGGCACCAGGCATTCAAGCGAGACTAAGCCGTCCTTTCAAAAAGTGCTCGACACACTCGATGTCGATCATGCAAAGTGGACTAACGCGATGCAATAGGTGACTGTGCAAAATCCCCCACAGCAGAATACTAATCAGTGATGACAGCACCAGCTCGGTAAATCACCGAGGGAAATCCATGCATTAGCAGGACTGCCAATGAAGTCCTTTTGAACTATTTTGGTACAAAAGATACAGTTTCACCGGTTGTTTGAATAATGGTGCAGTGCAAAGACGCTTTGGTATTGCAGCCGGATGGCACTGTCTTATACTCGCAAAACAATGATCCTGCTTGATGGTGTTAACAAGAAAATTGTACGCAGGATGAAGATGTGAGTGACGAGAAGTTGCAGGTGTGTTTGGTGGTGTAAGACAAGTCGGTATGATGTTTAGCCGGTTCTTAAAAAATCCAAGGGAGGTATAAGAATGAGCAATCCGTATGCTGCACCCGATGCTGTTTTGTCCGATGTTGTTGGAGATGACGAGACATACGAACCAAAGGTATTTTCTGTCCATGGCCGGATAGGACGCCTGCGTTATCTGGCTTACACATGGGCGGTTACCATGCTGTTGATGATCGTGTTAGGAATTGTGACCGCTATAGCTACAGTTGCTGCAAGCGGTAATAAAACGATTGGGATGGTCATGATAGGGCTAATGTATATTCCCATGATTGCAGTCAGCCTGATCATGGCCAAGCGGCGCTTCAACGATCTCAATTCCTCGGGTTGGTTATCGTTATTGATGTTGGTACCGTTTCTGAATTTCTTTGTTGCGCTCTACCTGATCTTCGGTTCCGGAACACCGGGCGCGAATGACTATGGTCCCAAACCATCGAAAAATTCCGGACTGGTTATCGCGTTTGCCTGGATATTGCCGGTAATCGCCATCATTGGTATCCTGGCTGCAATCGCCATTCCTCAATATCAACATTACGTGATGCGTGCCAAAGCAGCTTCTGCTCAACAACCACATTGATCGATTCAATTTCAAAATAAATGGGAACGCGTTTCCCATTTATTTTGTTGTCATTCATTTCCACAATAGAACTTACAAGCGACCGCTTTCCTTGATATCGAGGTAGCGGTTGACCAACGCCATGCTGAGTTTTTCAGGCGTGATATCGATCAGGTGATCGGCGCGAATGCCGAGTCCTTTTATCGCATCCTGCCGTTGCTGCATATAATGCGCAGCCGATGCGGATCGCAACGCGTCGCCGAATTGATTGACCGGCGCAACGATGGCGGCATCCAGCGCCTTTTCGCGCAGGCTGGCGCACATGACCAGATGTTTCGTCGACAGCAGTTCGCACGCGGTACGCAACGCACTGTCGTCCTCATCGCGCAAATTGGTAATCAGTACGACGAACGCACGCTTGTGCAGTTTGTTCAATAAATTACCGGCTGCTTCGGTATAGTCCGGCGCAACTTCGGTTGCCTGCAAGTCGTATATATTCGCCAGCAGCCGGTCGAGACCAATGCGGCCTTTGTGCGGAACGATCCAGCGCACCTCTCCGCCAAAGGTCATGAGACCGATTGCATCGCCTTGTTTCTGCGCCAGGAAGCCGAGTGTCAAGACAGCATTGAGCGCATGGTCGAAATGGGTCGCACCATCGTCCTTCGCCAGCATGCGGCGGCCGGTATCGAGCAGGAAGACCACTTGCTGGTCGCGTTCTTCCTGATACTCGCGCGTAATCGGTTTTTGCAAGCGTGCGGTCGCTTTCCAGTCGACCGCACGCTGACTGTCGCCGCGCCGGTATTCACGCAATTGGCGAAAGTCGGTGCCTTCACCGCGTTGCCGTTTGCGGATGAGGCCGGCGGTGCGCACGCGACGGTCGGTTGCAGTAAGAGTGTGGCCAAGCAGCTTGGAAAAATCGGGGAATACTTTCATCGCATTCTCCGGCCCGATGCGATGCACGCGTTTCCAAAAGCCGAGCGGTGATGTAACACGCAGATGCGCGGCGCCAAAATGCGCATTGCCGCGCTGGTTGGGACGCAAGCGATAAGTGACAGAGATGAATTTTTCAGGCGCGATTTGTGTTGCGTGCGGCAAGCCTTCGAGTTCCCATGCGGTCGGATAATCGTCCATCAGTTCGATACGCAAACTGCGCGATCCTTCGTTGTGCATGGTGATGGTCACGGCGCTCCAGCTATCCACCGGCCATACGCCGGCGATCTGGCGTTCTATCCGTAATGCAGGCACGGTGCGCGACAGCCACGCATCTGCACACGCGATCAGTGCGAGGGCCAAACCGCAACCGGACCAGATCGCGAAGAGGTCAGGCAGCTGGCCGGCAGCAAAGCCAAGTAGTGTCCAGAGAGCGACTGCATATAACAGTCGGCGAGATGGCGTCATTGGTTTAACAAGTGGTTAAAGAAAACTAAGCACGAGGTGCCGGAATTTGTTCGAGCAAGCCGGCCAGAAGATTATCGCTGCTCAATCCATCCAACTCGCTTTCAGCGGACAACGCGACGCGATGCCGTAAAACAGGCAGGCAGGCGGATTTGATATCGTCGGGCGTGACATAATCGCGGCCTGCCATCAACGCCATCGCGCGTGCAATGCGAATCAGCGCGATGCTGCCGCGCGGTCCGGCGCCAATCGCAATGCCCGGCCAATCGCGTGTGGCGCGCACCAGCCTGACCGCATAGGCCGCGACTGCATCATCGACAGTAATCTGGGCGACAAACTTTTGCAGTGCCACGACGTTTTCCGGCTTGACCAGCGTATTGACCTGCGACACTTCCAACTCGTCGCCGATGCGGTTGCGCGTTACCATTTGCAGCAATGCTGCTTCTTCTTTTTCAGTCGGGTAATCGATACGTACCTTGATCAAGAAGCGATCGAGTTGCGCTTCGGGTAGCGGGTAGGTGCCTTCGCTTTCCAGCGGGTTTTGTGTGGCCAGTACCATGAACGGTGAGTTCAGCAGATGCGACTCGCCTTCAATCGTCACCTGCCGTTCTTGCATGACTTCCAGCAATGCAGATTGCGTCTTGGCCGGTGCGCGGTTAATTTCATCGGCCAGCAAAAGATGCGTGAATACCGGTCCTTTGCGAACATTGAATACCTGGTTCTTCATGTCGAAGACTGAATGCCCTGTCACATCAGCAGGCATCAGGTCCGGTGTGAACTGGATGCGTGAGAAATTTCCGGAGAATGTTTTGGCAAGCGCTTTGACGAGCAGTGTTTTGCCAAGTCCCGGCACGCCTTCAATCAGGATATGTCCGCCTGCCATGCAGCATGCCAACACCTGGTCAACCGTTTGCTGCTGCCCCACCACTGCACGGCGGATTTCTTCGCGCATGCGCCGCACAATCTCTGCAGCTTGCTGCAGGCGTTCACTCCGTATATCGGTTGCAGTGCCAGACGTGTTATCGCTCATAATGTTTCCTCAGTTGTTGGAGTATCTGAATTTGGCGGGTGAAATGAATTGGATATTCGGAGGCAGGCCGATGCAGCGCAAGTTCGATATCCGCGTTGGAAAGCTTGCAAACTTGCGACAGATGGGCGGCTTGCTCTTCGGGTAGCATGCGCAGCAGCGCCGGCGCCTTGCGCGATAATGTTTTGTTGATCGAGACGCGAGCGGCTGTAATAAGAATATTGCGTCCGCCCGGGATTTTCCAAAGCCAGCGGCCGCTGGCATCGATATGTTCGATCAGCGAACGGCGTTCCAGATTGGGTTCAGGAAGTATCGGCCCAAAGCGGCGTACGGCAGTCCAGAACAGCAGCAGCACGCCGCAACCGAGACTGATGATGCCGTACTCGAAATACCACCATAGCGCCTGATACCAGGCAGGCATGTCAAGATGTTGAATGATGAGAACATGCTTTGCATTGGGGTTGAGCGCCGCGAGTGACAGCAGCAATTCTGCATGATCGTAAGCGGCCAGATGATCGTTATCGAAGTAGTTGTTCGCCACGGCAGCGATGTGTCCCTTGCCCTCGGCAAAGACACGAACTGCTTCTTGATGTTCGTCGCCAAAGAGCGGGCTCGCACTATGTTCAGTGGATGCCAATGCAACACGATCGATATCGAGCTGCAGCGCGTAGCCAGCATTGGGCAACGTAAATTGCGCCAGGCATGGCGGGAGCTTGGCTGCTTTGGGTGGCGGCGCTTCGTATGGTTCCGGCGCTGGTACTTTTGGGCGCCGCATCATGCTGACAAGTTCGACGCCGAGGCGCGAACTGATCGGATCGGCATCAAATGCATTGGCGTTTTTTTTATCGGCTGCAGGGCTGCTATTCTCCTGCACGCCGCAGGCAAGCTGATGAACGCGGCCAGACCATCTCGGACGGATAATCAACGTGTTGCCGCGCTTGACCCAGTTCAACAGCTGTTTACTTTGCTCGGGCGTCACGATGCCGCCATTCTCAGCCAGGATCAAGGTGCCGTCGGCTAACGATCCAAGCGATGCTTCGGCGAGCGTGCTCACATTGCCTACCACGTGCTGGTGTGCGGTCAATAGTCGCGTGGCTGCCAGCATCTGGTTTTCATGCGCTGCATCGGATTGTTGCGGCAGCGCTATCCAGCGTTTTTCCATGTAGGTAAACCACAGCCAGGTGCAACCGGCAATGATCAATGCGGCGAGCAAAAAATATAAAGCCTGACGTTGTTTGTAACTCATCGCGTCACCTGACCGGATGTCACGGATTTTCCGAATTGGCTTTGCCATTGCGTGCAGTGTGCCAATACCGTATCGGTATCCGGCCAGCGGCCGCCGTATGCGCCGCGCAGCCACAGGGTGGTGGCGGAAGTGACGATATCGAGTTTGGACAGGCTCAAGCGGTTTGTTGCGTTTGCTTGCCGGGCCAAACGCAGGCAATCCCCTTCGGTTGCGCCACGCGATATCAGTACTGCGTCTTCTTCAACCAGACGTGACAAGGTCGCACGATACAAAAGCGCCAGCGCAGCACGGTACTGCTTTTGTTCCCATAGCAGGCGTACGGCGCCCGCAACATCATCCGGCAAGGTTTCAGGCCGGATATCGAGTCCGCCTACTTCGGTGGCTTTCTTTAAACCTGGCCGTTTTGTCAGTGCATAAAATTTGCCTCGATAACGATACAGCAGCCAAGCGACCAGCATGATCGCACCCGCAATCAGCATTATCCGCAGGACACCGGCCAGGAATAAAAAATCGGGTATCGAAGGAGTTTTTTTCGGCGGCGTATCTTCACGCCAATTTTTAAAAGACCACGTATTGATACAAATGTAGCCGCGCAAATCATCGGTCGCGAACAAGGTGGCGACCTCATTGCGCAGCCGCGTTTGCTCGGCACTTTGGTCCGGACCTCGTGCACTGGTCTGGTCTTTTTCCTTGTCTTGCAGCCATTTCGGCGCATCGCAGGTTTTTTGTACTGAGCTGCTCTCGGCTGCTTGAGCCGGAATCGGCTGATACAAGGACAGCGTCAATATCAGTATCGCCGGCACCATCAGTGCAACCGCAACACGGGCTTTATTGGCAGTCGGAGGCGCTATTTGCCGCAGCATGATTTCAATGTCCCACGCTTCCAGCGTAGCGCGGCGGTTTAGGTATAGCGTGAAGCAACACGCTGTGTAAATCGGCCCGATAATTCCGCCTGCGATCGCATAACCAATAAACGTCACCACGATCGTCATCAGCGGAGCGACCTTTGCGCCCGTGCCGAAGAAATAGGAAAACGGATTGATCGCATTTTCATGGCTCAGAAAAATGCCGATGAATGCAATAAAACCGAATTGCAAAACCATTTCAAAGTGCGCGCAAATCACGCCGAACCATGAAGCGGATCGGCCTGTATTGTTGCTGCCGATAACCTTGCGACGGTCAGTTGCGACTGCACCCCGCGCACCTTCCAGTTGCCATATCGCTTGATACAAGCCGCGCCCCGGTACGAAAGGACGCCACCACGTCAGCAAGCGAAACCATCCGCCGCGCAATTGTCCCGGCCATGCGCGCAGCGCTTGACGCCAGGTGACCGTTTCGCCGAATACCTGGCGCGACAAAATATACAAAGGGGCGCGTTCCAATAAAGGTTTGAGCCACCATGCCAGCATCAGCCACCAGGCAGCGGAATAGTTCGGCGTGAGATATGCCAATACGCTGCACACAGCGATCAGAGGCAGCCATAACGCAAGCCACGCCAGATAAACATCTGCAGCATGCGGGCGCAGCAATGCGAAGCCAAGGTCAAGCGCTTGCGGGTTGGAGCGCGGACGCAAATCGAGTTGCAGTTTATCCAGTTGCATCAGCGGCTGAACCTTCCTGCAAAGACAAAATAACTGATCACCATCAGCCAGCACAGGCTGCCGACGATGTATTTGACATCAATGGGTATCACGCTGCTGGCCGACCAGAAACCTTCAAAGAACGCTGCCAATACGGTTAACAGTGCCGCACCGACGATGACAGGAAACATCCGCTGGCTCGCAGCAAGAAGCGCGTGCCGGCGGCTCAGCCGGCCCGGATGGATCAATGACAAACCCAACCGCATGCCGGCCACGCCCGACAACAACAGGCCGGTAATTTCAAAACTGGAATGCGTAATGACGAACGACCAGAACGTGTCCCGTGTTGTGGCGTCCTTGCTCAACCAGCTGCCGACGACACCCAAATGCATGCCATTGAAAGTCAGGCTGATCAGTGCAGGAATGCCGCCAAAGATGCCTCCGGCGAATGTGCGAAAACAGATCGAGACATTATTCCAGATATAGAATCCAAACATCATCATGTCGCCCGCACTGCCGCCTCTTCCGATCTTGACTTGATTGGGCTGATACATCTTTTGCATATCACTGATTTGTTGCGGAGACATGAAACTGTATGCCCAGTGCGGTTTCAGCCATACGAGCAAACCGATAGCCAGCGCGACGCCCCAAAACGCGATCATGGCCAACAGCACGAGCCGCCATTCTTCACGTACCCGGGAAGGTATCTCACGGGTCAGCCAGTCGCGCAGAGTGGCTGGCCGTTCAATTGCCGTTCCATATAAACGCCGGTGACAATCCATGACCAGTTTTTGCAAATAATCCGTGAGTGCCGGCGAGTAGCCGCGCTGGATAGAGAGCGCCAGGCTTTGGCATAGTCGCCGGTACAAAGCGGGCAGTGCTTCAGCATGCGTTGATTTTTCTTTCAGGACCGATTCAACATCCGCCCATAACTGCGCATGGCTGGTCTCGAATTGTTTTTGCTTCATTGCGTTAAACCTGCTGCGTAAGCGCGCAAGCGTTCCAGCGATGGTTCATCGGTCAATCCGGTCAGCGGCTCGGCAATCGTGCCTAGCTCGCACAAGCGATCGAACGGCAAGGTCTTTTCGCGCTCGAATAGTCCGCTCAATGCGCGTTGTTGATCCGGTGTAAGCGGGTAAGGCAGTGCAATCGGCGACACGCCGGTTGTTGCAACGCGTTGCGGCGATTTTTCATGATAAACCACTTGCGTGCCCGCCACGATATCGCCCAGACGCCTGAAGTGGGCGTCGAACAGCATGAACAACAAACCGGTGACATACATCATCGGTAAAAAGTCGGCGACCAGTAATAAATTGCGCAGCGTCGATTCACGCCAGCCGACAGGTAAACCGTCGGCGCGCAATACCTCAATGCCGGCAGCCCGCTTGCCCAATGTCCTGCCGCTGAAATAGACTTCGCAAATAATCGGATAGCCCCAAAAACTGACGAACAACAGCACCAGATAAACGCCATTGCCGAGCTTCGATCCAAGCAAGACCATGCCAAGCACGCCGATCGCAACCAGCCAAATTGAAAAATCAATGAGCCACGCCAATGCACGCGGCACAGCGCCTGCAGGCGTCAATAATAATCGCACGCCTTCTGGAGTAGTCAATGACAAGCGGCCGTCTAGCACGTGATGTCCTGTCGATTCAAGTCAGCCTTTGTTGACCTTTACAACTTTGGTCTTTGCAATCAAATCGTGGACGCAGCGGTGATCCGATCTGAAAATAAACAGGGGATCGATCATGGCTAAAATTTGACCGACGGCAGGGATCAAGCTGACGCAACTGATCGGCAAATACCTCAACAGGATGATTTTGGAAAATTGCGGTATGCCATTGTCCAAATCGGTAATCCGGATGCCGACGATTTTTTTTCCGACTGTCTGGCCATCGCGTTTCAGAAAATAACCATGCACCAAAAGGAAAAAGACAAAGCCCATTGCCGTGAGGCCGAGCGTGAGCGCAAAAGGCGGTTTTAGCCCGGCCCTTGAGTAGTCGAAGACGCCGGTGAAATACATCAATGGACCGGAAAAAACCAGGCTGATGATTGCATCCAGAAGCACTGCCCCAAGACGTTGGCCTCGCGACGCAAGCTCAATGACTGACGCATCGTGTTGGATCGCAAGACTTGCTTCCGGCGGTAGATACGGATTGGTAGTATCCATTGCGTTGCCTTTCTTGTAGTGGATATTTTTAAGAGGCTGCGTTTGTAAATTGGTCGGGCCATCATTTTTTACATTTATCGGATATGGCGCCGAACAATATTAACCGGATTTATTGCATGCGTACAAACTGCAATTGATACGGGCATTGGCGGAGTGCTGCAAAAATGTGACTCATCCCATAAATATGGGATGGGCAGAATGGTGAAACGCAGATACCATCGGCAATAGCGTGCAAGTTCGATTGCGCTGTTTCGTCATCCGCACTGTGCGGCATTTCCATTTTTTACTCGAATCCATGGACTCCAATCCTTACGCGCCGCCAACCAGCATCCTGATCGATCATGCTGCACTGCAGTCATCCGAGACGAGTGCACCGGTTTTCTTCCCGGTTTCAGTCGTCAAATTACTGATCATGTCGCTTTGTACACTCGGTATGTACGAATACTACTGGTTTTACAAAAACTGGAAAGCATATCGAAGCCATTCGATCGAAGACATTTCCCCATTTTGGCGCGCAATGTTCCCGCTATTTTTTTGTTATTCATTATTCGATCGGGTGAGAAAATACAACCCTGATTCGTCTGCAGCCAATCTGCTTGCCGGGCCGCTTGCTACAGCCTGGATCATTTCCTCGCTTTTATGGAAGCTGCCTAATGCTTACTGGTTAGTGACATTCATGAGCATACTGGCTTTACTCCCTGTGCAAGCGTCGATCAATGTCGTCAATCAAATTGCAGCACCGGCTCATGAACCGAACTCTCGTTTTACTGTATGGAATTGGATAGCGGTAGGGTTAGGCGGACCATTCTTGCTACTGGCTGTGTACGGTACGTTCATCACTTCAAAATGAACTGCACAATAGGAGAACCATTTATTGTTAACGACGGGGGCGATCATGAAAATCAGGAACACTATTTTGTTTTTGCTTGCCTTTGCGCTCACCAGTTGCGGAAAGCCGGTGCCATTGGAGAAAGCGGCTTATGTTGGAGAATGGCAAGCACAAGCCATGTATTTACTGATTACGCAAGACGGATCGGTTAGCTATAAGCGATTGAAAGGTGGCGTATCGACTTCCATAGACGCTCCGTTAAAAGAATTTGTCGGCGATACGTTTGAGGTAGGTGTTGGACCAATGGCGACGAAGTTTGTCATCAATAAGCCGCCATACCAAGAGGGTGACAAGTGGAAGATGGTTGTGGATGGAGTGGAGCTTACTAAAACACCGCAGTAATGACCGCCATGATTGCGGTCAAAAGCAATCAGCAGGATGGGTGTCTATTAAATTCATTGCTTTGTGATTGCGCTGGCATAACGTTTGCGGCATGCATGGCGCATATTTCTCTCGAAGGGGAACAAGAAATATAAATGAAGGCATCAACAGAATTTCAATGTGGCTGATGGAACTTCAATTTTTTATCTCCATCTAACGATGGCTGTCGATTTTCCCTGAGAAACGAACGGAGATAAGGAGCCACATCATGTTGCAAGCAAATGAAATTCAACAACGTTTTAATCATATCCAGCAAAGCATTCAGCAAGCATCGCAGGCTTGCCAGTCCAGTTCCAATGTGCCGAGTGATTTAAAAGACTGTATTCAACAATTGGATAGCCAATCCAGTAGTGCGCAGCAAGTTATGCAGTCACAAGATGAAAATCAGATTCGTCAATGCGTAGATGACCTTGAACAGCTGGGCGATCGTGCACGCGATGCATGCCAACAATCACAGAATGTCGATGGCCAACTCAAACAGGCAGTGATGCAGGCGCATGATGAGCTGTCTGATTTGAAGCGTCAGCTGCATTGATGCGGGGGATTGCCATTCTTGTTTAATAAAAAGCCGCGTGACGTTTAATTCGTTATACGCGGTTTTTTATCGCCAGCCGAACATCATCTGTTCAGCCAGGATTTTTTTGGCAGGTTTGAAGCTATCGATCACGCTGAGCGACACGCCGAGTAAACCTTGCGATACGCTGCCTTGTGGTGCGCTGGCAAACACGCGCGCCATCGTGTCGGTGATACGGATCGTCAGATTGCGGTCGGTTTGCCGATCTTCCATGAATTGCTTCAGCATGGCTGGTGTCGCTTCTTGCGCGAGCAGACGTGCAAGAGCGGTTGCGTCACGCAATCCGAGATTCAATCCTTGTCCTGCGACCGGATGCAGTGTTTGCGCGGCATTGCCGATCGCGACGATTCTCGCTGATGTCGCAGGATGCGCATTCAAACCCAGCGGAAAAGTATTGCGTTCCGATACATGCGTAAAGCGGCCGAGGCGTGTGCCGAATGCGTGGCCGAGTGCACGCAGAAATGCGGGATCGGGCAGGCCAATCAAATGCGCAGTGCTGTTGGGACGGGCACACCATACCAACGCATAACCGTCATCTTGCGGCAGCAGTGCCAATGGACCTTCATCGGTGAAGCGTTCGAATGCACGATGCGCAATCGGTGCGCTGGCTTGCACATGCGCGACGATCGCGATTTGATCGTAATCGCGGCGCAAGCTCTTGGCGGTTTGTTCGGCGAACACGCCACCTTCGGCTTGCACCAGGATTTTCGTCGTCAGTATTGTGCCATTCGATAATTCCAGCTCAACCGATTCTTCGTTCTCGATTGTGTTGATCACTTGCACAGGGCGAATCATCGTGACGCCGGTGCTGTAGGCCGCGTCCGCCAATTCAGATAGCACGGCACCGTAGCGCGTGACATAGCCGAGCGCAGGTAAATCGTAGTCGCTGCGGTCAATCAATGTGCGGCCGAAATGGCCGCTGCGTGACACATGGATTTGATGGATCGCGTCGACGATCTTCGGCCATGCATGAATGTTTTCCAGCAGCTGTTTGCTGCCGTAGGACAGCGCGATCGAGCGCGGATCGTGCGCGACTTGCTCCAGGGTTTTGGCATCGATCAGTGCAATGCGTTGCGGTGCGCAGCCGCGCTTGACCAGCAAGGTGGCGAGCGCGAGGCCGACCGGGCCTGCGCCGCAGATGGTGATGTCGAAATCGGTTGGTGCGTGTAAGGGCATTTACGGGCGTGGCAATTAATTTAGGGTAATGCATAAACTCGTCATTCCCGCGAAAGCGGGAACCCATACTGAGTAAGATGGTGCTACCTCACTATGGGTTCCCGCTTTCGCGGGAATGACGATGGTTTTGATTTGCTGTCTCATTTTCTGTAAGCCGATCACCGCTTCATGATCGCTTCGATATCCGCCACCGTCTTCGGCGCATCGCGGCTGAGAATCTCCGGACCGCTTGGCGTAACCGCCACATCGTCTTCAATCCGGATGCCGATGTTCCAGTATTGCTCCGGCACGCCTGGACTTGGACGCACATAAATGCCGGGTTCAACCGTCATCACCATACCGGGTTGCAGTACGCGCCAAGGTCTTTCCTGATCTTCAGCGAGCGGTTCAGTATTCGGCTCACGATAATTGCCGACATCATGTACGTCCATGCCGATCCAATGACCGGTGCGGTGCATGTAGAACTGGCGGTAGTCACCTTTGCTGATGACGTCGTCGAGTGTGCCGACTTTGTTTTTATCCAGCAGGCCGGTATCGAGCATGCCTTGTGCCAGCACCTTGACCGCTGCTTCGTGCCCATCGATAAAACGTTTGCCCGGTTTGACTTCGGCAATCGCCACCGCTTGCGCAGCCAGCACGATTTCATATAGCGCTTTTTGCGGGCCGGAAAACTTGCCATTGGCTGGATAGGTGCGAGTGATGTCGGATGCATAGCTGCCGAGTTCGCACGCTGCATCGATCAACACCAGATCGCCATCCTGCATCACGGTATTACCGGCGCGATAGTGCAGCACGCACGCGTTAGCGCCTGCTGCGACGATCGACGTGTAGGCAGGGAATTCCGAACCATGCTTGCGGAACTCATGCAATAGTTCGGCTTCGATTTCATACTCATGCATGCCGGGGCGCGATACGCGCATTGCACGCTCATGTGCTGCTGCGGAGATAGCTGCAGCGCGTTGCATGATCGCGATTTCGCTGGCGTCCTTGACGAGACGCATTTCGTTCAGCAGTACATTGACGTCATGCATAGTTGCTGGTGCATTGATGCCGGCACGCGCTTGCATGCGCACGCTGGCGAGCCATGTCTGGACTTGCGCATCGAGTTTGCTGTCATTTCCGAGCGCGTAAAAAAGCGCAGGTGCATCGGCCATCAGTTTCGGCATTTCGACATTCAATGCATCGATCGGAAACGCTGCATCGAAGCCAAATGTTTCGCGCGCCGCTTCCGGACCGTAGCGGAAGCCATCCCAGATTTCGCGCTCCATGTTTTTTTCGCGGCAGAACAGGATAGCTTGCGTGGTCTTGCCGACACTCAGTACGATCACCGCTTCCGGTTCGGTGAAGCCGGACAGGTAGTAAAAATAACTGTCGTGGCGATATGGATAATCGGCATCGTTGTTGCGCCGGACTTCCGGTGCAGTCGGGATGATGGCGATGCCGCCGCCCTTCGCTTTGATTTGCGCAATCAGGCTGGCACGTCGTGCTAAATAAGATTTCATGCTCATTGTCCTTCCTTGCTTTCCGTGAGAGGCGCATTTAGTTGCGCCAACCGTTCTGGTGTGCCGACATCGGTCCATGCACCGCGATAAATCTCGCCGCCGACTTGTCCGCGTGCTGCATATTCGCGCAACAACGGCGCCAGCTTGGCGGATTGACCCGGCGTAACCGAATCGAACATTTGCGGGCGATACACGCCGATGCCGGAGAAGGTGAAGCGCGGGTCGCCTTCATTGGCGATCGAAAAACTGTTTAATGCAAAATCGCCTTTTGGATTGTGCTCCGGATTCTTGACGAGAAACAGCCATGCGATATCGCGTTTATCGAGCGGATGCGGATTACCCCATACATCATTGTCTTCCAGTACGCCTTTGACCGTTTCAAAATCGAAGTGGGGGCAATAGATGTCGCCAGCCACTGCGATAAAAGGTTCTTCGCCCAGCAGATGACGCGCTTTCGCAATGCCGCCTGCCGTTTCCAATGCAGTGCCTTCGGCGGAGTAGACGATACGCGCGCCGTAGCGGCTGCCGTCGCCTAATGCTTCTTCAATCTTTTCGCCGAGGTGTGCATGATTGATCACGATATCGGTGATGCCTGCACGTACCAGATTCAAAATATGCCATGCGATCAAGGGACGGCCACGCACTTTCAACAGCGGCTTGGGGCAAGTATCGGTCAAGGGACGCATTCTTTCTCCGCGTCCGGCTGCGAAAATCATGGCTTTCATTTTATTGAGATCCTAACGCGCATGCTTAAAACGTGTAGCCAAACTGCGGCGCTTTATTTTCTATTTCATCGAGCAGCTTTACTAACGGCTTCAATACGTTATAGCGACCTGCTGCCTTGCGCGTGTATTCCATCACCAACGGCAAATCCTTCAAATAACCATCCTTGCCGTCGCGATGATACAGCCGCGCAAAAATGCCGAGCACTTTCAGATGACGCTGCACACCCATGAATTCAAAATCGCGGTAAAACGCATCGATGTCGGGATTGACCGGCAAACCGGCACGCTTGGCGCCTTCCCAATAGCGAATGGCCCAATCCAGCACCATTTCTTCATCCCACTGGATATACGCATCGCGCAACAGCGACACCAGATCGTAGGTAATGGGTCCATAGACAGCGTCTTGGAAATCCAGGATGCCGGGATTGCCTTGCGGAAGAACCATCAGGTTGCGCGAATGATAGTCGCGATGTACGTACACCTGAGCTTGTGCCAGGTTGTTGGCAAGCAGTGCATCGAACACTTTGTTCAATTCGGTTTGCTGTTTGTCAGTCAGCGTCACGCCGAGATGCTTGTTGATGTACCAATCGGGAAACAGCATCAATTCACGATGCAGCATCGCACGATCGTATTCAGGAAACACATCGGGCTGGCTTTGCGTCTGGATCAGGATCAATGCATCGATTGCATCCATGTACAGTTTGTGTGCACTGTCATGGTTGAGCTCATGCAAATAAGTGGTGGATCCGAGGTCGGACAACAGCAGAAATCCTTGTTCAACATCTTTCGCCAGGATATGCGGCACCGAGACGCCGGTAGCGCCAAATACTTCAGCTACATGGATAAACGGTTGGACATTCTCTTGCGGCGGTGGCGCATCCATCACGATCAAGGTGCCGCCATCTGCGCCATCCGCCCGGAAATAACGCCGGAAACTGGCATCGGCAGAGGCTGGCCGCAGAGAATCGATCATGACCGGATTGGGCGAAAGTGTGCCCAGCCATTGTTTGATTTGGGTTAAACGTGGATCAGAAGAAGCTTGCAGAGACATAAGTACGGTCCGGTAAATACAGTTAACTATGAGGAGTTCCCATATAATAAGGGATTCAACCTAAAAAATCGCCTTCCAAGGCGTGTAATCAGCTCCTTCATGATTCGGTTTCCGGCATTTACCTATCAATCCAGCGCGTTTCGTGTGATGGCAGTCGCCACGGCAGCACTTTTGGCGCCGGCGATTGCTTTTGCACAAACAAAGCCGGTATTGATTAAAACTGATGACAAAAAGGAACCGGCGTCGATCAGTGCAGAGATCATGACCGGCAGCCCGGACCGCGAAATCACGTTCGAACGTAATGTGGAAATTACCCACGGCACGACCAAAATCGATGCTGACAAGGCGACGTATAACGTAGAGCAAGGCGAAGTGGAAGCTGCCGGACATATCAAGATGATCCGTGATGGCGATCAGTTTGCCGGTGACGAACTGAAGGCCAATCTGGATTCCGGTGCGGGTTATGTCACGCAGCCGACTTACAAACTGGAAAAAAACAACGGGCAGGGGCGTGCCGATCGCATCGATTTCGCTTCGGAAACCAATGCCACGATCACTGGCGGCACTTACAGTACCTGTGAAGGGCCGGATCCGGATTGGTATCTGAAGGCGGATACCATGGATCTGGATTCCAGCAGAGATACCGGTCACGCAATTTATCCGGTGATCTATTTCAAAGGCGTGCCGATTCTAGGTGCGACTTCCATGACTTTCCCATTGTCAAATGCGCGCAAGTCAGGTGTGTTGCCGCCGACCATAGGAACGACGAACAGGGGCGGTCTTGAAATCGGCGTGCCGTATTATTTCAATATTGCGCCGAATCGCGATTTGACCGTCACGCCCAATATGATTTCGCAGCGCGGTTTGCAGTTGGGAATGAACGGCAGGTATTTGGGAGAAAATTACAGCGGCCAGACCAGGCTTGAGTATTTGCCAGAAGATAAATTAGCGCACACTGATCGCTATGCCATTACATCAACGCATTTGCAGACCTTGTCGCCCGGGCTGACTTTTTCCTGGAATCTCAATGCGGCTTCGGATGCCGATTATCCCAGCGATTTCGTGCGGACGATGACATCGGCGTCGCAACGAATCTTGCCGCGCGACTGGGCACTCAATTATGTCAGCCCCAATTGGAATGCAGGTATGTTGGTGTCACGACATCAAATTTTGCAGGATCCGGCATCGCTGCTTGATCCTACTTTGCTGATTAGCACGCCTTATGACCGGCTGCCGCAAATTACTTCGCACACGGGCCGATATGATGTCCGCGGAATGGATTGGTCAACGGATACAGAGGCGACCAGATTCCGATTGGATGGCGTTGATCCAACGCGCGCGCGTGGCGGCGATCGAGTGACGGTCAATCCCAAAATTTCCTATCCGCTGCTGCGCCCCGGTTATTTCTTCACGCCGAAACTTTCGCTGGATATGACAAATTATGAATTAATCGATCCGGTAAAGTTGAGTGTGACTGATATGCCGCCGACCCATATCACGCGTGTATTGCCGACTTTTTCAGTAGATAGCGGTTTGGTATTCGAGCGCAATGCAGAAATTTTCGGCCGCGCCATGACCCAAACGCTTGAGCCGCGCTTGTTCTATGTCTATACGCCTTATCGCGATCAGAGCCGTATTCCCAACTTTGATACGACAGAAGCCGACCTCAGTTTCGCGCAAATGTTCAGCGAAAACCGGTTCAGCGGAAGAGACCGTATCGGCGATGCCGATCAAATCACGACAGCGATTATTTCCCGTTATATCGAATCCAATGGTGTCGAGCGTATGCGTTTTGCGTTGGCTCAGCGTTTTAATTTCAAGTTGCCCAGAGTGACCTTGAATACAGCAGCAAGTAATGCCAGCCGTTCCGATATACTGGGTTCGGTCGGCGGGCAGATTACACCGACAATCAACGCGGAAGCCAATGTCGAATATAGTGAAAGCACAAACAATCTGAACCGCGTGAGTACCGGGATACAATGGCAACCCAAGGCAAAGCACGTGTTGAATTTGCAGTACCGGCACGATGTGCGGGATGAACTGGCGACCGTCGACAAATACAGGCAGTTTGAAGTGTCAGGACAATGGCCTTTCGCAACCCGCTGGTATGCTGTAACACGTGTAAACTATTCGTTACCGGACCATAAAGTTGGCGGTGCGTTGCTGGGCGCAGAATATCAAGCGGATTGCTGGGTATTCCGTATGGTTGCGCAACGCATTCCGACTTCGACAAATATTGCGACAACCGGATTTTTTGTGCAATTGGAATTGAATGGTTTATCAAAATTAGGGTCGAACCCGCTCGAAACATTACGCACCAACATTCCTGGTTACCAGATTATTAATAAGCCCAATGGCTCTTCCAGCAGTACGACAACCCCATAACACGTTACATTCATCCATGAACATTCATCACACTATGCTTCCTGCCAAAAAAACAAGCCAACGCACAATGATTGCGATGACGGTATTGTGCGCCGCGCTCATCGCGATGCCGACAGCATGGGGGCAAGCATCGCAAGCAGCAAGCGCTCCGGCCCCAAGCACTTCAGCGGTCAGCGCAAAAAGACAGATACGCACACTGGATTCGATTGTGGCCGTGGTCAACAAGGAAGTCATCACAAGGCGCGAGCTGGATGATCGGATCAGCGTCGTGGAGAACCGGATAAAAGCCGAAGGCAGCGCATCATTGCCGCCTCGTTCGGAGTTGGAAAAACAGGTATTGGAAATGATGATCGTCGAAAGCGCCCAAATGCAGCTCGCCAAGGAATTGGGTATCCAGGTTGACGACATCATTCTGGATCGTGCTATCGCCCGCATTGCAGAACAGAACAAACTAACGATGCAGGAATTACGTAACCAGTTGGAGCGGGATGGCGTGACTTTCGCCTCTTTCCGGGAAAATATCAGGGGAGAAATTGTTCGCCAGCGTTTGCGTGAGCACGAAGTCGATAACAAGATTCAAATTGCAGAATCGGAAGTCGAAAATTATCTGGCTGCACAGTCCGGCACAACGCAATCGACAGAATTGGACATTGCGCAAATCCTTGTGCGTATTCCGGAAAACGCATCATCTGAACAAATTGCGGATCGTCAAAAGCGTGCTGAAGAGTTGTATAAAAAATTGCGGGCCGGCGCAGATTTTGCGACGTTGGCAACCACCTCGTCGGATGCCAGCGATGCATTGAAGGGCGGTGATCTCGGCTGGCGCACAGCCGATCGCTTGCCGCAACTCTTTTTGGATGCAATTGCAAAGCTGAAGCCGGGGGAAGTGTCGGAGATCGTTAAAAGCGCCAATGGGTTCCATATCTTGAAGTTCGTCGGCAAGCGTAACCCAAGCGCGGCGTCAGGTGGCGCTGCAGCGACGACAGCGATTCAACAAACGCATGCGCGCCATATTTTGATCAAGGTGAATCAGGTCGTTTCATCTGCAGATGCACAACGCAAATTGAACGACTTGAAAGAACGGCTTGATCATCATGCTGCCAAGTTCGAGGATTTGGCAAAAGCCTATTCAAACGATTTGTCTGCTTCCAAAGGCGGCGACCTGGGCTGGATTTATCCAGGCGATACCGTGCCGGAATTTGAGCGTGCAATGAATGCGCTGAAGGTGGGGGAAGTGAGTCAACCGATTGAATCCCCGTTCGGTTATCACTTGATCCAGGTATTGGAGCGCAAGACCACGGATATGTCGGACGAACGCCAACGCTCGCTCGCTCGCCAAGCGATCCGTGACCGTAAATTGGAAGAAGCGACGCAAGACTGGTTGCGTCAGGTACGCGATCGTGCCTATGTCGAGTACCACCTCGACGAAAAATAATGCCCGTCAACCCGACATCGCCGGCGCAGCAGCGCCCTGTTATCGCAATCACTTGCGGTGAGCCGGCCGGGATCGGTCCTGAAATCGCGCTCAAGGCTGCGCTCCAATTACATGCTGATGCCAATTGTGTATTGATCGGCGATGCAGCATTTCTTTCTCTTACCGCAGCAGAACTTGACCCATCAATCCAACTGCTTGCGCTATCCGTGCAGGCATTGCGCAATAGCGGTTTGCCGCACATTCCTGACGGCAGAATCGCGGTCATCGATTGCCCGTTGGAAGTCAATGTGGTGCCAGGGCAGTTGAATGCAAAAAACGGCCGTGCCGTTTTGCAGACGCTGGATATTGCGATCGAGGGCGTGCAACAACGCTGGTTTGATGCGATCGCGACTGCACCACTGCAAAAAAGCACCATCAATGATGCCGGTGTGCCGTTCAGCGGCCATACCGAATATTTGGCAGACAAAACCGGCACAGCACAAGTCGTGATGATGCTGGCGTCGGGCAGCGATCCTGCTGCGCATCCATTGCGTGTTGCGTTGGCAACCACGCATCTGGCATTGAAAGATGTGCCGGCTGCGATCACCTTCGACAACCTGACGCGCACGCTGGATATTATTCAACATGATTTGCAAACAAAATTCGGATTGCCCAAACCGAAAATTTTAGTCACAGGTTTGAATCCGCATGCAGGGGAAGGCGGCTATCTCGGTCGCGAAGAAATCGATGTGATCACGCCTGCGATTCAAGCAGCGAAAGCGCGCGGCATCGATGCCAACGGCCCTTATCCTGCCGATACGCTATTCCAACCGCGATATCTGGACTCAGCGGATTGCGTGCTGGCGATGTACCATGATCAGGGTTTGCCGGTGTTGAAGTACATGAGCTTCGGGCATGGCATCAATATCACGCTCGGCTTGCCGCTTATCCGCACATCGGTCGATCATGGCACCGCGCTTGATCTTGCTGTGAAGGGATTGGGACATGCCGATCACGGCAGCATGGTCGAAGCGGTCAAGGCAGCAATGCAGATGGCTGCAGCGTCACGCGCCGCCTCGCGCACGAAATCATGAAGCATATTCCACGCAAACGTTTTGGTCAGAACTTCCTGACCGATCAAGTCGTCTTGCACAACATCATTCGTGCGATCGATCCGCAGCCGGACGATGTGATGGTGGAAATCGGCCCCGGCCTTGCAGCGATGACGAGTTTGTTACTGCAGTCACTCAAGCAATTGCATGTGGTTGAGCTGGACCGCGATCTGGTGACGCGCTTGCAAAAAAACTTCGATGCCAATCGCTTGATCGTGCATTCTGCCGATGCGTTGCAATTCGATTTTGCCGGCATCCCTGTGGTGACCGGCAAGAAGTTACGAGTAGTCGGCAATCTGCCGTACAACATCTCCAGCCCCTTGTTATTCCATCTTGCGCAGATCGCGCCGCAAGTGCAGGATCAGCATTTCATGCTGCAAAAGGAAGTGGTCGAGCGCATGGTGGCCGAGCCGGGCAGCAAGACCTATGGGCGCTTGTCGGTGATGCTGCAATGGCGATATCACATGGAGTTGATGTTCATCGTGCCGCCCGAAGCCTTCGACCCGCCGCCACGTGTCGAATCTGCCATTGTGCGCATGATTCCGATTGCACAGCCGCTTGCTTGCGAGCAGGCGAAGCTGGAACAAGTGGTGTTGAAGGCATTTTCGCAGCGGCGTAAAGTATTGCGCAATTGCGTCGCCGGCATGTTTACGGAAAACGAATTGATCGACGCCGGTGTAGATCCGCAAGCGCGGCCGGAGATGGTGCCGATGGAGCAGTTTGTTGCATTGGCAAACCGGTTGGTGGTTGGGTAATGCATTAAAAAAATGTCCATGAAAAGCACGAAAGATTCATTAAGGATTTCATCCATCAATCGCAGTCGCATAATATTAAAAGCGAATTAAATTTTCCGTGCTTTTCGTGGAGTCTATTTGCATTTATGCAGGAGCATTTCATGTCCAAGTATATTCAAACTGAACTGACCGATCAGGTATTGGTCATCACACTCAACCGCACGCGTGCGCAAAACGCATTGATTCCCGCGCTGCTTGCTGAAGTCATTCATGTGTTCACCGATGCACGCGACAGGCTTGATATTCGTGCAGTAGTATTGCAAGCCAACGGCCCAGCCTTTTCAATCGGCGGCGATATTCATGGTTTCAAACAACAATTTCCCGACATCCGCGACTATGCGCTCGATATCGTCGGCAAGTTGAATCAGATGATGATGGCGATGATTGATTTGCCGCAGCCGATCATCACAGCAGTGCATGGTGTGGTGACTGGCGGTTCACTTGGGTTTGTGTTGGCATCCGACTTGGTATTGCTGGCACCGGAAGCTGTTTTCAAGGCGCATTATCCAAGTGCCGGCTTCTCACCGGATGGCGGGTGGGGTGTGCTGTTGCCTCGTATCATCGGGCAGCGGCGTGCATCGGAATGTCTATTGCTGAACCAATCCTTTTCCGCGCGACAAGCAGTCGATTGGGGCATCGCCAATCGCGTCGTGCCACAAGCCGAGTTACGTGAACTGACACAAAAGATGGCGCGCAAGATTGCGCATTATCCATCGGGTTCCATGCGTAACAGCAAGCAGCTGTTATGGCGCGAGCGCGACCAAATTGCGATTGATCTGGAGCTGGAACGTCAAAAATTTGTGCAGCAGATTATGCACAAGGATGCGCATGACGGTGTGCTCAGATTCCTGGAAACCTTCAAGGATTATCCTCAACCTGAAGATCATCAATAAAAGAAAGCAATCTCGCGGAACTATTTTCCACTGAGATAGGTTCCAAGTCAGATAATTCCACCATCCGCGATGGTGTTTTTTCGGGCTATTGCATAAGATAGCGGCTCTACACAGAAGATTCAGGGAGTCACCATGTACGTGATCGATTGGTTAAGCAAGCAGGCGAATCACCGCCCGAATAAAGTCGCATTGGTCGATGTCGATAGTCAGCGCGAAGTAACCTATCTGCAGTTCGATACGCGCGCCAGCCGCTTTGCCGAATTTTTGCGCGACGAGTGGAAAGTGCAAAAGGGCGATCGCGTTGCGGTGCTCGCGCACAATTCCAGCGACTATCTCGAAATGCTGTACGGCTGCGCCAAGATCGGCGCGATCATGGTGTGCCTGAACTGGAGGTTGTCGGTCGCCGAGTTGGACTTCATCATCGCCGACGCGAAGCCGGTGGCACTGATCTTTGGCGATAATTTTGCCGAACAGGGCAAGGCATTGATGTCGTATGAGACGATCAAGTATGGCATGGTGGTAGGCGGACAAGCGTCGCTCGACAATGCGCCGAACTACGAAGCTTGTCTGGAAAAATCATCCGGCAGGCGAATTCAAATGCCGAACTGGCCGATGGATGAAGCATGGCATTTGCTTTACACGTCTGGCACCACAGGCAAGCCGAAAGGCGTGTTGCAAACCTACGGCATGGTGTTCTTCAACGCAGTCAATTGCATGCTGCATGCCGATATTACTTCCAACGATGTGCTGCTCAACGTGCTGCCGTTCTTTCATACCGGCGGTTTGAACCTGTTTGCCAATCCAGTCCTGTTTTGCGGCGGCACTGTTTACGTCACGCGTCAATTCGATGTGAACACGACGATCGAATTGTTGAATTCAAAAATCACGATGTTCCTTGGTGTGCCCGCTGTGTATTTGATGATTTCGCAGCATCCGAAGTTCAAGGAATATTCATTCAAGAATATTCGTAATTTGTCAGCAGGCGGCGCGCCGATACCAAGCAGCTTGCTGGAAGAATTCCTCGCGAAGAACCTGCCGATTTGTTTCGGCTTCGGCATGACCGAGACCGGCCCAACAGTATTCCTGAGTGATGCAGAAACCGCATCGAAAAAAGTCGGCACTGTCGGCAAGTCTGTTGTGTTTGCCGAGACGCGCATCATCGATGCCAACGGCAAGGACGTCAAACCTGGCGAGCGTGGCGAATTGATCATCCGCGGTCCAGGCATCACACCGGGATACTGGAAACTGCCGGATGCTACAGCCAAATCGATAGTCGACGGTTGGCTCTACACGGGCGACATCGCGTATTACGACGACGATGGTGATTACTACATCGTCGACCGTTCGAAGGACATGTTTATCTCCGGCGGCGAGAACGTCTATCCTGCAGAAGTGGAAAATGTTCTGTATGAGCTGGAAGCGGTGAAAGAAGTCGCCGTGATCGGTGTCGCCGACGAGAAGTGGGGTGAAGTCGGCAAGGCCATCATCGCAATCGCAGCGGGACATAACCTGACAGAAGAAGAAGCGAAAACACATTGCCGCAATAAACTTGCAGGCTACAAAGTGCCGAAACATTTTATGTTTGTCGATGCATTACCGCGCAACGCAGCAGGTAAAGTCGAGAAGCACGTCTTGAGAAAAACTTACGCGGAATAATACATCGCCATGACCTATCCCATCGGTTTTACACACTATTTCAAACGCGTCTTTACGCAAGGCGATTTCGATCGTTTTGCCGCACTGTCTTATGACGATAACCCGATACACTGCGATCCCGTATTTGCCAAGACCAGCCATTTCGGCGCGACCGTCGCACATGGCATGATGCTTTACAGTACGATCTGTAAAGGATTGTCGGAAATTTTCGGTCCGCAGATTGTGCAGTTGGAGCAAGAGCTGATGTTCCCTAATCCGACTTACGTCGGTGACGTGATAACTGTTCACATCGAAGTGACTGCATCTCACACCGATGGCTCGTTAAGCGTCAATACCACGCTCAGTAAAGTTGCACCGCAAGGCGGCAAGCTGATCACATGCCAAGGCAGCAGCCGTCTCTGCCCATCCGGGGTGAAGGCATCGATTGATCCGTGGTCGATTGCAGATAATGCGAGTGAAGATGCCGAATTCTATGGTCTCAAACTTGGCGCGTGCGCCAGCAGTACGCGCACTTTTACTGACGCTGATTTGGAAGAATATGCCGATCTGACCGGTGACAAAAATCCGTTGTTCCGTTGCGCGGTCACTGCACGTGCAGCAGGTTATGCAGACCGTTTGATTCCAGGCCCGCTGTTGTCGGGCATGTTTTCCGACCTGCTCGGCACCAAATTACCAGGACGTGGCACAGGCTGGATGAAACAAAGAAACCGCTTTACGCATCCGGCTTATATTGGACAAGCGCTCACTGCGACGGTAGAGATTATTCGGCTGCGTGCTGATAAGGAGTTGGTGAATTTGAAGAGTACTGTTACTGCATCGGATGGCACGGTTGTATGCGATGGGGAGACGTTGGTGTTGGTGCGGAATTTGCAGCAAAAAAGATAAAAACACCATAAGATGGCAAGACAGAGAGTGGTGTCAGAGAAGCTAATGAAAACGATGGTTTATTGCTTTCTGGGCGCAGACATCATTACCTCGGGGCACTACTTATTCAGCTTGTTCGCTAGCGAAAAGGTCTTTTTCTGAAAACTTCAGTGCACTATCGAGCACCTCGAAAAACTCATCGGTATTGATCGGTTTGGTCAGATAGCGGAAGAAACCCGTCGACATGCTTTGGGCAACATCACACGGCATCGCATTGGCAGATAGCGCAATCACAGGCGTTTGTGTAGTGACAGGGTCTGCGCGCAGAATCAACATCGCCTCATCGCCACTCATCCCAGGCAAACTGATGTCCATTAGGATCACAGCCGGTTTATGTGCGCGTGCCATACCGATTCCAAGTTTGCCATCGGTCGCTGTTATGAGACGCAAATTGGGGCGAAAGGCAATTAATTCTCGAATCAGAATCAAATTTGCGGCATTGTCTTCCACATACAATATCGTGCGCAATGGCGTGGCATTTTGTTCTGTATTGGCTGGCGTATCAGCTATCGCATTTGACATAGCAATGTCCTTGCCATCCGTATATGGCACAACACGAGTCGATTGCAATTCAATCCAAAATACACTGCCTACTCCAGCTGTGCTCGTCACGCCGATGGTGCCACCCATCAGCTCAACTAATCGTTTGGTTACGATCAGTCCGATACCGGTTCCTTCTTCCTTGCCGCTTTCCTGTCCGAGCCGATTGAATGGCTGGAAAAGTTGTTCCAATTGAGCCGAATCGAGTCCTGCGCCATTGTCCTGGATCGTGATCCGCATACTGTCGGAAGGCAAGGCAGTGTAGCCGACGACAACCGAACTTCCGTCTCGATTATATTTGACGGCGTTCGACAACAGATTGAGCAGTACCTGTTTCAAGCGTGTGCGATCCGCAACAACGTACAAATGTTCATCGGCAGGAAACACCAGGCGAATATCTCGTTCGTCGGCCATCGGTTTGATCATCTCCTGACATGTACGCATGGTTTCCGTCAGAGAAACGGATTCCAGCGACAACGAAAGCGTTCCAGATTCGACCCTCGCCAAATCCAAAATCTCATTGATCAGCGCCAACAGATGTTTGCCGGCCTTCACGATATGAAAGGTGAAATCCTTTCTTTGTTCAGCTGTCACTGGCAAGGATTCTGACACCAGAACTTGCGCGAAGCCGAGAATTGCATTGAGTGGCGTACGTAGTTCATGGCTCATATTGGCGAGAAATGTCGACTTTGCTCTGTTCGCTTGCTCGGCAGAAGACCTTGCTTGCGTTAATTCCATAATGAAGCGCTTGCGTTCGCTGATGTCACGAAGTGTCCCGATAAATAGCCGTTCACCATGCACCACGAAATCATTGATCGATAATTCAAGAGGAATATGCCGTCCGTCTTTATGCAGTCCTTCGACTTCGCTGTTTGTATCGAGAATTTTTGCATTGTCCGTTTGACGGTGAATATGCTCATCACGTTTGAAGTCGGGCATCAACGTTAGAATGTCGAGACTAATGACCTCGGTAACTGAGTAACCAAATATCCGTTCCACGGCAGGATTGGCGCTTCTGATGATGCCGTTTGAATCAATCGTGATCACGCAATCCAAAATGTTCTGTACAACCGCACGAATTTCTTCTTCCTTGTAGTGCAATTCTTCAAGTGCCTCGGCATATTGTGTAGCACGATCCTCGTTTTGAGTATTGAGCCGCTGTAAATCCGCGGTGCGCACCAGCACGTTTTCATGTGCGATGACTAGTCGGGCATAAAGCTTGTTATTTTCCAATAAAAGTGCGATCAGTACACAACTCGCCGCCACCAATCCGTAACTTCTGCCTGCATACCAGCCAACATCAAAACGCCCCGCATTCAGCACAGCCGACAATGCAATATCAGAGAGCCACGCACACATTACGACCAATAGCCAGAGATCAAGCATTGAACGGGTTTTATATCGCCACAATATAGACAATGCGAGCACAGTGATTACCCAAGTACTGGTGAGAACCACATGCCCCATAAAACTGTAGTGGCCGGAAACCAATATGGCCGGCAGTACATCGTGATTCACTGTGGTCAACCACGTGAATCCGCCTGCCATAACAACAGCCGTCGCAATGCCAAACCAGATGGCAATATACGGGCGAGGAATCAATCGCGCTTTTTCACGGTCCTGATGGTTGAGTAGTGAGTAAGCGATGATGCAAAGCGGGAAACCGGAATGCCAGAACGTATATATCCATGCAGTGCTCTGTGAACCTGCTCCAAGCAATCCAGTAGGAGAAAATAATCCCGGAAATGTCAGCGCATGAGGAATTGTGATGATGGCGGTAAACAGATAGCCGCTAGCCAACACCAGCAATGCCCTTGAACGCAGAATACTGAAATGGCCGAAAAGCAGTACTGCGGTAATCAGATCGTTGATTAACAACGCTGATTCATAGATTGGAATAAAGGCAGTTACTGGAGCAAGCTGGACTTTGGCAAATGGAGCGATTACCAGAAAAACGACAATGGACGCCAGCGCGACTGTCAAAGCCAGTTTTCGCACATGCGGTTCTACGGGCATTGCAGGCAACAACAGTAAACTCTCTGCGGGTAACGGCTCCGCCATATTTCCCCCAAAATGATGAAGTTAGTTTAGCCTTCAAGAGTATTATTTCTTGCAGTGTAGAAGATTATCATCTGTTTTGATATGCCATATATATGGTATATGGGAGGCGACGCTTGGTTTGGGAAAGAAGGCAGAGCGTTCGTTTTGGACTGATGTCTGATGTATAACTAGTCAACCTCAATTTGTTGTGCGTCCTATAACTTGGTCATTGTAAATAAATTACGGCTATGCCCAATACTTTGAATTTCTACCGCGATTTGCCCGCGATCTCGTCCTTCTCAGAAGTGACCGAGTATCGCTTGCATGCCGACATGCCGAACGATTGGTGGGTCGTGATTGCCGATGTGGCAGGATCCACCAAGGCGATTGAAGCGGGCGCATACAAGGATGTGAATACGGTTGGCGTGGCTTGTATTGCGGCAGTGATCAATGTCGATCGCAATATCGATTTGCCGTTTATCTTCGGTGGCGATGGCGCGACATTTGCCGTGCCGGATCAGTTGCGCGAGCAAGTGGTGCTGGCATTGCGCGCTGCGCAGCAACTGTCGCGCGAAAGTTTCGGATTGACGTTGCGAGTGGGACTGGTGCGCGTCGATGAATTAACTGCGCAAGGTTATTGGGTGCGAATAGGGAAGGTACGCTTATCGCCGCATGTAACGCAGCCGGTATTGTCAGGTCGCGGCTGGGAAGAAGCGGAAAAACGCGTCAAGACACCGGGCGCAGTTGGCGTGTTGCGTGTAGAAGAAAATGAAGGACCTATAGTCGGCAGCTTCGAAGGGTTCGAGTGCCGCTGGAAAGGCGTGCCGCATTTTAACGGTCACAAGTTGTCCTTGCTGATTACCGCAACATCTTCCGACGCCGACGTTAATTTTAAAACCTATCAACGTGTGTTCGACCAGATCATGCTGATCTACGGTGATGTGGCGCGCTATCATCCGTTGCGTGCCGATCGCATGCGCTTGACGTTCAATCCGCGCAAGCTCTCGCATGAATGGCGCGTGCGCGCCGCACATCTTGCGTCAGTGCAGCGCTGCTTTTACTTCAAGCGCATGCTGTTTTTTAACTTGACGGGTTTGATTCTGTTTGCATTGAAGCGCGACACCAAGACAGTGCGTTGGACTCGCTATCGCAGCGAGCTGGTAGAGAATTCAGACTTCCGTAAATTCGACGGTACGTTGCGCATGGTCATCGACGGCAGTGATGCGCAGGCAGAACAGCTGCAGCGTTATTTGGAGGCGGAGTATCGCAAAGGATTGCTGGTCTATGGCATGCATAAATCGCGCGAGGCGTTATTGACCTGCATAGTTCAATCCTACAACGGCAACCATCAGCATTTTGTCGATGGCAGCGACGGCGGATATGCATTGGCGGCGCGCGAGTTGAAGCGGCGGCTCTCGGAAAAACCTGCAGCATTAGAGGCGGATACTCAACGGCTGACATGAGTCGATGAGGTTAAACATCATGCTCGTTCCGCTGCATCTGTGTGCTGCGCAAGCGTGCTTCCACTTCAAAGTAATTGTCCCAATATGCATTGCGGCCGCTAATCAATTGCCAGGCACTTGAGGCTGCGTAAGCCACAAAGAAGAAAATGCCCCAGCGCTCATACTGATGAACATGCACGCGCTCATGTGCGCGCAGCAGATCGAGTTCTTGCCTGGTTATCGCGATGATGACATGGCCTAAGGTAATGGCACGGAACGGCAGCCAACGCGCCAGAGTGCGCCCCGGCGCCTGGCTTGTGCGGAATGTGATTTCCAGCGTGCCGGATGAGCGACCTACGCTACCACCGCACAGTAGAACTATCGCTCCAAAAATGAGCCCGACAAGCGAGCATGGGCTTGCCCAGAGCAGTTTTGCAATTTGTGTGATGCGGCGCTTCTGCATTTTTAATATCTAGAGTTTGATATGAGCGACGCGTAAGCTGTGCCGCCGAGTTTGCTCAAGCGTAGCAGCTGCTTCGTACGCTGTTGTGCGTTCGCTCAACTCAGGGCCGCTACGCTTCAAGCTCAACAAGGCGAGCGGATACTGATTTTCCGCTAATGCAGAGTTCGGCAACCGATATCGGTAACTTAAAACGCCGCGGGCCGGCACTTCCCGGATTGACAAAAAGAACGCACCCTCGTTCTTCTATCGACGGTTTATGTGAATGCCCGGAGACCACCACATGAACTCCAGCGCTATTGGGCTCGATATCAAGATCCGCCAAATCATGAATTACGTAGACGCAGACTTCGTCAAACTTTATCTGTTCAGTTTCATGCAATGCATCTGCCCAGATATGCCGGTCGTTGTTCCCGCGAACTGCCGTGACGGGCGCCAGTGTCGCGAGTTCTTCGAGGATGCTCGACTCGGTGATATCGCCGCCGTGAATGATGTGATCGCAGCCACGCAGAAATTCTTTGGCTGCGCGGCGCAACAGATTATGGGTATCGGAGATGATGCCTACGCGAAGCATTGTGTGCAAAACGATGCGTACTCAATGGATGTTCTGCTGAATCCGAATGGCGCCGTAGCGATGCAGGATGTCGGTAGCTTTTTTGCTTTGCTGTTCATCTTCGGCATCGACGGTCAGCAGAATTTCGGCGTGTTGTCGAGGATTGGCATAACCGCGCGCATAGGTTTGATTATCCTTGTCGGGGCCAAACTTGTCACGCTTATCGCGGATGTTGCGATCGGGATTGCCGACGGTAAAATTACTTTTCATCGCGCCGGCTTCGTCTTCTTGCGCGGTCAGATGGATCGAGTCGTTGTCGAAACCGGCGGCGAGCAATTCATTGCGTGCATTGTCGGCGGCTGGGAAACGGTCGTAGACACTTACCAAGGTAGTCGGCATGGCATTCCTTTCCATTGATAACAAAAAAGTTGGGTCGTTGTCTGACCGTGGACAAGCTGATAAGTGCCGCACAAAACACAGCTGTCCGTAACCGCGCTTTGACAATTAATTGGAAGAGCGATTTTTGTTCGCAGGCAGTCTATAAAACTCCTTCTTGCATTGCTGTTCTTTATTTATCCGCGTTCAATCAATTCAATTTTGTAGCCATTCGGATCCTGCACAAAAGCAATCACCGAAGTGCCGCCTTTGACCGGACCGGCTTCACGTGTCACATTGCCGCCTTGTGCTTTGACTGCGGCGCAAGTTTGTGCGGCGTTTTCAACTCCGATCGCGATATGACCAAACGCGGTGCCGAGTTCGTAATGGTCGACGCCGTAGTTGTATGTCAGTTCCAACTCGGCATGATCCGGATTGTTGCCATAACCGACAAATGCCAACGTATATTGCTGCTCCGGCCTATCTGTGGTGCGCAGCAATTTCATGCCGAGAACCTTGGTATAAAAATCAATCGAACGTTGCAGGTTGCCGACTCGCAGCATGGTGTGAAGAATGCGCATGGGGATCTCCGGAAAAAACGGATCCCAGTATATCGCGAAAAAATCTGAAGAGCGGGAAGGAGTAGAAGCAGGGTGCACCGCGCACCCTGCTTCTTCTTGCGTTGAGAATCAGAAAATCGGCAGCGTTTCCGGTGCGTGATCACGCAAGGCTTTTTTTGCTTCGAGGAATTCCGGGAAGACCGATTGCACAGTCGCCCAGAATTTTGGACTGTGGTTCATCTCGCGCAGATGAGCAAGCTCATGCGCAATCACATAATCAATCAATGGCAATGTGAAATGAATCAGGCGCCAATTGAGGCGGATCTTGCCGTCGGCAGTACAAGAACCCCATTGCGTAGTGGCGGAAGACAGCGCGAATGATTGATAACTGACTTGCAGTTTTTCTGCATAGACCGGCAAGCGTTCTGCAAACAAACGCTTCGCTTCGACTTGCAGCCAGCCTTGCACACGGTCTTTCAATTGTTGCTCGGATGCGTCAGCGGGCAGGCAAACGGTCAACACGCGCAGTTCTGCATCGAACGCGATACCGGCTGATTGAGTGGCGCGGATACGCAACGTGATGTCGGCGCCGAGGTAAGGCAGTGTTGCGCCGTCGCACCATTGCATTTGCGGTTGCAGGCGGCGCGCTGAACGCTCGCGGCGCTCGTTGAGTTTTGCAAAAATCCAGCGTTGTTTTTCGCGGATCGCGCTTTCAATTTCGGCGATGGTGACCCACTTGGGCGCGGTCAGTCGCAAACCGTCATCACCAATCAGGAAACCGATTGAGCGGCGCTTCGAACGTACCAACGTGTAATCCAATTCATGATTGCCGACTTGGATACGACGCTTGCCTTTGGGTGTGATCGTCGGTGCATCGGGCAACGGCTGTGCGCTGAACGTCAGTAGAGTCGTGCCTGTTTGATGCGTAGGCGCTGGATGGTCAATCGTCGACGACGAAGCGTCGGGAGAAAAGAAGTCTAGCTGCAGTGCAAGCTGGTGTGGATCAGGCGAACTCTGGCGAAGTAGCTTCAATTGAGTATGGTGTCAAAAGTTTAATAAGCTGCGGGTGAAATCACGCGCATTTCAGATTCTATCCAATTTTCAACTTGTTGCATCAATTCAATTGCAGATAATCCGTTTGGCGAAATCGGTTTGCCGATCGATACAATGATGGTGCCCGGTTTTTTAATGAATGAATTCTTGGGCCAGTGCTCTCCCGAATTCATTGCGATCGGCACGACTGGAGTGTTGGTTTCTACCGCAAGACGTGCGCCGCCGCCTTTGTACTTACCTCTTTGTCCAACCGGAATGCGTGTGCCTTCCGGGAACATGATGACCCATTGACCGCCGGCCAAACGCTTTTTGCCTTGTTCGGCAATTTGCGCGAAAGCATCTTTGCCTTTGCTGCGATCAATTGGAATCATGCGTAACAGTGCCATGCCCCACCCAAAAAACGGAATGTATAGAATCTCTTTTTTGAATACATATACTAATGGTCTTGGCATGTAGTAAAGGTAAAAGATTGTTTCCCAGACAGACTGATGTTTGGATAACAGAATCGCCGGGCCATCGGGCAAGTTCTCCGTTCCGCGCACTTCATAACGAATACCGCACACCACTTTCGCAGCCCAGATCACAAACATATTCCAGCGCGAGGTCCAGAAATAGCGTTTGTTGTACGGGAAAGGCGCGGATAAAAAGCATAGCGGCGCCCAAATGAATGTTGCGAGACCGATTAAAAAGGCCAGCAAAAGAGAACGCAGAAACATGGTAGTGCGGTGCATTACATCTCCAGAAATAAGGGAGTGCTGATTAAGTGTTGGAAGTCTCTGCCACGGGAGGAGCAGGTGATTTTAAAAATTGATCGACCATTGCAGCAAGGTTCGGATAGACCACCGTGCCGGGCGGCAAGCCGCCTTTGTCGCGCGTCTTCATCCCTTTGCCTGTCAATACAAGGTGCGGCACACATCCGGTCACATAGCCGGATTGCAAATCGCGCAGCGAGTCGCCGACGACCGGCACACCTTTTAAACTGATTTCGAATCGCGCAGCGATGTCATGCAGCATGCCTGGTTTTGGCTTGCGGCAATCGCAATTATCGTCGGCTGCATGTGGGCAAAAAAAGACAGCTGCAATATCGGCGCCGACCCTTTGCGCTTCCTTGTGCATTTTTTGATGGATTGCGTTGAGTGTCACGATATCGAACAAGCCGCGCGCGATGCCGGACTGATTGGTTGAGACGACGACGCGATAACCGGCTTGATTCAGGCGCGCAATGGCTTCCAATGATCCTTCAATCGGAATCCATTCATCCGGCGATTTGATAAACGCATCAGAGTCGTGGTTGATCACGCCATCGCGGTCAAGAATAATCAGTTTCATCAGTTCAGCGTCGTCTCAAATTTTTATACTTTTCGTGGCTTGCCATTTTTCACTTATGCCGCCAGCTTCGAAATATCAGCCACTCGATTCATCATGCTATGCAAGTTCGACAATAATGCAAGTCGATTATTACGTAACTGCTGATCTTCCGCCATTACCATCACGTCATTAAAGAACGCATCGACGTTGTTGCGTAAATGCGCCAAGGCTTGCAGCGTGCCGGTGAAATCGCCTTTGGCAAAAGCTGCGTCAACTTGCGGTTTCAGCTTGGTCATTGCAGAGTATAAACCTTCTTCAGCCGCTTCCTTCAATAATGCAGATTGGATGGCTCCGGCAGCGCCTTCGGATTTTTTCAGGATATTAGTAATGCGCTTGTTGGCGGCGGCCAACGATTCCGCTTCCGGCAGTGCAGCAAATGCCTTGACTGCGTTCAAGCGTTCGATGATGTTATCCAATGTATCCGGATTTTGCGCGACGACTGCTTCCACTTCATTCTGTGTAAATCCGCGTTCACGCAGCAAGCCGCGCAGGCGGTCGAACAGGAATGTCAATGCATCGGCGCTTGGATCCTTGAACTGTGCGTTGCCTGCAAACAGTTGCGCGGTATCGGAGAGTAACTTGCCTATCGATAACGGCAAGCGCTTTTCAATCAGCATGCGCAAAATGCCCAATGCATGGCGGCGCAATGCAAACGGGTCTTTATCGCCGGTCGGTTGCAGGCCTATGCCCCAGATGCCGACCAGTGTTTCCAGTTTGTCGGCCAAGGCGACTGCAGTGCCGGTTTGCGTTGAAGGTAAAGCGTCGCCGGCAAAGCGTGGTTGGTAATGTTCTGAAATTGCCAGTGCGACTTCGTCATGCTCATGGTCGTGGCGCGCATAGTAAGTTCCCATGATGCCTTGCAATTCAGGGAATTCACCTACCATATCAGTCAGCAAGTCAGTCTTGGCGAGTAAAGCACCACGTTCAGCAAGCGCACCATCCGCACCTAATGATTTCGCAATTTTTCCGGCTAGTGCTTTAACGCGCTCGGTACGTTGCGCTTGTGTGCCCAGCTTGTTGTGATATACGACGTTGGCAAGGCCGGGAATACGGTCGGCCAGTTTCTTTTTCTTGTCTTGCTCGAAGAAAAATTTCGCATCCGATAAACGGGGGCGTACCACACGCTCGTTGCCGCCAATAATATGTTGCGGATCGGCAGTTTCGAGATTGGACACAATCAGGAAGCGTGAACGCAGACGACCGCTCTTGTCGGTCAACGCAAAATATTTCTGGTTGGTCTGCATGGTCAGGATCAAACATTCCTGAGGCACAGACAGGAATTCCTGTTCGAAATTGCATTCATACACAACAGGCCATTCGACCAGTGCGGTGACTTCGTCGAGCAGTGTTTCCGGTAGCAACGTGATGTCGTCGCCAGCCTTGTCGAGCAGCGCAGCACGGATTTTTTCCTTGCGTGCGCTAATGGAAGCAATGACCTTGCCTTGCGACTCCAGCAATGTGGAATAAGACTCGGCATCTTTCACCGACAATTCGCCTTGAGACAGGAAGCGGTGACCGAGTGTGGTTCTGCCAGCAGCCAAACCGAGGATCGCGATCGGCACAACTTCGGAACCATGTAATGCGGTCAGCTTGTGCACCGGGCGCACGAATTGCACGGTTGAACCATCAGGACGCTGATAACTCATCACTTTGGGGATCGGCAATTTTGCGATGGTTTCTTCAAGCGCAATTTGCAAGCCGCTATGTAATGCGGAGCCTGCTGCAGTGTAGGTGTAGAAAAAACTATCCGCCTTGCCATCAACTGCACGTTCCAGATCGGAGACTTTGATTTCTGCAGTCTTGCTGGTCGCTGCGAGTGCAGCAAGCTTTTTGATCAATGGTGCGCTTGGATTGCCGCTGGCGTCCAACGCGACACTGACAGGCAATACTTTTTCGCGTATCGATTTGTCGGGCGAGCTGGTGCGCACTTGCGTGATCGACACAGCGAGGCGGCGTGGTGTCGCATAGGCAGTTGCGACTGAATTGTCAGTCAAGAAGCCGCGTGTTTGCAAGCCATTGAAAATACCATTTGCAAAAGCCTCGCCCAATTTGGCAAGCGCCTTCGGCGGCAGTTCTTCGGTAAGCAGTTCGATTAATAGTGTTTGATTCATGTTCTTCTACTGTTTGATATTTTAGGCCGCTTGACGGGCATCGCCGCAAATCGGAAAGCCGAGCTTTTCACGCGAGTCAAAATATGCTTGCGCGACCGCGCGCGACAAGTTGCGAATGCGGCCGATATACGCCGCGCGTTCCGTTACCGAAATGGCGCCGCGCGCATCGAGCAAGTTGAATGTGTGTGCCGCTTTCAAGATCATTTCGTAAGCGGGCAACGCCAATGGAATTTCCAGCAAACGCTTGGCTTCCGCTTCGTAATTGCCGAACAGCGAGAACAGGAATTCGGTGTTCGAATATTCAAAGTTGTAAGTCGATTGTTCGACTTCGTTTTGATGGAACACGTCGCCGTAGGTCAGGCGCTTGGTGATGCCGTGTTCTTCCCATTCGGTCCACACCAGGTCATACACATTTTCCACGCCTTGCAGATACATCGCGAGGCGCTCGATACCGTAAGTGATTTCGCCCAGCACCGGTTTGCAATCGAGCCCGCCGACTTGCTGGAAGTAAGTGAACTGCGTGACTTCCATGCCATTCAGCCATACTTCCCAACCGAGTCCCCACGCGCCGAGCGTCGGGTTTTCCCAATCGTCCTCGACGAAGCGCACATCGTTTTGCTTCAGGTTCAAACCAAGGGCTTCCAGCGAGCCGAGATACAGGTCGAGAATATTTTCCGGCGCGGGTTTCAACACTACTTGATATTGATAGTAGTGCTGCATGCGATTCGGGTTCTCGCCGTAGCGGCCGTCTTTCGGGCGGCGCGACGGTTGCACATACGCGGCGCGCCAAGGCTCCGGTCCGATTGCGCGTAAGAAAGTGGCGGTATGCGATGTGCCTGCGCCGACTTCCATATCGTATGGTTGCAGCAATGCGCAACCTTGCGCGTCCCAATATTCCTGCAGTTTAAGGATGACTTGTTGAAATGTGAGCATGTTGGTTTTCCACTTATCCCTCTTGAAAAGAGGGATGGGGTCAGATGAATTGCTAAAACCATGAATTTTAACGTTTTTTAAGACTGCCATGCAGGTTAGTCGCATGGTAAAGGCGGATATTGGAAATTCGCAGAATACGCTACAAAGTCGGAATAATTCATGACGATCGGCGGAAAGCTCACTAGAATACGAATCAGATGGTCATTTTTTCACTGTAAATGCGTGCAAAACCATGGAATCTTCTGACGAATCTGCCATCGCCAAACTGATTAAACGCATGGATAGCGAGCCGGGTTTTGCCGGCTTGGGTGCTTCCGTGCAGGTCATCAGTTCCCTCGATGACGACGATGATGGCGGTCCCCGTAATCTCACTTCGCTCATCCTGCGCGACGCTGCGCTGACCAGCAGGTTGCTGCGCTTGGCCAATGGCAGCAGTCGAGGCACGCGAAATGTGTCCACCATCGATCAGGCAATTGCCATTCTGGGATTTAATACGGTGAGATCAGTGGCGCTGTCACTGGCATTGCTTGATTCCTTATCTAACAAACCTCAATCCAGTCAACTGCATGCGGAAATAGTTGCCGCTTATTTTTGCGGGACATTGGCGGCTTCAATTACACGGCACAATGGATCTCGCTATAACTCGCAGGAGGCACAGGTGTGCGGACTGATGCAGAATCTGGGCCGCATGATGGCGACGTATCATCTCTATGAAGATATCGAACGCAGCCACACATTTGCAGCGGAAAAGAATCTGACTGAAGAAGCAGCAGTTGCTCAAGTGCTTGGCATACGCTTCGACGATATCGGCACCAGGATTGCCGAACATTGGAATTTGCCGGACGTATTGCAACAAAGCCTTGCTGCAAAAGCAGGGAAGGTGCCGCCGCGCGCTGCGTCCAATGCAGTCGGCTGGCACCAAATGTGTGCATTGTTTTCGCGCTGCGTGACGGATGCGATGTTTCGTTCACCAGAGAGTGCAGAAAAAATCGAAATCAATCAGAGCATCGCGTTTTTCCGCCAAGCTCTTCAACTCAAGGAAGATGAAACACACGAATGGATTGAAAAGGCATTGGAAGAAACGGGAACACTGCTCGCAGAATTGGCATTCCCTTGCGATATCGAGCAAGCACGCAGCCGCTTACGCAAAGCGTCTGAGCGAGTGATGGATGTCCTGTCTTCGAACGATAGCCTGCTTAAAGGCGACGCCAAAGGTGATGGCAAGAAGCCGGTCGAAGTGGTGCAGCAAGTGATTCGGCAAGTGCATGATGCATTTGGTTTTGATCTTACCTTGCTTTGTTTGCCGAATGGAGCGTCAGGTTTGGTAGCCATTGCCGGTGTCGGGCGAAATGCAAATCAGACGGTCGCCAGGTTTCGTTGCCAGGGTGCGCAGCCCGATATCTTTCGTTTGCTCATGGCAAAAAAAGTGGATTTATATGTCGCGGATATCGATGCTCCATCGTATGCAAAGTACATTCCTGATTGGTATCGGGAGCAGGTGGGGGCAAGCTCGTTTCTGATCATGTCGTTGGTGCGCGATGGCCAATATCTGGGCATGCTGTATGGCGATTATTCGGATGCCCATTCCGCTGTGTCGGAAGAACTCATGCGTGGCCAGGCGCAAACCTGGCGGATGCAGCTGATGAATGTTTTGTGATGCGCTGACGGTATATCTTTAATTTATTTTTTTGCGTGATAACAGCCATCCCACAGCAAGCATCACCAGGGTCAGCCCAACAACCAGGGTATTGCCGAACATAATGTATGGCGTCATACCTTGATAGCCTTGCACCAACGCATCCAGTGCGCCGGTTGCGTAATGCGGCAACTGCTGAAGAATTTGTCCCTTGGGATCGATCACGGCAGTGGTGCCGGTGTTGGTGGAGCGCAGCATCGGGCGGCCGGTTTCTATCGCGCGCATTTGTGAAATTTGCAAATGCTGCGGCAATGCGGTGGTATCGCCGAACCAGGCAATATTCGACACATTCAATAATATTGTCGCCATCGGTTGGTTGGCAGAATGCGCTGCCGCCAATTGTCCTGCAATTTCTTCACCGAATAAATCTTCATAGCAGATGTTCGGCAAGACCCATTGATCCTTCACCGCGAATGGCGCTTGTACGAGTGGGCCGGGCGTGAAATCGCCGAGCGGTATGCGCATCAAATTGACAAACCAGCGAAAGCCGAACGGGATGAATTCGCCGAACGGTACCAGATGATGTTTGTCGTAGCGATATTGATAGGGAGTAGATTTGGCGTCAGTTTTAGCCGGTTGCGGAGCAATGCCGATCACACTGTTCGCATATTGCGTCGGGTTCGAGCTGAGCGGGATGCCAATCAATAAATAGCTGTGCGTCTGTGTGGCAAAATCATTCAAGTTCAGCAGATAATCGGGAGGTAATTGTTGCGACAATACCGGCAGCGCAGTTTCCGGTGTTGCGATCAGATCGGCCGGCTTGGCGCGGATCATCTCGTAATACAGCAGAAGTGATGAACTGATATGTTCGGGTTCAAACTTGGTGTCTAATGACACATTGCCTTGCAACAGCCGCACCGAAATCGGTTGCCCTTGCGGCTTGGTCCAATCGATTTTTTCCAGACCGAAACCGGCTACGAGCAACAACACGCTGATACCGAGCGCCCATTTTTTTGTCGGCGCCAGCACCAGACTGCCGGCAATCAGAGACGATAGCAAAGTCAATCCAAAGACGCCGACAATTGGCGCAAAACCGGCCAGCGGACTGATGCTGAGCGCATAGCCGGAACTGGTCCACGGCAAGCCGGTAAAAATCCAGTCGCGCACCCATTCGGCCAGTGTCCAGGTTGCCGGGAAAATCAGCAGCAACATTACTGTCGATGAAGCGTTCCATCGTTGCCGCAACCACATGGCCGCACTCACTGCCAGCGCGGCAAAGACACCAAGTACTAACCCCATCAATCCGACTGCGATGGCCGCCAGCACTGAAGACATGCCGCCATACCGGTGCATGCTGACGAATAACCAATAGACGCCGCATACCGACCAGCCAAAGCCGTAAGCCCATCCAATCAATGCACTACGTTTGATCGAGGATTCGCGCAGCAGCAACCAAAAGAAAAAGGCGAGTGTCGCAATCTGAATCGGCCACAAACTGAAAGGCGCAAATGCCAGTTCTGTGATCGCTCCTGCAATCAGTGCAACGATTAAAGATTTGATGGAGTTAGGCAAGAGACGTTTATTCACGTGGATTTATTGTGGATTTGGCTGGCGCGATATCGCATTGTTATTGAATGAAATCAGTTTATTCGAATGTGCACAATGATTCATGCAAAAGTTTTGTTCGTTCATCAGGTACTATCCAGCAAATGTAATTTATTTTTTACTTCGGACCATTGTGCATGATCAGGTAGCGCAGAAGTTGATTTTGTAATCGGCTTCCAATCCGGATGTTTCGAAAGATCGGCATTAATTTCTATAAAGTGCCGTTGCTCTTCAGTGATCTCTTTATCACCAACGATTGCACCGACAGGACATTCCGGTACGCACATGGAACAATCGATGCATTCTTCCGGATTGATAACCAAAAAATTCGGGCCTTCCAGAAAACATTCCATCGGACAAACATCAACGCAAACAGTGTATTTGCACTGAATACAGGATTCTGTAACAACGAAAGTCATTCTGAGTACTTGGTACGTTTATGAAGACTGTCAGGCTATCGATCGTCTTCTTCGTCCAGAATTTTCGGCAGCTTTTCAACCAGCAGCACATGCACTTGCCGTGCATCGGCACGCAGCACCTCAAAGCGCAAATGGTCGATATCGAATACATCGCCCTTGTGCGGTACGCGGCTCAGATGATTGGCGACCAGGCCGCCGATCGTGTCGACATCTTCATCCGAAAAATGGGCGCCGAGCGCTTCATTGAATTGCGAAATTTCAGTGAGCGCCTTGACGCGCCAACGCGAGCCGACGGCACCGTCCTTGACGGCAAGAATATTGTCTTCTTCCTCGTCAAAGTCATATTCGTCCTCGATATCGCCGACAATTTGTTCCAGTACATCTTCAATGGTGATCAAGCCGGCGACACCGCCGTATTCATCAACCACGATGGCCATATGATTGCGATTGGCACGGAAGTCGCGCAACAACACATTCAAGCGTTTCGATTCGGGAATAAATACTGCAGGCCGCAGCATGTCGCGCACATCGAACGATTCTTCCGCGTAGTAACGCAGCAAATCTTTGGCCAGCAAAATACCGACGACTTTGTCTCGATCTCCTTCGACTGCAGGAAAGCGCGAGTGCGCTGTCTTCAGTACCATCGGCAGCCATTCTTCAATCGGCTTGTTGAGATCCACCATATCCATTTGCGAACGGGGAATCATGATGTCGCGTGCAGATAAATCGGACACCTGAAACACGCCTTCGATCATCGACAGCGCATCGGCGTCGATCAGGTTGCGCTCATGTGCGTCTTGCAGAATGTCGAGCAGCTCGCTGCGGTTTTCTGGTTCAGGGGAAATCAGTGCGGTCAGTCGTTCAAACAATGACCTGTGGGGTTTAACGTCAAAAGATTTGACGTTACTAGGGTGATCTGGCATATGGCTGAAAGCCGTTGTTGCGACGACGTTGTTTCGAGGGTTAATAGGATACACGAAAAGTCTCATTCGACAAGAAGTTGTCGATGCGTTTTTATGCTTCCTTCTCTATAGTCGTTGCATTCATATATTGCGTCGCAATATTGCATGCAAACAACCATTCACCATAACAGGGCGATAGTTATCCGCTTCAAAAGCGACAAAGTGTTACAAATGTGGGCGCAACTGCACAGGCCAGATGTCCATACTGCAACTTGCCGCTATACTGGAATGGCAATATTTAAATGAAATTAGTTGTAGTCAATATCAGGCACGATTGACCAAAATGTTCAACAAAAAAGCATTCTTCAATATGTGGCACCGGATTGATTCAGGAAGGTTTTTATTTAACTGGATTAATCGGCTCACGATCGGCCGGACTTTTTTTCTGTCGACGTTGATGCTTGTGATCGTCGCGATTGCAGATTATTTCAGCCACGTGGAATTGACTCTGTCGCCCTGGTACACCTTTCCGTGTTTTTTAGTGGACTGGCGAATAGGGCGCATGTCTGCGCTGGCGTATGCGGTGTTTGCCACGATCTTGCAACTATTGATCGGTTTGACTGGCACCCACGATTACCCCAATCATTATTATCTCGCAGTCGATCTTGTTCTGAATCTGGCATTTTGTATTGTATTAATCTGGATTATTGCCAAACTTCGGTTGGCGCTGGAGATGGAAATCATTCTGTCGCGCAGTGATTTTTTGACCAAGCTGGCCAATCGAGATTCCCTCCTGGAAGGCCTTGAAAACGAGATTAAACGCTGCAGCCGGCAGGAGAACACGCTTACCGTGGCAATGATTGATCTGGATAACTTCAATCGCTTCAATGAAAAACGAGGGTACAGTGTTGGTGACTTGCTGCTTGCTGCTATCGCAGAAGAGCTGGGCAATCGTTTCCGCAGCACCGATATCATTGCGCGAACGGGCGGTGATGAATTTACGATGATCTTGCCGACGCGTTCTTCCGACATCATTGAATCAAAATTGCATTTGTTGCGCAAGGATCTGGAAAATTTGTTGATGGTGCGTGGCTGGGATATCACATTCGGGATGGCAGCGATTGTTTTTGTCGAACCGACCGTTTCAGGTGAGCAGGCGATGTTTGAAATCCAGCAGCTGATGCAAGAGCTCAAGCAAAGAGGAACACATGAATTCGCTCATCGGATATTTTCCATTAACGGCAGTGCTTCTAACGTGGAGCAAACACAAGTGAGGCAAGCTTGTTAAAACATATGATCCTAGAAACGGCAGTTGACCGCTTACATTTATCTGGAAAGCGGCATGAGCATTAACTTTCTTTCGTTTGATAATGCTCACCAATTAGGTGAGAGCGCTACCGGCGCGATTGCACACTTTTCCAGCTCTCTGGCGTCGTTGTTCCTCGTAGCGGAATGCAATCCGCGTCCTCGTCTCGCCTAGCCAGAAAGCCGGAAAAATGCACACTCGCACCTGTCCAACTGCCGTTTCTAGGATGATCAGCTTGCTGATTTTATTTGCTTCTGGAGTAGCTTATTCACAGACGCAATCTCCGGCCGGATTGTGGAAGACACTAAGCGATAAAAAAGGCGAAGCGGAAAGTCTGGTACGCATCATCGAGGTAAATGGAGAGTTTCAGGGAAAGGTCGAAACGATTTTCTCGCCACCCGCACCAACCTCGAACCCTGTATGCGATCAATGCAAGGGCGAGTTGAAAGACAAACCGATAATCGGCATGAAAATTCTGACAGGCTTGCGCCGCAAAGGCGAGGAATTCACAGGTGGCACGATACTCGATCCGGATGAGGGTGAAACCTACAAATGTACGATACGCCTGATCGACGGTGGTGCAAAACTGGAAGTGCGCGGATACATTGGCATTTCACTTTTCGGACGTACGCAGACCTGGCTAAGGCAGGATTAGCCGTCGCCAAGCAAGTCGTGCGCGTCAAGGATCGCGTAGACAATCTCCGGATTCTTTTCAAGACATTTGCGAATTGCTGCGGGAATCGATTGCCGTGTTTTCTTGCAAAGTCCGGCGCACTCGGTCAGATGAATATGCAACCCGCGCACTGTCCGCACTTCATTCAGACCTGGCTTGATGTCAAGGGCGATTCCCAATTGCGCTTGCAGGTTTTCTCCCATGCGCTTCAAACCGTCATAGCTTGAAATCTTTTCGATGTGCGCGATCAATTTTTTCTCTTCCCACTTGGTCAATCGCAGTATGCGAATATCGCCGGCAGGATCATTCAGCAAGCGATCCCGTTCGCATATGCAGGTGCCGGGAGGGCATTCTTCGCGAATTGGAAAGAGGGACGGTTGCGGCATAGGGATGACAGTGGAGATAAGCTACTGTAGTGCGCAGTAATTACACTTTCTTGACGAATTCCGATTTCAGACTCATCGCGCCAAAGCCATCAATCTTGCAGTCAATATCATGATCGCTATCAACCAGGCGGATATTCTTGACCTTGGTGCCCATTTTGACAGTACCTCCGGATCCTTTCAATTTCAAATCCTTGATTACGGTTACGGTATCGCCATCCTGCAATACATTGCCGGCTGAGTCGCGGTAGACCTTGCTGTCTACAGCCTGCTCCGCAGTTGCGTGCACAGGCCACTCATGCGCGCATTCAGGGCAAATGTAAAGACCGCCATCTTCGTAGGTAAATTCAGAATGGCATTTTGGGCATGGAGGGAGCGCGCTCATAAAAAAGATCTTTCAAAGTATGGCAACAGCCGTAAAAAGAAACAGTATACTGCGTGTCAACCGCATACTTGCTTCTTTCTGAGTACGATCCGCTGAAATCCAATCATCTGACCGATAGCGCCATTGCATCCCATATTTATGGGATGTGCAGGCCAGGAAAACCGATATACCATCGGATTCCATTTTTCAAACAAAGTTTATTTGAGATTGATTTTTGCGTTGAATGTAGTTGAAATCGGAGATTGTCTAAATGTTGAAAGCTATTACTTACCTCGCCTTTACCGGAATGCTATTCATCTTCAGTTTTACAGGAATGACGACAACGGCATATGCAGCAAATAAAAAATTGTCGGAGGAAGAGGCGTGCGGCCTGGCCAAAGCCGAAGTCTTGAACAGGAAAGGCGGCGAAAAGAAAGTGGAGCTCAATGTACTTGGTTGCACTAAATTTTCGATATTTGAGCAAGGCGTGGCGAACATTCAAGTGCTGTACGACTCCAGCTATTTCAATGCATATATGAAGACGCGGTATGAAACCAAGAATCTCACCGACAAGTGCAACTTTATTCAAACTAGTCAAGGCTGGAAAATAATGCAATGTAAATAATTGCTGAGGCTTGCATCAACAATTTTGGCGGCGATGGTCACTAATGCTGAACTATATAACGACGATACGCACTAATTTTAAGAGTGCGCCGCGCATTCACGATCAGACACATCCAGCTCAATCAACTTACAGCTTATCCAAGTAAGGATTATTGAATCCCAACTTGGATAATGCTTCAATCTCGATCTCTTCCATCTCACTCGCTTCTTCATCATTCTCGTGATCGTAGCCTTGAGCATGCAGGACGCCATGAATCACGAGATGGGCTGTATGTTCTTCGATGGTTTTCTTTTGCTCGGTAGCTTCCTTTTGCAGCACATCCGTGCACAGGATAATGTCAGCCTGCGTGACTTCATTATCTTCGTCTTCCGTATAAGCAAACGTCAACACATTGGTTGCATAATCCTTGTTGCGGTAATCGCGGTTGAGTGTGCGGCCTTCTTCGGCGTTGACAAAACGAACGGTGAATTCTGCAGGCGCAAATAAAACTGTGTTAATCCAACGTCGCACTTTCACGCGCGTAGCTACTTCTTGCAGACGTGGGTCCGGATATTGCACCGACAAAGACAGTTTATTTTTTGACGGCATTTTTTCTGGCGGCTGGTTTTTTTGCCAAAGTTGGATTATTCGATTCTTCGTACGCGTCAACAATACGGGCAACCAATGGATGCCGCACCACATCGACACTGGTGAAATGCGTGAAGGCGATGCCGCGTACGTCTTTCAATACACCGATGGCATCGATCAGGCCGCTTTTTTGCGAGCGCTGCAAATCGATTTGTGTCACGTCGCCAGTCACCACAGCTTTGCTGCCGAAGCCGATGCGTGTCAAGAACATCTTCATCTGCTCTGGTGTGGTGTTTTGCGCTTCATCGAGAATCACAAAAGCGTGATTCAATGTGCGGCCGCGCATGTAGGCGAGCGGTGCGATTTCGATTGCCTGCTTTTCAAACATTTTTTGCGTGCGATCGAAGCCGAGCAAATCGTACAACGCGTCATATAAAGGACGCAGATATGGATCGACTTTTTGCGCCAGATCGCCCGGCAGGAAGCCGAGACGCTCGCCGGCTTCGACAGCAGGGCGTGTGAGTACGATGCGTTTGACGACATCGCGTTCCAGCGCATCGACTGCGCATGCGACTGCCAGATACGTTTTTCCGGTGCCGGCCGGGCCGACGCCGAAGGTGATGTCGTGTTCCAGGATCGCTTTCAGGTAGCCGATCTGATGGGGTGTGCGGCCGCGTAAATCGCTGCGTCGCGTTTTGAGGATTGGGCTTTCTGCCGTGTCGGTTTCTGGCGTTGCCGTTTTACGCTTAGGCGCGCTATTAGCCGACGCTGTTTCGATGTGGGTCAGCCCGGAGCGTTGTTCGACCAATGCAAGCTGAATGTCGTCGACGGGGACGACCTTGTTTGCAACTGCATAAAACTGCTCGAGAATCTCCACCGCGCGTTCAGCATTGCTGCCATTGACAATGAATTTTTCGCCGCGGCGAAAAATGGTGACGTCAAGCGCAGCGGAAATCTGCCGCAGATTCTCATCCATCGGCCCGCACAAATGCGCCAGGCGCCTGTTATCAAGCGGTTCGGGAATGAAGTAATGCGGCTGGGCGGGAGATTTTGTTTTCAATCGATTCTATTCTTAATGTTCACTGCTTGATAATCAATTCACCGCGCAGCGAATAGGCATAACTGCGCGTGATCTTTACATCGACTAATTGCCCGACAAGACGCGCGCCATTCGGCCCGCCGTCAAAGTTGACGACACGGTTATTTTCCGAGCGTCCCTGCAATTCGTTCGCATCTTTTTTTGATGGGCCTTCGACCAGGATACGCTGCACCGTGCCGACCATTTCTTCGCTGTAGCGTTTGGTGTTTTCAATGATCACTGCTTGCAGGCGCTGCAGGCGTTTGAGTTTGACTTCATAGGGCGTGTCGTCTTCCAGATTCGCCGCAGGTGTGCCGGGACGCGGACTGAATACGAAACTGAAGCTGTTGTCGTAACCGATGTCGTCGATCAGTTTCATCAGCGCTTCAAAATCGGCATCGGTTTCGCCGGGGAAGCCGACGATGAAGTCGGACGAGATTGCGATATCCGGGCGTACTTCGCGTAAGCGGCGGATGATCGATTTGTATTCGAGCGATGTGTAGCCGCGCTTCATCGCCATCAGGATGCGGTCGGAGCCATGCTGTGCCGGCAGGTACAAATGATTGACCAGCTTGGGTACTTTTGCATAGGCATCGATCAAGCGCTGGGTGAATTCCTTCGGATGGCTGGTGACAAAGCGGATGCGTTCGATGCCATCGATTTCAGCGACGTATTCGATCAGCAATGCAAAATCGGCGATGTCGCCATCGGCCATTTCACCGCGATAGGCATTGACGTTTTGCCCGAGCAGTGTGATTTCCTTCACGCCTTGCGCAGCCAGGCCGGACACTTCGGTCAGCACATCTTCAAAGCGGCGCGATACTTCTTCGCCGCGTGTATAGGGAACCACGCAATAGCTGCAATATTTGCTGCAGCCTTCCATGATCGACACAAACGCCGTTGCGCCTTCGACTTTGGCAGGCGGCAGATGGTCGAATTTTTCAATTTCCGGAAAGCTGATATCGACTTGCGAACGGCCGCTGGTGCGCCGTTGGTTCAATAACTCCGGCAAGCGATGCAAGGTTTGCGGGCCGAATACCACGTCGACGTATGGTGCGCGCTTGATGATTGCTTCACCCTCTTGCGAGGCGACACAGCCGCCGACGCCAATCACCATATCGGGTTTCAATAACTTCAGCTCGCGCAGACGGCCGAGATCGGAGAATACTTTTTCCTGCGCCTTTTCGCGCACGGAACAGGTGTTCAGCAATACGATATCCGCGTCTTCCACGGTATCGGCTTTGACGATGCCATCGGACGCGTTCAGTACATCGGCCATTTTGTCCGAGTCGTACTCGTTCATCTGGCAGCCGAACGTTTTGATAAATAATTTTTTCTGCATGAGTTACTTACGTGTATGTGCTTGTTGCGACTATCGAATCAGTCTTGCTTCGGCGCGAGCGCTCATTTCAGCATTCAAAGCGGCCGCAAAAAAAGCGGCTGAAAACGCGGGATTGAATCTTTAGAATGGCAAATCATGAATTTTCAATCTAAGAGCATCTAACAAAATGCGCCTGGCAGCGTTACTTCTCCTTGCCGTAGGCTCGTACTGTCTGCGTCGGCGTGCCTTGCCATACGCATTTTGTTAGACGCTCTAATAAAATTCATGAAAATCAATGGCTTGGAGCAAGGATCATGCTCGCCGAACAGGGTGAAGTGTATCACCAATAGGCATAGAGATAAACTGACAGGGCAATGGTAAAGACTGCTGCCAGCAGCGCAAAAATATCAGGTTGCGGACATCAAACCGGAAAGATAGGCGAGGGCATCGTCGCCGAGCGGATGAGAGCGCCGTGTTGCCTCATTCATTTGCACGACAACAGTCTGTCCCGTAGCGACGCAACGGCCATCCTGAAACAGCGCCTGTTCAACGGTAACGGAGCTGCGCCCGACTGATGCAACCCTGGTGCCGATATCGACGCGTCCCGGCCAATTAATCTCGGACAGAAAATTCAGCGTAAGGCTGGCAACCACAAAAGCGCAATTGGCACTGGCCAGAGGATTGTTGCGGTTGTAGAAAAGTTCAACGCGCCCTGTTTCAAGCATGGTGGCAAAGACGGCATTGTTGACGTGTCCTTGACGGTCAGTGTCCGCATAGCGCAATTTCTCGTAAGTCTTCAATGGAAAGTGGTTGAGATCTGGTGGCGTTTCCATTTAGTTCTCCGTCGGATGCATTTTGATTGAAACTGCCAGTACGCGCAGCAGCCATGTTTATTTTTTGCGTGGCAGATTTTTGTCCACGATTGCAATCAGGATCAAGCCGTATGCAAGGAGCCGTATTACATAGTAGATAGTAGAATTGTCGTTTGGATCATCCATGAAGCCGAGGAAAAATCGATTGATTCCTTCAATTAAAAATGAGGCGGCAAAAAACAGGAAAAAACGATCTTTCGTCATTTTCCAGAAGCGCAGGAAAAATACCCCCGTTGTTACGCTCGCCATTGCGATCGCACCCATCAAAATAAAATTCAGCGAGTGCATTATCTTCCCTCCCAAACCAAGCCATACAGAAGAATGAGTGCCGCAGCCAGTCCCGCCAGAAGACGCCAGGTTAATAGATCGACCGTCAGAAAAATAGTCTGGTCGAGTAGTAGAAGCATATTGTTGAGCGAGGCGCCGATAAAATACAAACCGCTCCAGAGCAAGAGCCTGTTCTTGTTTTCCCGATAGCTGCGCAAGAGAAGCGTAGCGCAAAGAAGGGAAGTCAATATGCAAAGCGCATAGATAAAAATGGCCATGTCATGAATCCTTTCGCAGCTTGAATGCATCTGCAAATTGTTGCACGTGATTGTCCGCTTTGGAATGAATCAGGTTGGAAACCTCGACGATATTCTTTGCATAGACGTCAGCAAGTTTATCGATCAACTCGTAAAGTTCGGCTGAGGCAGGCAAGTAACGGTAAGTCGATGTGCCGTCATCACAGACTAATATCCTGGCTTCTGTCAAGTCATGCAACAGCGCTTCAGCTTTTTTTTCCGGGATATACAATCGATGCCCGACTTCCTTGGCTTCCCATTTGATGCCGGCATCCTGACGTAACAGCAGCATCGCTTCCAAATGAGGAACCGACGGAATGCTCGTCAGTACAAAGCGGATTACATCAGACGGTAGTGAGGGCAAGGACATAAAAATGGGTAGGTGGGATGACCGAGTTCGCTGCCCTCGTCATTTTGTGCAGGTATGTGCATGAACTAAACTCCATTCGACCAAGTATTTAGTTTATTGCACTAAGCACATACTTGCAGTTAATCAATCATTATCGCTTGATAAATATCAATCCGAGAGTGCCAATGATTCTGGCACAGGAAGGTCTGCAGATAAAGAAGAATCAGTAATTAGAACTCATTTCATAAATAGGCGTGTGGGGGAGCGGCGTCCGGGTGGATGCAGCGCTAGGCGTGGTGCGACGCAAAGGGTGGTCCCCTTTGCTAGCAGCACAACGGCGCGATGCGCCGCCCGGATCCCGCTCACGCATATGCTTATTTATGAAATGAGTTCTAAAAACACTGGGACATGATCGCATGATCGATAGATGTTATCCATGCGATAGAGGGGGCACTTACTGATACATGATAAGCGGCTATAAAATATTTTGTATAGCCGCTTTGATGTGAGGCTTTTAAGCCGATTGGCTATGTCCTCTGCTTGCCTGGATCTCAGCCTGCCGCATCCTGCTTTTCTCTTGGCAACGATCGCAGACCCATCGTTTGGATTTATTGCATTGCACATAGCTGCCGGCGTCGACCGCCGCTTCTCCTTGATGGTGCGAGCAATATCGTTTTCCGGTGACTCTGGCGGCAGCGTCAGTTGCTTTTGAGGTCGTGGTGTTCGGCATCGTGTATTTCCAGTATGGTCTTGAAGAAGAAAAAGCCCGCAGCCGTTACATTGCGGGCCTAATTCCTGCTCTTATACGGCAAGAGGAGGAGGAGACAATTTAATATAACCGAAAATTTCTTTTAGGCATATCCCATAAATATGGGATGGCCATGACATGATTACGCTGTAAAGATAGCCCGATTTTTGGCTTGCGTAACGGTATTTCCTGCCATATCAAGGGCTTTTTGCTCTAAGGCCGACTTTGCGGGAGAGCAGCAATCGCATCGGCACAAAATACCGCCAGTTCTGCGATAACTGTGCGGACTGCCTGGTTCGCCGCCATTACGCCGCCATACGGATCGTCGCTGGCTGCAGGGACACTGGCATCAAATTCACGCCATGCGACGACTTGGCGTGTTGCCGGATTGAGAAGATGCGCGCGTAATGTGAAATGCTCCCGGCTCGGTACACTGATGAATTCTTGCTGCAGCCGAATGACTTCCAGCTCCAGGCGGAATTGGCCCGACACGCTGGTAGGCGATTGCACCACAGCGCCAAACGCACCGCTTTTTTCCAGTGCGGTCGCTACCAACGGAGACAGCATCACTGCAGGCGCGTTGATCCATTGGTTCTCCCTGAAATATTCAAGCTTGTGCGGCTGACGCATGTAAACCATTTCCGCACTGTCGAAACCGGCTGCAGCGCGCGGCGTGCCGATGATCAACGTCGGTGCACCGGGCTTCATTGTTTGTGTATGTTGTGCGACCGGCTGCGCATCGTCCAATGAATAGAGTTTGGGTTGCGTCACGTCGGTCGGCAGCAGCAATGAACATCCGCTTAGCAGACATGTGCTGAACAAAAGCAAACCGAATGATTTTTTAACCGGCAGCTTCCTGCTTTGTTTGGGAATGAGTATGTCGATCATGGTGATTTTTTTTCTCCAGGTCCGTACGGCACAGGTTGACGGCCGCGTAGCAGGCTGCTTGGATTTTTTTCGGTTTGATCCGACAGCCGTTTAAGGGAATTGGATAGTGCATTTAACTCCCACAGCAATTGATTGATATCCGGGATTGTGTCGCCCGCCAGCTCGTGCACGCCGGCATCCATTTCCTCGATCGTCTTTTTCGCGCTTTTACTCGTCTGTGTCGCTTCGCTAACCATATTGCTCACGGCATCTGTCGTTGCAGAAATTTTTTTAACGAGTGCATCAAGATGCTTGGTCGCTTTGGCAGTATTGTCTGCAGTGCGTGCAGCGTTGGCGATGCCGTTTTTCATATTCTCATTTTGAGCTGCGAGTGTGCTCATCACTGACGAGGTATCTTTCAGAATTTTTGCCAATGCTGCGCGATTCTCATCATTCAATATGGCGTTGATATTGGCGGCAGTGCGATCAAGGTTGGCGAGAACTGCGCTAAGCACGTTCTCCAACCGGGCGCTTAGAGACGGCTTGGTGCGGATCACCGGGATTTGATCCGGCGCAGCTGCGGCCAGCGGTGGTGAATCGGGCGAGCCGCCGCTCAATTCAACATACGCAATGCCTGTCAGCCCTTGCGTCTTGAGTACGGCTTCGGTATCTACCTTGATCGGCGTGCCTTTGTCAATCGCGAATACTAATTGCACTTGTTGCGGGTTGGCCGGATCCAATGTGATGTCATGCACTTTGCCGACATCGACGCCCAGATATTTGACCGGTGCATTGATATTCAAGCCTGCCACCGATTCATCGACGATGGCACGGTATAGCTGATAGTGCTTTTGCTTGCCGAGGCCGACAGAGAGCCACAATACAGCAGCGATAAATATAGCGCCTAATGCCAGCACAAAGAGCCCGACCGCCGCATAGTTTACTTTTGTTTCCATTGTTCTTCCTTGTTGCGGTCCTGCGCTTGCTCGTGCGCTGCGCGGCCGCGCGGGCCTTCGAAATATTCGCGAATCGACGGATGATCAAGTTTGGATAATTCATTCATCGAACCGACGGCAAGCACTTTGCCTTCACCAAGCACTGCAACGCGATGCGTCACTTGCCATAGCAAGTCCAGATCATGCGTGATCATGACAATGGTGGGACGATACAAGTTGTGCAATGAACATACCAATGCATCAATGCCGCCCGCGCTGGCAGGATCAAGCCCGGCAGTCGGCTCGTCGAGAAATAACAATTCCGGATCGAGAGCGAGTGCACGCGCCAACGCAGCACGCTTGAGCATGCCGCCGCTTAATTCGGGTGGATAACGCAAGCCGGCTTCCGGTTCGAGACCGCTGAGCGAGAGCTTCCATGCCGAGATTTCATCGATCAGCTTGTTGTCAAGCCGCGTATGTTCGCGCAACGGCAATCCGATATTTTCCAGGACATTGAGCGTGCCGAACAATCCGCCTTTCTGAAACATCACGCCCCAGCGTTGCCGCAACTGATTGGCTTCGTCTTCATTGAGTGTGGCGATATCGGTGCCGAAAATCTTGATGGAGCCGGCATCAGGACGATGCAGCAAAATCATTTCGCGCAGCAGTGTCGATTTGCCCGACCCGCTGCCGCCGACGATGGCGAATATCTCGCCGCGCCGTATATCGAGATCGAGATTGGCATGCACGACTTGCTTTCCGAAACGGGTACAGACGTTGCGTATTTCGATCACATTGTCGGTTGTTGCGGTGTGCATGTCAGAGCCTCAGGATGCTGAAAATGATCGAGAAGATTGCATCCATCACGATCACGATAAAGATCGATTGCACGACGCTGCGCGTGGTTTGATGTCCGACGCTGTCGGCACTGCCTTGGGTGCGAAAGCCCTGAAAACAGCCAATGGCTGCAATGATGATTGCAAACACCGCTGCCTTGCCGACACCGATCAAAAAATCCGACAGATTGACCGCTTTGCTGAAACGCATCATAAATTCATGGAAGCCAACGCCAAGCTGCGCATTCGCCATCACCATGCCGCCGAATACACCGATGCCATCGGCAAAAATAATCAGTAAAGGAAGCGCGACCAGCAATGCAATTATTTTTGGTATCACGAGCAAATCGATCGGCTCGATTCCGATGGTGCGCAATGCATCGATTTCTTCAGTCACGACCATGGTGCCGATTTGTGCCGCATAAGCTGAGCCGGAGCGGCCGGCAACGATGATGGCGGTGATCAAAGGCGCAAATTCGCGCAGCATCGAATAGCCGACCAGATCGACCACAAAAATATTGGCACCGTAATGCCGGAGTTGATCCGCAGCTTGATAGGCAATCACAATCCCCAGTAAAAAAGAGGTGAGGCCAATGATCGGCAGTGCATTGAAACCGGCAATCTGGATGTTATGCAACGCTGATTGCCAGCGCCAGCGTTGCGGATGCAGCGCGATGCGTGCAAATGTGATTGCAGTTACGCCGATGAAACTGAGCAATGCGAACGTATCTTTGCAAACGGATTCGGTTTTTTTACCGATGCGTTCCAATACGGAATGATGAGGCAATTTTGGTGGTGCGAGATTGTCTTGCTCGCTGACTATTTCCATCAGCTTTTTGTAAGAGGGTGGCCATGCATGCAGTTGTATCAGTGAACCTCTGTTGCGATATTCCTTCAGACGTTTCTGTAATATCCACACGCCGATACTATCGATACCGGTTAATTGTGAGCCGTCAATTTCAATATTGGTTGCGTTTGGAAAAACAATCATATTGAGTTGCTGATCCATATCGTCCAGCATGCGTACGGTCCAGCTGCCGACAAGAATTATCTTGTTCGGAGCAATTTGTATGAGAGAAGCAGTGGATGGCGCGGTAGGCATGGATATTTAATGAACCATTCCGAGCATGCGCGGATATGTTTAATTTGTGCATTACATGCATGATGACATCATGACCGTTGCAATTGATACAGATATAGACAAAGCTCAATCACTCGCTAAAAAGCGAGAATCAACCGATCAGAATTTAGCAACATTGTGTCACCATGAGACGCCTTTAATTAAGTACTCACTCAGAATAAATTGTGAGCGTCTGCAGTTGTGGGCAGCGCGTTGCGGCGTTGCCCGACAATTGCAGTGCCCTCACTGCGGCGGCTCGGGCGCCTTGCACCGCATCCGCCCGCAACCGCATCCATCTCACAGTTTATTCTGAGTGAGTACTTAACCTTCATCATCACGAAGGAAAAAGAAAAATGGATTATTTTGCGCGCATGGAATTTGCTGTCTGTAGCTCATCCGGTTATTACAAGCGACTGACAAATCTCATGCAACTTGCCAAATGACCCATTGTCAAAAAGGCTCGCGTTGCGGGAAATCGCAATTTTTTTAACACATCATTAATAGGGATTTGCCATGTTTAATTTCAGTCTCAGCCAAAAAGATTCGCCTGCAGCAAATGCATATTTCCAATCGCAATTCTCGATGTACTCCGATTTGACCAAGCAATTTTTCAACGCTGCGCAGAGGGTGAACGAACTGAATATCCAGGTTACGCAAACGCTGATCGATGAAGCGCTCTCCAACACGCAACAAGTACTTTCAGCAAAAGATCCTACGGAAGTATTGTCGGTGATCGCAGGGCAGGCACAGCCCAACGCAGAGAAAGTTCGCGCATATCAACAGCATCTGACCGATATCGCCGCAAATACACAAGTGGATATCATCAAGTCGGCAGAAAACCATATTCCTGAGGCAAGCCGCACAGTCCAGGATATGGCCAAAGAAGTCCAGCGTAAAGCTGCAGAAGAAACAGAACAAATGACACAGCGCCAGAAGTCGGCGATGGAGAAACTGACCTCACCAATTACTGCGCGTCAAGGCCCGGATACAGGAGCTAAAGGTGCGCAACAAAAAGGTGCGCCACACTAAACCTTAGTCGATGGATTTGGCCAATTAAAATAACGAAACCATCAACCCATTCTTTTGCCGGGTTGATGGTGTATAACCGGTGTATTCACTATCCTTTATTAGGCCATACAACATCATTATCCACCGCATATAATTTACATGGTACGCGACTGATTTTTTTGCAATTGGCCAATGCACTTTGTTCAGGGTCATCGCCGTCTTCTGCCCAGCTCCATGCGCCTGTTGCGGAAATGGCGAATGCACGTGGCAATGATTTGCTCAAGAAAGAGCGATATTCATCGCGTCCGCTTTTTTCCAAATACGGAACTGCATCAATATTATCGACAGCGGCAAAGTCTGTTTTTGGCATTTTCATTTCGGCAGGCAGCGAATAAATTTCTTTTGTCGGCATGCCGATTTGCTGCAAGAAAATCTCTACTTCGGGCCACCAGATTTTTACACCATCGCGGCTGCTGCTCATGCTGTGCGCATCCTTCTTGAACGCACCAAACGCAACCAGTTTTGCGTTGCCGCCGGCATTCACATAAGCGTCATACATTTGACTTGCCTGTGCCGGATTAAAGTAACTGTCGTTCTCACCATAAAACCAGATGCTGGGCACATGAGTCGTGCGGCCATAATTGGCAAATGCTTCAACCAATGAGGTTCGCCAATCGCAATCGTCGCCGCTGGTGCGCAATCCGCCGGCAAAATTGATCAATCCTTTTACGCCGGGAAAATTACGTGTGCCAAAAGCCATGGTCGTCAATCCGCCATATGATTGACCGGCAATGATGATGCGATTCTTGTCGGCCCAGCTCTGCCTCAGCGTGTAATCCAATACGCTTTGCAAATCATGCGCTTGAATCTTGCCGTTCTCAGTCATGTTGCATTCTTCTTCGATGTAATCGCCGGTGGATTTGCCGAAGCCAGTTCGCATCGGAATCACGACCGCATAACCGCGTTTCACGAATTCTTTACTGATGACGAGAAAGCGAGCGCGTTCTTGCAAATGGGGATTGCCCAGGGATTTACCATGATTCAATATGAGGATCGGAAACGGGCCTGTGCCGGCCGGCTTGAATATGGTCGTTTCCAGCATCACGCTGGGGTTGCCCGATGCTTTCCTTAATACGACCGATCCACTGGCGGCATCAGATGGGCTGGAACCGCTCGATATCGTATGAGGAACCGTCACAGTAGGAAGCGTCGGTACATTCGAGTCCGCCGGTATCATCACAACGTTTTCATTGAGCGCTGCATCGAGATTGGCAGGTTGGGCGATACACAATTGCGTTACTAGACTGAAGCTGCTCATCCCAAGACAACATGCGATCGTAAATTTCCGGATTTTATTCACGTTATATATTTCTATATAAAAATTTGAAGGCCAATCGAAAGCATGTTCAGCTGGAAACGAAGAAACAGTGTTGCCACGATCAGTAAATCAAGAGAGGTTTTATTGCCTCAACTTCTTCAACAATTGCAGACAAGAGGGGCGCTGGAAAACAGCAGGTTGAAAAAATGTCTGTTGAAAATTGGTCGAATGAAAGCTTGTTTATTGTAAAGAGCGACTTTGATCAACTCAATATTTTTTATGCAAATTTTCGAAATTTATCGATGAAGTTTTGTGTGTAAAACAAGCTTATGTGCAGAAGATTTTCAATTTGATAAAGAAGCTTATTTAAATGATCTCGAATGTCGCTGCCATCCTTTTTATATCGTTTCTATCGCGTTAAGATTTGTTAAATATGTGGCGCAAATTGAGCAGTATATTTACAAATACTAGGCCAAGGTCGTAAACAAAGGTAAAGTGAGAACGTCATATAAAATTGCGAGTGCTGAATTGGCCTTGTTATCAAAAGAACAGACATTTGACACATTAAACCGCATCACCGCGGTGACGAGTTTGGACGGCTTGCTCGACTTGCTCGGCTCCGAGATTGAGTCGCTCGGACTGGCAGACGGTTACCTGATCAATCTACTGGATGCAGATGGCAGCTATCTGTCCAGTCAGAAAATCCGCTATATGGCGGAATTCCAGAGTCTCGAACAAACTTACCTCGGCAGAAAAATCTTCTTGAACGATCAGTATATTAATGCGCGCGTTTTTCAAACACGCAGCATTGTTCGCGTCGATCTTCAGAATGCACTGGAAGAAGAAGCCAATGTCCTGCGCTATTGGAAAGCTGACGAGATCGTTGGGGTACCGCTTATTGATGCAAGCCATGCTGCTGCACCGCCTATTGGTGTGCTCGTGCTCCTTAAACAAGGCGAGCCGATTGCAGAACAGCAGTTATATCCGCTACAGGAATTGATTGCGCTATTCCATAATAGCCTCGCCAATTGGATGCGCTACTCTCAACTGGAAGAAATGCACGAGCAAGCCAAGGCAGCCGTTACTGAAAATGAGCGGCTGTTGCAATTTCTGGATGAGCTAAATGGCTTGACATCGGTGACCAAGATTTACGATTTGTTTTCTGCCGAGGTGTTTCGTCAAATGCAATTTGATATTGCTGCCTTTTCGTTAGTGGAAAATGGCCAATTACTGAACTCTCATGTGGCGATAGCCAATGCCGATTTCAAAGCGATAGGTGACGAGTGGCAGAAATTCATGGAGGACACGCCTTTCCCGCTCAATCCAACATCCAGCGGTGCGATGTATGTGCTGCTTCGTGACGAGGCGATGGTGTTCCCGGATGTGCAGGAAATCATGCACCTGCAAATGGCGAAGCACGATCTAAAAATTCTATCGATCTTGAAAACGGCGCGTACGCTTTTTATTGCGCCGATCCGCCATCAGAAAAAACCGATCGGCGTCTTTGCGTTCTATAGTTTGACCAAGCCTGTCAAATTATCCGAAACGGATATGCATTTGCTGGAACGATTGTCATCCTTCCTGGGCACAGCGCTTACCAACAGCCAGATATATGCAATGAGCCAGAAGCAAAACATTGAGATCGGCCACCTTAACCAAAGATTGCAGGAAAAAGTCGTGAAGTTGGCCGAGCAGGCATCAACCGATGAATTGACAGGCTTGTTCAATTTCCGCACTTTTGAAGAAGAGCTGGCGAAATGCCTGCTCGAATCGAAAAGAACATCGGACAAGAAGGAATTGTCGCTGTTGTTGATTGACATTGATCACTTCAAAAATTTCAATGACACGTACGGCCATGCTGCCGGCAACGATGTTCTCGCCGGCGTCGCGCATGAAATTACAAAATTGATTCGGCAAACCGATACGGCTTGTCGTTATGGCGGCGAAGAGTTTGTCGTGATCTTGCCGAAATGCGATTTGTCCGGCGCAATGCTGCTGGCCGAACGGATCCGCAGCATCTTGGAGACGCATAAGTTCGCCACTTGCGCCGGCGCGAGAGCGGTCACGGTCAGTATCGGTTGCGCGATGTCACGCACGGACGATACACACCAGGCCTTGTTTGCCCGCGCGGATGAGGCGCTCTATCAAGCGAAGAATACCGGGCGCAACCGAATTTGTGCTGCTTGATCCTGGTCCCTACAAATTCCAGTCCTTGCCTTTTTTAGACGCTCCAGTATTAACGGAGTAGATCAAGGGCTCTTGAATACCCAAAACTTGTACGATGTTTTTTTCGCAAAATTTTCATTCGGTGTTTCAAAGTTCGCGATCTTGATCGGTTGTGCATCCGACAGGCTATAGATGCCGATGATGCCGCTGCCGTCCGGCGCCATCACTAATCCCCACTCTGTTTTTCCGGTGAGTGGATCGGCATAAATTTTCCTTAAATGCCGGCGCGGCGTGGGGAATCGTCTGTCTCTTACAAGATCTTGCAGCGTACTGGGGGAACGTTTCTGCCCGGGTGGCGATGCGGCCGCATAACTGGCCAGGGCCTGGCTATACTCGGCACCGATTTCCAGTAATTCTTCTTCGGCTGCACGCCGTTCCTGGACGGCGCCAACTTGTAATGTGGCGGTAGAGACCAGGCTGATGATTGCAACCAGAATCAGCAAACCGATGTAGGTGAAGCCGCTTGATCGTATACATTGTCTCAACAAATCATGTGATCTGTGCGATTGAGTTGAGGGAGCAGGGGAGCGCATGTGCAGGCTAAAAATCGGCGTAGGGTTTGCCGTCTTTCGTATTGCCCGGTGCGCCGCTCTTGATGCTGTAGACACTGCCTTTGTCGGGATCATCCGGCGGCACAATCACCCATGTGCTTGTGCTATCGGTGATCGGGTCCAGCGGCAACGCGCGCAGATATTTTTTCTCGACCAGCTCGTCGAGCGATTTCGGATAACGTCCGGTATCGCCATAAAACTTGTCGATCGTGTCGCGCGTGATGCGCAAGTTATCGCGCAGGATCGCATCCTTGCTGGTATCGATGCTTTGAAAATAACGCGGCATTGCGAGCGTCAACAAGAGCGCGACAATCGCCAGCACGACCAGCAATTCAATCAACGTGAAGCCGGTCCGCTTCGATTTGCGCCGACTGAAAATCGATGGCACTTGAATAGGCTGTAAAAAGTTTGATCGAATGTTTTTCATGTGATTACCATTTCCTGTACGGCACGCCGTTCAGCCCTATCTTGGTGGAAGTGGAATACACGTCATAAACGTCCTTGCCTTCTTGCGGATCATCCGGTTCGCTGGCGTAGCTGCGCAAGCCCCACGAGCCGGATTCACTGACGGTCATGTCCGGGTTCATCGGGTCGCGCGGCATGCGTCGTATAAAATAGATTTTCTTGTGCATTGGGTCGCGCTGATCCGGCATGCCATTGACCAGCACATCCAGATTTTTCGGATAGCCGGTGTTACCTACGGTTTTTGTGAGGCGACCTTCATCATCGGCACGCTTGTAAGCATCGATGGCGTGGCGAATTTCGTGCAACGCGCGGCGCAGTTCCTGTTCGCGTGTGCGTTGTACCGCTACTTCGGCGACCGGCACGGCAATGCTGGCCAGGATGCCCATGATTGCCAAGGTAATCAGCAATTCAATGATGGTAAAGCCTGACGTCGGGCGAACGGCTTCTCGCCTGGCATGGAAGGGCATGATGCGCTTATGCAAAATAAAAAATGTGCTCATATCATGCCAGTCTCATCTTGCCTCATCTTACTTGAAGCACACCGTTATTTCTGGATCCACACAACATGTGGCGTCACTTCCGGCGTTGCCAAAGCATGTCCCGCCGCATCCACCGGCGTGATGGTCAGCAATTTAACCAGCGCGCCATCGCTCGGTGCCAACGCACGGAAATGGAGTGTGGCTACACTGCCGGGCATCGTTGCGCCGCCGCTGCCATTGTCTGTGATGCGTTTTGTTTTTAACGAAATTTTGCCCGTAGCATCCGCCTGGCTTTCAAAGGCGGTTTGCACACCGCCCTGTTTCAGGAATTCGCTTTCTTCCACGCCGACCAATTGCATCGCCTTGGTATCGTATCCGAGCGATGCCGTGATGCCTGCGATCGGTTTTTTGGATTCCATGATCATTTGCACGTCAAAGTTATCGCCGACCTTGAGTTGCGTCCGTCCCATCCATTCGATAAACATGGGCTTGCTCGCCGGATCTGCCGTAGCTGCGGCAACTGCGGTGGCGGGTGACGCCGAGGATGTATTGGCATTGCCGGGTGCCGCGCTGTTCTGCGGCGCTGCACCGGTTGGCGCAGGCAGTGCTGATGGTGCTACGGGCACAAAGGCAGGCGCCAAACTGGCGACTGGTTGCAGCGCAACCGGTGCGCGAGCGGCATTATCCGGTGCCATGCGGAAGCCTGTTTCCGTCCCTGAGCGGAATTCCGATGCCGCCAATGACGGCCGTTGAATGTTGCGGAGCACATGCGGCGTGATCGACAAGACGATTTCGGTTTTGTCATTGCTTTTCGATGTATCTCCGAACAATCGACCCAATAGCGGAATCTCGCCGAGGCCAGGGATCTTGTTGGCGCTCTTGCGGTCTTCGTCGTTGATCAAGCCTGCCAGGACTTGGGTTTCACCATCTTTCAAACGCAAGACGGTTGCGGCGGTACGGGTGCCTACCCGATAGGCAACTGAGCCCGAATTGGTGGTCACTGCAGTGCCGAGATTGTTGACTTCCAATGATATCTTGATCGCAACATCATTGTCCAGGTAAATGGTTGGTTCGACTTCCAGCTTCAGACCGACATCCAGATAAGTAATGGCTTCAGATGTGAGTGGTACCGTAGTGGTTTGCGAGGTGGTGGCCGAGATAATCGGTATCTTGTCGCCGACAACCACTTTTGCCTTTTCGTGATTCCGTACGCGGATACGTGGATTGGCCAGCAGATTGGCATCGGTATCATCCTGTTTTGCGTTAATGGTTGCAGGGCCGACGCCGACACCAATTGTTTTGGAATTCAAGCCGCGCAGGTTGCGACCAAAATTTGCCAATACCGGTGATGGAATATTTGGTAATGCCGTCAATCCCACACTATCGGGCCATTGAATGCCGAGATCCTGCAGCCGTGACCGATTGACTTCCAGAACCTCGACGTCCAGCATTACCTCGGATTCCGGCGCGTCATGCAGCGCCACCAGTTTTTCCGCAAGCTTGATTGCTTCCGGCGTATCACGCACGATGATCATGTTAAGTTTTTCATCCACCACGATATCGCGTGATTTCACGATGGTCTTGATAGTGTTGGCGACTGTCTTGGCATCCGCATTGGTGAGGAAAAAACTTTTGACGACCAATTGCTGATAATCCTTTTGCTTGGCCAGTGTGTTGGGATAAATCAGGATGGTGTTGGCATCCAGTACTTGCTGTTCAAGCTGATTACTGACCAGCAGCATATAGACCGCCGATTCAACCGTGCTGTTCTTCAGGAAGATCGATGTCCGCTGATCGGTCTTCACATCCTTGTCGAATACAAAATTCAATCCGGAGCTCATTGCGATCACATCAAACACTTGCCGCAGCTCCGCATCCCTGAATTCAATGCTGATCGGTTTTTTGTAAGAGGCGGACAGCGATGTGTCGGTTGTCGGCTTGAGCTCTTTTTCGGCAAGGCTGCGTTTGAGCGCCAAAGCCGCTTCATTGCTTGGATTTTCTGTCAGCAGATAGCTGAGCTTGAATTGCGCAGCACCGACATCCTGGCGGTCTGCTGCGCTTTGTGCGTCTTGTAAAACTTGTGTGCGCCGTTTTTCAGAAGCCAATGTTTGCAAACCGGCTTTTGCCCGTTCGTTGCCAGCATCGATCGCCAACGTGCGCTGATAAAGTGCTTCCGCTTCTGTTGACTTGCCCGATGCTGCTAACAGGTCGGCTTTGTGCGTGAACTCCAGCAAGGCCATTTCACGTGCCCGGATATAGGCGGCCTTGAACTGTGGATTGTTCGGCTCGGATGCCAATGCTTGCTGATATTTGGCCAAGCCTTGTTCAACTTTTCCTTGTGCGATCAATTCATTTCCATCCTTGTACGCCATTTGTGCTGCACAGCCGGCTATCAGCAGAACGAGCGACAGGCAGGCCAGGCGGCGGCCGGACTTGAACGTGATCAAGCGGGAGAGAACGATCGGCAATGCCGAATAATTTGCGGGGCGACTTGGCATCAGTCGATACCTCCAATGGTGAGGGTTTGTAATTGCTGTAAGGGCAGGTATGTCAAAGAGAGTACAGGCGGTTTGATCGAGTCGACCCGATATGTACCTTGCAATACGGTTTTTTCATGCACGATGTAAGCTTGCGCTCCGATCGCGACATAGACTTCCCATTTTCCATCCTCCACTTTTTTGCCGATGTATTTGAATGGCAAAGGCGGCGCCACGGGTGGCGGAGGAGGTGGAGGCGGCATCGGTGGTGCCGGCGGTGGTGTCCATGATTGACTCTTGAACAAAGCATCGGGCCGTGAATCGGCACGCGCGCCGCCCATTAATTGGTCACGATTCTTCAAGGTCAGGATCGCTGTGTCGGTTTTTGTTTTTTCTTCAGCATGACTAGTCACCGTTAATGAAGTGACCGGCACAGATGCATGCGCTGAGGCACCGGCAGTATGCGCGACCGGTTCGGCGATGCCGCTATTCGGCGTCTTGTCGCCAAATAGCGCCAACCATGCGGCAACTACCAAAGCCGCGGCCATCAGCATATGCTTCGGTGTCATGGACGACTCTCCTTGGCGGATGCTGCTGAGCCCGATGCGGTTGAATCAGACAGATACAAAGTGAAGTGCAATTTTGCTTCCAATGTATTGTTGGTGATCTCGTCGCGCTTGAAGCTGATTTCATCGAGCGATGCAAATGGAATAGCCAGCAAAGTTTGTTCGCAAAATTTGCGTATCGCTTGATACTGCCCTTTGACCGGCAATATCATTTGATAGGTGGTGCTGTGGCTTCCTTTTTCCAAGCTGGATTTATATTCACCCTGATTGAGAATGAGTCCGGATTTTGCTGCGACGGCAAACAATGTTTTCACTTGCTGTTCGACGTAGCGCTGATCTCCCAGCACATCGTAGAAAGCGGCCAATCGTTCTTCCGGCAACGAGTGTGCCGCTTCCACGCTATGGCTGTTTGTCGATGCCAGAGATTTTTGCGCTTGTTCCAACGCATGCATCGGCGCATTGGTTTGCATGCGCAAGTACGGGATTCCCCATAACCAGGCGGCGATGCCGAACACAATCAACATGCAGGCGATATTGTTGATCCAGCCTAAACGCATCAACGCGAGACGCGCTTGCAAACCCAGTGCGCTGAGGTTGGACATGTTCATGGCGCGTCCTCGATCCATTCTGCTTCCAGCTGAAAACGGATGGGCTTGTTCGGATCCTGCTCGTTGATCTCATGCTTGGTCAGCAATACGTTGCTGAAGAGTCCCTGCTTTTTCAGCAGCTCGATATAGCCAATCATGTCATCGCTGGTTTTGGCTTCTGCTGTCGCTTTCAGCACATGTTTTTTCGCATCCGGTTCAATTGTCAATAATGCGACGGTTGCAGGCGTTGCGGATTCGATTGCACTAAACAGATCACGCCACGGCAAGTTCAGTTGTTGGATCGCCTGGTTGACTGCAACTGCCTGCGCTTCCGGAATGCTCACTTTGCTTGCCGCCTGTTTGCGTGCATTTTGCGCATCCAGTCTGCTTTGCGCTTCCCGCATGACTTGACTGAGATTTCTTGCATTGGCATTTTTCTGGTTATTCAAATGGATTGCAGTGATCGACAGGATGACCCACAGCGCAGCCGCGGCCAGCAGAAGCAGCCAGCTTGCCGGCGGCGTTTGGCGCAGCACCCGTTGCACGGTGCAAGGCGCAAATTCAATGTCGATGCGGTTCATGCATGTACTCCTGCGCATGCCAGGCGTGCTGCTGCGGATTCGATTGCATAACCTACTTTGCGTGCAGCGATATCAATTTTCGTAAAGGAAGTCGATGTGCCGGAATTCAGAACCGATTGCGATGGAATCGAGCCGCACAATTGCACTTGCTTTGGGCTCGGCAAATTCAATAGCATCACTTCACGTGTCAGATGCGCAGTCAGCCATTGCGCATCCCATCCACTCTCGGGCAACGTCGCCATGCGCACAGCGCAAATCCGTTGCTGATCGATTGCCGCCAGCGTCAAGGAATTTTCGTACACGAGACCGAACCACGCATCTGCTTTCAAATGGTTGCGCCATTGATTCCAGGTGGCGATGAATTGCGGCGCAATCGACAGCAGCATCAACTTATAATCGTGCGCGATTTGTTGAAGTGCTGTAAGCAAGGTTGTCGGAAAAGCGCAAGCGAGGAAAGCATGCTGCGTCTGCCAATCGGCGCGTAATTGCCAACGATCCAGCGACTCGCCATACAGCTGCTGAAATCGCATCGCTGCAGCTGCTTCGCAATCCTGCAAGCTGCCGGAATTTTGCGGCGGGTTGACCATGAACATGCGTGCCCATTGATCTGCGACGACGATCGACACTGGAAGATTCGCGCATTTGGCATTGGTCAGCAGATTGCGTAATTGTGTCGCCACTGCTTCAGGCGAAATGGATTGTGCAATCGATAGTGCACATTCCGCAATCACAGTAGTTTGTGGACGCAGCAGTCCGCTGGTCTTCAACAGCGCAATACCATTCGGCGCAAGACCGACGCGCAATGATGTCGATCCAGGCAGATATTGTGCGAACGGATTACGCATGCAGGGTCACCCGTTTGATCTCATCCAATGTGGTTTCGCCACGCTTGACCAATTCCAGCGCGGCTTCACGCAAGCTGCGGGTACCGTTTTTGCGCGCTGCTTCCTTGATATGGCGGATCGGCCGTTTGTCGACAATCATTTCGCGGATCTCGTCAGTCAGTATCAGGATTTCTGCGATCGCGCGCCGTCCCTTGTAGCCGGTGCCGCGGCAATCGCCGCAGCCTTTGCCTTGCTTGAATTGATAGTCCGCTAATTCTGCTTCAATCAAATTCACTTTTGCCAAATCTTCCGGCGTCGGTTTGACCGGCACCGCGCAGTGCGGACAATTCAGGCGGATCAAACGTTGCGCCCAGATGCCGTTGAGCGCGGAGACAAATGCGTAAGGATCGATACCCATGTGCGTGAAGCGGCCGAACACGTCGAACACATTATTCGCGTGCACCGTGGTCAATACCAGGTGGCCGGTCAACGCCGATTGCACCGCAATTTCTGCTGTCTCTTGATCGCGAATTTCGCCGACCATGATCTTGTCCGGATCGTGCCGCAAAATGGAGCGCAAACCTTTGGCAAACGTCAGTCCCTTTTTTTCATTGACGGGAATTTGCAGGATGCCGGGTAATTGATATTCGACCGGATCCTCAATCGTGATGATCTTGTCGCGGCCGTTGTGGATTTCGGTCAGCGCGGCGTACAAGGTGGTGGTCTTGCCGGAGCCGGTTGGTCCTGTCACCAGTAACATGCCGTAAGCCTCTTCTGCCAAGCCGCGCAATTTGTCGAGCGACTCGGCATCGAAACTTAATGCATCCAATGTCAATGATCCATACGCCTCGATCATCGCGCGCTTGTCCAGAATACGGATCACCGCATCTTCGCCATGAATGCTTGGCATGATCGATACACGCAAATCGATTTCGCGCCCGCCTGCTTCAACGCGGAAGCTGCCGTCTTGCGGAATGCGCCGTTCAGCAATGTCGAGCTCTGCCAATACCTTCAGGCGTGATATGACTTGTTCCGACACTTCAATGCCGTTGACTTCTGCGGCGTGATCCAGCACACCGTCAACCCGGTATTTGACTGCCAATCCTGCCGGCGTCGATTCAATATGCACATCGGATGCGCCGGCTTTCAATGCGTCGTACAAAGTTGAATTGACCAATTTGACCGCGGGACTGGCCGCTTCCGAGATCGATGCAAACGACAGGACGGCTGCGGTCTTGCCGTCGCGTTTGGCTTCTTGTCCGCTGCCGATCAAACTGTCGGTTGCGCGCGTCGATTCTTCCTGTTTGGATAAATATGCCTGGATATCGGCTTGCAGCGCCAGCCGATACTGTACCGGTGCTTTCGCTTGCGCATCGATCCAGGTGGGCAGATCCAGATCAAACGGATTGGCGATGATGCCGATCAATTCGTCATTCGCTTCCCGCAGCAGCACGCAATGGTTTTGCATCGATTTGGACAGCGGCAGCAGGTCGAATGCCGGGTGCAGTGCCAGCATGTCGGTGGTTTCGGCAACCGGTAGATCGAATAACAGTGCGATGGTTTGCACCAATTGACGTGGCTCGTTCTTGGTCAGTTCTTGCAGCTCGATCATGACCGAACGTTTCGATTGCGCAGCGAGTGTGCGTGCACGTGCCAGCACTTGAGGATCGAGTGCCGGTACGGCTGCGGGATTTTGTGTGGTCATGACATACTCCCTGCCAAATCGAAGATTGGCATATACAGCAGTACGACAATTGCGCCGACGATAATCCCGATCGCAGCCATCAGCAAAGGTTCGAAGGTACGCGTGAAGCGATCAATCCAGCGGCTAATTTCACCATCATAAAAAGACGCGGATTGCGTCAGCATCTTGCCCATTTCGCCGGAGCGTTCGCCGACGCGCAGCATGCGCAGCGAAATCGGCGTGGTCAGGTTATTGTTTTCAAATGCGGTCGACAGTTGTGTGCCGGATTGGATCACTTCGCGCGCCTTGTGCAGGCTGATTTTAATCGCGGGCGATACCATCCCTTGCACAGTTTCCATCGCGGCGACGATCGGTATGCCGCCTTCCAGCAACATGCCCAGCGTCAAATACAGGCGCGACAATTCATAGATGCGTGCGCGTTCGCCGAGGCCAGGTATTTTGCTGAACAGGCGCGACATGCCGCCGTTTGCCATGAAGTGGCGTACCGTGAATACGAGCGCGGACAAACCGATAGCGATGCCGACCACCAGCGCTTTGGTATTGGCTGCGGCAAATTGTCCCCAGTCCAATAGCAATTGCGATAGCCATGGCAAACTGCGCCCGGCGCCTTGATACACTTCCGCAAAGCGCGGCACTACATAGCCGATCAAGAAGAATGACACGCCGCCGCCGACACACAACAGGATCAGTGGATAAATCGCGGCGCTGGTAATTTTTCCGCGAATGCTGTCGATGCGTTGCTGATAATCGATGAAACGCGTCAGTGAGCGCGGCAAGTCGCTGGTGCCTTCCGCCGCTTTGACGATGCCGATATACAAGGGTGGAAACAGGTCGGCTTGCTCGGCCAATACTTGCGAGAAGCGTTTTCCTTCACGCAGGCCGGATAACAGCCGGCTCAGAATCGAACGGGTTGATTCGTTGTTCTCTTTTTCGAGCAGCGCTTCCAGACCTTCGACGATGCTTAAACCCGCATTGAGCAATGCCAGCAATTCCTGGCTGAACAAGACCAGCGACATGTGCCGCTTCTTGCCGGATTTTTGAAACATGCCGCCCAGTAGCGGACTGCGCGCAGGTGTCACCGATGCAGCAAACAGGCCACGCGCTTCAATCTGGCGGCGTGCATCTGCTTCGTCGTTCGCGTCGATCGACAGTTGGGTGATCAAATGATCGGCAGTGAGTGCGCGGACGTCGTACTGCATATGTTCAGTCAAAAAACGGAACGATTGAAAAACGAATTAATTCGTGATGTCGGCATCTTCGCCGCTGCCGCCCGGTTGGCCATCTCTGCCGTACGACACAATGTCATAGTCGCCCTTGCTGCCGGGCGAACGATAAATGTACGGGTGACTCCATGGATCTGCAGGGACATTCTTTTGCAGATACGGTCCGTTCCATTTCAATGCGGTGGGCGGCTTGGTCAGCAATGCGCCCAATCCTTCTTCCGTCGTCGGATAACGTCCGACGTCCAGTCGATAGGTGTCCAGTGCTTTTGAAAACGCTTCGATTTGTGCTTTGGCGATCGTGACTTCCGATTTGCCCAATTGCGCAAAATATTTTGGCCCGACATACGCTGCCAGCAATCCGATGATGACGATCACCACCAGCAATTCAAGCAGGGTGAATCCGGTGATGTTCTGCCGATCTGAGTAGCGCTTGATGTGAACGAGCCGGTATTTGTATGTCTCTGTTTGCCGCTGTATCGCTGGCTTGATAGCTCGATTTTCCACTGGATATCCCTTCCTTTTTATAGAGTGAGATTACCATGCAACTATTTGCCATACAACAAATTCAATAGGATGGTGAGGGGTAATAGAGACGCTTGTTGTGCTCGAAGTGAGTGCATATTTCGTGAAGACTTTGTCACTGACCTGTGAATTGCTTAGGTCACAGGCTATTGGCATATTCGTATTGCATGAAAAGTGCTCGCTGGTTGCGGCATTGTTGTTATCGCCGCAAGCGATCTTGACCAGCGCTTGCCCGCTGACTTAATCTTGTTACGCTTCGTTTTGCGTGGAGCGATGCAGGAGTTGTTAGTGTATTGATTAAATAATAATGCCATAGTTGTAAGCAAGCTTGCCAACACCTATGTATCGTCGAGGTGTGGCGCGATTGCATGCAACCGGAACGATAAAAGGAAGAGAAATATGTTGAGAATATTTTTTGCTTTGGTGTTGTTGTTCAGCCTTTGGACTGCGCCCGTGTCTGCGAAAGGGCCGGATATGCTGGAGGCGGGTGTGCTGGCCGTGAAAAACCAGGATGCCGACGCCGCGAAAAAATATCTGGAACCGCTGGCAAAGAAAAACAATCCGGCCGCGCAATACCAGCTCGGCATCATGTATGCAGACGGTCGCGGTGTGCCGCAGGATCCGGCGACGGCGGTCAAATATTTTCGCGCTGCGGCCGACAGTGGATACGCACCCGCGCAATCCAGCATGGGCATCATGAGCGCATTCGGAAAAGGCGTGCCGCAAAGCGATAAAGAAGCGTCCAAGTGGTTTCGCAAGGCTGCGGAGCAAGGCTACGGAAATGCGCAGGCGAGTCTCGGTTTGAGTTATGAAGACGGTCTGGGTGTTGAAAAGAATCCGGTGGAAGCGGTGAAGTGGTATCGCAAAGCCGCTGAACAAGGTGTGCCGGAAGCGCAGTTCAGTCTGGCGCTCATGTACATCAAAGGATTGGGTGTGCCGAAAGATGAAGCTGTCGCCAGAAAATGGCTGGAGAAAGCAGCCAAGCAAGGTGAGGGTAGAGCGAAGGCATTGTTGGAGAACGGGCTCAAGTTGTCTTGATGTGTGTTGGTTCGGGCATGATTACAATGCCCGTTTTTAGAGCGTCCAACATAATGCGTCTGGCGGCGTTGCCCTTGCAGGGTGCGTCTGCGCTTGCAGGCGCAGACCGTGCCGCAGGCGGACAGCAATGCTGTCCGAAACCCCTGCTGTACTCTCCTTGCCGTACGCTCGTACTGTCTGCGGTTTAGCAGGGATTTCTGGCAGCACGCTGCCAGCCTGCGATACGGTTTGTCCTTGCAAGGACAAACTCCTGTCCTATAGAACCACAGGCGGCGCGCCTTGCCAGACGCATTATGTTGGACGCTCTTAGCAACGCTGTGGATAATTTTTATCGAATCAAATGGAACTGATTATTGGATTTGCGAGAGAATTCCATCAGCATCATTGGGATTATTGATTGCTTTGGAATAGAGATCAGTTGTTTTGATCAACTCTTTCTGCCCTTTGGTTTTTTCGGCTTCTTTTTCCGCAACTAGCGCCTGATTTTCTTTTAGCACGCGATTGGATTCGTCCAAGGCACGCAGCGCTTCTGCCATTGCGGATTTTTTAGCCGGATCATCTGAGTCTGTATCTTTAGAAAGAGACTGAATCTTTTCTTCGGCATGTTTCTTCGCTTCGGCGGCCTCTTTCTCTTTCTCATGAGCTTTTTTAATTCCGTCGTTGAGCGTTACAAGATCCTCCTGTAACTTCACGGTTTGTGAAAAGAGTTTGCTCTTGACCAGAATTTGTTTGCTTAGAACGGCAGCGGCATCCGGAGTCTGGACTTCTTTAAGAGGAGCTAAATCGCTGTCTGCACAGGACATCGTTGCCGGTGCTCCCGATAAATAGCTGCTGGCCGACTCGCTTGCCGAATAGCGTTCATAGGCAGTCATATTATTTGAGAGATCGACCGCTTTTTTCATCAGTGCGTCGGCACAACGCAGTTGCTTCAGCGGCCCTAATGATGCCGTCTGATAGATCGCCCCTTGTTGCGCGCCGCCAAAAATCGGCTTTACCTCTTTTGAACCCAATTGACCAGTGACTACTTCAGTTTGCAACTCGACAGGCGCATTCAGATCCCGAGCCTGCAACCCGCCGCTTCCGCCGGAAAGTGCAGCCCGGATTCGGTCACTAGATTGCCGAACCCGCAGCGCTTCTTCTTCAGTAGCTTTGTCGACCATTGCTTGCCGCTCCTGATTCATCTCGTGGTATTGCTCGCGGACGGCAGGATTGTCGGCATTTTTCTGCATCCCGGGTGGGCAATTCTGATTGAACAATTCGCAGATCACCAAATCCGCCATCGCATTGCCTAACATCGTTCCGATTTGCTCTCCGACACTGCCGCCACTGCGGCCGCCGGTGTTTGTGCGCGCTGAGGGCATGATGCATCGACCCTGGCAATCATTATAGAAATCACAGGTCTGCCCTCCGCAGGAATTTCGGCACCAGCTTTTATAAGCGGACCACCAGGCAGGACCGATGCCTGATGGCGGTGCGCCGCATGATCCTGCAATTGCCGGCAACGTCGTCAACGCGAAAAACGCGGCCAGAAGAATCCGTGCTGCATGCCTCATTTCTATTTCACCCAGATCATGGTTGACTGCTCCTGGCGCACAATGGCGCAGCTTGCGAAATCGACGTCAAGATCGTTATACGAAATGAGCGTCAACTGCTTGCGGTCCGGCGACAGGGACATGTTGGTAGTCATTTCCATGGCGCCGTTGAAGCATTTATTTACCGCATTCAAAAAGGCCGAGGTTAGAACGCTGCTGTCGGCAGAGAAACGAATAATTGCCTGCGCCGTATTGTCGCCGGTGATCGTCGCGCGCAGCCACGGCGTATGCTTGTCGAGATTGGTGACCGACAGCAAATTGCCGTCTCGCACAACCCGCATCCCGGTTGTTTGCCTTCTCCCGTTGATGAGTTGGGACCACCAGCCTTCCCAATCCTGAAGCTTGGTCTGATTGCTCGCCCGGTCGCTCAACCCGGAAATCTTGGCTCTGACGACATCCAGATCGCGTCCTTGAGGATTAAGAAGCGCATACAGTTCAAAGCTTTGCTTGGCGCCCAGCGCGTCGCCCGAAGCGTCCTGGAAGAGTCCGTAATTCACGTACAGATCGGCCCACCACGGCGCTGCAAAGCTGGCCATTTTGTATTGGTCCGAAGCGGCTTTGAGTTGCGCGGAGGTGGTGGCCGATTTCGCCAGTTCCTGTCCTTTAGCTGCAAGTCTGCGGGCTTCCTGCGGGATGGGCGGACGCGTGGCCATCTTGGCATACAGCGCGACTTGCTTCTCCAGCAGGCGGTTGACATCGGTCCAATTCGCGAGTGTCAAATCATCATTGAGGCTGAGTTCCGGTAAGCCCGGTTTGATATCGAATGGGGCAGCTCCTCCGCGAATGACCGTCAATGTCGGTGGATCGAGGGCATCATCAAAAATCACATTGTAGGCATTGACCCTGGACAATGCAGTGATGGCGACACCATTGGCTGCCGTCAGGATATCTCCATCTCTTAGTCCGGCGGCATAGCCTGGTCCCGGCTCAATCCCGTGTAGCTCCCATCCCTGAGAGACATGTGCAGAATCCCAGAAATTGATACGGTAGCCGCCCGTAATCATGATTAAGGAAATCGCATGCGCATAGTTCTTGATTGCGGTAGCCGAGTCCCCTCCCTCCAAGGCACGGTCACCTGCTTTTTCTAATGCGACCGCGCGGTCCGGCATGGCGACGACATACGCCAGCATCTCTTTGTTGTCGGCGGCGGTTGGCGTATACGCCGCTGCGATGGAAGAAAATCCCAGAGTCAAAGCCAGAAGCGCGGCCAAATAAGCTTCTCGAAATTTCATGTCTTTTCCTTAGTTGTCCCACCAGGGATTAATTTTGGTTATATTCGCACGCTTCTGCACCGCTGTGATTTCCACAGCACCATCGATCATCACATACTGCGCCAACCCGCCTTCCACAATGGTGATTTCAAATTCCTGCGCAGCGGGTGTGGTGACGGTATTCGGCGTGAGGAAAATCGGGCCGGGCTTTCCATTCCCCCAAACGTGCAGGCGTCCTTCGCGTAGCGCATAGAGCGGCCTGCCACTGTTTTTTTCTGTAACGGATTCCAAGCGTGAGTTTGAGAACAAAGCGATTCGATAGTGGTCAGCGACGTCCAGGATAACGAGACCGTCGGCGCCGCTCTTGATTTGATCACCGGTCTTTAAGATTGCATCTTGAGTGGCGGGGACGATCTTGCCTGAGGCATCTTGAATTTCCACTGCTCCCTGCAACTGCGAGACCCGCGCCAGCGATCCTTCGGCAGGCATTTGCCAGCCCTTGTCTGGGGTTAACCACCACGCCTGCATCGAACGCGATTTCGCCGTGGCGGTGGATTCGAGATTCATTTTGCCATCGATGAGGGTGAACTCCTCTGGATGTCCATTCGCGCTGTTCATCTCGAATTCGGTTCCGCGCACGGTAATTACTGAACCGGCGCCTCTGTATTTTACGGGGGGCTTAAGTACATCTGCGCCATGAGCGCGTATATAGTGGATTTTTCCGGTCAAGTCATAAGTCCAGAAGGACTTGTCCGGCGCCGAAAAAGTAAATGTGGAATCTGGTCCCAGTGAAAGCCATCCTCCGTCGATCACAGCCAATTGCACTTTTGCATCGGAGCCTAACGTTAGCGTATCCCCTGGCGCCAAAATACCTTGACCGTCCCAAGTCGAAATCGCATCGTCGCCGTGATGCTTTATCAAGACCTTTCCGACAAGACGCACTGCAACAGCGCCCGTGTGTTCTATTCCTGCATAATGCAGCGCACTTTCGAGTCGATGAGCAGCTTCTTCATGACGTGTGAGGTTCAGCTCGGCGAGTTCTTTGGCATGCAGTGCTGTTTCCAGGGCGCGCATCGCTACAGATTCAGCGGCAGAATCCTGATATCGTTGAGAAAGACTAACCGCGGCGTTTGCACGAGCTATAGCCGATTGAGCATCAGTCAGTGCAGCACGATCGCGGTCCGACTTGGCAATGGATTCACGCAAATGATCGCCGATCCAATTCAGCGCGTGGTTAGAGGTCGCGTCATTGGCAAAGGCCAGGGCGGGAAGTAGCAGAAGCGTCCAAAGCATCATCGTTCGTCCGCTCTTGCTATTCATGTCTGATACCCTCCAGAAGTGCTGAGTACTTCGTTTGAACTCATTTGTTTTTTTTGTAACAGGTGTCAATCGCAGTTTCAGTGTTCATACATCCGCATCGTGGGCGGGTTGACACTAGCATAGTATTCTTTTTTTTCGATTGCAATGTGAATGCGGCGTCTTGCGAACGTGCGAATCGGATATCTTCGTATGGCGGTAAAGTGCCGGATCTTGTCTGTTTCGGAATTCCATATTAGGTACAAATTAAACCATCATGCATATCTTCTAAAGACGTAAACCGGACGTAAGCATCGAGAATAACTTTACCGGCATCACTGTGCGTTCTGATCCTGCGCTTGTATCATTATCAAAAGCGGGGCAGGTGAAGCAGTTGTCAAACGTTGGCCGGCTGAATTTTCCACTGCAGTGTTAAGTAACTGCACACGTGTTTCATTGCTTACCGTTAGCGCTCGAAAGCTCACCGTTGTTAATATTCCTTGTCCTGTAATGCCTCGGTTTTCTCCGATGCGGGAACCGCTGATGGCAAGTTGCCCATTTCCTTGCACGCCGTTGGTAAAAGCGCTTTGTACTCCACCTTTCTTGAGGAAATCTCCTTCCGCCACGTTGGTCACTTCTAGAACGTTATTATCAAAACCAATGGTGGCGGAATATCCGTTGGCGGCATGCTTAACCTCTAAAACAAGTTGTATATCGAAGGTGCTGCCGACTTTCAGTTTTTGTGGTCCGGCCAATTTCACAAATGCACTTGGTTCCGCTGGATTTTGATTGTCCGCTAGCGTGCCGGCATCGTTGGTGTTGGCATTATTGGGAGGTGATGCGCTCATGTCTTTTCCGATGACGATGGTTTGTGCTTCCTTGAGCGGCAGATAAGTCAACGACATGATGGGCGGTTTGATGGAGTCGACAAGATAAGTGCCTTCCAGTTTGGATTGTTCATGGACGGCAAAAACCTGCTGGCCATGAGCGAGATACACTTCCCATTTGTTGTCTTCAAACTTCTTGCCGATGAAGACAAAAGGAAGAGGCGGTGCCATCGGCGGCGGTGGCGGCGGCGGTGGAAGAGGCGGTGGTGGTGGCGGAGTCCATGAATGGCTGGCAAAAAGTCCGTCAACGTGAGCCTCTTCACGATTGCGGCTAATTAGTTGCTCGCGTGGACGCAATGCAGCAATCGGAGAAGCACCGATGATGTTATTGTCGCGTGAAATTGCCTCTATTGTTTGCGGCGTTGTAACACTACTTGGTGTGCTGGCCAATGTTGCGATGGGTCTGGATACCGGTTCCGAAATTTCATGAGACGGTGTCTTGTCACCGAATAGGGCAAGCCATCCTGCTACTGCAAGTGCAGCTCCTAAAATGATCCTGCGTAACATCATGAGCAGATGGTGCTAATAAAAATTACCGCAGGTCTGAGAGATACTCGTATAGACAATCGCTCGCTCGCTGGATGCAAAATGAAATGTGATTTGGTATCGCCATTGCATTTTGCGATCATGTCCCGCCCGAAGTCAATTCAATCTCGCTCTAGCTATGATGCTGTTGACTGTTTGACGACAGGATGAGCAAGAGGAGCACTCTATTGGTTATAAAGTGACATGGCGTTTGTTGTATCCATGCGATTGAATTGGTCATATGTCATCACATAATTTGTCGTCGTCGATTGTCAAAGTTGGTGATTTGCCATTCAAAATAAATCCCATATTTACTTAGTCTGACAAACAGCTGACAACGTTAATAGTTTTAACGTTTGCGTAATTGATTAGACACGTTGTTGAAACAATTTTCCGTTTGACATTGTTTTTGCCCAAGCCTATAAATGAGCTTGTCATATTTGGTTTGATGAAGTTTGCAAAATCAAATTGACCATATCAATTAAAACTAAAGGAGAGACATCACTGCATTTATCTCAAAACCATATCCAGGAAAATAAAATCATTTCTATACAAATGAGGAGACACATAAAATGAAGAGCAAAGATATTTTAAAAATGTCCGCCATCATGCTGGCCCTTTTCGGTACCAGTTCAGCGATGGCAGTAGACAAGCTGAAAACCTATAATGCCGATCCATCACTGGTCAGTGTATCGGGACTATCGTCCGGCGGCTTCATGGCCGTTCAATTGGGTGTCGCTTATTCCGGCACGTTCACCAAAGGTTTTGGCGTTTTTGCAGGTGGTCCATTCGACTGTACGCGCAATGCCGGTTATACAACCTGTATGTACAATGGCACGCCGGCGATAACAACACCAGAAGCCAACATGACGAGTTGGAGTGGCAGCCAAATTGATTCGCTGACCAATCTCGCTTCACGTAAATTCTACGGCTGGTATGGCGGTCAAGATTACACCGTCGGCGCCAACCCGATGAATCAGTTGAAGACCGAGGTACAGGCAAAGGGTATTACTACTGCAAATACGAGCTGGAATACCACTTCTTCCGCAGGCCACACCTTCCCGACTAACTTTGCCGGCTCCGGCGACAATGCTTGCGGTACAACAGGCAGCCCGTACGTATCCAACTGCGCCTATGACGGTGCCGGTGCAGTGTTGCAATGGATGTACGGTACGCTCACCGCACCTAACGCAGGCACTCTCGGTGGAACGCTCATTAACTTCGATCAGACGGAATTCAACGGTGGTCCCGGCATGGATACTTCCGGCTACGTCTATGTGCCGGCCGCTTGTGCGTCGGGAACGGTATGTAAAGTACACGTTTCGCTGCATGGTTGCGTCCAAAGCCATAACAACATAGGTATGTCTTACATCAACAATACCTATTACAACAACTGGGCAGACACCAACAACATGATTATCGTTTGGCCGCAAGCCATCCCGGATAATACGAGCCGTGCAACCACCGACAATGGTTCGCTCGCCAACTCGAACGGATGTTGGGACTGGTTAGGCTGGTACGGCAATAACTTCGACCAGAAGGGTGGAACACAGATGGCTGCAATTGTCGCCATGGTGAACCGCATTACCTCGGGCTTTAGCGTTAGTATTCCTACCACACCAACCGGTTTGGCCGTCGGTGCAGTGACCAATACTACGGTTGCGTTGAACTGGACTGCGACGAGCGGTGCAACGTCGTATACGGTTTACCGTGGTGGCGTCTCTGTCGGCACTCCTACCGGTAATGCCTATACCGATACTGGTTTGACAGCCAACACGCTGTATAGCTACACGGTGAGCGCCAGCAACTCCAAGGGTGCATCTGCTCAGTCCACTTCGGTGAATGCGACGACTACCAATGCCGTTGTTCCGGCCCAGGTAACCGGTCTGACGGTAGGTACGATAACCGCAACTTCCGTTGCACTCAGCTGGAGTACGGTGACGGGTGCGACCAGCTACGATATCTATCGTAACGGATCTTCGCAACCGATCGGCAATACGACGGGTCTTACTTACACTGACACGGGTGTCACAGCAGGCAATAGCTACACGTACAACGTGGCTGCTGAAAACGCCAATGGTGTTGGAGCGCAATCGGCAGCAGTCAACGCTAGTACGCCTGCAACCGGCTATAGTGCGACTAGCACGGATACGGTTACCAACCAGTATATCGCCGGCCATTTGAATGTGAATCAGTATAACTATATGGGCGCAAAATATGGTTACAACACGGTCATCACGATGTACAACTGCAGCGGAACCTGGACCAACCAGTCCAACTGCGGACCACTACAATAAGCTATCACCTAGCAAGTTGTAGCATAAGAACGGGGTACCTTATCTGGTACCCCGTTTTTTTATTCCATCCATGGTTGATTCAATATTGATTGCAACTAATCTGTGCTTTGGATTTTTTGGCTTTCAACCAGAGCAGCCAATTCCGAGCAAACATCAGTAATGACGACTTCCCAATTGCCTGGATCGGGCTGCCGGAAAAGAAGGGCGGATTGGTACCAAGGTGAATCCCGGCGATGCAGCAGCCAGCGAAAATCGGGCATGAATGGCACGAGTATCCAGACCGGTTTGCCTAGCGAACCGGCAAGATGTGCAAGAGCGGTATCAACAGTGATAACCAGATCGAGTTTGGCGATGACGGCGGCTGTTTCGGCCAAGTCATCCAGTTGCATCGATAGATCTGTAAAGCAAGCCTTGTTCGAAAGAAGTGTCCGTTCCGTATCCTTGATATCTTTTTGCAAGCCGAAGAACTGGCATGCGTTTGATTTCAGCAACGGAGAAAATCTGTCCAGCGCAATTGAACGGTTCGCATCATTATGATGTTTCGGATTGCCGCGCCACACGATGCCGACGCGCAGCGAGCGTACAGGTTCCAATACTGTATTCCAATGAGCGATACGCGAGGCAGGAGCGCTCAGGTAAACACCCGATGCAAAATCCTGTTCGGTATTGGCCTTCAACGCAAATGGCAAGCTCATCAGAGGGCATTGATAGTCGAATGGAGGCAGTGGTTCGCCTTTTGCAAAGATGGCTGCCTTATCTGCGAAAGGCTGCAACAGTCGTTTCGTTTCCAGTGGGACTTCCAATAAAATATGCACCCCCAAAGCAAAAACAGTTTTTAAAAAACGTATGCATTGCAATGTGTCACCCAGACCTTGTTCTGCATACAGGAGAATCGTTTTGCCGGACAGATTATCCACGCCGCGCCATTCCGGCGCGGCGGCATGGCGCGGCGGTGTAGCGCCGGTACACTTCCAGCGATACTCGTATTCAGCCCAGCCTTCTGCGAAGTTTCCCTGCAAAAGCAGCACGATTGCTTTATTCCAATGCGCATCGCCGTTGTCATGATCGATATCCAAGGCGCGGCCATATTCATCAAGCGCAGCATCCAGTTTTAGCATGCAGGCCTGTAAATTGCCGCGATTGACACGTGCTTCGACATAACAGTTATCGAGAGCGATTGCACGATCGTAAGCGATGATGGCTTCTTCCAGGCGCCCAAGCGCTTGAAGCGCGTTGCCTCGATTGTTATGGGCTTGGTGATAATTTGGCAGAATATTGAGCGCACGGTCGTAATATGCCAATGCTTCTTCGTAGCGCCTTAATTCCAGCAGCACATTCGCCAAATCATTAAGGATTTCAGGAGAGTCCGGCAGCAGCTGCAATTGCTGCTGGTAAGCTAGAAGCGATTCTTCCCGGCGACCGAGTATGCGAAGCACCTGGGCCTGCTTCGCGAGGGCTGCAGTATAGGCGGGATACAGCTTGACTGCATGGTCGAAGCTTTGCAATGCTTCTTCAAGGCGCTGCATTTCCTTTAAAACGACACCACGATTGTGATGCGCTTCTGCGTATGCTGGAAAAAGTTTGATCGCATCGTTGAAGCTGGCGAGTGCATTTTCCATATCGCCCAGTTTGTGTAGTGCATTGCCGCGATTGTTGAGTGCATGCGCAAAATCCGGGCGAATCGAAAGCGCCTTGTTGAAGTCGGACAGGGCAGCTGAATAATTATTCAGGTCGAGCAATAGAATGCCGCGATTGTTGTAGGCTTCGTGGAAGCGAGGATTGATGCTGATCGCTTTGTTGAAATTTTCCAGTGCCTCTTGATGTTGACCGAGACGATGCAATACAAGACCGACATTGGAGTAAGTGCCGAACTCATTTGGGCGTATTGTGACAGCCGTTTTCAGTAAAGATAAAGCATCAACGAGCTGATTTTTCTGGTATTGCACCAGACCCAGCATATGCATTGCATCAAAATGTGAGGGGTTTCGTGCCAGTACTTGCCGGTATAGGGTTTCTGCTTCCAGAAATCTTCCGTGCCGATGCAACATGATCGCCTGACCAACCATGGCAGTGATATCGGCTTGTGATTGAGCAGATACACCAGAGCGCTCTTTTGATGGCTGGCGAGATCGCTTTGTAGACATTTTATTCCCTAAAACAAAAACGTCAGAAGGACGTGAACATTCCTAAACTACGTGCATAAGTATTGTGAAACGTATTGTGAAACAGCCGTTTTGGGTTGTGGACGTTCTTCACCTTACTTGTAGTCACGCTCACGCACCCAGCGCGTCGCAATCCACTTCTCTCCTTTGATTACCGGACATCCTGCATGCAGCGTCAACGGATCGCACTGGCCGGTTGAATTCATATAGGCGAAGTACAGTGCATTGCCTGCCTTGGGAATGATCTTGAGGCCGATCTCAGGGAATACCGTTTCCCCTCCTTCTTCCACATCATTGAGATAAAGAATCAACGTAGCGACACGCTGTCCGCGCGCAATGTATGCGGCGCTTCCTGTCAAATTCGGCGGGAAGAAATCGTAGTGCGGCTTGTATTCCCCGCCGACCTGGTAGTTGAGAATCTGCAGCTCTTCGCTGTTTTGAATCGGCAGTTGTATCAACGCTTCAATCCTTTTATCCAGCATCGCAATAAATGCATTCTCATTTCGCTTGAAATAGGTGCCGTCGCTGGTGCGTGTGGGATCAGGACGTGGTTCGCCGGTTGCCATGTCGACCATCATCGAACGCTTCAGTTTGGGTCGGGAAAGTTCGATCAATTGTTTGCACTCATCGCGCGTCAACACTTCTTCAAAAACGGCGATGCGTGGACGTTGCATGTTGATCGCCACTTTGACGTTGCGATCTGATAGCTGGACCGAGTTGCCAAGCTTGACGCCGATGTCCTCATACGCGTAACCGTCATCGCGCTTGAGCAGAACGCTATTGACCACTTTGGCCGCAGGCTTTGCCTCGGTCTTCTCGACCTGGATTTTCTCCATACGTGCCATGACGGTCGCTGCACAAAAATTCGGCTCGAATTTATTTTGAACCAAGGTGGCAATCATGGCGCCCGGGGGATTGCCCAGCCTGATGTTTTCATCAATCCATTTGATCCAATGGGGCGGCATTAGATTCATTGAGATCTCTTTTCAGTGTTTGGTATGTGATGCATGTGATTTCTACTCGATTCAAAATAGAACAATCCTTAATGCAGAAATTATTTCATGAATCATCTTGGGATTGCAGAATTTCAGCAGCGCCTTTTGCTAATCGTTTCATTTGTGATCGTGATACTGCAATTGTGCAGCGCAATTTAATGTTATGTGCGCGTTATTAAATGGTTAAAAAATCGATTTCGGCTTGCACCAGCGTATCCAAAAGATTGCATGACGGATGCCAGTGAGCTAATTCGCTTGCCAACTTAAATTGTTCGGATCAGATTGGATAGCACATCGCTGCGCATACATGTAAATGCAAGCGACAAGATATAAAAAAACAATTTGGGGACACGTTGAAACATCATCCGATTTTAAATTTATTAATTGCTTGTTCCGTTGATTGAGTAAGTCTTTGGTCTTCTCATTGTCTTTTTAAAAATAGACTGCGTTACAAAACAACGTGCAATCACATTTAACAAATTTTGTTTTGACTTCCTATTTTGAAAAGCCTATAAATTGCTCTCAGGCACTAATTTTGGTTTGAATTTGAATGCGAAATTAACCTAAATAGTTGTTTAAGTAGTCAGTCATCAAAGTACAAGCGGGAGGAAAAAGGAACCAGGAAAAACGGAAGACGAGAGCCACAAAAATCGTAGTGAAATCGAACAAATGCAGCAAAAAAAAACGATTGATTTGAGTGCCTACACAATGTGAGGAGACAAAAATGAGTACAGAAGATGGCTATCCAAAGCTAAAAATAATAAAAGGCGTTCTTGCCGGCGCAGGGATCATCACAGCGCTGACATTAGGCGGCACCGCGAATGCGGCCGCAGTGAAACTGAAGGCGTATAACGCCGATCCGTCTCTCACAACAGTTGCCGGTATTTCATCCGGCGGTTATTTTGCGCAACAGCTCCATACTGCGTACTCAGCAACGTTCCACACAGGCGCTGCGATTTTTGCAGGCGGCCCCTACAACTGCGCGCGAGGCAGCGTGTCGACAGCTCAGATGGACTGTATGACAGGCACACCGGCACCGGTTGTAGCTGACTATGTTTCTTACACCAATAGTTTTGCATCAGCAGGCACGATTGACCCGACCAGCAACCTGACCACCACCAAAGTGTATATGTGGAGCGGTACCAGCGACACGACGGTCAAGCAGTCTGTGATGAATGCGTTGAAGAACTACTATTTAACGTGGGTTCCAAGCGCGAATATTCAATACAACAGCACGACAGCAGCTGCACACGGATGGGAATCTCCATACGGAACAGTCGCATGCGCCACGCAAGCGTCGCCTTACGTGATCAATTGCGGTACGCAGGATGCCGAGCATGATTACCTGACACAGTTCTACGGAACCTTGAATGCGAAGAGCACGCCATCAACGCTAGGCGGTACGTTCATCGAATTCGACCAAACCGAATTCGTTTCCGGTGCGGCTATGGCAGCCAACAGTCTGGCCAATTCAGGCTGGATGTATGTACCGGCAGATTGCGCGGCGATGAAGGCTTGTAAGGTGGAAGTCGTTGTTCACGGATGCTTGCAATATTACGGCACGATCGGTGACAAGTTCATCAAGACAGCCGGCGTGAACGAATGGGCTGATACCAACCACATCATCGTCGTGTATCCGCAAACCATTGCATCCAACACAGGTCCAACCAACCCGAACGGATGCTGGGACTTCTGGGGTTACACCGGCGCGAATGCAGTGAAAAAAGCCGGTCCGCAAATGTCGATGATCAAGCAGATCGTTGATCGGATCAATTCGGGCTTCGTTTCCAACTCGTCCAATCCGGCACCGACAGGTCTTGCAGTCGGCACGGTGACGTATAACTCGGTGCCACTGACCTGGAATGCCAGCACAGGTGCGACCGGTTATAACGTCTATCGTTCGGATACCGCCGGCGGTACACGCACGAAGACCAACTCGAGCCTGATCAGCCCGACAAACTACACTGTCACAGGCCTGCGTCAGAACACTACCTATTACTTCGTGGTCAAGGCGATGGATAGTGGTGGTCTTGAAACGGTAGATTCCAACCAGGTCAATGCATCAACACCTAGCGCGCCTTTGGGATCAGTTGCCGGACCAACGTTGACGGCAGGCACGGCGACATCAACCACTGTGCCATTGAGCTGGGGTACTGTATCCGGTGCGACCGGTTACAACATCTACTACGCCACTTCTGCAACCGGTACACAGGCACAAGCCAATACCAGTCCTATTACCGGCACGTCGTACACTGTTGGCAACTTGACTGCTTCGACTACATACTATTTCTTCGGTAACAGTATTGATAGTTCAGGCTTGGAAGGCAGTCAATCGGCCGCTGTGAGCAAGGCTACATTGGCGCCACCGTTCTGCAAACTGTGGACAGCATCGGTATATGCCCATACGACTGCAACTCCAGCACGTGCAACCACAACAGGTTGCGCATCAGGACATGGCTGCGCAATCGGTTCCATGCAGGATATGGGATTGGATAATGTCGGTACCAACGTGACGCTGAAAGAAGCACCTAGCGGTTACTTCACCATCAGCAGCGACTGCACGACAGCGATTGCAACGCCAACAGGTGTGACACTGGGTACCGTCACCACCAACTCGGCAGCAGTGTCGTGGGGCGCAGTGTCAGGTGCATCCGGCTATAACGTCTACTACTCGCAAACAGCAACAGGCGGTAGCGGATTCACTAAAGCCAACACCAGCCTGATCACCACCACCAGCTATACCGTGACCGGCCTGGCAAGTAATAACACTTATTACATCCAGGTGACTGCACAAGATGGTGCAGGTGCAGAAAGCCCACCATCGAGTCAAGTGACGGCTACCACCAGCACCAACGTGCAAGCTGCTCCAACCAGCTTGGCAGTCGGTACGGTGACAGTCAGCACAATCCCATTGACTTGGACTGCAGCTTCAGGTGCAAACGGTTATAACGTTTATACCTCGGACAAGTCAGGCTCGGCAGGCGTATGGACCAAGCAAAATGCTTCAAGCATCTCTGCCAGCCCATACACGGTCACCGGTTTGGCAGGCAGCACCTTGTACTATGTCCATGCAACTGCAACCAACTCATCGGGTCAGGAAAGTGCACCATCGAATGAAGTCAGCGCCACCACATCGGCACCGTCTGCACCGAATGCACCGACCAGCCTGGCCATTGTTGCAGGCACAACCGATACGTCGATCCCTGTTACCTTCACGGCCAGCAACAGCTCCAGCCTGAAGGGCACCAACATGTACATCGGTACAGCTTCCGGTGGCCCATACACGTTGAACAACAACACACCGATCGGTAGCACCAGCTATACGTACACTGGCTTGAACAGCAGTACAACGTATTACATGGTTGCACGCGCCATCAACACGTCGAACCAGGAAAGCGCCAATTCCAGCCAGGTCAGCGGATCGACCTTGACTGCGAAACCTGCTGCACCAACCAATGTCTCAGTGGCTACCGGCACAACCGATACCACCGTTCCATTGACATGGACAGCAAGTACCGGTCCTAACCTGTCCGGCTATAACGTGTACACCGCTACGCAAACCGGCGGCCCATACACCAAGGCTAACTCCAGCTTGTTGGGTACCGGCACCAGCTACACGGTGGCCAGCCTGCAGCCTGCAACCAGCTACTACTTCATTGTTCGTGCCCAAAACAGCTCGTCTGTTGAGAGTATCGACTCCAATCAGGTAGCGCAGAAGACGCTTGCAGCAACCTACTGCAAAGTTTGGTATGCATCGAACTATGCTCATCGGAATGCAACGCCGGCACGCGCATACAACAACATCACTGGCAGCTGCGCCGCCGGTAATGATTGCGCAATCGGCTCCGGCACCAACATGGGTCTGGATAGCTTGGGCGTGTTCTCTTACCTGAAAGAGAAGCCACAAGGCTACTTCACTTACTCGGCATCGGCACTGACTTGCCCTTAAGTCAGTAAGAGGGCGCAAGCCCTCTCCTTTGCCACTAACCTGAACCCCCTCAGCGATGAGGGGGTTTTTTAATGAACGAGAAAAAATGCGTGTATTAAAAAAACTGATTCAAGTTGGCTTTCTGTTGATAGGCATGATGCAGATCCTGCATGCCGAACAGAAAAAAGATCCTGCTGTAAAGGTGGAAGTCGTCTTGGCCGCCATGAACAAAGGCGACACAGCGGCAGCAATTCAATATCTGATGCCGTTGGCGAAAAGTGGCCATGCCGAAGCACAATTCATGTTGGTGTCGGTATTGCGCGCCACCGATCAAAAGCAGGCAAATGAATGGTTGATCATGGCCGCGAAAAACAAGTATCCAGACGCTTGCCATGTTCTTGGATTGATGTACCTGGATGGCAATGGGATGCCGCAGGATAAAGTCGAAGGCGAAAAATTGTTACGATGTGCGGCGGATGGTGGCGCACCAGGTGCGCAAGTCGCATTGGGTATGCTTTATCGAAATGGCGCGACTACTAGTGGTAAAAGGGATGATGAACAGGCAGCTGAATTGTTCAAGAAGGCAGTAGATCAAGGCAATCCGGAAGCGCAGTTAAGGCTGGCGGAAATGTATCGCTATGGGTATGGCGTCAAGAAAGACCATGCGGAAGCAGTACGCCTATTGCGATTGTCGCTGAAGCAAGGGAATATGGAGGCACAGAAAATGTTGAGTGAAATGGGGCAATGATATCGAGCGGATGTTATTGCGCAAAATTTTCCTTCATTTGCGCAAGCCGTTATGGCACACTTTTGGAAACTTAGGACTTACGTAAAATGTGCTTTGAGAATAAAATCACCGTCGTTCCCGCCTTTGCGGGAACGACGAGTTTGAGCAATTTGCGCAAGTCCTAAATTATTATTTTAGTTCACCTCGTGTCCGATCCAATCAAACAGGCTTTAGCATCGGCCATTCAATTTCATCAAGCAGGCAATCTCGCTGCAGCCGAATCCATTTATAACGACATCCTTCTCCACAATCCGCGTCACCCGGATGCGTTGCATTTGCTCGGCACAATCGCTTTGCAGCACGGTGAATTTGCCTACGCAGAAACGCTGCTTGCCCAGGCGGTAGATGCCAACAAAAAAGTACCGATGTATCACGTCAATTTGGCGCACGCGCTAAAAGGCCAAAACCAGCTTGATCGCGCAGCCAAACATTACGTTTTGGCGTTGCGCTTGAAACCAGACTTTGCCGAAGCCCATCAATATTTGGGTAACCTGCTTCTGCAACAAGGTGAGGAGAATGAAGGCATCAAGCATTTGAAAAGTGCCGTTGCATTAAGCGGAAGCGCAATCGCACACTACAACCTTGGCACAGGTTACTTGAAAGCCGGCGATCCAACTTCGGCGGCCGATCATTTTAAAAAAGCATTGCAGCTGGATGCGCGCCTCACACCCGCACATCTCAATCTTGGCGAGGCACTTACCCAGCTTGGTGATCAAGATGGCGCACTTCACCACCTTGAGAAAGTGATGGAGCAAAAAACGGATAGTGTGGAAGCGCAGATCGGCATAGGCAATATCCACGCGCAGGATAACCACATAGAGCAGGCGATAGCGCATTTTCAACAAGCGATTGCAAACCAACCGGATCATCCGATTGCGCATATGAATTTGGCGCACTGTTATTTAAAACTCGGGAATTTAAAAGAAGGATGGCAAGAATATGAATGGCGCCTCAAGGCAGCACGTTCTCCCGTTGCCGACATTCCACAGTGGGACGGTTCACCATTGAATGGCAGGCGCCTTCTGGTGATGGCAGAGCAAGGTGCCGGCGACACGATACAGTTTGCGCGTTATTTGCCGCTTATTCGGGAGAAGGCGGCTGGCGAAATCATATTTGCGTGCCATCGTTCATTGATCAGATTGATGACGCCGATTGCGGGCTCTTCGACTGTTCTTGAACTTGAAAAAATGGATCCTGCGATCGCTGCTGATCACGCCATCGGTTGCCGGATCAATTTGATGAGTGCGCCATTGCTCTTCGATACTGAAATCGAAACGATCCCGATGCGCTCCGCTTATTTGCATGCAGATCAACAATTGGTTCAGCATTGGCGGCAACGGACTAATGCATATAACAATTTAAAAATTGGTATTGCATGGGCGGGAAATCCGGCAAACGGAAATGACCGCTATCGTTCATTCAATCCGGAACAGTTTACAAAACTGGCTAAACTCCCCGGCATCACGCTTTTCAGTCTGCAAAAAAACATATCGAAAAAATCAGATAAGGCGATTGCAGGCGTGTCACTTGTTGATTTCACGCGCGAGCTAAATGACTTTGCCGATACTGCTGCATTGATTGAAAATCTGGACCTGGTGATTTCTATCGATACATCAATTGCCCATTTGTCCGGCGCGTTGGGAAAACCGGTCTGGACCTTGCTGCATTTCGCAGCTGACTGGCGTTACCTGATGAATGTCGACAGTTGTCCCTGGTATGCATCGATGCGCTTATTCCGGCAGACATCACGCGGTCATTGGGATAGTGTATTTGATCAGCTGAGACCGGCGCTACAGGAGAAACTCCATGCAAGCGCCTAATCCGATTCAGCAGCGTTGATCAGCAATTTGGATTTGGTGATTTGTGTCGATACGTCAGTGGCGCATCTTGCCGGCGCACTAGGCAAGCGCATCTGGTTGCTATTGCCGTTTGATCCGGATTGGCGTTGGAGATTGAGCGATGAAAAGACAGCCTGGTATCCCGACATGGCATTGTTTCGCCAACTCGTGCCACGAGATTGGGAAGCACTTATAACGACAGTGAAGACAGCTTTGGAGCAGACTGTAAAATAATCGACATTACATCGAAGCAGAAGCAAGTCATGCATTACAAATCAGCAGTCAGCATAGAGAAATGGAGACCGCATGTCGGTCGGACGTAACGATCCTTGTCCTTGCGGTAGCGGGAAGAAATACAAGCAATGCTGCCTGGCGCGCGAGGCGGCAGGTACACGTGCGCAACCGATGCAGCGGCCTGATGCCGGACAATTGATGTCGGCCGCATGGCAGTGCATGCAATACGGCGATTTGCAACAGGCGGCAATCCTATGCGCTCAGGCACTGGCGATTCGTCCGAAAGATGCGGAGGTGTTGCATCTGTCTGGCTTGGTTGCGGCACAGACCAGGCGCTTCGATGATGCACTCGTATTGCTTGGACGCGCGTGTGCCACTGCGCCGAAGCAGCCTGCATTCCATACCAATTTCGGCAATCTGCATATGCAGATGAAGGATTATGCGAAAGCTGAAGCCTGCTTCCGCAAGGCGCTGTCGCTTGATCCTGGTTTATCCGACGTACATAACAATCTCGGTTATGCATTGTTAAGTCAGAAACGGCACGCAGATGCTGCAATGAGTTTTCGGCGCGCGCTCAAGCTGGCGCCGGATAATGTTTCGGCGCATCTGAATTTGTTCAATCTGCTGCATGAGAACAAGGATTGGATCAGCGCCAGACAAGCAGTAGAGGCGCTACTGAAGGTACAGCCAAATAATCCATTGGCATATTTTTCGTCAGGCCTGCTTGAGCAGGCTGTTGGTGAATTCGCACTCGCTGAAAGTCATTACCGTCAGGCGATTGCGATGCAACCTCAGTTCTCATCCGCACATAGCAATCTTGGCGATGTGTTGATGGCAAACGGGCGCTGGCAGGAAGCAGAGCAATGCTACCGCACAGCACTACATATCGAGCCGGGCTTGATCGAGGCGAAACATCATCTTGGATTGGTGTTGCAGAATCAAGGACGACTAAGCGACGCGCTCGCGTGTATTGCAGAGTTGGTGCAGCTCAGGCCAGACTCGCCGGAAATTCAAATCAACTTGGGTAACCTTTGCAAAGACATTGGCGATATCGATGGCGCGTTGGCTAGTTATCGAAAAGTGTTGAGCATACGGCCGAACGATGCCGATGCATGGGATAACTTGTTGTTCGTGTTGAACTACATTGATTCAGCCAATCCGGAAATGATTTATGCGGAGCATCGGTATTGGGGCGAGCGCTTTGAGGTTGCGGCTCCTGCGATGCCTGCGGTCAGGCGCGAGAAACATCAACGCATCCGCATCGGTTATGTATCGGGCGACTTCAAACATCATCCTGTCGCATATTTTTTAGAGTCTGTGCTCGCACATTACGATCGCAGCCGCTTTGAAGTGACTTGCTATGCATTTAACGCACAGACCGATGATGTAACTGAAAGGCTGCGCGCTTATGTTGACCATTGGCGCAGCTTGGTAAATGTCGATGACATTCAAGCGGCAGAATTAGTGCGGCAGGACGGCATCGATATCTTGATTGATTTGTCCGGGCACACTGCGGGAAATCGTCTGGACGTTTTTATCCGCAAACCTGCGCCGATACAAATCAGTTGGCTCGGGTATGGCAATACCACCGGCATGGCGCGTATGGATTATGTGATCTCCGATCCGGTCTCTTCCCCAGCGGATGATCAGCAGCGCTTCAGTGAAAAATTGCTGCGATTGCCGCAAGTCAGGTTGTGCTATCGCGCACCGGATTATTTGCCTGATGTTGCGTCACTTCCGTCGATGGCAAATGGATTCATTACGTTCGGCTGCTTCAATAATATCAACAAGCTGAATTCGCACGTACTGACATTGTGGGCGCAAATCTTGAGTCGATTGCCACACTCCGTATTGCGATTGAAGTCGAAATACTTCATCGATCCGGCAACATGCGAACGTTTTCAACAATTTTTTGCAATGCATAACATCGCACCGATCAGACTTCATTTGTCGCAACAATCGAGTCACAGGCAAATGCTGGAAGAATATGCAGAGATCGATATTGCGCTTGACCCGTTCCCATACAGCGGTGGCACCACCACATGCGAAGCGCTGTGCTGCGGTGTGCCGGTACTCACTCTGCGTGGCGATTGCATGTATGGGCGACAAAGCGCGAGCTTTTTGAGTGCAGCACAACTCGATGACTGGATTGCTGAAACGGAAGCGGATTATGTGGACAAGGCGTTGGCCTTTGCCTCCGATCAGTCCGGCTTGGCGCAACTGCGCAGCCAATTGCGTCGCCGGATGAATGATTCACCGGTTGCCGATGCAGCCAATTTCACAAGAAATTTTGAAGCATTACTATTACAAACGCTCGAGTGAGCGATTTTGTTTGATCAAAAGATTAACTTTATTGACATGGCGGCGCGATTTAGTCCGAAATATTGTTTTAATTGACATCAAAATCGCAAAATAATTTGTGCTCAGCCCTAAAGTTCATAGATCGCGCTGACGTTACCTAAGGATACGGCCGAGTTTGTCCGTAATTTTCCAAATGGTGATGCACATGACTTCCGCTGAACTGATCTCGATGTATGAGCGTATTGCTAAACTCACAAGTGAAATGGTGATCGCTGCGCGTACCCGCAATTGGGATGCATTAAGCCAGCTCGAAGATGCGTGTGCAGATCAAAGCCGCCTGATTGAAGAAAGTCCGGCACCGGCATTAACCGGCGCACCACGCTTGCGCAAGGTCGATTTGCTGAAACAGATCATGGCCAACGATCGCGCAATTCGTGAAATCACCGAACCCTGGATGACACAAATGGCGAATGTGATGAGCGGTTCGCCTCAGCATGCCGCCAAGCAGTGCGCTGTCACACAATAACTGTCGCACAATAAAATACACGTAATGCATCTTGTGGGTTGAGTTCAATCGATTGAACTTGCACTCACTAATATTCATGTTCATGCAGGAATTGATGAGCAGGCGTTTGTCAGGATGCGTATGGCGCGTGATGCGACACTGGAAGTGCCGACGTTGATCTTGCCGTCGGTGCAGGTCAATGTGCGAGCCGGACAATTGCCGCCTGCCGAGGAGAATGGAATTTCTTATCTGCGGATTCCGTTGAACTCACTACCTGCGGGTCATTAGGCCATTTGTTCGCACATCAGCACATCATTGATGCAGTCATGCTATGAGCCGATCAAGCTTGCCGCGATATTGATAGACATACCAACAATGGCTACGTTGAATATGAAGCTCAATATCGATTGCGCCAATACCGTTTTGCGCATGGAGCGGGACATGACCGCAATGTCGGAGGTTTGTGCTGCAACGGCAATCGTGAAGGAAAAATAAAGAAAATCCCAATAATTCGGATTCTCTTCTTTTTCTGGAAATGCCAATGGTCTCTGTCCGGGTGGCGCTGTATAAAACATACGCGCGTAGTGAAATGTGTAGAGCGTTCCAACCAGGAGCCAGGATCCGAATACAGTAGCAGCCGTCAATCCGTAATGCGTCAACTTCAAACTAATCGACAATTCTTTCACGGATGCCAATTCCAGAATAATGGCGGCAATACTTGCGATTGATGCGATTGACATGATCGACAAGACTGCCACGCCGCTTCTATCTTCTTGCTGAGCAATTTTGCATACGCGTGCATGAGTTGCTCGTGTCATCAGCCATCCCATCAACATGAGATAAGACCACACGGAGAAATTCCATGCCACAAGCGCGCGTGTCACCCAAGACAGCGGAGATGGAAGCGACAATGCAACGCCGATTCCAATAAGAGCAGATACAGTCAAGCGAGGGCGATGATGGAAAAATCGATGGATGATATGCATAGAAAGTATTGTTTGAGGTCACGCTTGAGAATCTGATGGAATAGAAGCGCAAGCCGAATTTTTAGAAAAGCTTTCCTTCAGGATACCATGTGAACGAGAACATAAATATTTTGCTTCTTTCCTTGATATAAAGCAGCTCTTACGCCGGTCTGCTCCGCTAACATTAGCGATGAAGAAAAGAAGAAGTAAGAAGTACGGTCCATATTATATGAAGGCATAAAACTTCTATTTTCCGGATGACTTCAATACTTTGAAGTAAAGCCTTGCAGTATGTGTGGTGGCAAAAGTTTCAGCAGGAAGTGCAATGCAAGAGGCACTATCACCATGTCATCCACAATGCCCAGGAATGGGAGGGCGAGATTGAAAGGAGAAAGAGCGTAAAGCGCAAGACCCGCTGCCGCCGGAACCAACCAACGCGGTCGGTCAGCATGCTTTAACGCAAACCACAATAGGCGTAAATCTGCTTTGCTCATACGCCACAGTAGAAAAATCAATCTTTTCATCGAGCCCTCCTTGTTTTACGGAAGCGAGATAGAAGCAAATATATTTTGCCAAAATCCATTGGCACAAGAGGCGGTTCGAAATAATGCCATGAAATGAATTTCATGAATATTGATGTGTTCTAAGTGGCAGAGGAAAAGGCGGAATGCCGATATGGAACTTAATGATCATTTTATGAATCTATTCCAGGCGTTAGGAGAAATCGTTATCGGTGACTGCCGTATCAAGCAATGCGGAATTAATGCGGAACTAAGCTTCATTGACGGAAATATTACCGGGTCTCTTGCACCAAGGACAGTAAAAGAATATGCCAATTTTTTTTAGGGGATTTGACCATGAGAACTTCTACCACTGTGTTTGTCGCTACTAGCTTTATTCTTTCTACAGGATTTGCTCAAGCGCAAAATCAACCGCAATCCGATCAGCAGAATCAACAGCAAACTCAGCAACAATACTCGAACACCAACCAACAACAAAACCAAGCATCTCCGTCTTCTCAGCAACAATCGTCTCCATCGTATACAACGACAACGCCATCCTCTTCACAGGATTCTTCCGGTCAATCGGGAAATAGCATGTCGCAAGGAACATCGCAAAGTGGTGCGCAGCAAAATGAGTCGTCGCAATCACAATCGCAATCAACAGCGCAGTCAACCTCTTCGAACCAATCACAAAGCGACACAGTGCAAAACCAATTGCAGCCTCAAACGGAAAATGGCATTACCTATCTGTGCGGCGGTGTTGGCGAGGAGCAAGCGTCGTATATGAAACAGTCAAAGAGCGATTATGATTTGATGCTGACGTTTGCAACGCGTAATGGAGACTATCTGGCCGATGTGGATGTGGCGATCAAGGATGCAAAAGGAAAGCCGGTATTCAACACAACTTGCGGAGGGCCAATCCTGCTGGTCAATTTGCCGCGTAGTGGTGTTTATCGTGTGCAGGCAAAAGCGGAAGATTATTCTTTGCGTAAAACCGTGAAAGTCAAAGCCAAAGGGCACACTACTCATTCTGTGGTAATGGCATGGCCGCGTGACCCCGCTGAAAGTGTAGCAAGTGTTGGATCAAATCAAGAAGCAGGCAGCAGTGGTGGTGGGGACGTTAACAGCAAAAGCGGCAGTGGCGTTTCTACAAAGAAGCGCAATAAGTCGGTACATAAGCCGGTACAACAGAATCAGTAATTGTATGCGTATTCAATTGTAGGCTATGAATGATATGCCTATTCTGTTTTAAAAAGACGGAGCGGCACATATATAGATGCTCCGTCTTTTTCTAAATATAAAAAGAAATTCAGGGAACGAGTAGACTGTCAAATGAGTTGAGCGGCCTGTTAGTCTCACAGCATTGACAGGTGGGTAATCGTGCACATAGGGCATCAATGACAAATTGAAAGGCGCTTATTTTCAATCTGGCAGTTGTTCCTCCATCCGGCTGTGTAAATCAGCCTTAGTTCATTTGATGAACCCATGTATTGAACGTGTAACGAAAGTTGAACTTTACTCGGAAAATAAATAGTTGAGTCTGCCATGCATCATGGCAGGGAAGTATGGAATCGAACCACACCAGCACGGCGTTGGAAACCGGCAGCTCCCTTGAGCACTTCCCTATGTCTGAATTCTCGGACATATCGGAATACATGCTCTTGATTTATCTCACTGATAGATCACGGCACGGAATTGTTGCGATGCTTTTTGCAATCGGGAATGGAATCGCATCAAGAAACCGTTTGACTGCATGCAGCACAATTTCCCTGTCCGCCTGAGTTCAGGTATCTCATTCCCTTATTAAGTAAGACCTTCACTCGCCATGCGCTTCCCCCTTCCTTGCATACACTGATGATCTTAACCATATGTAATGTTCCGCGTTGTAATAGGGGCAATCCAGTGAATAACCGCTTAGGCGCAAGATTGGTAAAGCTCGATAGGCATTGATGAAAATCAAAGCATCAAATTATTTTTTAAGGCAGCATTCCGCTTCTCATCAGGGTCCAGTAAAAAGGTCCGGTAAAAACAAAATCTATTGGAACAGGTCAAATGGATTTCGCTCTTTGTGTACCAATAATGAAAAAAACCAGCACAGATGGTAGTACACACTCTCTGGATCATTTATATGCAGAGCAGGTAAAGCTGCTTTATAAAAACGCACCCATTGCCTATGTTGTTACGGTAATCAATGGGGCGATTTTGATTTATATTCAGAGCCCTTATATTTCCCGTTCAATTCTTTCCATGTGGTATGGAAGTTTATTGCTGCTTACTGCGGGACGTGCCTTTGTTTCATTTCGTTATGCAAAAATGAATTGCCGTCCTGAAGACGCAAAATTCTGGAACAAAATTTATTGTATTGGTGCAGGATTGGCAGGCTGTGTTTGGGGTTCGGCGGCTTTACTGCTTTTTCCGATGGATAGGGCACACCAGGTATTCGTTGCTTTTGTTCTGGCGGGCATGTCAGCCGGCGGCGTCAGCGTGCTTGCACCCAGAATAGAGGCATGCCTTGCATTCTTGTTGCCTGCATTACTGCCTTTATTTTTTCAATACATCACACTGCGGACACCATTGCAAACGGCGATGGGCATCATGACACTATTATTTTTCATAGGCATTATATTCTCTGCCTTGAATTTCCATCGTGTGATTAAGACCTCGCTCAGCCTTCGATTCGATAAACAGGAATTGGAAGCAGAAATTGCAATGCGCAATCAGGTTGAAGAAAGGCTGTACCAGGAAAAAGACAGGTTGCAAGCGACCTTGAGTTCCATCGGCGAAGGCGTCGTCATGATTGATGCGGAAGGACGCATCAATTACATGAACAGTGCTGCTGAACAGTTATCCGGTTGGGGCCATCATGCTGCGCAGAATCGACTCGCCAGTGAAGTATTTGAAAGCATCGACAATCAAAATCAACGCACAACTACTGCGATGGAAGACAGTCTGCATACAGCGCAGCAAGTCAGAAAGCAATGCACATTGTTTTGCAATTCCGATAAGCGATATGTCGTCGAAGAATTGGCCACGCCGCTGTATGATCGTCATAGCAACGTGGTAGGTGTCGTTTCGGTATTTCGTGATATGACCGAAGCACAAAAAAAGACGGATGAGCTTGCCTATGCAGCCGATCACGATGCATTGACCGGCCTGCCTAATCGGAATTTGCTGAAAGACAGAACCAGGCGGGCAATTGCACGCGCTCAACGCAAACATGAAAACTTCGCGCTGTTGTTTCTCGATCTGGATCGCTTCAAGGAGGTCAATGACCGTATGGGGCATGCGAGTGGCGATGCCCTATTGATCGATGTCGCAAAACGTTTGACCGGCTGCGTGCGCGAGGAAGATACCATCGCTCGCCTTGGCGGTGATGAATTTGTTGTTCTACTGGATGGGCCGACGCAAGTCGCACAGGTCAAGACGGTGGCAGACAAGATTCTCAAGTCATTGCGCAAACCCTATCAACTAAGCAAGCAGTCCATCAACGTTACCGTCAGCATTGGTTCCAGTTTGTATCCAAACGATGGACAAAGTGTGGAAAGCTTGCTGGAGCATGCCGATACGGCAATGTACAGTGCAAAAAAACAAGGGCGTGATCGTTTAAATATCTACGCTGCGTAAGATCAGAGATGCAGTTACACACATTTTCGGTGGACAATATTGTGGATAACTAACGACTTGCTCATCTAAGTCACTGATTGCAAATAAGTAAGTGACATTGATGAAAATCAAAGCATAAAATTCCTGGCAATTTTCTTTGGTGATCAGATGCAATAGCCGGGCACATTAATACAGCGGTTAAATGATTAAAATGAAATTGCCTTTAATGGAAGTGAAGGCTTGTTCCGAAAAGCCCTACCACACCTATGATAATCAGATACAGGGCAATAATATAATTTAATAATTTCGGCATGACTAAAATAAGAATGCCCGCGATGAGCGCTACGAGCGGCATCAAGGTAAGGTGAATGTTCATCGAGTACTTTCTCGGAAATTGATGGGGGAATTGAAGCACGTTATTAAATCATGAGGCATCGGTGTTCATCACAATAAAAACCATTCGCCTTGTTGTTCATCATCTATATTTAACTTCTTCTTTCCGGTCGATGTGAAATGCGTTGATTGATTGTTTCATCGCCGGCCCCACGTTGCTGTGTCCATGCTGAATAGGATAGAGGCTTGATTAATTCAGCACCTTGATTGCGGACAGAATTGACATTGGTGCTGACTTTCCACATCTTCATTTTGTCGGCAGGATAGGGTGTCGTCAGCATCGCAATCAGGTAATCCTTATTTTCATTCGGATTGAGCCAATCCTCATAGAGATTTTCAGGAACAATGGTCGCCATCCTGTTATGAATTTTTCCAATCAATGAGTTTGGCGCGCCAACGATAATCGTACAGGTATTGAACATGGCGCCATTGGGATCTTTCCATTGTTCCCATAATCCGGCCAACGCCATTTCTTCGCCATTGGCCAAAGTTATATAGTAAGGCTGTTTATGATTGTCTTCACGCTGCCATTCATAGAATCCGGATGCAGGGATCAGGCAGCGGCGATGTTTGAAGGCCGAACGATACGCGGGCTTCTCCGCGGCAGTTTCAAGCTTCGCATTGAAAGTGCTGTACGTTGTGGTCGGTGTCTTCGACCATGATGGCACCAATCCCCACTTCATTTCACTCATCATAAAGTCGTCGTCGACCTGATGAATGACGGAGATTTGTTGCGCTGGTGCGATGTTGTATCGCGGCGGGACTTCAGCGAAGGTGGTCTTCAGCTTTCTTTCGATACGTTTGAATCTTGCTTGAGCCACTGCGAATCTTCCGCACATACCATTCTCCTGGCTATCCAATCATTCACCGAGATTAAAAATGAACACATTCTTAATCCGCGGATATTGATCATGAGTGAACTCAATTGGATGCCATATTCATTGATTTGTTTCCGATGCCGGCCAATCGCGTGGCGCACCGACATCACACTTTTTACAAATCAATTTTTTTCCAAGCGTGCTATTACGACCTTCGATGGTTGTGGTCCAAGGCCGATTTGTCCATGGCGGGTCATGACGTACATGCTGGTTGTGTCCGCATTCAAGCTCTGCTACCCAGTGATGTTCGTCGTCTTGATGAAATCCGACAATTTTTCTTTCCATGGCAATATTTAAAGATTGGATATGTCAAAACAAAAAATAAAATCATTGGCGAATTGGCATCTTGTGAGCATTATCAACGCCTCTCTTCATTTTCAAAACTATCTTATGCCTAGAGCAGATTGTGTTGTGAATAAGGTGTACTGGTAGCGAAGCGATCTGCCACGTTGCGCAGGGATGAGTGCAAGGCGCCAAGCACAGACAGGATGGTTCCCTGTCCAGCATTGGCAATGTGCAGGCGAAAGTGTTCAAGCATCATATCTCTATCTTATGTGTGAGCACATGGAGGCTGATTTCGTTGCGTCAACCATCAACCAACACAACCAATCCTAAAAGGAATCGAATAATGAAAGTCGCGACATTGTTGCAACTGGTACTTGCGTCTCTTTTATCGTTTGGTGCACATGCCAGCGTTATTCCACAGACATTTCTTTCTTTGGCATCCGATCCGGGCGATCCTGTAGGCCTGGGACAGAGTTATTTCTTTGAACCACCTTCGGCACATTTCGTGGTTAACACGCCAGCCGGTCCAATCAGTAATCTTAGTTTTTTCGTCGATCCAGGATTAGGATTGCCACAGTCAGGCGGCTTTTTCTCTAGCGGCGATGCCAGTACGCCGCTCGCTATAGGACAATATGATGATGCATCAAACGCACCAGGACATCCCAGTTTAAACATGTTCGTCGAGAATCGTTTCCCGATCAATCCCACCGGATGGTTTCATATTTATGATTTGACGTTTACCTCAATCGGCGCAGTGCAAAGTTTGGCCATGATATTCGAGCAGCATAGCGATGGCATTATCCCCGCTTTGCGCGGCACTTTTTTATTCAATTCCAATTTTGATTTGCCAGAGGTTGTTGCAGTGCCGGAACCGGCAACCTTGGCGTTGATGTTTGCAGGGCTTGGACTAATTGGTTTAACGATAAAACGAAAATCGGACCGAAGCGCGCAAGGCCGATATCGGTACTCAATTTGCCATGTCGGCAAGGGGATCTGGTCCAATAGCCAATTGGGATGGTAATAAAAAACATGCAGCCGCCTAGTGAGAAGGCGGAATGATTGGACTGCGTTTGAAGCGATCAATCAAGAGAAGGCGATTCGGAAAATCGATGAAAGCATCATGGTCAGTTTAAATTCATTTACACATGAATTCGTGCTTCATGTTTTTACACAGCATTTATATTTTTTTTGTGGCGCTCAAAACTCAATCGAAGGCCTGAGCACAAACGTCAGCGTACTATGATTGCGATCGCGTAATGGACCGGTATATTCGTTCGGGCTTTCCCATATCAGGCCGATATCCAGAGTCGGACTGAAGCCCTTTTCGGTGACAGGATATTTTTTTCCCAAGAAAAATTCGCTACGGACAATTTGAGCATTGCGCTGTGCCATCTGTACTTTTACGTCAACCGATACATTCTTGAGTTCACTCAGAAACGGTGCGCGGTAATCCAGATTGCTGCGATGAATGCCGAAATATACGACGTCAGTGATGTTCGGGTTCGCGTTGTATTTTCCGCCGAAGCGAAAACTCCAATCCAGCTTCTCGTCCGGGTAATTTATTTTGCCTTTGATTTTCCATTCCAGCTCGTACCACTTATCGCTGATAAGCACATTATCTTTAATGTGTTTGGTACCGGCGCTGACGAGATAGCCGGTGTAGCCATAATTGGTGCCGGAGCGCGTTTCTCCAGGGCGTTCCAGCTTGGCGATATTGCCGAAGAATGCGGATACTGCCCAAGGCTCTTGAAATCCGGCGGTGAAAGATTCAATCACATTGACGCCGCTGTTTCCAAGTTCACCGCTTTTATAAAATCCTGACGCATGTTTTTTAAGATACGTACCTAGTATCGGCAGCGGATAGACACTCGCTTCGAGCACCATGTAGCGTGGTATGGCAGAACCTTGAATCAGCTTGCTATAAATGGTTGTTTCACTATCTGAGCGGATCGTCGGGATCGGTGTGCCGGTAAGCGGAATATTCGCCTCCACATCGGTGTAATAAGGATCCCATTCCCATACTACTTCCGTCTTGCTGCTCTCGTCTTCAGGCTGAACGACTGGCACGGATTGTTGAGCGGAATTGTCGATTGGTTTTGTCGATATCGCCTGCATTTGAGCCGCCTGTTCAGGCGTGACGGGAATGAGTATTCCGGTGGAAAAATCCCATTCCCATACTACTACTTTTGTTTTGCTGGTCTCATTGTCGAGACGATGGGAAGAATTTGCCGGTGCGGCTTCCTTCTCTGCAGCAAGTGCGGGCGTGATCGGAATAATCATCACCATTGCTGCCGCACAACGTAGCAGTCGACATGTTGCGGCACTTAGCATTGCTGAATGGCCTGGTTAAAGATCGGAATGGATGAATATTACACTAAATCAAGATTGGTACTGTCACCACATTTGTTCTAATTTAAAACAATAGGACTTACGCAAAACCACCCGCGTAAATGCAGGTGCTCGATTTGGCGCTATTTTTTAATGAGGGTTTTTAAGTGCAAGGATTACCAGTTTGGAAGATAGCGCTCAGGCGTCGTTACAGAAACCATCACGCGATGATCAAGTGCTCCCTGTGGTGCGATTTTATTCAGATCGAAATACGAGCCTCCTTGCGGAGCAAAATTCCATGTGAACGTTTTATCAGCTGAGATAAACGTTATCGTTTCACCGCCCTCTACATTGACATATTTTGTATCCGGCTCAATCACTATCGTCCGCGTCGCTGCCGATGCTGGTGCTGGATCACCCCACAAGGCAATCTGTTTATCCTGGTCGACCATTGTGGCACATGAGGTCAAGAGCAACACCGGGATAAGTAAAGCAGGCAGAAGTATTTTAATTTTCATAAAATCCTTTTGTACGCTCAATGGAATCAGCGTGTAAATAAAGTCAAATCCAGACTAGAACGCTAACAAAACGTGTCTGACGGTGTTGCTTCACATCGCCGTACGCATTGTGTTAAGCGTTCTTGTAACTCTTAGAAGAATGTTGTCTTGATTCGTTCATGTTTTGTATCAAGGATAATCCAATGCGGCGTTGCATGATTCAAAGCTGGATGCTCAAATAGAAAAAATGTTTTGATAAACGGCAATCAGTCTGTTGCATCACGTATAAACAGTTCGCTGATACAGTGAAGTTGCAGCGCCCCGCGATAGCGCCGCTACGGCGCGCCCATGCCAACCTTTCTCAATCCCAAATTGGCGACACGCTCTAGATTCTTGATGTTGAATGGCCGCTTCTTGAAAATTGCCATTCAACACAATTGGCGCAAGCCAGCCATCCGCCACAATTCTCCAAAGCAGACATCCCATATATATGGGATGGTAAAGTTGGCAATAGCCTTTTACACTGCATAAATTTTTAGAAGAGAAAACATGCAAAAGAAAACGATTTGTATCACTGGCTGCTCCAGTGGCATAGGCGCCGCGATGGCGCGGGAATTTCATCATCGCGGCCATACCGTATATGCTACGGCGCGTCGCATTGAGAGCCTTGCGCCGCTCTCCGAGCAAGGCATTCGCGCTTTGCGTCTGGACGTTAATGACGACGCAAGCATTGCTGCCGCATTTGCCGTCATTGCACAAGAACAGGGGAAGATCGACGTATTGGTCAATAATGCAGGCTTCAGTCAAATCGGCGCACTGATCGATCTATCGCGTGAAGACCTGCGCAGCCAATATGAAACCAATGTCATCGCACCGATGGCAATTACCAAAGCGGCTATTGGTCTGCTGCGTGCCACCTCTAACCGGACTGGCAGAAATGCTGTCCTGGCTAACGTAGGCAGCATTGTAGGATTGGTCGCAACGCCGTTTTCCGGCGCCTATTGTTCTAGCAAAGCTGCGATCCATTCTCTTTCTGATGCATTGCGATTGGAACTGGCTCCCCTTGGCATTCACGTTGTGAAGATCCAGCCGGGAGGTGTCATTTCGAGTTTTGGCAACCATGCTGAAGTTGCGGTACGCCTGCCTGCCGATTCGCTTTATCAGTCCGTGGCCGACAGCGTTCGGGGTCGCGCACGAATCGGGCAAAAGAGTGCAATACCAGCTGAAGAATTTGTCCGCCCAGTTGTCGATGCGCTGCTGTCCGACAAGCCGCCGACTATCATACGTGGTGGGACGGGTAGCATTAAGCTGCCATTGTTCAGCAAGGTACTGCCCACTGCGATGCTAGACGCCAAGCTTTCCGAATACTTCGGCGTTGATGGCTTCGTCGCTTCATCAAGCGCTGATATGCACGGCAAAGATTGTAAAAATTGATCGGCATGGGCAAATCGCATGACATATCGATACAGACAGCTCAACTGCAGCAATAAATAAAAAGTCACCCGAAGGTGGCGTTTTATTTATTGGGGGAGACGGCGGGAATCTCCCGGTCTTCGCGCTTGCAAGCGCGAATCCGCTCCGGCAGCGGCGAGCATGCTCGCCGAAACCCTGCTGACCATCCTGGCCAGCCATCACGCATGCAAGCGTGATGTCGTTAACAGGCGCGGAGCATTGCTCCGCGAATTCCCTGTTCACTCCAGCGTTTCGCGGGATCGATACTCATCAACTGCATCAAAAATACAAAACCATCCGATAAAGCTGGACGGTTTTGTATTTTTGGTGGGGTGGCGTCACTCGCATTGTGGCTTGAAAGCCTTATATCCATTAGGTTTCGACTATTTTGAACTTTGCGGTTGCCCCCAAAGTTGCCCCAGACGATTTTGCTTTAATGTATGGCGCATAATGTCATCACGAGCAATGAACAATCAATTGCAGGTTATATCTATATTCGTCACGTTGGCAGTTATGCTACTTCCAGTGCCGCCCGAATTAATAACACAAGTCTGAGTAGTGGGCGTGTTTGGTTGAGTTGCAAAGGTAACGGTATAGGTCGAATTTGTTGCTATATCGGTTGGGAAGGTGAAGGTAACGTCAGTGCCTGGTGCGCCTGAATTGGGACTGACAGCAACAGTATCACTACCGTTGGCAAGCACTAAGCCAGTCGAAGTCAAGTTATGTACGACACCCCCCAACGTATAAATAAGCGGGGCGCAGGTCACGTTTGCTGCATCTATCGGTATTCCACTTGTATAGCCTGTTCCACTAGCAACGACACAATTCCATCCTGCTGGTTGCGTTTGTACGGTGACAATATATTGCGCGTCAGTGTCGTCTAACTCTTCAGGAAATACGTATTTGGTTAATGTTCCGTCTGCAGGAAAGGTGGCGATCGGGTAAGGACTGCCATTGAGAGCCAGCACCAGCCCGCTGATTGTTTGCCCCGGGTTATTTGTCGTTGAAGAAACTGTTCCACCTATTGGCACAGTCGTATATCCACCGCAAGCCGCCAAGCCTAATGTGATCAGACATGCAAAAATCGTTCTTTTCATATTCACTTCTTCGCTTATGTTTTATTCGATAGTGTTATGTAACCTTGGTTACGCTTCCTGGGAATTTGACAAAAGCTTATATGATTAATAAATTGGCAGATGTAAGGAATTGTTGCGAATGTAAATGGCGCGTTAATCAAAATGTAATCGTCGCGGATGTTACTCAAAACAGCGTTACTGATCGCCATCAAATATATTGCGGCAATGTCGGCTGTCAGCGCAAAATCGTCGGTGGAAAATTTCCGGATGTTAAAGAGCAGTGGGCAAATCTGATGTCAAAGCCGCACGCAGATGATATGTCACGCGAGCAGGTTGATGGTAGGTGGTTCGGTGAGCAATAGCAGTAATCGTCCAACACTAACCGCATAACATGCGCGCAGTGTAAACACAGAATCTTCTTATTCTTTGAATACAATGCTTGTATAGTCGCCGCTTCAAATATATATGGGGTCAGACTCGAATTAATGATCAAATTTCTATTGAAAGTAAGTTGATCTTTATATTTTTATGAAGGCTGCTGGTGTAGGAATCGGCCATCCTGACCAGTCATTGTGCTTGCAAGCGCAATGACGCTCACGGGCTCGCAGCATGCCGCTCGAATTCTCCGTTCTCCCCGCGTCCCGCAGGTTCGATACTCATCAACTGCATCAAAAATAAACAACCACCCGATAACGCTGGGTGGTTGTTTATTTTTGGTGGAGGCGGCGGGAATCTCCCGGTCTTCGCGCTTGCAAGCGCGAATCCGCTTCGGCAGCGGCGAGCATGCTCGCCGAAACCCTGCCTTCGCCCCGCGTCCCGCGGATTCGATTTCCGATGCAATCATCAAAATTAAAAAACCATCCGATGAAGCTGGATGGTTTGTTAATTTTGGTGGGGCGGCGGGAATCGAATAGAAGCCTATAAGCATTGAAAATAAAGAGATTTCTGTTTCATGAATTTCAAGGTTACTGTAAAAGTTACTGCATACTTGGATTGAGCCTATATTTAGTGATATTGCAGTGATGAACAGAATCTTTGCGCTGAAATCGCGTTTGAATTACGTTATGGACTTCGGTTCGGCTCAAAATGGGGATTGAACCAGAGTTCGATCATTATCTACCATAACGGATGAGTCAGTTTGTATTTTGAAATAGGCACCGTTGACAAGTTACCCAATTGCTACGGGGCTTCAGGCCCTGGTAAGTTAGTACGTTGTCATAACGGTCTGACAGCATAACGGTGCCGGTTGCGGCGAGGTGAGCAAGGCATAGCTGTCGCGAAAATTAAGTCACGAGAATATAAAGATTTGAGCGTGTACTTGACTGTGCAGTGTCCTTCGTTCTCAACTTGTAAGTGAGGCTTACAAGTTGCCTAGTCAAAAAGCTCAGCCTCAATTTCAAAGTTCGACCACGTGTCGCAATTTGTATTTCGACCAGGTAATGGCAATACACTATTTGCGATAATCAGTGTCAGTGGCTGACCTCGCGAAGTATGCTCGACGATCAGCTATGGCTGTATCGCGGTTTTTGCCTCGATGGGCAGCAAAAGACTGGTTGCAGCTGTTCGACGATTTCCATTCATGGGCAGGTCAGTGCCCTAAACGGTCATTGCGGACCTTGAAAAGCGGTCATTCAATCAATCAAGAGCGTAGAACGCAATGCAGATCAGCGTGCCGAAGACAGAGACCTCAAAAATGGCAATGTCGCAGGCGCCGAAAAAATGGAAAAGAAACGTGAACACGAGCAGCATGAAATCAATCATGAAAAGCGTGACTTAAACCATGACAAAAAAGATTTGAAAGCAGATCACAAGGATCGCAATAAGGATGTGAAAGAGCGTAACAAGGATGCCAATTCAATCAAATAATTGATTGGTTAAGTAGGGCGAGGGCGACCCGCCATATGGCGGGTCGTTTTACTTATAGGCGTCGATTGATGAGCGCTATTTTTTTAGTTGTTTCATATAATTGGCGTCTGAGTCTAAGCAGTATTCGATACCATTTCAGCTGTACCCCACAATCAGACGAATTCTTCATGAGGAACGCGTAACATGCCTGCAATTTTCTGTTCGAGAAAAGCATGGATAACGGCAGGTTGTATTGCCTGCTTGCTTGCGGGTTGCGCCATACAGAGCGACGACATGACGCCTGATATGCATCTGCATTCGACTGATGCACCCCTTAAAAAATTGGATTCTGTTGCAGTCATCAATCGCATCACGTGGGGCATGAATGGGTCATCAAGCAGACAGGCAAGTGCGCAGAGGCTGGATCGTTACTTTGCGCAGCAGTTGCATCCTGGTCGTGAAAATTTACCCGAATCGATCACTGCACAAATTGCAGCAATGACCATCACGCAAAGTTCGCTCGGTCAATTAATACCGGAACTCGAACAGCGTCGTAAGGATGCCGATGCGATTGCCAATGATGACGATAAAAAAGCAGCACAACAAGCATATCAACAGGAATTGAATCGCTTGGCGCGCGAGGCGGCGACCCGTTCGTTGTTACGTTCTATTTATTCGTCCAATCAATTGCAGGAACAGATGACGTGGTTCTGGATGAATCACTTTACGGTGCATCAGGGTAAACATAATTTACGCGCAATGATTGGCGATTATGAAGAACACGCAATCCGGCCTCATGCGCTTGGAAAATTTCGCGACTTACTGGCCGCCACCGTTCATCATCCGGCGATGCTACGCTATCTCGATAATGAACAAAACGCAGTCAATCACGTCAATGAAAATTATGCGCGTGAATTAATGGAATTGCATACATTGGGTGTCGATGGTGGTTATCGTCAACAAGATGTACAGGAACTGGCTCGTATTTTGACAGGGGTGGGCATCAATCTGAGCACGAATATACCTAATGTGCGGCATGAGCTACAAAGCCAGTATGTGCACGATGGCTTGTTCGAATTTAATCCAAACCGGCACGATTACGGTGCCAAGCAATTTTTAGGGCAGCCGATTCATAGTCGCGGATTGGCAGAGTTGGATGAGGCGATTGACCGGCTCGCGCGTCATCCCGCCACTGCACGATTCATCAGTCGTAAACTGGCGATATTCTTTGTTTCGGATACCCCTTCGCAAGCGTTGGTCGACAAGATGTCACAAACATTCTTACATAGCGACGGCGATATTGCGGCAACACTCAGTGTGATGTTTGCTTCTCCGGATTTCGCACAGTCACTTGGACATAAATTCAAGGATCCTATGCATTACGTTATCTCTGCTGTGCGTCTTGCCTATGACGATAAGCCGATTTTAAATGCCGGTCCGATGCTGAACTGGCTCAATCGAATGGGCGAGCCACTCTATGGGCGCCAAACACCGGATGGTTATCCGATGACGGAAACAGCATGGGCGAGTCCGGGGCAAATGACGACACGTTTTGAAATCGCAAAAGCGATTGGATCGGGCAGTGCGGGGCTGTTTAAAACAGACGGTCCTCAACCGCAAGAGAAAGCGGCCTTCCCGCAATTGGCAAATGAACTCTATTATCAGTCTCTGCAGAAAAAACTTGGCCCAGCAACACGGCAAGCATTGGACCAGGCTGGTTCGCCTCAAGAATGGAATACGTTCCTGCTAGCCTCTCCCGAAATGATGTATCGCTAAAAGCTTGAGGAGCATTTAATGAATCGCCGTGACTTACTTAAAACACTGGCTGTGCTGCCGATGGCGAGTTATGCAGGCAATTTGTTTGCGGCGCCGGCTACCAAGACAAAGCTCTTGATCGTATTCTTGCGGGGCGGCTATGACGCAGCCAATTTATTGGTGCCCATATCCAGCCAATTTTATTACGCATCGCGTCCCAATATTGCGATTGCACGTCCCAGTGCCGATGCGAATGCGGCATTGCCGCTCAATGCTGATTGGGGGCTGCATCCTGTATTGCGGGAATCCATTTTTCCGTTATTCACCAATGGACAAGCTGCCTTCATACCCTTTGCCGGAACAGACGATATCTCACGCAGTCATTTTGAGACGCAAGACAGTATTGAACTTGGCCAGCCGTTGAATAGCAGTCGAAATTATCACTCTGGCTTTCTTAACCGGCTTGCGAGCACCTTAAATGGCGTGGGCGCGATTTCCTTTACCGACCAATTGCCGTTGATATTTCAAGGGGACGTACAAATACCGAATACGGCGTTGCGATCGATTGGAAAGCCCGTAGTCGATGCACGTCAAAGCAATATCATCGCATCGATGTATCAGGGCACCGCGTTGGCACAACAAGTCAATGATGGATTTGCCGTGCGCGAAGATGTGATGCGTGATATGGCAAGCGAAATGGAGGCTGCCAATCGCAATGCGATTACCACTAAAGGATTTGAACTGGAAGCGCGTCGCATCGCCAAATTAATGAAGGATAAATACAACCTCGGGTTTGTCGATATCGGTGGATGGGATACCCATGTGGGCGAGGGTGGAGCGATCGGGTATCTGGCCAGTCGGCTCGATGAACTCGGTCGAGGGCTTGCTGCTTTTGCGCAAGAGATGGGTGAGGATTGGCGTAATACAGTGACGGTGGTGGTCAGTGAGTTTGGTAGAACGTTCCGCGAGAATGGTAATCGCGGTACCGATCATGGGCATGGATCCGTCTATTGGGTGCTCGGTGGCGCGATACATGGAGGGCAAGTCGCGGGTGAACAAGTGCGCGTAGAGCAGGCAACCCTGTTTCAAAATCGGGATTACCCTGTTCTCAATGAATATCGCACAATTTTTGCTGGGCTGTTTTCTCGAATGTATGGGCTCAATGCAGCGCAACTTGACCGCATATTTTCCGGGATCAAAGCGACAGATATGGGTCTTGTGTAGTTGGTAGGTGCATCATAACAGAGCAAACGAATGGAAACATTTTGATACAACTGCATGGTATCCACAGGGCTTGAATTCCGCGATGCTGTTCATATATCGCCAATATTAATCACTGGAGTTCTACCATGTTTAAAAAATTTGCTCTAAGTATCCTATTGTCAGTATCGAGTGCATATGTGTCTGTTGCGCTGGCTGCAGATGATCCCTCACTGCATCAGGTTTATCAAGCTGCGGAAGCAGGACGGTTGGATGAAGCGCAAGGCATGATGGCAAAAGTCTTGCAGGATCATCCCAATAGTGCGAAAGCGCATTTTGTGGAATCCGAGCTACTCGCCAAGCAAGGCCGTTTCACCAATGCAGAGTCGGAGTTAAATACGGCAGAACATCTTGCACCCGGATTGCCGTTTGCAAAACCACAAGCTGTCCAAAACCTTCAATCGCTTCTTGCAAGTCCACACCAAGTTAGTCACGATGGTATGCCGCTGCAAAACCAGGCAATGGGTGGTTTCCCATGGGGCATGGTCATCATCGGAATGGGCATTCTTGCCGTGATTGCTTTGTTCATGCGTTCCATGATGAGAGGAAATTCCTCACTTCAGTCAGTAGGGAGTGGGGTAGGTTATCCACCGGGTTCGCCGCTGTCATCTTATCCGAACGGAACAGTTGCTCCACCAATGGGGTCGGCTGCAGGCGGTCTGGGTTCGGGCATTCTGGGTGGGCTTGCCACCGGCGCGGCAGTCGGTGCCGGTATGGTGGCAGGAGAGGCATTAATGCATCACTTCACCGATGGCGCGACGCGACCATCGAACCCTGTGCAGCCGCTCGACAATGCATGGAATGCTGCGCCTGATGATATGGGGGGTGCCGATTTCGGCATTGCCAACAATAACTCATGGGATGATAGCGGCGGTAGCAGTGGAGGTAATGATTGGGATTAAAGCAAAGCGTAGTTTCACAATGCCGTATATTTCGATCGCCGTGGCATTTACTATTTATTACAAATATCAAGCTGACAGCATGAAGTGGTAAATATATAGTGATCGCCTCTCCTCCAATTTTGGCATCAAATTGGACTTCATCCGTGGACAGCGTGTTCACGGATTTTTTTACGTTGCGATATATTATTTGGGGATGAAATTGGTATCGAACATCGGGATTTCGTCGATGGTGCGATCCAATGTGTTTTGTCCCGAACGTTGTTTAATGTTGGCGGCGCGCCGATCAATCAGTACCAAGCCTTCATCAGTAATGTAAGGCAATTCAAGCTGCACCATGACGCGGCGATCTTCCTTGTCCTGATGGCTATCAGGAGTGATTGGCGAAGCTTGATCCATTGCATACCCTCTGATAAAAGAAATAACTGGTCATGCATCTT
>DATBRC010000068.1:0-34513 GCA_036560485.1 Burkholderiaceae bacterium
AATAATGCCTCTAAATCATCGTCCGCACTCGCCATAAACACCACTCCAAATTGAATTTTTATTAATGAATATGCTTAAAGAAAACTGAAGTTCGTCGAATGCAGCCATAAACATATGCCGCTGGTACCAATAAGTTTCGACGATGCTGAGAAGAATTTGGTTCTCAGTATGTTGCAATCAGCAATAGTCTCGCATTTCAGAATCGATCTGTATAGAGATGTCGTGGCTGAATGGCTCGATAATCATAAAAATCACATTTGCGAGCAGTATTCGACATTTTCTTGCTATCTCTGCGCATCATTGTTGGCAGGTTTGGTAGACTAACTGAACTTGTTTCATATCCGGTAACACACTGGAACAAGTTTACTGATTTCTCGTTAAAATTCTTTATAAATATGTCACATACGAAAAATCATCCCGTCAAATATGACGTCATCGACACACAGATTGCGCCTGAAGGCCGGCTGGAAGTGTTGTCCAAAGCTGAAGTCAACAAACTACGCGATACCAGCCAAGGCGGCTTGTACACGATCTTCCGTAATTGCTCGCTGGCAGTACTGAACTGCGGTAGCGGCATGGATGATGGAAAAGAATTGCTGGAGCGCTACCAGGATTTCGATATCACCATCATCCAGCGTGAACGTGGAATTAAACTGGACATCAAAGGCGCCCCAGTCAGTGCATTCGTTGATAACGTGATGATCAAGGGAATACACGAGCATGTATTTTCCGTGTTACGCGACATTATTTTTGTCAATGACGAGATTACCGATAACCCGAAATTTGATTTAAGTACTACGGAAGGTGTGACGGATGCGGTATTTCATATACTGCGCAATGCCAATGTGCTGCATCCAATGACCAATCCAAATTTGGTCGTGTGTTGGGGCGGCCACTCGATTTCACGTGGCGAGTATGAGTACACCAAAAAGGTTGGTTACGAAATCGGTTTGCGCGGCATGGATATTTGTACCGGATGCGGGCCGGGCGCGATGAAAGGGCCGATGAAGGGCGCGACCATCGGGCATTCCAAGCAGCGTATCAGAGGCGGTCGCTATCTCGGCCTTTCCGAGCCCGGCATCATTGCTGCTGAAGCGCCGAATCCGATCGTCAATGACCTTGTGATTTTGCCTGACATCGAGAAACGTCTTGAGGCATTTGTGCGCGTCGGACATGGGATTGTGGTGTTTCCCGGCGGAGCAGGTACTGCCGAAGAGATTTTGTATATCCTCGGCATTTTGCTGCATCCGGATAATGCCGACATGCCGTTTCCATTGGTCTTTACCGGTCCTGAAAGTTCAGCGGATTATTTCAAGCAAATTGATCAATTCATCGGCGAAACTCTAGGCGCAGAAGCGCAGAAGCATTACAAGATCATCGTCAACGATCCTGTTGCAGTAGCGCAGGAGATGCAGGCCGGCATCAAGAAAGTGCGTGAATATCGCAAAGATAAAAGCGATGCATATTATTTCAATTGGTTGTTAAAAATCGATCACGAATTTCAAAAGCCATTTTTGCCGACACATGAAAACATGCGTAGTCTGAAGCTTCAGAAAAATCAGCCCGCACATATGTTGGCGGCCAATTTGCGCCGTGCTTTTTCAGGTGTGGTCGCCGGCAACGTCAAGGATCAAGGCATACGCGCTATTGAAAAGAATGGGCCGTTTGAGATTTCTGGAGATGCAGGCATCATGGCATCGATGGATGCATTGTTGACTTCATTTGTCGCGCATCATCGGATGAAATTGCCAGGGAAAAAATATACGCCTTGCTACCAGATTATCAAGTAGCTGGCGCATTACATGCGTAAAAAAACCCGCTACCTTGCGGGAGCGGGTTGAACCAAGTCTCGGAGACTGTGGAAGAGACGTCACAAATATAACCGAGAATTTCCCATTTGCACATCCCATAAATATGGGATCCCCCTTGTAAATATGGGAGGCAAATATGGGAAGGTTGCCAGTTTGAAGTACTATATGCATATCACTATGGAGTGGTGTTAAAAAAGCAAGAAAGAATTGCCATGGTGTTGTTATCGCTATCAAGCCGTCAAAAAGTCTCAATAGAAAAATGAAGCAAGACGCCGCATCTCCTCTAGTTAATGTGTTGATTGTCGAAGACAATCCGGTCACCCTGCGGGCGTTATGTTTATCCATAGAGTCGGATCCGGCACTCAAGCTGGTCGCTTTTTTTGATACGATTAAACCGGCATTGGAATGGCTGCAGACCGAACAACCTGATGTCTTGTTAACGGATCTTGATTTGCCGGACGGCTCTGGCCTCGAGATTATCGATGATTGCAGTCGGCGCTATCCCGAATGCGAGATCATGGTATTGACCGTATCCAGCGATGAGGAAAACGTCGTGGCAAGCATTGAGGCGGGCGCTTCAGGCTACTTGTTAAAAAATGCAGGAAAGGTCGACATTGTCAGTGCGGTCATGAACTTGTGTGCCGGCGGTGCACCGATGAGTCCTGCCATCGCACGCATGGTATTAACCAGGATTCGGGATGGAAAAAAGCCGGAAGCGCTTGCTGCTGCAAAAAGCATCGATAGTAACGGCCTGACCATACGCGAGATTGCCATTCTCGATCTGATTGCCAAAGGCGAATCCTATGTAGAAGTGGCGCGCATGCTTGCCTTGTCGGTCGGCACCATACAGACGCACATCAAGAAAATATACAGAAAACTCTCTGTCAATTCACGCGGAGAAGCGGTATTTGAAGCACACCGTCAAGGGCTTTTGCAAGCTGGTCCCAATAATGCACTTGAGGATGAAGTGTAGAAGCGCATCTCTATCCCTGCAGGTATTCTTCCAAGCGAGATCAATCTGTTTTGCACTTGTTTTCCGGCATCGCCTCGCATTTGTTCTGTTGATCTCCCACAAATTTTATTTCCTTCGCTGAAGCATTTCTATGCTTGCTAGGCGATTTTTCGGCATTTTTGATATGAATCAAACGCTTTTCACTAGAGCAGACTTAGCATTGCTTTAAGTTAAGTGCATCCGCACACAAGCATTTGGCAAAATCGACTATTCGCATATGGAGGGTTTATGTTCAAGACCATTCTCGTACCGACCGACGGTTCTTCTTTATCGGATAAGGCCATCAATGCAGCCATTGAATTCGCACAGCTGGTGAGCGGCAAACTGGTCGCTTTATCTGTGGCGGAACCATATCCCTTCAGCCCTCTGCATGAGAGTGCTTCCGCAATCGAAGCAACAAACTATGACGAGCAAATGCGAGCGCGGGCTCAGCAAATCGTCGATAAGGTGGCGCTTATTGCAAAAGAGGCCAACGTGCCATGCGAGACTTGTGTCGCGCTCTCTTTCAGCCCCTATGAGGAAATCATTCGCACGGCTAAAAAATACGAATGCGATGCCGTTTTCATGGCTTCGCACGGAAGAAAAGGGTTGAACAAGCTATTTTTGGGAAGCGAAACGCAAAAGGTGCTGGCACATTCGACGATTCCTGTATTGGTATATCGTTAGCACGGATTTTCATCAATCAGTGCCTTTTAGCGGTCGCGTAGCCTACTGTCAGTCGCATGCTTAAAAGGGAAGCAAGGCTTGAATGGATTTTGGGGTAATGATTCTTGCCTAAATTATCATTGACGCTGAAGGGGCAGATAGCAGACCCCTGCTTTCCACGTTAAAATCGCTCCTTCGATTAGAGAGTGTCCCACCTATGTGGAATGGAACCATTTTGCCTTTTGAATTCTTCTCCCGTGATGACGTGGACATGCGCTCGTTTGTTTGCAAGCTTGGCGCCGACGTTAACGTTGGCGTTAGCCAGTACGTCAGTCATGCGAATGGATATCTGTGATGAGCCTGCAAGCGCACCAATTGGCATGCACACGCGGTGAGCGTCAGCTCTTTTGCGATATCAACTTTGAAATCAAGAGTGGCGATGCACTATGGGTCGCCGGCACCAATGGCAGCGGCAAGACCAGTTTGTTGCGTATGCTCTGCGGCCTTTCAATTCCGGCTGATGGAGCAGTACGCTGGAATGGCGAGAACATTCGCGCGGCACGTGATGAATTTCACAGCAAGCTGATCTATATCGGTCACGCCAGTGCTGTCAAAGACGACTTGCTTGCATGGGAAAGTATCGTCATTGCGTCTACTTTATCTGGAAAACCTGTTACGCGCGATGACGCCTGCAAGGCGTTGGCGCAAATGGGATTGGCTCAAGTTGCCGAACTGCCTGTGCGAGTGCTATCGCAAGGACAACGCAAACGCGTCGCATTGGCACGGTTGCAATTGAATATTAGCGCACCACTGTGGATTCTTGATGAGCCGTTCACGGCGCTGGACCAACGCTCGATCGCCGATTTATGCAGCACATTGAATGCGCATCTTGCCAATGGCGGTATGGTAATTTACACGACCCATCAGGAAATTGCGTTGACGGCCCGACGAACAATGCGTCTTGATCTCGATGTGAACCAATTATGCTAAAGGTTCTCTATTGCGTGATTCGGCGTGACTTGTTGCTGGCGTTCAGGCGGCGGTCGGATGTGCTGACGACGCTGTTTTTTTTCATCATCGTCACCACACTGTTTCCGCTAGGCGTAGGACCGGATCTGATACTGCTGCGTACGATGGCGCCGGGGATTCTTTGGGTTGCTGCGCTGCTGGCATCGATGCTGGCGTTGGGGCGCCTGTTTGCACTGGATCATGCCGATGGCACACTGGAGCAGATGTTGCTGTCTTCCGAACCGCTGACCGTGATCGTGATTGGCAAGGTAATCGCACATTGGCTGGTGTCGGGTTTTCCATTGGTGTTGTTGGGGCCGATACTCGCGGTGCAGTTTGACCTGTCGCGCGATGCCATTTTTGTATTGATCGCAAGCTTGTTGATCGGTACGCCGGTATTAAGCTTGATCGGTGCAATCGGTGCCGCATTGACGCTTGGTGTGCGAGGTGGCGGCGTGCTCGTATCGTTGCTGGTTCTGCCGCTTTATATTCCGGTGCTGATTTTTGGTGCCGGCGCAGTAGGCGCAGAAGTGTCAGGCTTGGGCGCTGATGCACATCTGTTATTGCTCGGCGGTGTGCTGGCGGCATCTGCAGCACTGGCGCCTTGGGCGACTGCGGCGGCGTTGCGGATTTCGGTGGAATAGATGTTGTCACTTTTGGAAATGCCAATGAATCATTTTTATTGGAGTGTTGAAATTGCTAGCTAATCATCAACCTGATGCGCTTGACCGACGTGCCAATGCACCCGGATGGCATTGGTTTAAATATTCGTCGCCGCAGACTTTTTTTCCGCTCGCCGGAAAAATGATTCCGTGGTTCGCAACGATTGCGTTGATTCTTTGCGTTGCCGGGCTTTATATCGGTTTCTTCATCGCACCGACCGACCGGACGCAAGGCGATGCATATCGCATCATCTTTTTGCACGTGGGAGCTGCGTGGATGTCGATGTTTATTTATCTGGTCATGGCATTCTGGGCCGGCCTTGGCTTGGTGATGAATACGCGTTTGTCTTCGATGATGGCGACCGCATTGGCGCCGACCGGGGCAATGTTCACCGCACTGGCATTGTGGAGCGGGGCGCTGTGGGGCAAGCCGACCTGGGGCGCGTGGTGGGTATGGGATGCGCGCCTGACGTCCGAGTTGATCCTGTTGTTTCTGTATGTCGGATTCATGGCGTTGCAGGCATCGATTGATGATGCTCGGCGCGCCGATCGCGCCGGTGCTGTACTGGCCTTGGTTGGCGTGATCAATATTCCGGTCATTTATTTTTCAGTGCAGTGGTGGAATACGTTGCATCAAGGCGCATCGGTGAGCTTGCGCAATGCGCCGAGCATGGCGATCACTATGCTGCTTGGCATGTTGGTAACTGCCTTGGGATTCTGGGCTTACAGCATTGCAGTTGCATTGATGCGTTTGCGTTGCATTGTGCTGGAGCGTGAACAGCACACCGACTGGGTCAAGGAATATGTGGAGAAGCAAACATGATCTGGGATAACTGGAGTGATTTTTTTGCGATGGGTGGCTACGGCTTGTATGTATGGGGCTCGTTCATCGTTTTTTTGATCTGTATGCTGGGCGAAGTGGCATTGCTGCTGCAGCGCTGGAGCGCAATTCGTCAACGCCTCGCTCGTTGGGTGCGTGCAGCGCGCATGGAAAGTAAGGGCAACAAATGAAATCAAGACATAAACGGTTTACATTAATCGCAGTGGGACTGATCACGTTGGCGGTCGCAGCATGGCTGGTGCTTTCTGCATTCAAGAAAAATCTCGTGTTCTTCTTTACGCCGACACAGATTCTGGCAGGTGAAGCGCCGCATGGCCGCAGTTTCCGAATTGGCGGCATGGTCGAGAAAGGCAGCTTGCAGCGGCAAGCAGATGGCGTCACTGTCGGGTTCAGAGTGACCGATACTGCAAAGACAATCAATGTCACCTATCGCGGTATTTTGCCGGACCTGTTCAAGGAAGGTAAGGGCGTTGTTGCGCAAGGCAAGCTTGGAAATGATGGCGTGTTCGTCGCTGATGAAGTACTCGCCAAACACGATGAGAATTACATGCCGCCCGATGCAGCCTATGCTGTCAAAAAAGGCCAAGAGGCAAATCAAAAAGCCGGCAGTAACGGCATGATGACAAAGGATGCAAAATGATCCCAGAACTCGGAAACTTCTCCATCATGCTGGCGCTCTGTCTGGCGCTGGTGCAAGGTATTTTACCGATTACCGGTTCCTTCCTCGGCAAGGAGCGCTGGATGGCGCTGGCGCGACCGGCTGCCACCGGACAATTTGCATTTATTACGCTGGCTTTTTTCTGCCTGGTGTATTCATTTGTCGCCAATGATTTCTCGGTATCGTATGTGGCATCGAATTCGAACTCTCACTTGCCCGTGTATTACCGCGTGGCCGGCACCTGGGGCGGACATGAAGGATCGCTGTTGCTGTGGACGCAGATACTGGCGATATGGATGCTTGCCGTCACCATGTTCAGTCGTCAACTGCCGGAAGAAACCGTTGCGCGCGTGCTGGGCGTGATGGGTTTGATCAGCGTTGGCTTCCTGTGTTTCATGCTATTTACGTCGAATCCGTTTGACCGCTTGATACCCGCAGCTGCGGATGGGCGTGACTTGAATCCATTGTTGCAGGATTTCGGCATGATCATACATCCACCGATGTTGTACATGGGTTACGTTGGATTCTCAGTCGCTTTTGCTTTTGCAATTGCCGCATTGATGGGTGGGCAGCTCGATGTGGCATGGGCACGCTGGTCGCGTCCGTGGACCTTGGTTGCATGGATGTTTTTGACGATCGGCATTTTCCTCGGGAGCTTCTGGGCGTATTACGAATTGGGTTGGGGCGGCTGGTGGTTTTGGGATGCGGTGGAAAATGCATCGTTCATGCCGTGGCTGGTTGGCACGGCGTTGATCCATTCGTTGTCGGTGACCGAGAAGCGCGGCAGTTTTAAAAACTGGACCGTGCTGCTGGCGATCATCGCATTCTCGTTGTCGTTGCTTGGCACCTTCCTGGTTCGCTCCGGTGTGCTGACATCGGTACATGCATTTGCCACTGACCCGCGGCGCGGATTATTCATTCTGGTATTTCTTGCCATCGTGATTGGCGGTTCGCTGACGTTGTTTGCATGGCGTGCACCGAAAGTCGGACTTGGCGGCAAATTCAGCATGTTCTCGCGCGAGTCGATGTTGTTGGTAAATAACGTGTTGTTATTGGTCGCGGCTGGCACCGTGTTTTTAGGGACGTTATATCCATTGTTCCTGGATGCGCTGGACCTCGGCAAGATTTCAGTTGGACCGCCGTATTTTGAAATGGTATTCGTACCGTTGATGGTGCCGGTTTTGCTGTTGATGGCAATCGGCCCCTTTGTACGTTGGAAAGACGCAAAGATGACCGACGTCGGACGTCAGGTGCGATGGGTTGCTGCGGCTGCCATCTTGTTCGGAATGGCCGCGCTCATCGCGATGGGCGCTACACCGATGGTTGTGATGGGTCTCACTCTAGCTGTCTGGATTTTGCTGGCGACTGCCTGGCACTTGCTGCAACGCATGCGCCATTTACCGGTTGGGACCTCTTTGTGGAAGAGAATGTCGAGCCAACCTCGCAGCTATTGGGGCATGTTGGTTGCGCATGCGGGCATAGGTATTTTTGTTGTCGGCGTAACGATGGTGAAAGGAATGGAAACCTCGAAAGATGTCAGCATGCAGGTCGGTGATACGATCAGCGCCGGCGGATATACCTTCCGCTTTACCGGTTTGAAAGATATCACGGGACCGAACTATATCGGCGCACAAGGGACATTTGATGTGACGCGTGGCGATACGCAGCTGGCGCCGATGCAACCTGAGAAGCGTCTCTACACTGTGCAACAAATGCCGATGACCGAGGCAGCAATTGACCGCGGCTTTACACGCGATCTGTATGTCTCTTTGGGCGAACAGATCAACCCGACAACCTGGGTCGTGCGCGTGCAGCACAAGCCGTTCGTGAGCTGGATATGGGGTGGCTGCATCATCATTGCATTAGGTGGATTCCTTGCTGCATCGGACCGACGCTATCGGATGGCTTCGCGCAAGCGTCGCATAGCAGCAGATGAACCAAGCGGCATTGAAGCTATCAACATCGTTCAACCAATCAAACCAGCCAAGGCATAAAGGAAATGCGATGAGACGTTTTTTATTGCCCTTGATCGTATTCGCCGTATTGTCGATTTTCTTGTTCATCGGCTTGCACCTGAATCCGCGCGAAATACCGTCGCCTTTGATCGGAAAGCCGGCGCCGGCCTTTCAATTGACTCAGTTGCAAGATCCGTCAAAAATGATTTCGAAGAACGACATGCTGGGTCAAGTTTGGTTGCTGAATGTATGGGCGTCCTGGTGTGTGTCGTGCCGCGAGGAACATCCAATCCTGGTCGAGTTTTCCAAACAGGGCGTCGTGCCGATCATCGGTTTGAATTACAAGGATGTGCGTCAGGACGGTACCGATTGGTTGAACAAGTTTGGCAATCCGTATCAGCTTTCTGCTTTCGATAATACCGGCCGCGTCGGCATCGATTTTGGTGTATATGGTGTGCCGGAGACTTTTGTGATCGACAAGCAGGGCGTGATCCGGTTCAAGCAAATTGGTCCTGTCACACCGGAAGTCATCGCGAGCAAATTCATACCGCTGATCAAACAGTTAAATGCGGAGCAAAAGCATGGATAAACGCATAGGTAAATTCATGAGCGGGCTCTTCGTCATTTTGATGCTCGCCATGCCGATGCTTTCTGTACATGGCAAAGAAGCGCAGCTGCTGACATCGGATCCGGCGTTGGAAAAAAGAGTGCAGGATCTGACCGAACAATTGCGCTGCCTGGTTTGCCAAAATCAAACGATCGCCGATTCGCATGCGGACCTTGCAATCGATCTCAAGAATCAAGTCAGGGAAAAAATGGCGCAAGGGATGTCTGACAAGGACATTCTTGCGTACATGGTGGACCGTTACGGCGATTTCGTTCTCTACCGTCCACCCGTTAAATCGACGACATGGTTGTTGTGGTTTGGGCCTTTCCTGTTTCTGATTATTGGTATTGCTGCATTGATGATCAAATTGAAAAAGCGCACTTCCAGCGCTGCATTATCCGAAGTAGAGATGCAACGAGCAGCGGCGTTGCTTGATAATCCTATTGACGAAAATAAAACAAAATAAGTGAGTATTGAATGATTACTTTTTGGATCGCTGCCGCATTACTCATTCTGACTGCGCTCGCATTTGTGTTGCCGCCGCTGCTAGGCAAAGGCAATAAAAAAACCGATGCGATATCGCGTGACGCTTTCAATATCGAGATCCTGCGAAATCAGCTGAAAGAACTTGACGCTGATCTGGCAGCCGGCATGCTGCAGCAGGAGCAATATGAACTGGCACGCAATGAATTGCAAAAGCGCGTGCTGGACGAGGTGTCCACTGCTGCCCCGCAGTTGCAATCGGAAAATCGCACCAGCCGCATGCCGGCCATATTGCTTGGCGTGGCAGTACCGGCACTTGCAGTCGGACTTTATTTTTTGCTGGGCAATCCGCAAGCATTGGCACCGGAGTCAGCTGCCAACGTGCCGGAAATGACGCAAGCACAAATCGACGGCATGGTGAACATCTTGGCACAGCGTATGGAAAAGCAGCCTGATTCAAAAGGGTTGGCTTTGCTGGCGCGCTCTTACACCAGCATGGGACGCTTTAGCGATGCTGCAACGACTTACGGCAAGCTTGCTGCAATGGAGCCGCAAGATGCGGACGTGGTGGTCGAGTGGGCAGATACGCTCGCGATGGCGCAGGGACGCAACCTGGATGGCGAACCGGAAAAACTGATCACACGTGCATTGACGCTGAATCCTGATCATCCAAAGGCGCTTGCATTGGCGGGCACCATTGCTTATACCCACAAGGATTATGCGGCTGCACTTAAACACTGGCGGCATTTGATGACTGTGGTGCCGCCTGATTCCCAATTGGCGCAAATGATTGCACCGGGTATTGAACAAGCACAATCTTTATCCGGTTTGCCGCCACAGGCATCGGCGGTTAAAGCGAGTAAGCCTGCTGGAAATTCAAAAGCGGTATTGACAGGCAAGGTGGAAATCGATCCCGCGTTGCGTTCGCAAGTGGCCGACACAGATACCGTTTTCATATTTGTGCGTGCGGCACAAGGCCCTCGCATGCCGCTCGTCGCGCTGCGCAAGCAAGTACGTGATTTGCCAATCAGTTTTTCATTCGATGATGCGGCGAGTCTGTCACCGGACAGGAAGCTGTCATCGGAAGCGAATGTCGTGGTGGGGGCGCGTATTTCCAAGACGGGTGATGCAATGCCGCAGCCGACCGACATTCAGGTACTGTCCACCACGCTGACACCCAATGCAAAAGATGTGCGATTGCGTTTGACGCGTCCTTGATTTTTGCGTTACAAGCGACTGCTGGCAGATCTGATATGAATCCACGCGACATTCTGCTTGATCTGTTCCAAACAGCGGTTGCCGCTGCACAGCCTGCCAAACGCTTGCCATCTGTATTGCCATCAAAGCCACGCGGTCGAACCGTGGTGATTGGAGCCGGTAAAGCATCGGCAGAAATGGCAGCACAACTTGAAGCATTATGGTCCGGGCCACTGGGAGGCGTGGTCGTCACACGTTATGGCCATGCTGTGCCGTGCCGGCATATCCGTGTGCTGGAAGCAGGTCATCCGATACCGGATCAAAACAGTGTCGATGCAGCGCATGCTATCCGTTCACAATTAGTTGGACTGACTAAAGACGATTTGGTAATCAGTTTGATGTCGGGCGGCGGTTCTGCATTATTGGTGGAGCCGGTTGACGGTATCAGCTTGGCTGACAAGCAGCTAGTGACGCGTGCGTTGTTTCAAGCCGGCGCCACGATCAGCGAGTTGAATCTGGTGCGGCAATCTCTCTCGAAAATCAAAGGCGGCAAATTGGCTGCTGCTGCATGGCCGGCGCAAGTAGTCACTTTGGTGATATCCGATGTGCCGGGCGACGATCCATCGTTGGTGGCTTCCGGCCCGACTGTGCAGCCCACTTCGCTTGATGTATCGCCGCTGGATATAGTCGATCGACTACATGTGAGCTTGCCGGAGCATGTCCGTGCTGCGTTAGCCAAGCCCGCTCAAATTGCGCAACATGGCTTCGCACATTGCCGCACCGAACTGATTGCAACGCCGATGCAAAGTCTGCAGGCCGCAGCTCAGCGCGCGCGAGAGCTTGGTATCACACCATTGATTTTGAGCGATCGTATTGAAGGCGAAGCGCGCGAAGTGGCACAAGTGCATGCAGGTATTGCGCAATGCGTTGCACGGTATGGCGAGCCGTTGCGTGCACCTGCCGTCGTGTTGTCGGGTGGGGAGGCCAAGGTGACGTTTGGCGATGTGGTGCCCGGTCGCGGTGGCCGCAATGCCGAGTTTTTATTGGCGTTGGGATTGGCATTGCAAGAAGCGCCAACCATTTCGGCGATTGCATGCGATACGGACGGAGTGGATGGGTCGGAAGATAATGCAGGCGCTGTTTGGTTGCCTGACAGCTTGACCCAGGCACGCAGCAAGAATATCGATTTGCATGGTTATCTGGAGCGGCATGATGCATACAGTGCATTTGCAATGCTCGGCGATCTGGTGATGACCGGACCGACGCATACGAATGTAAATGATTTTCGTGCGATGTTGATTTTGTGACGGAATAATTTCCTGCTGCCCGCATGTGGCGGACATCGGCAGACACTTGGCGCTGTGACTTCCACTTACTGTCGGCTAACGCATTTTCGTTTAACGGCTACTGCAACAGTCTTGTGGTGAATCCGGTGACAACCTTAAGGCGTTTCTAGCGGATCGACATCATCTTCAGTTTTCTGCTCTTTCGCCTCTTCGATCATCCTTCGATCTTTTATACGCTTGCGATTAATTGCGGCGTGCTGTTCAGCGGTCATAGGAGGCGCGGTCATCAACTCTTTCAACTGCGCAGTGTTTGTATAGTTGTTTTTCATGAAACGGTCCAATTTCTTGACTCCGTTGTTAGTTTGAAATTACCAGTTTATAGGACGGCTGGTGAGTCTATTGTGCACCAAATCAACGTCTTTATCATGATTAAAAACAATACTGGTTTTTATATCAATTTTTAAAGCCTTGGGTAAGGGCTCAGTAAGCAATTGATTTTATTCTTACAAGGATGAAAATGGCTGTCTCATCCAGGTAATAGCCATAAGCAAACAATCACTAATAGATCCAGCACTGTTGTTTTTTCGTAGAGTAAATTTTTCAATAAGTTAATTTTAATTTTCCATAGGCCAACTTCTTAAAGTCGTATTTTGCACAATTATCAACATTGATCATTATCAAGGGCATGTATTTTTATCAAGGTAATCTATCAATGAGTGTGACAAAAAACGATTTAAGAATTTGATTTTTGTCGCATTTTGTTTGAATAGGGATTGATATGAATGACGTTGTCATTGTGGCTGCACAAAGAACAGCAGTGGGCAAATTTGGTGGAACGCTCGCAAAAATACCCGCCGCCGAACAAGGCGCACATATTCTGAAAGGCTTGCTCGCGAAAACCGGCATCGAGCCGAACATGATCAGTGAAGTGATTCTGGGGCAGGTGTTGACGGCGGGCTGCGGACAAAATCCGGCGCGTCAAGCGCTGATCCATGCCGGCATTCCGGACATGGTGCCAGCCTTTACGGTGAATAAAGTATGCGGCAGCGGTTTAAAGGCGATTCATTTGGCGGCGCAAGCAATCAAGTGTGGCGATGCCGGCATCGTTATCGCAGGCGGCCAGGAAAACATGAGTGCGGCTCCGCATGTACTGAACAATTCACGCGATGGTTTCCGCATGGGCGATGCCAAGTTGGTCGATAGCATGATCGTCGATGGTTTGTGGGACGCATTCAATCAATATCACATGGGTGTGACAGCGGAAAATGTCGCGAAAAAATTCGACATCTCGCGCCAAGAGCAAGATGCCTTCGCAATGGCTTCGCAAAACAAAGCGGAAGCTGCGCAAAAGGCAGGCAAGTTCAAAGATGAAATTTTGCCGATCGAGATTGCGCAGAAAAAAGGCACGCTTGTATTTGATGCCGACGAATACATCAAATACGGCACAACCATGGAATCACTCTCAGGCTTGCGTCCTGCATTTGCCAAAGACGGCACCGTCACAGCGGGCAATGCATCCGGCATCAATGATGGCGCTGCCGCTGTGATGCTGATGTCTGCCGGCAGGGCCAAGGAATTGGGACTTACGCCATTGGCGAAAATCAAGGCTTATTCATCTGCAGGCGTAGACCCCAGCATCATGGGCATGGGACCGGTACCCGCTACCCAATTGTGTTTGCAAAAAGCCGGCTGGACACATCAGGATTTGGATCTGATGGAAATCAATGAGGCGTTCGCTGCGCAAGCGATTGCAGTCAATAAGCAAATGGGTTGGGACACCAGCAAGATCAACGTCAATGGTGGTGCGATTGCGATCGGCCATCCGATCGGCGCATCGGGTTGCCGCATTCTCGTCACGCTGTTGCACGAGATGGTACGGCGCGATGCGAAGAAAGGTTTGGCTGCACTATGTATTGGCGGCGGCATGGGCGTTGCATTAGCAGTAGAACGCTAACTTTTAAATTTTTTGAAAATGGAATTGGAGACATGAAATGGCACGTGTTGCATTAGTCACCGGCGGTATGGGTGGTTTGGGCGAAGCTGTTTGCATCAAACTTGCTGCACTTGGTTATCAAGTTGTGACCACGTATTCGCCAAGGAATACCAAAGCGAATGAATGGCTATCCAATATGGAACAGCAGGGTTATAAATTCCGTGCTTATCCATGCGATGTTGCCGACTACGATTCCGCACAAGCTTGCATCAGTTTGGTTGAAAAAGAAATCGGCCCGGTCGATGTGCTGGTCAATAATGCAGGCATCACGCGTGACATGACATTTAAAAAAATGGACAAGGCCAATTGGGATGCGGTGATGTCGGCCAATCTGGATTCCGTTTTCAACATGACCAAGCCGGTCTGTGACGGCATGATGGAACGTGGCTGGGGACGCATTATTAATATCTCATCCGTCAATGGACAGAAGGGTGCGTTTGGTCAAACCAATTATTCCGCAGCCAAGGCCGGCATGCACGGTTTTACCAAAGCGTTGGCACTGGAAGTGGCGCGCAAAGGCGTGACGGTCAATACCATTTCTCCAGGCTATATCGGCACCAAGATGGTTATGGCGATTCCAAAAGAAGTACTCGACAGTAAAATCATTCCGCAGATTCCGATGGCACGCTTGGGCAAACCTGAAGAAGTAGCTGGCCTGGTTGCATATCTTGCTTCCGATGAGGCAGCATTTTTAACGGGTGCCAATATTGCCATCAACGGTGGTCAGCATATGTCATAGGATGTCCTGCAGCATGTTGTTTCCCTATGCTCTGTAACAAATAAATACAATTGCGACGTCAACACATTGGTTTGCGCTAACGTTATTGAGATACACGTAGCGATTGTCTACGGACAACCATCAAGGAAACCATCATGAAAAAATTAATCGCCACTCTCATTGCTTTAACTTTTGCTGCAGGTGCTGCTTTTGCGCAAGCACCGGCATCTTCTCCAGCACCAGCTAAAGAAGCTTCTGCACCGGCACCAAAGAAAGCCAAGCATGTGAAAAAAGTAAAGCATGCAAAAAAAGCGAAGCATACGAAAGCAGCTTCGGCTCCAGAAGCAAAGTAATTTTCAAGTAGCACTGCACGAAAATATTCGTGCACATCAAACCCGGCAAATGCATATTGATATGCACAGTTGCCGGGTTTTTTATTGTGCGCTTTTATGGTGATGACACTTCATTCACAATAATAAAATGTTTAGTTTTCTCCATGTCGATTTAATCAATTGACACCTCATTTGCCGAAAGTATTAGCAGTCGTTTAATGGAAGTTATTAAGTGAATATGCATTACTAATATTTTTCAAAAATAACTTACTTCGGCGATATACAGTTGTCGCCCAGCATGCAAGAATCTCTTCAAGCAAAGGAGTTTCTTCATGTGGAAACGAATACTGTTCACCGTTTTATGCATCACTTCCCTTCAAGCACGAGCGGGGACTGCCTTAACTGAAATTGAAAACAAATGGTTGAATGCCGGCTGGCCGGTCCTTGTCTACGCAAAAGGATTGAAACTGCCGATCGACATCATTGTTCAACCGCAAGCCAAGCCGGGTGACGTTCCATTTGCGATGGGTTTTGAAGATGGCCGCTGCAAGCTGGTGTTGTCGATGCGCGGCAATCCCACTGCAGAATCGACGTTGGCGGATATTCCGCCGGCCCAACTGAACGCAGTGGTCGAAGCGATGACCGCACATGAAGTAGGACATTGCTGGCGTTATGTACAAGGAAGCTGGCATGCGCTGCCTGCCGGATTTGTTGAGGTGGCAGAGTCTGTCGTCAGCAAGAGTAAGGAACTTCTTCTGCAATGGCAGGAAATGCGCGCAACAAGGCGTGAAGAAGGTTTTGCGGATTTGGTTGGCCTGGCCTGGACCTTGGATCATCATCCAGAACAATATGAGCAGGTCCATGCATGGTTTGAAAAGATCCGCCGCAATCAGCCGATCGCAGGGAGTTACCACGATACGCGTGTCTGGATTGGTTTAGCCAAAGACAAATCAGCTTTTGAAGCGGCAGGCACGCCATTTGAACAGGCGCGCGCACTATGGCTGAAGGGGTTGCTCAGTGATGGGTAATACGCTAGTACAACGTAATGACGTGTCTAACGTTTACTTCGTCTTAAACCGGCTTGTCGATGATCGCCTGCATATGTTCAACCAATAAAGGCATCTCCACATAACCTGACGTGACAAGATCCAGTTTGCCATCGCGTTCCAGTACCAGAGTAGGAAAACCATTGATGCCCCACTTTTGGGTAAGCGCAAAATCATCATGCGTAGCCATGATGGTTTCTTCAGATGTCAGTACGGCTTCGAACGCAGCTGCATCGGTCGGCACGCCCATCTTCGTCAGCACCGATGCGCCGATTTCCGACAGGACATCGATACGCGTGACATCCATCCCCGATGCATAAAAGGCATGCTGAATGGCTTGGAACATGGCAAGCGTTGAGGAGGGCGCCAGCTTGCGTGCGGTAACCACCGCCCGGCAAGCGGGTTCCGTGTTGTAGATGAAACCTTCGCGTGTCAGGGCATCGTCCACGAATGGCAGGCCGGTTTTTTCTGCCACTTTGTGCCAATGAGACAGCAGGGTGGTTTTCAATTCTTCATCCATCTGCTGCGTGTTATAAGGGCGCAATCCGCCTACGACGACTTCCACCTGTAATTCCGGCAGCCCTTGCATCAATGCGGACAGTTCCGGGCCGAAGCCATAACACCACGAGCACATCGGATCTGCTATGTAAATTAAGGTCGTCATCGGCTCTATCTTTCACGACATGGGTTGAGAGGGCATACTAGCCCACAGTGTAAGGTAACTTGAAGACGTTGCACAATCGCCGCAAGGATTTGTCGCAAAATTTTGAAGAAATGCCTCTTTAATATAGAGTGACACCACACTTTTCCGGGTTGTTTACCGGATTTTTCCACGCTTGTCTGATTTTTGGGTGTTAAGTGTGGCCCGGTAAGGAATGGTAAAAATAAATTTTTTCAAAGTTGTTGTAAGTATTTTGATAGCCTTGTCGACTACTGTTCAGCCAAAGATGTCGGCTCAATGATTTTCAACCAAACTTAAAAGGAACTACACCATGAACAAACGTCAAGCCTTGCTCGCTACCGCTTTCGCAACTGTCTGCATCGCAGGTCTGGGAACTGCACACGCTGCTGATGCTGAAAAAGAAAAATGCTTTGGTGTGGCCAAAGCCGGTCAAAACGATTGTGCCAGCTCAAACGGTTCACACTCCTGCGCAGGCCAGTCGAAGCAGGACAATGATGCGCGCGATTGGAAGTTTGTCGCAAAAGGCACATGCGCAAAAATGGGCGGAAAAATGACCGCAATGGGCGAGAAAATGATGCCTTCGAAAGGCTATTGATTCGTAACGAAGCGCTTATCGAAGCACATAAACAGCGGAGCCATGCAAAACTCTTTCTACGCCGATCAGCCATCTTTTCCCCGGCTTGGTTTTGGTGTCGGATTGCGGGCTCCGCACTACCGCGAATTTCTTCAACATCGGCCGGCGGTTGATTGGCTTGAAGTCCATACCGAGAATTATCTGGATCAAGGCGGTTGGGACGCGCACGTGCTGGAACAATTACGTCAGGATTATCCGATCAGCTTGCATGGCGTCGGGCTGGGGATTGGTTCCGCACGTGGTTTTTCGGAGCAGCATTTGCAGCGAGTACGCGAAGTGGTGCAACGCGTTCAGCCTGCGTTAGTGTCTGAGCATCTCTGCTGGGGCGCGGTCGACGATCGCCACCTGAATGATTTATTGCCGATGCCTTTGACACAGGAAGCGTTGGAAATGGTGTGTCAACGTGTCGATCATATTCAAAATGTGCTGGGTCGTCAGATCCTGCTGGAAAATGTATCGACCTATTTGCGCTATCGCGATGATGCGATGAGCGAATCGGAATTTTTAAGCGCTGTCGCAACGCGTACAGGTTGCGGCGTGCTGCTGGATATCAACAACCTTTTCGTCAACCAGTGTAACCATCAAGAAGATGCATTGGCTGCGTTAGAAATGATTCCACGGCATGCGGTCGGTGAGATGCATCTGGCGGGGCATTTGGTGACGCCTGATGCTGTGATCGATCATCACGGCGACCGCGTTGCGGAATCGGTGTGGAGTTTGTATCAGACTGCAGTGCAGCGTTTTGGCGCAGTCTCGACATTGATTGAATGGGATACCGATATTCCTGCACTCGAAGTCTTGTTCAGCGAAGCAGGGCGAGCACGAAAAATAGCTTCGCAAGTGCAATAGGAAACGAACGTGACGCATTTGGCAGAAGCGCAAAAATTATTTTCCGACGCGTTGTTCGATGCAGCGGCTGAACCACAATCGCTGCCGCTTTTCAAAGGCGATGCACGATTGGCAGAGCAACGCTTTGCTCTTTATCGCGGCAATTTAAGCGCGACGTGGGATAAGACGCTATCGTCAGCGTATCCGGTTTTGAAAGCTTTGGTCGGGGAAGAATTTTTTGGCGGGCTGGCACGTGCTTATGGAAAAGCTTATCCGTCGCAGCTAGGTGATCTTAATCAATTCGGTGCGCAGTTCGCAGAATTTTTGGCCGACTTTCCGCATGTCGCGGAGTATCCCTATTTTCCTGATATGGCGCGGTTGGAGTGGGCATTGCATCGTGCGCATTATGCGGACAATGCGTCCGCATTCAATCCTGCCGATATCGCGCAACTGACACCGGAGCAATTGGATCGAGTGCGTTTATTGTTGCATCCTGCTGTCGCTCTCATTCAATCCGAATGGGCAATTGTAGAGTTATGGAATGCCCATCTTCCCGGTGATGAACACCCATTCCCTGCCGACATGGAGCGCGGCAATCACGCTTTGATAGCCAGGCCGCAATGGAAGACTGAAGTGCTGCTTCTGCAACCAGGCGCTTATGCGGCGTTATACGCATTGCAGTGTGGGCAGACACTCGGCGCCGCACTCGATGCAGCATTGGAGATTGATGCCGAATTCGATTTTGGTTTGCATTTGCAACAGTGGTTACAGCATACGATATTTGTCGGAATCGAATTATCCGATCAACCAGTTCAACAATAAAACATAAACAATCATGGAAAAAATACTGCACGTTCACCAGATGTTCTCGCGCTTTGATACGCAACTGACAGAGTGGGGCGGCTCGATGATGAGCCTGGCAATTCGAGTCTATGTCGGCTTGCAGTTTTTTAAAGCAGGGTTGGTAAAAATCGGCGATTGGAGCGCGACGTTGTCGCTGTTTCGTGATGAGTACCACGTTCCGGTATTGCCGCCGGAATTGGCTGCGGCGATGGGCGCTAGCGGCGAGCTCGCTTTGCCTGTTTTGTTGTTTGCAGGTGTATTGTCCAGACCTGCTGCGCTAGGATTATTTGCAGTCAATTTGATGGCGGTGATCTCATATCCGCAGCTTTTTACATTCGACTGTCCAGCTGCCATCAATGATCATTTTTATTGGGGTTTCCTGCTGCTTGTGCTGGCTGCATTTGGACCTGGCAAGCTGTCATTGGATGCATGGTTATCGGGACAACGCAGTAAACGGTGAACTGTTTCATAGCGGATTGGCTTTGAAGGTATTGCATTGATCCATATCACCGTTATCAATCCCGCGCTTGAACCAGCGCACCCGCTGCGCTGATGTGCCATGCGTGAACGAGTCCGGCACCACATAGCCGCGTGCCTGACGCTGTAACGCATCGTCGCCGATTGCAGTCGCTGCGCTGAGTGCGCCTTCGACATCGCCCGATTCGATAATGCCGCGCGACTGATTGGCGTGATAAGCCCATACACCGGCGAAGCAATCTGCCTGCAGTTCCAGGCGCACGGATAATGCATTCGATTGCGCTTCCGATGCACGTTCGCGCGCATGCTGCACCTTGCTTGAGATGCCCAACAGATTTTGCACGTGATGTCCGACTTCATGTGCGATCACATATGCCTGCGCAAATTCGCTCGATACATGAAAGCGTTGCTGCATCAATTGGTAAAAGCTCAGATCGATATACACACGTTGATCGACCGGGCAATAGAAAGGGCCTGTTGCAGTTTGTCCGGTGCCGCAACCAGTCTGCGTTCTGTTTGAAAAAATCACCAAAGTCGGTTTGACATAATTTGCGCCGCGTTGGCGAAACAGTTCGGTCCATGTATCTTCGGTATCGGCCAACACGGTTCGCACGAACTTTGTCATGTGATCGTTGGCAGGCGGATGTTGCGTCGACGTGTGATGGGTCGGCGCGACTTGACCTGAACCACCACTTAAAAGATTGAGAACGGTCAGGGGATTAATACCGAGAAAATACGATGCCGCCAATGCCGCGATGATAGAGCCGATGCCGATCGATCCACCGCCGAAACTAAAACCGCCGCCACCGCCATCATCATCGCCACGACGGTCTTCGACGTTGTCACTCTCGCGATTGCCTTCCCATTTCATATGGTTCTCTCCGACTTAATCTTGATTGACATTGATTTTCAAATCGCCCAGCTGCACCACTTGCCCAGCACGGATTTTACAAGTTTTGCGCAGTTCGACTTTGCCGTCGACTTTGACTTCGCCTGACGCGACCAGCATCTTTCCTGCGCCGCCACTGTCGCATACGCCGACCAATTTCAGCAGTTGGTTGAGTTCTACATATTCGCCGTTGAGGCTGAATTCGATTTGTTGCATGAGAGCCTGAAGTTAAACAATTATTGAGCGTTACATGATAAATGACAGTCAGAACGCTCAATCCCTCACCCCGCCCTCTCCCAGTGGTAGAGGGTGAGAACTGACTTAATTCGCTGTTACGAATTAAGTAAAATTTAATAATGAGTCGCTCGATTATTTCATATTTCTTGAATTCGCTTTGATGGGAAGCGCACATGGCATAAAAAAACCGCCACGAATGGCGGTTTTTCTTGAAAGATATTTCAACTTGCATTAATTCATCAGCGGAACAATCACAAAAGTGCACAGTACCACCCAGACGAAAATCCCTACAGAGAAAGTTGCGTAGCTCAAAGCTTGCGCATCCATTTCGTCTTCAAGTTTAAGAATTGCAAAAATGCCGTGATACAAAAGGCTGGCAGAAGCAACCAAGCCAAGAGCGGCAATCGTCATCGTGAACCATAGATTTGGTACGACTAAACCCAAGCTGGACAACCACATCGGTATGGCGGTGATTGCTGCCAACAAAAATGTGTCCTTGAAATCTGCAGCGATATTCCGTGCCAGCGCCATCTGCTTGATGGCCCATGCCATCAGCGATACCGAAATCAATTCCGCAAACAAGAACAGTACAGCCACATCCTGCCATTGTGAGAACAGTGCGTCTGACATGTAAGCCGTCGGATGATCCATTCCTGCATACAGCAGCATTGCAGGGGGAAGTAGCGAGAATGGCATGATAATCAGCCAGAACGTCTTTGCGATGGACGGATGAATGGTTTGCACTTCATCCCACCCATCATGGAAGGAGACAAGCATTTTGCTATAGGCGATTGGTTTCATGATTCTGCTCCCTGATTCTGCCTGGCACTGCTTTTACGGACCTTATCAATGTTGCGAGTTATAAGCCATAGTAAACAACGTTGCTCAATAACAATATATTCCACTGGGAAATAAAATGCCAATATTATTAAGAAATATTCGGAGTAATGTTGCTCAATTAGTGCTGGGAGATGATGAAAAGCGGGAAGAGAGGGGATATTTAATAAATTAATAACATTGATTGCATCTTGGAGAATTTGAACAAATGGCAAAGCGATGGTTATTTGCCAATGTTGTGTTTATTCTTCCTCTCGGATTTTGATCTGGGGTAAAGCCCCACCTTGCTCAGAAAATATCACAGGGCAATTAATCACGATATTCGTTTGCTTGATATTGACTTGCCCTTTATCTGCAGCTGCCAGCACCTCTTCCTCGGAACGCAATACATGCGGCTCATGATCGGGCAACCAGGTGACGGTATACATTTGCCATAAAGGCGAATAATTTTTATTGGCGCTGTCAGCGCCGGTTGGTTCTGGTACCGAAGGCAGCACGCCGCCTTGTTTGAAGTTGGTGAATGAATAGATCCGTTCAACGGACGACCGTTGTCCTGGCGTATGCGGTAATGGAGGAATCGCATCGGCCAGTCTTGGCACAAAATTCACGCCCTTTTTTTTCGCGATTTCTTGATCGGATACATCGGTCGTGATGTATTGCACCACACGTCCTTCATACCAGCCTGAGACCACCGGGAAGGTAACCGTTACTAGCTTTTCTTTGGCGAGCGTGACTGCCGGATGAGGATCCGCATATTGCGCGAATGCAGATTGTGAGCAAGCGAACAGCGCAAACAAGACCGCTCCACTCACAAACAGAAATTTGTCATGATGGGTAATGTGCATAGTCGTGTTGGGCATATCAATCATCCAGTTGAAAATTACTTCCGTGTTGGAGCGATCGCTTCTGCGTAATCATAGAGAGCGCCTAATATATTCTCGCCGCGTTCATCCACCGTCTCTGATAGCGTGTCAATTTCAGAAAATAAAACATCAATGCTACGCGCACCTGCTTCACCGTCAAACAATCTGGCGGCGCGATATTCTTCCCAGCGTTGCAGTTCCGGTTCCGACAGGCTGTCCGGAAAATTGCGGGCGCGGTAGCGAAACAACATTTCTTCCAATCGCGCATCGTCAAAATTCGGGCGCTCTTTTGCCAATTGTAGTGGTGACAATGTACGCAGGCGGTTGATGTGTCCGCGATCCTTGTTGCCGATAAAACCGCCGTACAAATCTTCATCGACATCCGGCGTCGATTCTAGTGGGCGCTGAAAAACCTGCTGCCAAATTGCCGTCATTTGTGGGGCTGCCTCAGCGATGCCTGCGTGATGTAAAGCTGTATTGATATTGAGTCCCCACTGTTCCGCCATTGCAGGAGAAAGCGTTTTGAGATTGTTAATGACAATCGGGGATTTATTCAAATGGATAGTCTTGATCGGCAAGCGGTTCACACCTTCCGGCAATTCTTCGGTCTTGGTGAACATGCGTGTGCGTATCGCATCGGCATCCAGCGACCATAATTCTGTCGGGTCGTAAGCCAGGTCCCATACGATCACTTCATTCTTGTTGGTCGGATGACTACCTAATGGCCACATCAGTGCCATGCAACCACGTTCGGCCGGAAACATGCCGGAGATATGCAGAAAGGGCCGTCGCGTAGGCAAGCCGATTTCAGCCGCAACGCGATCCTTCTTGTGCATCTCAAAACAGAAATCAAACAGCTTCGGTTGCTTCTGCTTGATCAATCGCGCCAGTGCAATGGTCGCGCGCACATCGGACAGTGCGTCGTGCGCGGCTTCATGCGCGATGCCGTTTGCTACAGTGAGCTGGTCTAGCCGGAAACTGGTGCGGCCATCCGGATGCTTTGGCCAGACGATGCCCTCCGGACGCAACGCATACGCAGTGCGCACAACGTCGAGAATATCCCAGCGTCCGCAATTGTTTTGCCACTCGCGCGCATAAGGGTCGATCAGGTTGCGCCAGAAAAGAAAGCGCGTGACTTCATCATCGAAACGAATCGTGTTGTAGCCGACGCCGACAGTGCCGCTTTGCGCCAGCGCTTGTTCAATCTCGGCAGCAAATTGGTATTCCGGTATGCCATGCTCAAGGCAATGCTGCGGCGTAATGCCGGTAATCAAACACGATTGCGGATCGGGCAAATAATCCGGCGCCGGTTGGCAATAGCGCATGATCGGTTCGCCAATTTCATTGAGGTCGGTATCGGTGCGGATTGCGGCGAATTGGGCAGGGCGATCACGGCGCGGTTGAATGCCGAATGTTTCGTAGTCGTGCCAAAGGAAAGTAGTCAAGGGAAGGTAGCCAAAGGAAGGTAGCCAAAGGAAGGTAGCCAATAAAGGTTTCGCAAGTAGAAAAGTGGATTATGCCAACAAGCGACTGACTCCTGCAAACTGCAATTCTGTTTGTTTAAAGATTCGCATACAGGTCTTTTCATCCAGGCCCAAATTTTTCCATGCTTCATGAGAGATCGGTGGCACCAGATCGTCATCCAATCCGGATAGATCCAGCGCATGCGTGATGGCATCGGCAACATGGACGATGGATGCGAGCGAGCGGCTGCCAGTCCCTTGCGGATCATGATGTTCAACAATTGCCGCTTGCAAGACTGTGGAAAAATTCCAGTGCTGCGCCAATGCGTGACCGGCGATCACATGATCAACGCCGAGCACCGCGCGTTCCGAATCGAGCAAATAACCATCATGTGCTGTCCGATGCTTCAATGCATTTTCATACTCTTTCGGAAAGCGTGTGACCAGCACCAGTCGCCCAATGTCGTGCAGCAATCCTGCAGTAAATGCAAATTCCTGGTTGATGCGCAGATGTCTGGCTATCAGTTCAGAGCACAAAGCCGTAGCAATCGAATGCCGCCAGAATGCCTTGAAATCGAAGCCTTTGCATTCGCCTTGCGGGAAACAGCCGGTTATCGCAGCGACGGTAATCAGGTTGCGCACGCTTTGCATGCCGAGTATCGAAATCGCCTGATGGATCGTTGTGACCTTGGATGGCGTGCCGTAAAAAGAGGAATTCGCAAAGCGCAATGTTTTTGCCGTCAATGCCTGATCGTACGATACTTTTTTTGCCAACACACTGATATCGACATCTTCTTTATCAATGCGGTCCAATATTTCCATCACGATGACAGGAAGCGTGGGCAAATCCTGAACCTGTTTGACGATTTCTTCAAACTGGATTTTTTTGACGATCTCTTCGTATGAAGGTGTCGTAGTCGGCGTTGCCATCACTGTTCGCCTTGTCGAAATTTATACATAAACTGCATCAACAAATGTGTGGCCTTGTCTTCCGCACTTTTTCTAAAAAGAATGCCGATGCGTTGTTGCTGGTGCTCCAGTTTGGCAGCTTCTTCTGCCTCGGATAACTCTTCAGACAGGATCGGTAATGTGCCTATTTCGTATCGCTTCAACGATTCCAGCGTCACTTCAGTGAGCTTGGTCCCTTGCGGCAAAAGGATGTTCCCCCAGCTATCGCGCAGGTCGTCAGATAACACCATGCCAGGTGTTAGTTCGGACAAAGGAAGTTGCGTAGAACGATTCGTCACTGCTGATCCTCAGGTTTGGAAAGAAGCATCACAGCTGCTTGACAAGTCGACATCAAATCGATGCTTGTCAAGATGTAATCAGTTTGAAGCGCGGTACATCCATGCCATCAATTTTAACGTTTTCCACAAACATCGCCAGACTGCGGTGCACAAGATGCGGCCAGTCTGTTTCGTATAACGGTCGATAAACAACACAAACCTCAGCTGTCTCACTATTTTTTGTCAGGCCAAGCACAAAATAGCGTTTGCCTTTGTAATGTTCGTACACACCGGGCGTAATGGTTAATGTCATTTTATAAAGCTACTTGGTTACGTCCCGCATCCTTGGCACGGTAGAGCGCTGCATCAGCCGTTGCAATCAGCATTTCAGCATCTTGATTGGGTGCGAGCGTGGCAACACCGAATGAAGCCGTGATGTGCGGCAGCGGTTTATGCATATCGGCAAATACGATCGCTTGGCGCATTTGTTCACATAAGCGTTCCGCAACAATCGTGCTGGCTTTCAGGTTGGTGTTCGGTAAGAGCACCATCAATTCCTCTCCACCGTACCGCACGGCGAAATCGCGCGGACGCAATGTATCGATCAGCACGTTGGCCGCTGCTTTTAATGCCTCGTCACCGATCAAGTGGCCATGCACGTCGTTGAATTTCTTGAAATGATCCAGGTCGATCAAGATCATCGAAAGCGGGTTGCCGACTTCATGCGAAGTACTCACCATCGTGGAAAGATGATTATTGAGCCATGCGCGATTTTGCAAGCCGGTAAGCCCATCTACCATCGACAGCTGGCGATAGAATTCGCCCACTTTGTGCCGCTTCCGAATTTGCGCATTGGCAGCGCGGATACGGAACGACAATAGACGCAGCATGTTGCGCGCGACGCCATTGGATTCATCAATCAGCTGCCACAAGTGATCCGCCTCAATCACCAGCAATTCGGATTCTTCCAAAGTAGTGACGTTGGATGAATTGTTTTCTTCATCCAGTACCGATAATTCACCAACGCATTCTCCAGGCAAAATCTTTGATACGGTTCCGTCCATCAGCGTGACTTCGGATGCTGATTGCGCGACTCCCAAGGAGCCTCGCAACACGATGTACAGCCGTGCACCTTTCTTGTTGTTGCCTAAAACCGTCTGACCGGATGGAACCAGAATTACTTTGCAGTCGGCTAACAATTCGGCGACTGCAGAGTCGTTAACCCCGTCGAATAAATGCAAGTCGCCGATAGAGTAGGAGGAGGCACCAAAAGTCGTGAGGTGTTCCAATGGCATTCCTTTTAGTTATTACTTTTAAATGGATAGACTGGGCTATTGAGTGGCGCAATACTGAAGCATTATGCCAATTACATAACGTAATGCAAGTGCTGCAACCAAAACGGGCAATCGCCGAGTAGTCAGTCAAGCCAACGGAAAATCGCGTAAGGGTAGTCGAATTTGACTCTGCAGAGAATGGCAAATGTGCAGGTAGCTTAATATGAGATCCGGTAGCGATATCCTTTGTAATTCAATATCGCTGAATGCGGCATCATTCTTTCCAACATCAGGCCGGGTGCAACTTGTTCGCCTTCATGGAGAATCAATTTGTTGATTAATAATTGGCATTCCTCTCTTTTTGCAGAATAAATATAACCCCCAACCGTTACTGTCGGGATTTCGTTTTGAATGTTGAGAGGTAAATCCCTGAAGGTTGTAGAGACCGTTTCGACAGCGAGATCCGTTTCTTTTGTTAGCGACGTTTTTTTGGTCGCAGACGATGCTGATGCTGAAGCATGGTGCTTCTCGTGTTTCTCTGTTGAAGCGGGTATTGTCAGTTTTGGGCTTGGTTGTAATTTGATTGGTTCGGCGGACGCAGCCACAACCGGTGCGGGACTTTCAACGGCCGCTATTGGTGGCGCCGGCGGTGTTGCAGGCTGTGCCGCCATCACTGCTTCAGCTACAGGAGTAGGAGAAGTTGGAGCATTCTGCACTGTTGGTGCTATTGGCACTGCAGTGGTTATCGGTAAGGGGGCGACTTGCGCAGGAGTCAATATGACAGCAGGTTGTGTGTGTGGCCCGCTGTTGAAAAATATAACAGCCACCAGCAACATGATTACTGCAATCAGAAGAAACCATATGATCGGCTTGCTCCATGCTGATTCCTCTTTTTCCAATGTGTCGTTGTTAGGCTGATGCGAATAGATATCAGGCGTTTTGCCATGCTGACGCTCCGAGTCTGCTTTTTTGAGTGCATCAAGAATATATGACATGGCTTATTCCTTTGATGATGCGTTCAAACTGATGGTGTTGTCTTGCAAGCGCGGCTCATTGATACCGATCTCGGCATTGATATGCATATAGGTCTTGGGACCGACAATGCCATCAGCCGGCAGTCCGTGTGCAAGCTGAAATGCATGTACTTGACCGTATAGTGCCTTGTTGTATGAGTGGTGCTCAGTGGGTTCCGGCTGTCCGTTTAGTTTGGCCATTTGTGCGGCAAGCCAATTGACGTCATCTCCCTGGAGTCCTGAGCGGATTTTTTCCCGAAAGTTTTTGGGTGCTTGCCAGAAGGTCGCAAGGTGGCCGCGAAAATGCCGGGACAATTCAATCATGCTGATTGTTCTTGTCATGCCACCGATTTGCAATGTGGCGCTTGCATTGGAAAGACCCGTCAACAACACAAAATAACGATTATTGCCGTCATCATGCAGCGTAAGGATGACGGGACGATCCATTTGGCGGATTTCATCAAGTCCGCCATCGCTCTGATAGCAGTGCAGATTATTTTCTTGTGCTGCTTGACACGGTTCTCCATCAGGCAGCGTGACTTTCCAGTACTTCGCGAGGTTTTTGAATGCGAGCCGTTCATCACGCATGGACGCATTGGTGGCGCCGTTCAACTCTGCCAATGTCAATGCCGGTACAGACTTGCTCGGGAGGGCGGCAAGGGTCGCCGAACGTTCCACTGCGGCGACCTGGATGGGTGCAGCTTGTGCGGCAGGTGGATTGACGATGGCAGCAGGTGCCGATCTTGGTGGTGGAACAGAACGCGGATCTTTGAACAGCACACCTTTGCTGAGTGTTATCGCTATTGTGATGGTCACTGTTACACCAACCAGTGAACCAAATGCAAGCGCCACATTTCGTCTCGCATGTGCTTTTACCGCTTTGCTTTTCACTGGCTTGTCAAACATTTCGCCGGATGCTTTATCGACGATATCGCTATTCACCTTCGTTTTATTTTCAGTGTAGGCGCCTAACAGCGCACGATCGCAAAGTAGATTGATGCGGCGTGGTACGCCATTGGTCCGTTCATAAATCTGTTGCACGGAACGGCGCGAGAATGGTGGTGACGATGACAGGCCAGCGATCGAAAGGCGGTGAATGATGTAGCGGGCCGTCTCTTTATCGGATAGCGGACCGAGGTGAAAATGTGCAATGACACGCTGCGCCAATTGTTCCAATCGAGGATCGGTCAGCATATCGCGCAATTCAGGCTGTCCGATCAAAATGATCTGCAACAATTTACGCTCGTTGGTTTCCAGATTGGTCAGCAGACGTAATTGTTCGAGTACTTCTTCAGACAGATTCTGTGCCTCATCAATGACCAGCACGCTGTTCTTTCCTTGTGCATGAGAGGTAAGCAGAAAATCATTCAGCGCATCGACGTAGTGTTTGGCCGTAGGCTGGAAGCCAGCATCATGTCCAAATTCAATACGGAACTCTTCGCAAATAGTCTGCAGCAACTCATGTACAGTGAGCTTGGGATTGAAGATATAGGCAACGTCGCAATTTTCCGGTATCTGTTCCAGAAAACAGCGGCATACTGTTGTCTTGCCCGTCCCGATTTCTCCGGTCAGCAGCACAAATCCACCGCCAATATTGACGCCGTAAAGCAGGTGCGCCAACGCTTCACGATGACTATCGCTCATATACAAATATCGTGGATCAGGCGCGATGGAAAAAGGCGCTTGATTCAGTCTGAAAAATTTTGTGTACATGCGTGTGCGTTAAGTATGGCGTTATGTGTCGATTAATCTGATTTTGTCAGCAGGGTAAAGTGCTCGACCGTCGGTGCTGATGCAAAATACGGCCCAACAATGCTACGCCAATCCTGAAATGCCGGAGACTGACGAAAATCAACCGTATGGTTTTCCAATGTTGTCCAAAATATCATCAAAACATAACGCTCGGGAGACTCGATACTCTTGTTGACCTTATAACCGCAAAATCCCTTGGCCTTCGATATGACTTCTTCTACACCGCGCTTGATTGCGGCATCGAACTCCAATTGCTTTCCGGCATGGATGCGTATATCGGCGAGTTCGAGAATCATGGCGGCCTCCACTGGCTAAATAATGAATAAATGCATTAGGTTGAATTATTGCATAGACGACAGGGATTTAATTGCCGATGGTGTCGTAATATGACATTTGGACAGGGCTTGATCGATGTCTTGATGGCACAATTGATAGACACTAGTATCAGAATTCATTTTCAAGGAGAGGATATGAACAAAAAAACCATTCAGCTTTTTCTATTTTTCACGCTATGTTGTTCTGCAAGCGTGTGGGCGGCTGGTACGCTGAAGCCAGGTTTATGGGAAATGACAATGAAATCGGATGCAGTGAAAAGCATGCCGAAAATGACTCCGGAACAAATAGAGCAAATGCGCAAAATGGGTGTCAATATGCCACTCATGCAAGATGGCGGCATGGTCATGAAAGTCTGCATTTCAAAAGAGATGGCCGAGCGTGATCAACCGCCACCGCAAGCACACCAAAACAACTCAGGATGCAAATCCAAGAACTTCCAAAGAACAGGCAGCAATTATTCCGTCGATATCGTATGCGATGGCCCGCATATGAAAGGCGATGGCAAAGCGCAGGGGACGTTTTCCGGGAATGAGCATTTCAATTCCACTTACGATTTTAAAGGCACTTCAGGCGGCAGGCCTGTGGCGCAACATCAAGAGACAAGTGGCAAATGGTTGGGAGCAGATTGCGGCGACATAAAACCTGTTGACAGTTACATGCGCAAAAATATGCAGTAAAAATAAAGGGATGGTTGCATATAAAAAGTGCGGCCATCCCTTTCTTGTGCGAGCTCTATTTATTGCGCCGGTTTCCTACTGGCCCAATAGGAAAAAACAGTCAGGAGTGAATAACTGACCAGTAATTGCAAAGCGATCTTGTAATCCAATTCTGGTGTTGGAACCAGCACGCTGAGGGTTTGGAACGCAGTCATCACAATTCCGAGGCTGATGAACCGCTGACGGTTTTGCCCCGCTACTTTCAATGCGAAAAAGAGACTCGTCCATAAAAGAACCAGTTCCAGCATATATTCAAAAATACGGAAATTCCATAAGCCCAAGCCAACCTTGAAACTGTCATACCAGAGTGGCAGGTCGGGCCGATGGGCAAAAAAATCCAGCATCCAATGTGATAGCACCACGACACCAAAAAGAATCGTGTTGCGTACGCGCTGTGGGTTTGATTTGGCGAGCAGCCAATACAGGCCGGCAATACCTGCTGACCAAGCAAGTGCTGCAGGAAGGCTGTGCGAAAACGGCATGAAGTAAAGATCCATCGAATTGGATGCCGTGATGTGCGCAACGTACCTTACCTTTTCAATGCCAAGCAAGACAAAAGTCGCCCAGAAGAGGTCGATGGTTTGGCAGGCAATAAAATAAACGGGGAGAGGAATTTCAGGTGCAACGCGCTTTGCCAGAAATGCAGCTGAGTAGTGGCCGACGAACATGAATTTATCCTCCGGTTATTTGCGGCTTGTATCCGATGACAATGGTTCTATGGAAGATTATCTAGGTGCACTGCAGGGTTTTTAATATGGCGAGCTGATCAGGCTTTATATAAACCTTGGTGATGCATCCGAGTCCGTGCGGTTTCCAGTTTGCGCAGATCCAGTAAGGCTTGTCTGAAAAGAGCGATTTTGGTAACAGTTTGATTCCGCACTTGGCGCAGGTTGGCGTAATGTAATCGCCATCGGTGATGCGTTCAAGCAGGGCGATTGATTCGGCCATTTCAAGATTGGTGACCATCTCCAGCAATTGCGCACAATCGATCGTGTGTATGCTGCTCTGTGCAGCGAAGTCCAGTGCTTCTTGCGTGAAGCCGCCCCGGCTCACGAAAGTTCCTCGTCTTGCTTTCTCGGCCTGCATCGTAGCCATAAATGCGCGCATGGATTCGATGTCTACTTTTTTGCTCCATGTTTTGCAATGCACGATACGATCCAGGACCGGTTTGTCTTTGCCAAAATAAAGATGGATGTCGATCCCTTCATCGCTACCGAGGTTTGTTGTTTTGCAGGCAAATCCTTTGGTTTCAAACAGGCGCATGCATAACTCTTCAAAGCGCTTCCATTCGAGCACATTCACTAACTCCATGGTCCAAATGGATGGCTTCGTTGATTTATTCATTTATATCGCTTGTGAAGGGATCGATGAGTTCGCAGTCAAGTCATTATGTCTATGCTTCTAGTCGAATTTATTATTGTTGATGCACTTGCCACTGGTAAATAATTTTACCTCAGTTCAGTTGTGCCACATTCAAGCTTTGTATGATGTGTTGCATTTCCAGACGAATACAGAAAGAAGAGGCGGTTACCTTGCGATAGTTAAAGGTATCAACGGTATTGTCCGTATCGGTTATGTATGGGAAAAGGCATGCATGAAGAGGAAACATGGATGTCATTTGGCCAATATAATCACTCTGGATAATTTCATATGCGGCTATTAGAATAGTCTGAAAATGCGTGCTTTTAGCCTTGGCTGACTCTTTCAGCGGCAAACTTATATCTTTGGAGACTGCAATGGACATCCCTTTCGAAAAAGTGACGGTAAAAGAAGCCAAGGTCGCGCAGGAAAAACACGATGCGGTAATACCAGCCGCTCCTGAAAAGAATTGGTCAGCGTTACGCAATGCGAAAGAGGGGGAGCAGCTAAAGGTTTCCAAGGAAGTGATGACTTGGCTGTTTCAGTTGCCGCCGGAAGTGCGGCCAAGAGCATTGGCAATCCAATACCCGCGTATTTTTAATAAAATTGCCGAGCTTTGGGCCAGCCCGCAGCAATGTGAAAAATATTTGGATGAATTATTGATGGATGAGAGAGGAACGCGTCAAGGTTTTCCTCAAGATGTTGCCACTGAGCTGGCAGTACTGAAAACCCATTTTAATGCGACGGCGAACATACAGCATTTTGATGTGTGGGGACAGCGTATTGGCGACGACTAGCGTTTCGCGATAGATTCGCTTCAATTCATCTCTTTGAGAATTGATTTGGCTTTTTCTGATTGATCCGGCGAACCATCTTTTATCACTTCGTAGAGCAATTCACGCGCGCCGTCTTTCTCGCCGATTTCTTGGTATGCAAGTGCCAATTCAAGTTTGGTATCCATCGGTGATGCGTCGCCAAATTCAACGGGATCATTGGCCTCTTCCTCATCACCCTCTTCTACTTGGGAATGAGAAGATACTGTGTTGATTGGCTGCTCATTCAACAAGGAGGTATTTTCCGAACCAATGTTGGTTGCTGCAATGACTGGTGCAGCTTCTACCGTAGTTTGATTCAAGTCATTTGAAGTATGACTTTCCGTGTCAAGAGCAGAATCATTTCTGACAGGTTCAGTTTTAGCTGATGTATTAATGGCTGCATTTTCTGCTGGCTTGGATGTCACTGTAGGTGCGGCCTGCACCGGATTGGGCTGCTGGCTGAACAGGATTGCTTGTGCTTTCCCATATCGCAATTGTTCGTGTTCTTTTGATTGGTCCGGTTCTCTGGCGAGTGTAATCAACTGCACTATATTTCGATAGACAGGCAAATCGAAACCTTGGCGTGCGCCGTCGCGTTTATCGAGCAGCAGACTTTCCAGATAGGAGGTGATCTCGTCGGTTTCCCACAGTGCGCAGATCTTTTCCACGACATGCGGATAATCATTCAGGGTGCGTGGCGTAATACCGAATTGCCCATCCCATCGCGGAATTTTTGCATTGAAAACATATTCAATGCGCACAAGAAGCAATTCATATTTTGTCTTGTCCCCAACCATACGGTACAGATCGAGCAAGTAAATCCATGGAACAGGAGACTCTGGCTGCGCCACATCGCGATAAGGTTCGAGAATTTCGATTGCGCGGAAAGGATCTTGCAACAACATCCAGAACTCTGCCTGTTGCATGATGTCGGCGACTTCTTTGACATTGAGAGTAGGCGCTGCTTCTTTTGATTTTTTTGGCGTCGAAGCAGGAGCGACCGGTGTTGCCGGCGCCGGCCTTGCAATGGGAGCCGATGCAGTATTGGTATTGTTATGATCTTCTTGCTGCACTACTTTTACTGCGGGCTTTGGCGGCTGTGTGGGTAGCAATACGGCCGCAGGAGCTTCAATTTGAGAGTTGTTTGTCTTTGCAATAATGTCTGTTTTGGGAGGATGGCTGGATTCAGAAGCAACTGGTTCAGATGTGGCTGGAGTTGATGCCTTGGGCACAGCGGATTTTTCAACCGTTTTATTTTCTGCTTCATGACTGTCGAGAGCAACGAAAGATGAATTTGTTTCGATAGGTTCCGCTATGTAAGACTCGTCTTCTTCTAGTGGATCTTCAAAATCATCATCTTCTATAGCAGAATCCTGATCGAACTGTGTATCTGAAAATACTGCCGTATTGTAGGAATCGCCGACAGTGTTGAGAAATTCCGAGTCCAATAAAGTCTGCGTACTTAGATCCGCGATCAGTGTATCGCTGGCAGCGTTATAGTTTTTCCATGGGTGCGATGTCGACGATTTTTTTGCCTTGATAAGTCGAGATATGATCCAGGCTATCACTGCGAGGCACATTAACAATAGTGCGCTCAGGCCGGCAAACCAGGTAATCGGAAACGATACTTTTCTTTTTTCGTCCTGCGACAATTTTTCTAATTCGGCTTGCTGCTTCTTTTGCGCATTTTCTTCTTGTAAACGCAGCATTTTTTCCTGTGCTGCTTTCATCTTTTCTTCAGCGTTTTGCGTGACATCTTCGCCGCCAACGATGGCAGCGAACCTCATTTGTGCAGCTTTGAATTCCTCGGTTTTATGTGCGTCATCTGCAGTATTCGGATCGGCCAAGCCAGCTGACAATTTCAAAACAGGTGTAATGCTGTCTTCTGGAATCCACTTTGCGTCATTCGGTGATAGAGAAGCATGGTGCTGCGTTCTTATGTTCGAATGCTCCGAAGACAAACTCATCTCTTTTGTGAATGTCGGCAGTTGTACAACTTTTGCAGTATTGCCCTT
>DATBRC010000069.1:0-44782 GCA_036560485.1 Burkholderiaceae bacterium
AAAGAAGAGGGTCAGAAGAGCGGCACCGGTATGGTACGTAGTGAACGTTACTATGGGCAGATGTATCGCAGTTTTGTCTTGCCGCAAGAAGTTGACGATGCCGCAGCTGACGCGAAATATGAGAATGGCGTACTCATGTTGTCACTGCCGAAAAAAGCTGGCGGTGGCGGCGCCAAACAATTGGCAATTCACTAGTTTCCGATCATGCGGCATCAGGTTCATCCACCACCTCATTCAGGATATGTTTCCGAGTTCGAACAATTCATGGGAAAATTTCTGGATGAGCATCCGTCCGTAGTGAAAAGCCAGCGGGACGGCTGGAACATATTTTGGGATCACAAAATTGATTCGGACGACTTGATGAGAGGTTATCGGGATACTGTTCCGGTAAGAGCTTATCCTTACGAATAAAATCCTTGCAAGTGAGTAAAAATATGATCACCCCATTGCTTGATGGGGTGTGATTTGTGTTGACTTCTTTGACTGGAAGATGAATTTTCTAGGCTGCCAATACATCATGATCGACGGGCGGCGTTCCTTCCTTGATCTGTTCTTTAATCATATTGCGAAACTCGGGCGTGTCTTCATGCTTATGTACGCTCACCGCATGTTGTACGGCGGCTTCCACTAATTCTTGATCGGAGTCTGCGCTAATCGCGACAGAACAATTCATTTCGCTGGGATAATCCCTGCAATCAATATATTTACGGCTCATCTGAATCTCCTTGCTTGGTGCTAAAAACTCCCTGTGTTGTGCTCATCTCAGTTTAGTGATGGGTATTAGAGAGGGGCGCTTCGCAGAATGTCTCCCTCTACGCCTTCATTTCTTTGAGCTTTATCAATGAAAAGCTGTCTCGCTTGCCCCTTTCAATAATGAAGGATAAGAACAAACCCATATCAAAAAGGTTTGTCGCCATAGCTATTAATAGCAACAATCTTTTCCCAATCTGAAATCCATTGGATTTACCAATGAAGCATATTAATATTGCCAATTTGAGATTTTTTTTCGATATGCTCACAATACCCTTGCAGTATAAAAAGCTTGATTTTCATTGGACGTTACATGTTTTGCACAAGTAACGCCTTATCACCACAGTGTTTCATCGTCATTTTGACTAATTAGGAGATTTATATGCCATCCCTCAAAGGCTCGAAAACCGAAGCCAATTTGAAAGCAGCGTTCGCCGGTGAATCACAAGCCAACCGTCGCTATTTGTATTTCGCAAACAAGGCTGACATTGAAGGTCAGAACGATGTGGCTGCATTGTTCCGGTCAACTGCAGAAGGCGAAACCGGCCACGCACACGGCCATTTGGAATATCTGGAGATCGTAGGTGATCCGGCAACCGGTTTGCCTATCGGTTCATCCAGACAAAATCTGCAAGCAGCCGTCGCCGGTGAAACGCACGAGTACACCGATATGTACCCTGGCATGGCAAAAGCAGCGCGCGAAGAAGGCTTTGACGAGATTGCAGATTGGTTTGAAACACTGGCAAAAGCCGAGCGTTCTCATGCCAATCGTTATCAAAAAGCGTTGGATGCATTGGTTGACTAATTAAACGATCAATAGCGATCAGTCAGTGAAGTATTTTCTCCTCATCAATCGATGCAGGAGAATATGGTGATGGGGCTGCGACGCCCCATCATTCATACAGCTGTAATGCAGTCGTATTTGGGTCAGGTTTTGGCAATTAAAAACCATACGCTCATCTTTAGTGAAATAAGGTAAAACAATGTCCAATCGAGAAGGCAATCTTGACGCACCGACACGGCATCCACTGGATTGGAAAAGCGATGATTTCTACAATGAAGACTCGCTGAATAAAGAGCTGGAGCGCGTATTCGATATTTGTCATGGTTGCCGTCGTTGCGTATCTTTATGCGGAACATTTCCAACCTTGTTTGATCTGGTCGATAACTCACCGACATTGGAAGTCGATGGCGTCGACAAAAAAGATTACTGGAAAGCCGTCGATCAATGCTATCTGTGCGATGTGTGCTACATGACCAAATGTCCGTACACGCCACCGCATTCATGGAATGTCGATTTCCCTCATTTGATGCTGCGTGCCAAGGCAGTCAAATACAAAAAAGGCGATGTGCCGTTGCGCGATAAATTTTTATCGAATACCGATGGCTTGGGCATGTTCGCCGGTATTCCGATCGTCACGCAGACGGTCAATGCCGTCAATAAAACCAAACTGGCACGTGGCATGCTGGAAAGCGCTATCGGTGTCGATAAAGATGCATGGTTGCCGGAATTCGCCGCGAAAAAATTCCGTCCAGGCGCAGCCGAATCGAAAACATATTCCGTGAAAGATGGTGCGCTGACACCGGGCAAGGTCGCCATCTATTCGACTTGCTATGTAAACTATAACGAGCCTGGCATCGGACACGACTTGCTTGCCATCCTCAATCACAATGAAATTCCGTATGTGCTGGTTGAAAAGGAAGCATGCTGCGGCATGCCGAAACTGGAGCAGGGCGATCTGGCCGGTGTAGAAGAAAAGAAAAACATCAATATCCCGCATTTGGCGAAACTGGCGAAGGAAGGCTATGCAATCCTGACGCCGATTCCATCCTGCACATTGATGTACAAGCAGGAATTGCCACTGATGTTCCCAGATGATGTTGATACGCAATTGGTGAAAGAGGCGATGTGGGATCCATTCGAATATTTCATTTCGCGTAATCGCGACGGATTGCTGAAGACGGATTTCAAGCAATCGCTGGGCAATGTGTCGTATCACATCCCTTGTCATTCCCGGGTGCAAAATGTCGGTAAAAAAACCGCTGAGACTTTGCAACTGGTACCGGATACTAAACTCAATATTGTTGAGCGTTGTTCGGGTCATGCCGGTACGTTTGGTGTTAAAAAGGAATTTCATGCAATCGCGATGAAAATCGGCAAGCCGGTATTCAAGGCGATGGCAAACAACGAACCTGACTATATTTCATCCGATTGCCAATTGGCGGGCCATCATATTGAACAGGGAATGGAAGAGGCGGGATTGAAGAAAGCCGAGATGGCGCATCCGCTTGCACTATTACGCAAAGCTTATGAGATATAAAACCGAAAGGATTTGATATGGCTAATGAAGGCTATCACGAACCACTCGATCAACTTTCCGGTGTCACGATGGATATGCATCGCGCCATCACATCGTTGATGGAAGAACTGGAAGCGGTCGATTGGTATAACCAGCGCGTCGATGCGTGCACCGATCCTGAATTGAAACGTATTCTTGAACATAATCGCGACGAAGAGAAAGAGCATGCAGCGATGGTGCTGGAATGGATACGCCGTCGCGATCCGAAGATGGATCACGAGTTGCGTGATTCATTGTTCAAGACCGGCCCGATCACCGACAAACATGAATAAGGCAGGAAATTGAAATGGTAATTCAACGCGGCAGTCTGATGACGCTCGAAGCTTATGCGAGGGCACGTCCGGCCTTGCGCGCCGAAGTGATTGAGCACAAGAAAATCCGTACCGTGCAATTGGGAAATCATGTTTCCTTGTTGTTTGAAGATGAAATGACTTTGCGTTATCAAGTGCAGGAAATGCTGCGCATCGAAAAAATTTTCGAAGAAGATGGCATTCAATCGGAACTCGATGCATACAATCCATTGGTGCCGGATGGCAGCAACTTCAAGGCAACCATGCTGATCGAATACACCAATGAAGTCGAGCGCAAGGCTGCATTGGCAAAATTGATTGGTATCGAAGATCGTTTGTTTATCCAGGTAGAAGGTCAGGCGAGAGTCTATGCAATTGCCGATGAAGACCTTGAACGTGAAAATGCGGAAAAAACTTCAGCAGTGCATTTCGTTCGCTTTGAACTGACACCATCGATGAAGGATGCGCTGAAAGGTGGCGCGCAAATGATGTTGGGTTGCGATCATCCCAATTATCCGGCGCATCTGGAAGAGCTGCCGCAAGAAACGTTGGCGTCGTTATTAAAGGATTTGAGTTAAACAGAATTTCTTGTGAATCGTCAGATGACAGGTGATAAAAGGGCGATATTGTCAGTCTAAGAACAATCCAAAAACGTTATTCATGTTATTCGACCAACCAAGGACACCATCATGGCCACGAAAAAAATCGCAGTAATTATCGGCAGTCTTCGCAAGGCATCGTTGAACAGGAAAATGGCGAATGCGGTTATTGCGCTGGCGCCGTCTTCCTTGAAATTGGAGATTGTTGAAATTGGGCAGTTGCCTCTCTATAACGAAGATGAAGATGGCAATCCGCCTGCTGCATGGACTTCATTCAGGAAAGCGGTAGCCGGTTGCGATGGCGTTTTATTTTTTACGCCGGAATACAATCGTTCCGTTCCAGGTGTGCTGAAAAACGCAATCGATGTCGGATCACGGCCCTACGGCCAAAGTGTTTGGAGCGGAAAGCCCGGTGCAGTCATCAGCGTATCACCTGGCGCAATTGGCGGCTTCGGGGCAAATCAACACTTGCGGCAGTCGTTTGTGTTTCTGGATGTCCCATGCATGCAGCAACCGGAAGCTTATATCGGCGGCGCTGCAGCTTTGTTCGATGAAGACGGGAAATTGATTAACGATAAAACACATGCGTTTCTTACCAAGTTCATTGAAGCGTACGATCGTTGGGTCGATACGAATATGCGGAAAAGCTAAAGCAATGAAGTAAGCCAGATTGAGGCATTGGGAAGAAACAAAAACAGGAACTACGCGGTCTTATCTTGCACGTGCCGCTTCAGTCCGCTGACTCCTCCGGCGATCAAGCCACCAAGCCAAAAATGGGAGTGCTACCAAACCACCGGGTGCAACCAGCAGCACGAGATAAGGACTGAGGCCCCAGATTGTTTTGAGATGCAGCCGAATGATTCTGCGATCTTCGGTTGTCCAGTGATAACCATTGCGCTGCTTCATCAATAACTGCATCAGGCCTCGCGTTTGCGACAGTTCTGATTGCAGCCGTGCGCGTTCCCTGTTCTGTAATGTATTTAACCAAATCATCGCATGCCATAGTGCCAGCAGAGGCAAGGCCAGCACAGTCAGGAACTTCAGGATCAAATTGGTTTTCACGATTTGCGCTCTATGGTTACGCGAATGCATGACTGTATTGTGTGCCTTAGAGAAACTGATTGGAATGATCAATTTATAAAGTTCACAATAGTTTGCAAATAGAAGCCACACTTTTGCAACGTGTGCAAAATGGTGTAAGGCGATGGAGGGAAGATTGTTTACTGCCGAGGCAAAGCCATTTTGACAATCAAGCCGCCCTGTTCTCTGTTGAGGAGCTGTAGCTTGCCGCCATGGCGTCCTATCACTCGCGCGACAATCGCCAAGCCTAATCCCGCACCATCAGCTTGGCTGCGCGCCGTATCCAAGCGTGCGAATGGCCTGAGCAGGCGATCCATTTCTGATTCCGGGACGCCGGAACCATGATCGGCAATTTCAATGACGATTTGATCATTTTCGGGGCGGCACGAGATTTCGATGTCGGCCTGTGCAGTGTTGACCGTTTTGCCGTAACGACGAGCGTTTTCAATCAGATTGCTGAAGACACGTTTTAAATCAACGGGATTGCCCATCACATTCAGATTGGGATCAATTTTCGGCGTTATGTCGACGCCATTGATACGGCCGGCATCATGCACCGTATCGGTCAACAGCGCAGAAAGGTCGACACGCTCGAAGCTGGCAGGATCAGTAGGTTTTGCGTAATCGAGAAATTGTCCAATAATCGCATTCATCTGCGCCAGATCGGATTCCATGCCATGTTTGGAATCATCGGATAAATTGGCCATTTCGACTTCCAGCAACATACGTGCGATCGGTGTGCGCAAGTCGTGCGAGATACCGGCCAGGATGACAGCACGATCGGATTCAACCCGCTCAAGATCATTCGCCATTTGATTGAAGCTGCGGTTCGCCTCGCGGATCTCGGTCGGCCCTTGTTCCGGCAGCGGTTCGATGCTTTGGCCTTTTGCAATGGACCGTGCGGCAGCAGTCAGGCGTGCCAACGGTTGATTGATCAAGCGCGAGATAAACACTGCTCCCAGCAGCGACAGAAACAGCGTGATAGTTGCCCAGCGCAGCAATTGCGTGCTGGATTTTCGCTCAATGCGCTCTCGATCCAGCATCAGCCAATACATGTCGTCGGCATCGTTATCGATTTTGAAGCTGACCCAGAAACCGGCAACATCATTCACTTTTCCTGCGAATTTTGTATCGGCTCCCAGTCGAGACATCACCGTCTCTTGCAGCAACGGCATGATGCTTGAATCGGCCATCGGTACGACACGATCCGTTTTTTCGAGCGGGTAAATGCGAATGCCTTCATTACTGGCGAGGTCAAACAATAGTTCGCGTCTTGAATCGGGAGCAGAGTGAGTCAGTGCCGCGCGCGTAATGGTGACCATGGAGACCACCTGCGCGGCGATTTGTCTGGCACGCGGGCCACGCTCCAGCATGCGGAAGCTGGCAACCCACGCCGCCATGCTGACGGTGATAAGGATCGCCAGCAGGACAAAGGTGCGCCAAAACAGGCCGCTTTTCAGCCAGTTAAATCGATTGGAAAGTGCGCTGGTCATTCAGTTGAAGTCGCAAGGTGCCGGCACGCTTAGCGCGGCTGGCCTTCCGGAATGAACACATAACCCAGGCCCCACACGGTCTGAATGTAAAGCGGGTTGGCTGGATCGGGCTCGATCAGTTTGCGCAGCCGGGAAATTTGCACATCAAGGCTGCGATCGAATACTTCATATTCACGGCCACGTGCCAGTTCCATCAGTTTTTCACGTGACAAAGGCTGACGTGCATGACGCGCGAAGACTTTGAGCACAGAAAATTCGCCTGTTGTCAGGGAAATTGCTTCGCCATTTTTTTTGAGAGTGCGCATGCCGAGATCCAGTACGAATTCGCCGAATTCGAACGACTGGGGTTTATCAGATGGTGCACCCGGCACTTCATCGGGTGTCTTGCGGCGCAGAACAGCATTGATGCGTGCGACTAACTCACGTGGATTAAATGGCTTGGGAAGGTAATCGTCAGCGCCCATTTCGAGACCGACAATACGATCCACGTCTTCACCTTTGGCAGTCAACATGATGATCGGTGTCTGGTCGCCCGCACCACGCAATCGACGGCAGATAGACAGTCCGTCTTCTCCCGGCAACATCAAATCAAGCACCAGCAAGTCATAGCGCTCACGCAGCCAAAGCTTGTTCATCGCCTGGGCATTTTCGGCGACGACAACGCTAAAGCCTTGCTCGGCCAGATAGCGGCGCAGCAGATCACGCAGTCGTTGGTCGTCATCGACCACCAGAATTTTGCCTTGGTGGCCATTGGTCTGTGGTGCGGTAGCAGGTATATTTGTTGTATTCATAGCGCTATAGTAACGTCAGAATTCAATGAAAAAACGTCTATCTGCACAGTCATTACAAACTGTTACAAACTTTACGAAAAACGGCTTATACGGCTAATTAAATCGGCATACACTTCAAATGCGGCGAAAGGCTTGCTTATTATAGATGCCTCCAGGAAGAAAATATGATGAATCAATCCCTCAAAATAGTCAGTGTATTGATCATGCTCATAGTCGGCATGTCGAATGCGTGCGCTGACCGTGGCTATGACAGGGGGGAACGTGCTGCGCAACGCGAAGAGCAACAGATACAAAGGCAGGATCGATTCGGCAGAGGGCAGTACCAGCAAGGGGGGAGAGTGCCTGATGCCGCCCCGGAAGCACCGAGGCGTAGAAGCAATATGACGCCGGAGGAAAGGCGTGCGCTACGTCAGCAAATTCATGACGCAGGGCGCGAAGTATATCCACCTGGCCGCTAGCCGTATAATTTTTCAACGGTGTTATCCATGCTAATAAAAAAAATATTGATGGCACTTTGCTTGGCAAGCATAGCTGTGACGACATTTGCACAACAACTCGGCACGGATGGTGCACGTTTTTTTCTGACTCGCAGCGGCTTTGCGCCTTCATCATCAGAAGTCTCTTCATTCGAACACCTTACGCGGCAACAGGCTGTCGATAAGGTGCTGGCACAATCAGTAACGCAGGCAATATCGCCGCCACCTACCTGGTCAGACCAGCCGCTCGTCTCATTCAAGCAATTCAAAGACAAGTCTGATGAAGAAAAGAAAGCCCATCGCGACATGGAGATCAGGCAAGGTTTCGATCTGCGCGGTTGGTGGTTGCGCGAGATGCTGGTAACGCCATCGCCTTTGACGGAGCGCATGACCTTGTTTTGGCACAATCATTTTGTGTCGAGCCAGCAAAAAGTCAAATATTCGCAATTGATGTATCGGCAGAATGTTTTGTTGCGTCAGCAGGCGCTCGGCAATTTCGGCACGTTGTTGCATGCGATGTCGAAAGATCCTGCGATGCTGATCTATCTCGACAATGCCAATAATCGCAAAGGCGCGCCCAACGAAAATTTTGCACGTGAGGTGATGGAGTTATTCACTTTGGGTGAAGGCCATTACAGCGAGCAGGACATCAAGGAAGCGGCGCGTGCCTATACCGGATGGAGTATCGAGCCGGAAACCGGCGAGTACAAATGGCGTCCTTTTATTCATGATAATGGCGTAAAAACCGTGCTCGGCCAGAGCGGCAATTTTTCCGGCGATGAAGTACTCGATATCTTGTTGGCACAGCCAGCGTGTGCCGAATTCATCGTCACCAAACTCTGGCATGAATTCATCTCGCCCAATCCGGATCCTGCAGAAGTGAAGCGCATCGCCAGACGTTTCCGTGACAGTCATTACGAAATCAAGGTCGCGTTGCATGAGTTGTTTTTGTCACCTGCATTTTGGGATGAGAAAAATCGCGGCACGTTGGTGAAGTCGCCGGTAGAGCTGATCGTCGGCGCACTGAAGCAATTCAATTTTACCTACGACGATCCATTGCCTTTCACATTCGCCGTTGCGCAATTGGGCCAAAACCTGTTCAGTCCGCCTAACGTCAAGGGTTGGCCGGGCGGCGATGCGTGGATCAATAGCTCGACATTGTTGGCGCGCAAAGCAGTGCTTGAACGTTTGTTCCGCGCGACCGAAACTGGCGCCCAAAAAGATTCCGGCATGACGATGATGAAGGTGCAGATGGCACGTGAACGGATGAATGATTTGGGCAAGGTCAAAGGACAAGGTGCGCTTGGTCGTGAAGGACGTATCAAATTTGCCGATGCGATTGCGATGATCTCGTTTGATCCGGATGCATGGCTTGGCCGTTTTGGTGCCTCTGCTGAAGTGGTGCCGAATGTGACACAGCGTTTGGCGATCCAAAAAGCGATTCTCCCTTTAGAACCGACTTCACCGATCAACGCAGAGTTGATGGGCACCGCGTATATCAGAACGCTGGTGATGGATCCGGTGTTTCAGCTTAAATAATTGCCGAGCTATTTGATGGGAAGGTTAATATGAATCGTCGCGATTTCTTTTTGTTTTCCGGTGGTTTGGGTGCGGCATTGCTGGCTCCGCAGATCACATTTGCACAGAATAAATCCGGTTATCAGAATCTTCTGATTCTTGTCGAACTAAAAGGCGGCAATGACGGCTTGAATACCGTCGTGCCTTATGCTAATTCGACTTACTACAATCTGCGTCCGAAAATTGCGATCAAGCGTGAAGAAGTGATTCAACTGGATCAATTTGTCGGTCTCCATCCGAGCCTGCAACCGTTGATGCCGTTGTGGGACAACAAGGAGCTGGCAGTGATACAAGGTGTCGGCTATCCGCAGCCGAACCTGTCGCATTTTCGCTCTATCGAAATCTGGGATACTGCTTCGAAGTCGGATCACTATGAACAGGAAGGTTGGCTCACGCGCGTCTTCGCTCTACGCCCTACACCGGCAGTCTATAGTGCAGATGGCGTCATCATCGGCAGTCAAGAACTGGGGCCGCTGTCCGGCGGTGCACGAGCAGTGGCATTGAGTAATACCGATCAATTTTTAAATAACGCACGCTTGGCAATGCCAACGCCCATACAAGGCAACGCGACTCTGGAGCATATCCTCAAGGTGGAAGCGGATATCGCCAAGGCAGCTGACGGTCTGAAGCCGACACAGGGCAAAATTGAATTGAAAACGGAATTTCCAAAAAGCGAATTCGGCAATGTGGTGAAGACGGCAGCACAAGTGGTCGCCAATGGCGAGCAAACAGGCAAACATGTCGCCGTGTTGCGTTTGACGATCGGCGGTTTCGATACGCATCAGAATCAGCCTGGCACGCAAGCCAATTTGCTCAAGCAGTTAGCCGATGGATTGACTGCATTGAAGTCGGCGATGGTGGAATTGAATCGATGGGATTCGACACTCGTGATGACTTATGCAGAATTCGGACGCCGCCCGAAAGAGAACCTCTCCAATGGTACCGATCACGGCACCGTTGCGCCGCACTTCGTGATGGGCGGCCGTGTCAAAGGTGGTTTGCTGGGTGCCATGCCGGACCTGAATCGATTGGATGGCTCGGGCAATCTGACGTATGCAGTTGACTTCCGCAGTGCTTATGCAACGATATTGGAACAGTGGTGGGGGATGAATTCTTCTAATGTGTTAGGCGGGAAATTTCAGTCGCTTGATCTAATCCATAGCTGATTATCTTTTTAGCACAACACTTTCCGAAATGTTTTGAACCCAGCTTCGCTTACGAGCCCTTCCATTCGTTTAAATAACTTGGAAAGAAGCGCACCATGTTTCGCACGAAACTCTGCACTGCCTTGTGCGATTTCCAATTCATTTGCAAGGATCAATTCACACAGATCGCGTAACTGTTCATTGCTGATGTCGTATTCAGTATTAGTGAAACGGTCAGCAAAGGCCAATTGCGATTCAGTGCTGATTCTTGGATAGTACACGCGGCGATTGCACGCTCCGTACAAATAGGCCAGTTGTTCAGCCTCTTGTCCAAGCAGAGAGACAATGCGTTGGCGCATATCGATGCCAACCAACGAAGGGTTGAAGCCATCAGTGCCATATACCGCGTGGTACAGCCCCGCGATACATACCGCTTCACGTGCACCCCATTCACGCAGCAGCGATTCTGTTCCACGTAAATGTGCGGCGAGAGAGCCGTTGAGATGTTCAAACTCGCCTGCGCCAAGGGCTTGTAATTCGGCGAATAGAGTGTCGGATTGGCTCATGTCAAATATGTGTAATTGTCATACTGTGGTGGCGCGATATTCACGTGTAATCTGCGCTACCTGAACAATATAGGATTCATACCAGCGTTCTTTGCCTAGCTGTTGAGCCAGCACGTGTTCACTATGCGTCTTCCATTCTCGAATACTTTCTTCATCATGCCAGTATGAAAGTGCTACTTCTTGATTGCCTTCTGTAAGCGCATGGAATTCGATGCAACCGAATTCATCGAGCGCCAGCTCACGCATGCGCGCAGCGACCTGCGCATATTCATCATCGAGTCTACGGATATTTGCACGGAAGATGACGACGTACATGCTGGAGTTCCTTTGTGGTTTATGGAGGTCGAGACGTGGAGCAGACGCCATCATACCTTTTTGTCTACATGAATATGACGCACAACATCAACATCCAGGGCAACGCCATTGATTTAAAAAGGCATCTTTAATTTAACGATTATCAACTTAATTCCTGGATTTAATTGACATTAGCATTCCGTCCATTGTCTAATTGCTACCCTTTGAAAAATTAACGTGAGTTCACAAAATAATTATTGCTTTGTGGAAATCAATGGTCTACCTTGTTCCTATGGGAAATATTTTTCAGCGGGCAAGAAACAATAAAAATGAATTTGCCAATAAATATCGGGCAACGGGAGGAGAAAAACATGTCGAGTGGTGCTAAACAAGAGCTGCTGATTATTGATGAAAGCCTGTTTTACCAGTTACTTGATGGAGCCGGGACAGTACACATCGATATTTCCTGTATCGAAGACCACTTCGTGCCTTTTGTGTCGTTTTCCGTAGATGAGGAAGGCAGCCGCGTGCCTTGCGGAGCGATCATGCGCAATCATCAGGATCTATTGGCGGCAGACAATCTCGATGACTTGATTGATGTCTTGCATGACATGGCCGGCGCTTCCGCATCGTTACAGATTAATTATCCTGATGAGTCGGAATACATGGCTGATCAGTTGGTGACCTTACATTGACTCCGTTGTTTGTGTTTTAGAGGGAATTCGGGCGGACTACGGTCCGCCCTTTTTTATGCAGAAGTTTTTGTGACAGGCGTCACGCTACCTTTACCAATTTATCGTCCCGCAGCATCGTCTTGATGCCACGTATCGCCTGGCGAATCCGCGCTTCATTCTCGACCAATGCAAAGCGCACATATTCATCGCCATATTCACCAAATCCGATTCCTGGTGACACACATACTTTTGCCTTGGCCAGCAATAGTTTGGCAAATTCGACCGAACCAAGATGACGATACGGCTTCGGAATGCGCGCCCAGATGTACATCGACGCTTTTGGTTTATCGACCGGCCAGCCGGCTTCGGTCAAACCTTTGACCAGCACATCGCGGCGGTTTTGATATTGTGCGCAAATCTCCTTGACGCAGGTCTGATCGCCTTCCAGCGCAGCGATCGCGGCGACTTGCACCGGTGTGAAGCTGCCGTAGTCGTGATAGCTTTTGATGCGCGCCAACGCTGAGACCAGTTCCTTGTTGCCGACCATGAAGCCGATGCGCCAACCGGCCATATTATAGCTCTTCGACATCGTGAAGAATTCGACTGCAACGTCGCGTGCACCGGGCACTTGCATGATAGACGGTGCTTTCCAGCCGTCGAACACGATATCGGCATAGGCCAGATCGTGCACAACCAAAATGTTGTGTTCCTTCGCCAGCTTGATGACGCGTTCGAAGAATTCCAGCTCGACGCATTGTGCAGTCGGGTTCGATGGAAAACCTAACACCATCATCTTCGGTTTCGGATAACTTTCGCGGATCGCGCGCTCCAGCTCAGCAAAAAAATCTACATCGGGACTCATGCGCACCGAACGAATATCGGCGCCGGCAATCACCGCGCCATAGATATGGATCGGATAACTCGGATTGGGCACCAGCACCGTATCGCCGCGATCGAGTGTCGCCAACATCAAATGCGCGAGACCTTCCTTTGATCCGATCGTCACAATCGCTTCGGAATCGGGATCGATGTCGACATCGTAGCGATCCTTGTACCAATGCGAAATCGCACGACGCAGGCGAGGAATACCTTTGGACGCCGAGTAGCCGTGCGTGTCAGGGCGCTTGGACGTCTCGATCAATTTCTCGACGATATGCGGTGGTGTTGCACCATCCGGATTACCCATCGACAGATCGATAATATCTTCGCCACGGCGGCGTGCGGCCATCTTTAATTCAGCGGTGATATTGAAAACGTAAGGGGGAAGACGATTGATGCGCGAAAAGCTGCGCGGAGCTTGGGATTGAGTCATCGATTTTCTTTCGTAAGCGCCCGGAACCGTCCGAGCGACGTTGGAACGGATGTGTTCTATTGCTAGAGAATTGTTCCGCAGTTGATTCTATTGAAGGAAAATTAAAAAGGCAATGGGTTTGCAGTAGTCAAACTCATTTTCTGTAGCTTTCAAGTCGCTGAAGTAACGTACCTGTATGCAGTTCAAACAGGTTGTCGTCGAAATCGTAGAAATATAGAGATTGCCCTTCACCCTCAATGCGTGGTCGTGCAGGTTTTATCTTCACCCCCAGTGCTAGCAATCTGGATTCAAATATTGGTAAATCGCTTTCGCATACCTGAAACGCGATATGCCGATATGACGGTTCAGAGGGATTGTCTTCCATTGCCGCCAACCATATCCCGCCGAGCAGGAAGAATTTTTCTCGCGACAAAGAGAAATTTTTTCCCTTGCTATCGTATATTTCTTGCGCACCAAGCCCATCACATAAGAACTTTGCCATTCGTTCTACGTCGCTAACAATGAAAGTGATGTGGCTGATTCCTTGAATTGCCATATGATTTTATGATTGCATGATGTAAAAAGTAGGGCGTCAATAGCGAAGCGTATTGCGCCGCATGTGAATGAGCAGACACATCCTATCAGATACAATTTTGTCTGAAATAATTCAGGTTATCAATCAACAATTTTCCCCCGCATCGCCTTCACACGCCCACGCGTACTCTTGCTATCGAGTCGTTTGGTTTGTGAACTGCGCGTTGGCTTGGTCGGTCTGCGATGTTTAGGAATGATCGAAGCACTTTCAACCAACTCCAGCAAACGCTGCATCGCCTCTTGCTTATTTTTTTCCAAGCTACGCGATTGTTGTGCCTTGATCACGATCACCCCATCTTTGGTGATCCGTTGACCGTTCAGTTTCAGCAGCCTTTCCTTGATGTGATCAGGTAGCGATGATGCAGCGATATCGAAACGCAGGTGAATCGCACAAGACACTTTGTTGACGTTCTGGCCGCCAGGTCCTTGCGCGCGGATTGCCGTGAACTCTATTTCATTTTCAGGAATCACGACTGGATGAGAGATCGACATGATGGTTGCGATCAATTCTTGCAATTGTCGCGCCGTGCTGCAAGGTCAACTGTCAGTTTCATGAATTGTTCGTATAGCGCGGCGCATGCGGGATTCCATTGTGCCACTGCACGCAATTGCTTCTCCGCTGTTGCCATGTCGCCGCGCGCAATCGGACCGGTGAGAGCTGCTTCGGTGCCGAGTCGGAAAACATTGTCGGCTGTTTCCCGCATCAACGGCTCGATCAATTTGAGCGCAACGTCTGGCGCAATTCCGGCCTGTATGTATGCTTGTTGTGCAACGTCGAGCAAGGTCACCAGATAGTTTGATGAAAACACCGCTGCAGCGTGATAGAGAATTTTTGCATCGGCTTTGATCGATACCAGCTGTGCGCCGATGGCCGTGAATGCTTGTTGCAGTACATCGAGCGCACGTTGGTCGCCTTCCATGCCGCAGAAAGTTCCTGTAAAACTCTGTATGACTTTTTCAGGCGATGCAAAGCTGCGGATCGGATGAATGCTGGCGACTGCTGCACCTTGTTGACACGCTGCTTGTAATACGGAGGAGGGTAATGCACCGCTGCAGTGGAACACAATGCTATCCGCAGACAGATTGCCGGTTCGTGAAAGCTCTTCGCAACAATGCTCGATTTGATCGTCGGGTGCTGCGATCAGGTAGATATCCGCGGGCTGCAAGTCTGCATAGGAGGCGATGGCACGACCTGCGCCGATGAATGCACTGGCACGCGTTGCACTGTCGACTGATCTGTTCAGTATGTCCTGAATGTGCAACGCTCCATTCAACGTCCATAAGCGGCTCAGCGTTTTGCCGACTTTGCCGCAGCCAATGATGGAGATGAATTTTGTCATAATTGCGTCTTCTGGCCCTTCATCAAGGGTGAATATGGTATTCCTATGCTTGTCGTTCCCGCGGTAGTAAGCGGGAATCCAGTGTTTTTTTCAATCCATGCCAGGCGGGATTTTTCTATCGGCTACTTGCGATGAAAGACGCTGGGTTCCTGCTTAAACCCGCAGGAACGACTACGTAAAAATTGAATCTCCATCTGTCATGCAACAACCTGTTCCAGCGCTTCTTGCAATTCCAGCCATTCTGCTTCCAGTTGTTCCACTTCTTTTGCATAAAATTTTTGATCGGCGAGCAGGGCTTTCAATTCCTTTTTCTTGCTCTGATCGTAGATTTCCGGATCTGCAAGGCTGGCATCGACCGTCGCTTTTTGCGCATTGCGTTTGGCGATTTGCTCTTCCAGTTTTTTGATCTTGGATTCAATCGGCTTCTTTTTTGCAGCCAGCTTTTGACGGTCTTCTGCCTCTATGCGTTTCTGGTCCTTCTTGTCTACAGGAGACGATGCCGGTGCAACTGCACTGGCGCTCTTCGATGTGACGGGTGGCAGTGCGGCACTTGCCGCGTTGGTCTTGTTGGCCAGTTTGGTCTTGAAGAGCCAATCCTTGTAGTCATCGAGATCGCCGTCAAACGGTTGCAATTTTCCTTCAGCGACGATGATGAATTGATCCGTTGTCGCACGCAGCAAGTGCCGGTCATGCGATACCACAACCAGCGTGCCATCGAATTGCGCCAGTGCTTCGGTCAACGCTTCGCGCGTTTCCAGATCCAGATGGTTGGTCGGTTCGTCCAGCAGCAGCAGGTTGGGGCGTTGCCAGACGATCAGTGCCAGAGCAAGGCGCGCTTTTTCACCACCGGAAAATGGTGCGATTTTACTGGTGACCATTTCGCCGGGAAAATTGAAACCGCCGAGGAAATTGCGCAGCTCCTGCTCGCGCGTGGTCGGTGCGATTTTTACCAGATGCCACAACGGTGATTCGTCATGACGCAGCATTTCAACCTGGTGCTGCGCGAAATATCCGATCGTCAGTCCCTTGCCGGTATGTGCCTCGCCGGTCAGTGGTTCAAGCTCACCAGCAATGGTTTTGATCAGTGTTGATTTACCTGCACCGTTGACACCTAGGAGGCCAATGCGTTGGCCGATCTGCAGTGAGAAATTGATGCCGGAGACAATGGTTTTTTCGGTGATGCTGTAGTCTTTTTCGTTTTCGATTTTGTAGCCGGCATTGACATCTTCCAGCACCAGTAGCGGGTTCGGCGCGCTAAGCGGTTCGCGGAATTCGAACGAGAATTCGGCAGCGGCACGCAACGGTGCAGTTTCTTCCATGCGTGCCAATGCCTTGACGCGGCTCTGTGCCTGTTTTGCTTTGCTGGCTTTGGCCTTGAAGCGCTCGATGAAGGATTGCAGATGTGCGCGCTGGCGTGCCTGCTTTTCCATCATGCCTTGCGCCAGGATCATTTGTGCAGCACGTTGCCGTTCGAATGCGGAATAGTTGCCAGAATAGCGCTTCAATTTTCTCTCGTCGATATGTACGATGACATTTACCACACCATCGAGAAAATCGCGATCGTGCGAGATGATGATCAAGGTACCGGCATAACGTTTCAACCAGTCTTCCAGCCAGATGATTGCATCCAAATCCAAGTGATTGGTCGGTTCATCCAGCAGCAATAAATCGGAAGGGCACATCAGCGCCTGCGCAAGATTCAAGCGCATGCGCCAGCCGCCGGAAAAACTGGCGACTGGTTGTTCCATTTGTTCCATCGTAAAACCAAGGCCAAGCAGCAATTGCTCGGCGCGCGAGCGCACGGTATAGGCATCGGCATCGGCCAGGCTGCTGTACAGTTCGCCTATCAATGTGCCGTTCTCGGCACTTTCCGGTTCACTTTCCAGGAATGCCAGTTCATCTTGAAGGCGGCGCAGCGTGATATCGCCATCGATTGCATATTCAATTGCAGCGCGGTCCAGCGCGGGTGTTTCCTGTGCAACGTAGGCGACTTGCCATTTGGCCGGATAATCGATTTCACCCTGATCGGCATGCAGCTCGCCGCGCAGCATCGCAAACAAACTGGATTTGCCGGCGCCATTGGAACCGATCAGGCCGATCTTGTCGCCCGGATTGAGCGTGACATCGACTTTGTCGAACAGAGGCTTCACGCCTCGCATGAGGCTGACTTGCTGGAAACGTATCATTACTTTGCTTTACTAATATTCATTTGAGACTGATTAAGAATTTGGTAGGGTGGGCACGCTTTTGTGCCCACGCTGTCGATGTCTGTCGATGTCCGCGTGGGCACAAAAGCGTGCCCACCCTACAACTGTCATTCATTTTAAAATTTTTACTTCAACTGATCTGCAGTCAGCAAAAACACCATGTCATCGCCCGCGCTAGTCGATAACCACGTCAAATCCAGATCAGGAAAAGCCGCTTCAGCATTTGCACGCTCATTGCCGATTTCGACCATCAAAATGCCTTTTGGTGTTAGACGTTTTGCAGCGCCGGCAATGATCTTGCGTACCAGATCCATGCCATCCGCACCGCCAGCCAATGCAATTTGCGGCTCGCGGCGATATTCTTCCGGCAGTTTGTTCATTGAATCTGCATTGACGTACGGCGGATTGGTGATGATGAGATCGTATTTTTTCTTGGGTACATTGGCGTACAAATCAGATTCGATCAGTGTGATGCGGTCTTGCAATTCGTAATCATCTACGTTGCGACGTGCAACTTCCAGCGCTTCCGCAGAAATATCTGCGGTATCGACATGCGCATTCGGGAATGCATCGGCCAGCATGATCGGCAGACAGCCGGAGCCGGTGCACAGTTCAAGAATGTTGGTCACCGATTCGGGATCGGCAACCCACGGTGAAAATTGTTCGGGAATCAATTCCGCAATGAATGAGCGGGGCACGATCACGCGCTGATCAACATAGAAGCGATAACCGCCGAGCCATGCTTCGTTGGTGATGTAGGCCGCAGGCAGGCGCTCGATTGCGCGTTGCTCGATCACTGTCAATACGGCATCGATTTCATTAGGCAATAGGTGCGCGTCCAGGAAGGGATCGAGTTTGTCTAGAGGCAGCTTGAGTGTATGCAAAATCAAGTACGCAGCTTCATCGTATGCGTTGCTGCTGCCGTGACCGAAGTGCAGTTTCGCATTGTTGAAACGGGTGACTGCGTAGCGCAAGAAGTCGCGGATGGTGGTGAAATTTTTTGGAGTCATGGTATTCAGGTGATGCGAGATTAACGTTGTTTCAAATGCAGCTGCGCGAGCAATGCAACTTACAAGCCATATTGGTCCACAATGGACAGGTGATATTCCTCGTCCGCACCGGCTTCCCGCGCAAGACGCGGCCAGCACATGGGATGAACAAAATCTGCGGTCAGTTCGGTAAGCTTATTGTGAAGCTGCATGACAGAAACCTCTTTTGGTGCAGCAACCAAAAAATACAATCCCGGTAATGTTTCCTGGGTATCTGCCTTGGTCACGGTATAGTCGTCGCTACTCCAGACACTCCACTCCAATTGATGCGCATCCAGTTCCTGCGCCAAGCGCTTGAAACGCTCGTCACCGGGGTGGGACCCATCCACCAATTTGCTTGCGCCATAGCCACCAGGTTGCAATACATGAATGGCTTCATAGAGCTGGATAAAGTCTTCCCGTTCCTCCACACTTTCAGGAACCGGTTCGAGCGGGTATGGATCGTATACTACCCAGTCACGCACATGTTGCTGTTTTTTGGCAGCCGCTATTGAGGTTATCCTTGCTGTGGCGGGGCCGGTGCGACGGGCATAATATTCCACCCACTCATTATTTTCAAAGAATCGCAGGCGTATTGTGCCCCATTTTTCTTCAACGACACCTTCCATAGAGTCCAGGCGGAAATCAAGTTGTTGCGCTGTTTTGCGCACCATGTCCCAACGCTGGGCGGCGCTTGCGGCGACAATCAGGTTCCAATGCGCGTTGCCGATCTCGGATTCCCGCTCGGCCAAATCAAGTCGTAGACCTAGTGCTGTTTCAAAATCCTTGTCGGCCATGGCAGCATCGGCCCAGATATTTTTGGTTTGATGTGCATCGCTGTCGATTTCCAGAAGTTTCTGAATATGTCCGCCAACTTCGCTCCAGGATTTCCTGTTGAATGCCAATCGCGCCCGGCACCAATGCGACAAGGACGGATTATGTTCCGATAACATATTCGCCAGTTGTTCCACCTGATTGTAATCGCGCAGCTTGAGCAAGCCGGATAAAAGTTCCGATGCAACCCTGTGCACGGCGGGTTGTCTTTTCGTGAATCCCCACAAGTAGTCGCAAGCATCGCGCTTGGCGCCGCAGCTATGCATGGCTGCGGCGACATGGCAGGCAAGCTCATCGTCGCCGGGTCTTTGCGATGCGGCTGCCAACAACCATTCGACATCGCGTTCCGGATTGTTGGTATCGCTGGTGCGCAGGTAATCTGCCAATTGCTCTGCCGGCACCGGCAACTCTGCAATGTCCGGCATGTCGGCAACCAATTGCTCCAACAGTGCAAATTTTTCTACTGCACCAAGTGGTTTGCGCAATTTAACCAAATGCGGTCTTGCCAATTCCAAAGCTTGTCGCGCGGTCCATCGTGCGCCGCGTGCGACCGCCAGACGGATATGATGATCCGCGACATTTAACGTCATGCGATGCGAACCAGATTGACTATATTGCCACAACACGGCTTCAATTCTTTTTCCAATCATCCAGGAGTTATGCTGCGGTAGATGATCAACGATCAAAGCGATTGCTTCCACGGAATAATAATGATCAGTGTTTGCCGCATTTTCATTCTGCGGCAATGCGTCCCACGCTTGCTCTGCGTGGCCAATTTTTGCCAGGATACATGCATGCAATTCGGCGCGCAGATACTTGCTCGAATTCGTATCATCTTGTAGTTCGCTTGTGTCGGCAAATTTCAATATCTCCAATGCTTTGTCGTAACGTTTGGCTGAAGCCAATGCGTCGGCATGTGTCGTGTAGTAGTGGGCAGAAATCTCTTGCCCGGCATTCAACATTGCCTGCCTTTGCTTTTCGGCGAATTCACATGCTTCTTGTGCACGGTCCGCATCAATCAAGGCGTCGACCATTTCGCGGCTGATACAATCAAAGCAATTCCAGGTCGGGTCAATTCGGGCAAGCGTCTCTTCGCATACGGCAATGCGCTCATCTGCATAGCCGGGACCATCCACATTGCCATAGCAAATGGCGATATCTTGTGTTGTGCAGACCGATTGAGGGCATTTAATATTGTCGTCACGATGCGCGAATTCGAAAAGCGCCACCGCATCTTTCAGCGCGGATTCGCCTTCCTTTTTCGATAGCCTGTCATTCATGCCCCAATGGCGAAAGAAAATTTCCAGCCAAGGGTGTTTCATGGCTCGTGCGCCAGCAAGCGCTTCCGGCAATGCCGCTTCGAGCATATCGTGTCGATCTTCCATGGCATGCTCTGGAATCTCATCAATCAGATCGGCAAGGCGATGTTGTCCGGCGTCGCGTAGATCCTTCTGCGTATCCTGAACCCAATCCCAGATATCCATGAAATTTCCCTGAAAATTTGTAAATTAAAGTGCGTACAAAGTCTGCGCTATTTCATCGTAGCCAAAGTCTTGGCCGCGTCTGCAATATGCCGCAATGCCTGATTCAAGCTATTTGTTTCACCAGTGTGCTTATCTGTGTCGCCGGTCATCATCACAATTTTAAGTGCCCGTAGCAGAGTCATCGCTTGATTGCATGAGCTATTGTCACCGCCATCCTGAAAAGCATTCAGCAGATGGGAAATCGCGGGATTATCCAGGTTCACGTACAGCCGTGCCTTGATGTCACCGTTCAAGGTTTCGCTAAACATGCGAACCATCCGTAATGCCGAGAGTGAGATACGCTTGTCGGCCTCATCCGACTCCAGACGTTGCTTCAGCTCTGCATCTCGGTCAGGCACGACAACCAGTGGCAGTTCGGCGGGTTTAAAGCGGGCGGGGACAATCGTTTCGCCATTGGAAAGATGTTGTTTTAGCCAGGCCATCTGCCCTTCCGATAATGTCTCTTCGGAGAACAGTTGCTGATTGCCGAGTTCGGTGCCGATTTCAATCAGCTTGCCACCACGCATTTCAGACCAGCGTCTTAAAAATCCATGCACTGCGTAGAGATCGCCTTTGGCAACTGGAATTTGCATTGCGCGAAACAGCATATCTTCGAAGCCTCCGTTGGATCCCAGGCTGATATGAATCGGTCCGTGTGAGGCAAGTGATGCCACTGGCAAATCACCTTGCGAGGTCGGAATACGGACACTATCGGCCAGTAGGTCGAACAGTCTGTCATCACAAAGCGCTGCAGCCAGCAAATCCTGGTTATGTCGCGCCAATATCCGTCGCCATGCTTCTTTCTGCGTCTTGGCAATTGCGGCCAAACCTTCAATCAAGGCATTGTTCAATAACTGTTGAGCAAATTGATATTGCTGGTCGCGTTGAAGATCTTCCCTACTAGCTGTTGGTGTCAGTTCGTTGGATTCGATCACGCCACCGATAAAACCTGCCCAGCGTGGCAGCAAATCGCGGGCATCATCATCAAGCAGCATGCCACGAACAAATACGCTCAGGTTGCGGTTATCACTGCTACTGTAGGTTCCGCCATCTTGTATCCAAAGCAGACCGCACACATCGCTGTTGCCATCAGGCTTGACTGGAATGGTGCAAATTGGCTCGAATTGTCGCTCAAATTTCTTGGCAAATTCCAGATTTCGTTTGCGTGACTGCACTGGATGTTCCACAACATTGTCGTTGTTTGTCCGCCAGGGTGGTATAGCTTCGTTGATGTGCGTATTATTAAAATAGACCGGTTCCTTCAGCAGTGCGCAATAATGGCCTAGCAGGCGTTCCAATGTCGCAGGGTTGCTCAGATGCTGGAATTCCTTGCGCAGCTCAAGTTCTATCACAGTTCCTATTGCCTCAGCCGCCGGAACCGAATTAACGGTATAAGTTTCACCATCAAAGGACTGATAACGCCAGGTTCTTTCGGTATCTTGATATGAGGTGGTAGTGACGGTGACACGAGTAGCGATGACGAAGGCCGACAAAAAGCCTAGTCCGAACAAACCAATCAGTTCCTGGCTCTGTTCACGCAAGGTGCGTGTATAACCAACACCGACTGTCGCCAGGTAGGTGTGAATTTCTTGTTCATTTAGTCCAGAACCGTTGTCAATGATGCGCAGGATACCGCTGCCGGATTGACTAACGAGTTGCAGCCGACTTGGTCCTTGCCAGCCCTTGTCTTCTAGCCGGCGACGGGTAATGGAGTCGTGTGCATTCTGTATCAATTCTCGGATTGCAACAGCAGGTGTTGAATACAGATTCTTGCTAAGAACCGTCAACAAACCACTTAGATCGACTCCAGTTGTGTGTTTTTGTATGGACATACAGTATGGCTAAGTCGGGATCGATGTATAAAAATTGCTCAAGTTTTTTCTTTGGACTTTACTTGATAGGCGTTTAATTTATGCGCACTGCATTTATGCTGTGTCTCAGACACGAATCGAGAAGGCATACAACGTTACAGCAGCAAATTTTCCAGTGTGCGTCGATAAATATTTTTCAGCGGATCAATGAAACGCGCTTCAATATATTCATCGATCTTGTGGATGCTCCCGTTCGGCGGGCCGAATTCGATCACTTGCGGGCAAATTTGCGCGATGAAGCGACCGTCGGATGTCCCGCCTGTTGTTGACAGCTCCGTATCCAGCCCGGTTTCCGATTTGATTGCAGCAGCAATTGCATCACTCAAATTGCCGCGTGGTGTGAGGAAAGGCAGGCCGCCTACCGTCCACTTCAATGTATAGTCAAAGCCATGTTTATCCAGGATCGCATGCACACGCTTTTGCAACCCTTCTGCCGTACTGGCAGTGGAAAAACGGAAGTTGAAATCAATCACGACTTCGCCCGGAATCACATTCGATGCGCCGGTGCCACCGTGGATATTCGACATCTGCCAGGAAGTCGGCAAATAGTATTCATTGCCGTCATCCCATTTTTCCGCAGCCAATTCAGCCAATGCAGGTGCGGCAAGGTGGATCGGGTTTTTAGCTAATTGCGGATAGGCGATATGGCCTTGAATACCTTTGACGATCAATTTGCCGGACATGGTGCCGCGCCGGCCGTTCTTGATCATGTCGCCCAATTGATTGGCGGAAGTCGGTTCGCCGACGATGCAGTAATCGAGTTGTTCGCCGCGCGTTTTCAATTTGTCGCAAACGACTACGGTGCCATCTGTCGCAGGGCCTTCTTCATCGCTGGTGATCAGGAATCCGATCGAACCTTTATGATCTGGATGTGCAGCAGTGAATTCTTCGACGGCAATGACCATCGCAGCGATCGATGTCTTCATATCGGCAGCGCCGCGGCCATACAGTTTACCGTCACGATGTGTCGGTACAAATGGATTGGATTGCCATTGTTCCAGTGGACCGGTTGGTACCACGTCGGTGTGGCCTGCGAATACGAGCAGCGGTTGAGCAGTGCCTTTGCGTGCCCACAAATTAGTGACGTTATCCGACTGAATGGTCTCACATTGAAAACCAAGCGGCGTCAGCAATTCGATCAAGCGTGATTGGCAGCCTTTATCTTCTGGCGTGACGGAGGATAGGGCGATCAACTCTTCAGTGAGAGCGAGCGTTTTGCTCATAAATTATCCAGGGTTATTTCTTGAAAATCTGTTGATAAAGTTCGTCGGAAAATCCAACGTGCGTCTTGTTAGCTGTGACTAAAACAGGACGCTTGATAATGGATGGCGATTCGATCATGAGTGCTGTTGCGCTCTTGTTGTCCGCGATTGCGGCTTTACGGTCGTCGCTCAATGCACGCCAAGTGGTGCCTTTGCGATTCACCAGTACGTCCCATGCAACATCGCGCAGCCATGCTTGAATCAGTGCACTGTTAATGCCGGATTTTTTAAAATCATGGAAGATGTACGGCACCTTATTCGCATCGAGCCAGGTCCGTGCTTTTTTGACTGTGTCGCAATTGGGAATGCCGTAAAGGGTAATTGTCATGCTACATGTTTAACGTAAATTCGGTGAAGGTCGCGCCTTCTTCCTCTTTCGGCAATTCTGGTTCCTGTGTTTTGCCGCCCGCATTATTGATCAACCAGTAAAGATTGGTTGCCGAGTCTGCGTTCGCCAGTGCATTTTCCTGGGTTACCAAGCCCTCATTGATCAGGTTCATCAAAGCCTGTTCAAAAGTTTGCGATCCTGGCGACATGCTCTTCTCGATCGCTTCCTTGATCTGGCTGATGTTGCCTTGCTCAATCAATTCCGAAACGTGGCGTGTGTTCAATAACACTTCAACTGCCGGTGTACGCCCGCCATTGGTAGATGGAACAAGACGTTGTGACACGACAGCACTGATAGTAGAGGCCAAATCCGACAACATTGCGTCGCGTGTTTCAATCGGGAAGAAACTGATGATACGGTTCAACGCGCGATAGCTGTTATTTGCATGCAGGGTTGTCACGACCAAGTGGCCGGATTGCGCATAAGCGAGCGCGGCTTGCATCGTATCCTTGTCACGGATCTCCCCGATCAGAATGCAATCGGGCGCTTGACGCAACGCGTTTTTCAGGGCGACTGTCAGCGAGTCGGCATCCACGCCGATTTCGCGCTGATTCACAATCGATTTTTTATTTCTGAACAAAAATTCGACGGGATCTTCCAGCGTCAGAATATGTCCTGCCATCATTTCATTGCGATGGTCCAGCATCGACGCAATCGTGGTTGACTTGCCTGAACCGGTCGCACCCACAACAAGAATCAATCCGCGTTTCTGTTTGATGATCTCCATCAAAATAGGAGGCAAGTGCAGATCTTCAAATTTCGGAATGATGACCGGGATGTAGCGCAACACAGCTGATACGCTGCCGCGCTGACGGAATGCCGATAAACGGAAACTGCCGATGCCAGCAACCGGTATCCCCATATTCAGCTCATTGGTTTTTTCCAGTTCCTTGATTTTTTCAAGCGGTACGACTTCGCCGAGCAACGCCATGATGGTCGCTTGATCCATTTTCTGCTGATTGATCGGTACCAGATTGCCGTTGATCTTCAGCTGGATCGGCGAATTGATTGCCAGGAACATGTCCGAAGCTTCTTTTTCTTTCATCAGCGCAAACAAGCGATCCATTGCCATGGCGTACCCCTATCGAGTTTATTTAATTCGTGACAGCGAATTAAATCTGTTCTCACCCTCTACCTCTGGGAGAGGGCTGGGGTGAGGGATTGAGCGTTCAACTGTCATTCTTAATATATAACGCTCAATAATCTAACTGAACAGCGAAAATCAAAATGGAACCGAGCAACATAAATAAATGTTTGCTTATGCGTCGCGCAACAATTCGTTGATGCCGGTCGTGGCGCGAGTTTTTGCATCAACGCGTTTCACGATCACTGCGCAATACGTGCTGTATTTGCCATCGCCCTTCAACAAGTTGCCGGATACGACAACCGATCCGGCAGGAATACGGCCATAACTGACAGTGTCCGCTGCACGGTCATAAATCGGTGTCGATTGACCGATATACACACCCATCGAAATCACGGAATTTTCTTCAACGATCACGCCTTCGACAATTTCGGAACGTGCGCCGATAAAGCAATTGTCTTCAATGATGGTCGGGCTGGCTTGCATTGGCTCCAATACGCCGCCTATGCCGACGCCGCCGGACAGGTGAACATGCTTGCCGATCTGCGCGCAGGAACCGACTGACGCCCAGGTGTCGACCATCGTGCCTTCATCGACGTATCCGCCGATATTAACGAAGGAGGGCATCAGCACCACGTTTTTACCAATGAAGCTGCCGCGACGTACGACCGCACCCGGTACCACGCGGAATCCGCCTTTGGCGAAATCTGCTGCACTGTAATTGGCAAACTTGGTTGGCACCTTGTCGTAGAACTGCAAAGGACCGGCAGAAGTAGGCACATTGTCTTCCAGGCGGAACGACAACAACACCGCTTTCTTGATCCATTGATTGACAACCCATGCGCCGCTGTCTTTTTGCGCAACGCGCATCGTGCCTTGATTTAATTGTTCAAGAACGTGTGCGACAGCTTCGCGCAGTTCTGCCGGGGCAGTTTTTGGTGAAAAGCCGGCGCGATCTTCCCATGCTTGGTCTATCAGTTTTTGCAATTGTTGAGTCATCTTGATGGTTCGGTTGGTTAAGTGAGATAGGTATACTTATTTGTGTAATTTATTTGCGTAATTTCTTTGTGAATTCGACGATACGCTTCGCAGCTTCCAGGCATTCATCGACTTCCGCGACCAGCGCCATACGGATGCGGTTTTGCCCCGGATTGATGCCATGCGCTTCGCGCGCCAGATAGCTTCCTGGCAATACTGTCACATTATATTCGGCATAGAGACGTTTGGCATATTCAATATCGGAAATGGGCGCGTGTTTGTCGACTTTCGCCCATAGGTAAAAACCGGCATCAGGCAAGGAAACATCTAATACTTCTTGCAACATTGGAGTGATTTGGCTGAATTTTTCGACATATTTGGCACGGTTTTCGGCGACATGTGCTTCATCGTTCCATGCGACGATTGAAGCAGCCTGAATCGATGGGCTCATCGCGCTGCCGTGGTAAGTCCGATACAACAAGAACTTTTGCATGATCTCGGCATCGCCGGCCACAAAACCGGAACGCATACCCGGGACATTGGAGCGTTTCGACAAGCTTGAGAATGCAATCAAACGGCGATAGTCGCTGCGTCCCAATTTATGTGCGGCTTCCAGACCGCCGAGCGGCGCTTCCGTCTTGAAGTAAATTTCCGAATAACATTCATCCGCCGCAATCACGAACCCATAGCGATCGGACAGGTCAAACAGTTCTTTCCAGTCTTCCAGTGACAGCACTGCGCCGGTTGGATTGCCAGGCGAGCAGATATACAGCAATTGCACGCGCGACCAGACGTCTGCGGCAATACTTTTGAAGTCTGGTGCGAAATTGCGCGCAGGATCGGAATTGGCGAAGTAGGGCGTGGCACCAGCTAAATACGCTGCACCTTCATAAATTTGGTAAAACGGATTCGGGCAGAGTACCAATGCACCGGGGATCGGATCGATCAGTGTTTGCGCAAGCGCGAACAATGCTTCCCGTGAACCGTTAACAGGCAGAATCTGCGTTGCCGGATTCAATGCCGGCAATCCGTAACGCTTTTCCAGCCATGAAGCGATCGTTGCGCGCAAAGCGTCGGAACCGGCTGTTGTCGGATAATTTGCCAAACCATTTAAATTGTCCGACAACGCTTGTTGTATGAATTTCGGTGTCGGATGTTTCGGTTCACCAATGCCAAGACTGATGGCCTTGTATGCGGGATTCGGTGTTATTCCGGAAAAAAGCTGACGCAATTTTTCAAAGGGATACGGCTGTAATTTTGATAGAAGTGGATTCACGTGATTTGTGGCAAAAATGACTATATAAAATTCGTCACATTATACCGTTGCGCCTGCAAATCACGTGTTGCACCTTTACTCTGCGGAAAATGCCTGAAATGGCGACCTGAAATGATATGATAAGCCCCTTTTATGGGGTGCCGGACGACACTTTTTTGTCAGTTTGGCATGCAGACCAAACCCCTTTTATACCCTGCTTACTCTAAGAACTGTTGATAACGTGCGCTTAACATCCATTAAATTATCGGGATTCAAATCTTTCGTTGATCCCACGAATTTCCAGGTCCCAGGTCAATTGGTCGGCGTTGTCGGCCCTAACGGTTGCGGCAAATCCAACATCATTGATGCGGTACGTTGGGTTTTGGGCGAGTCCAAGGCCTCCGAATTGCGCGGCGAATCGATGCAGGACGTTATTTTTAACGGCACGACGCATCGCAAACCGGCGGGACGCTCTTCCGTTGAACTGATATTCGATAACGCTGAAGGCAAAGCTGCCGGACAGTGGAGCAATTATGCGGAAATTGCCGTCAAACGCACGTTGACGCGTGACGGCACATCGACCTATTACATTAATAACCAAGCTGTGCGCCGCCGCGACATTCAGGATATTTTCCTCGGCACCGGTTTGGGACCGCGCGCTTACGCGATCATCGGTCAAGGCATGATTTCGCGCATCATCGAAGCGCGTCCTGAAGAACTGCGTATTTTTCTGGAAGAAGCTGCTGGCGTTTCCAAATACAAGGAACGTCGCCGGGAAACCGAAAACCGTTTGCAAGACACCCGTGAAAACCTGACTCGCGTTGAAGATATCCTGCGCGAATTGAACTCAAATCTGGAAAAGCTGGAAGGCCAGGCTGCTGTCGCGAAAAAATTCCACGAACTGCAAGGCGATCAGGAAGAAAAGCAGAAGTTGCTCTGGTTGTTGCGCAAGAACGAAGCAAAGGCCGAGCAAGAGAAAGTCATACGCGACATCGAAAAAGCGCAGACCGATCTGGAGGAACAAACTGCAAAACTGCGTCATGTCGAAACCGAACTCGAACATATGCGTCAGGCGCACTATGGCGCCGGCGACCGCATGCATCAGGCGCAAGGTCATTTGTACCAAACCAATTCTGAAATCGGCAGCCTCGAAGCGCAAATCAAGTTTGTCATCGAATCGCGCAATCGTTTGCAATCGCAACTCAATTCATTGACTGCGCAACGCGATCAATGGCAACGGCAAGGCACGCAGTATCAGGATGATCTGGTCGAAGCAGAAATGCATCTGGAAGAGCAGAGCGCACGTGTCGAGCAATCGCAACAAACCCTGCAACAGCAAAACGACAGCCTGCCGGCGCTGGAACAGGCATGGCGCGAGGCGCAACTCAAGACAACCGAATCACGCGGCAAGATCATGCAGGCTCAGCAGCAGATCGAGCTGGAATCCGCGCATCAGCGTAATGCTTCGAATATTCTCGCCGGTCTGGCAGTGCGTCGCGAGCGTTTGACGCAAGAGAAAAGCGGCTTGAACATGCCCGACGATACGCATCTCACCAATTTGAAAATGCAATTGGAAGAGAAGCAAGCGGCATTGGAAGAAGCAACGCATCAGCTGGAAGAAGCGCAAGAGCAGCAACCCAAGCTGGAAGAAGAACGTCGCGCTGCGCAAGCACAAGTCAACACCGAAACCGCGAATAACGCGCAACTGGAAGCACGCTTGAGCGCGTTGAAACAGTTGCAGGAAAACGTGCAATCGCAAGGCAAGGTACAACCCTGGCTCAAGAAGCATGAGTTGAGCGAGTTGCCGCGCCTGTGGCAAAAACTGCACATCGATCAAGGTTGGGAAACCGCGCTGGAATCTGTATTGCGCGAGCGTACATCTGCACTGGAAATGTCGAACCTGGATTGGGCGAAGGCTTTTTTCAGCGACGCACCACCGGCAAAACTGGCATTGTTCTCGGCGAATGCAGCCAATGCAACAGCAAATATCGATGCACCGGCAGGCTTGAAGCCATTGCTCAATTTGCTGCAATTGAATGATCCGGGCCTGCGTGCGCTGCTGCAGGACTGGCTGCATAACGTATTTGTCACGGAAGATACCGCTTCCGCATTTGTCGATCGCGCGAAGCTGCCGGTTGGTGGTTATTTCGTCACCAAGCAAGGCCACGTAATCAGCAAATCGAGTGTGCGTTTTTATGCATCGGACTCGGAACAGGATGGCATGCTGGGTCGTCAGCAGGAAATCGAAAACATCACCAAGCAACTGCGCGCACAACAGATGCTGGCTGACGAAGCGCGTTCACGTTCGGTACGTGCCGATGCAGCGTTGTCGCAAGTGATGCAGCGTTTGCAGGAAATCCGCCAGCGTGTGAATACGTTGACGCAAGCCGTGCATGGTTTACAGATCGATGTGATGAAATTGTCGGAAGTGCAGGAGCGTTTCAATCAGCGCAGCTCGCAGATCGTCGCCGACCTGGAAGAGATCTCAACACAAGAGACAGAACAGCAGCAAGTCAAGGCAGAATCGGAAGCGAAGTTCGAGCAACTCGATATGGAACTCGCCGAGCTGCAGGAAACACACGAAGATGGTCAGACCGATTATTTGGCGAAGGAACAGCAGCTGAACGATGCCAGAACGCGTTTGCGCGATCTGGAACGGGCAGCGCAAGAAGCGCAATTCGCCGAGAAATCCCATCGCAACAAGATCGAAGAATTAAAGCGCAGCATTGCGACCGCATTGGAACAAGCGGCACAGCTGTTCGCCAACATGCAGCAAGGCCATCTGGAATTGGAAAGCCTGGACGATCAAACCGCACAAGCCGGATTGCAATCGTTGCTGGAAAAACGCTCCGATCAAGAACGTGCATTGGCCGATGCACGTCATGAACTGGATCAGCTCACGCAAAAATTGCGTCACCACGAAGAAGCGCGCATGCAAGCGGAACGCAGTTTGCAACCGCAACGCGACAAGATCACCGAACTGCAATTAAAAGAGCAGGCAGCGCGCATGAATCAGGAACAATATTCACAAGCACTGGTCGAAACAAACGCAGACGAAGCCGCATTGGCCGAGAAGATCAACCCCGACATGCGCCCGTCGTATTTGCAAGGTGAAGTGACACGGTTGACCAATGCGATTGCTGCATTGGGCGCGGTCAACCTGGCAGCGTTGGATGAGTTGGCGCAAGCGTCGGAACGCAAAAACTTCCTTGATGCGCAAAATGCCGATTTGACCGAAGCGATCAATACCTTGCAAGATGCGATACACAAGATCGACAAGGAAACACGCGATCTGTTGCAAGATACTTTCGATAAGGTGAATCACCATTTCGCAGAATTGTTCCCGATTCTGTTTGGTGGCGGTCAAGCAAAGTTGATTATGACGGGTGATGAGATTCTGGATTCAGGTGTACAAGTGATGGCACAGCCGCCGGGCAAGAAGAATGCGACGATCCACCTGTTGTCAGGTGGTGAGAAGGCATTGACTGCGACTGCGTTGGTGTTCTCGATGTTCCAATTGAATCCGGCACCGTTCTGTCTGCTGGATGAGGTTGACGCACCGCTGGATGATGCGAATACCGAACGCTTCTGCAACATGGTCAAGCGCATGTCATCGCATACACAATTCCTGTTCATTTCGCATAACAAGATTGCGATGGAAATGGCACAGCAATTAATTGGCGTGACGATGCAAGAGCAGGGCGTGTCACGCATCGTGGCTGTCGATATGGAATCTGCTGCAAGCTTTGCAGCAGAAGCGCAGGCAGCTTAGTGTAGTGATTTACTCTTGATGGAATAAATAAAAGTGATGGATTTTCGTGTCAGACTAGGCGCAAACCACAGCGATAGCTGGCCTATCGCGAGGATTTGCAACAACGTATGGCGCGAAAAGACTCACTTTTATGTTCCGCCAAGAGTGAAGCGCTACACTGATATGACGTTGATTATTGATAGAGTCGTTCGGATCGCGCTATCGCAGCCTGCTTCTGGTAGTAAGAGGCATTTTGTTGCGCTTCACGCGCGCGCTCTTCTTCTACGTCGGCGCAGATCAGATAATGATCTTCGGCGCGTTGCAGCCACCAGTGGCGGATATTACGAAAGATCGGACCAATTGATAACATGGTTAGCTCCCGCAGTTTGTAGTCATTGACGTTTTCAGGCATAACTCAATTGCTTTCCTGGTTATGGCAATGCATGAAGTGAGATCGAATTACATGCAGTACCGGTTTTCAATTAAAAATTTATTTAATCTGATCAAGGTTGTAATTAGTGCTGCGCCTGTCGATGCCTTATTACATTAGTTGGAATTTTATTATCATTTGCAATTTATATTTTGACACGCATCAATGTTGCAGTTTTTAGTGTAAAAGTGCCTGATAAATGGCTTCCGGCAAGTAGCGTCCATGCGAACAATACGAACCGTGAGGCAAGGAAAAGCAAACTGTCAGAAGTATTTTTTAGTGCTTTATTTAGGTGCACTAAATATCGATTCATTTCATTGTTAAGTGCGTGCATAGTTGCGCGAAGCGCGAATCATCACTCCTGAGGTGCAAGTGGTATGACAGACTTACAAGCAAGCCTGATTGTTATTGGTGGCGCGATCGTAGTAGGCGTGATGGCCTTTAACAAATGGCAGGAACACAAAGCAAAAAAAAGTGTGGAACGTGCTTTTTCTACTGGACAAGATGACGTTCTGATGACGTCTTCTTCAGCGACTTCTTTTGACGAGCAAAGACAAGAGCCTATATTTGCCGATGTACATGGCAACACTTCTGCCGTGCAACGCGAAACACAAGCTCAGCATTCCGATTTTCAAGATAGCGATTCGCAATCTTATTCGTCTGCTTTTTTGGAAGCAGTGCCTAAAGAGTTGCCTGTCGATTCTTTGGTCGATTGCATTATTCCGATCGCATTAGAAGGTCCCGTACGTGGCGAGAAAATTATTTTGCCTTTGCAGAATTTGCGCCATGTAGGAAACAAGCCGGTTCACTTCATTGGTCAGCGCGAAGATGGCGGGTGGGAACCAATTGCGCACGGTGCTGTTTATATCGCGTTGCAGGCAGGCGTGCAATTGGCCAACCGCAGTAGCGCGTTGAACGAATTGGAATATTCAGAACTGGTAACGCGCTTACGGCAAATCACGGACGACATCGGCGCTGAAGCCGATATTCCCGATATGACTACCGTTATGGTTTCTTCACGCGCGATGCATCAGTTCGTTACCGAATACGACGCCAAACTTAGCGTCAACATTCATTCAAATGGCGCACCATGGGCGATCAGCACGTTGTTGTCCGCATTGGAGCGGCATGGATTCGATTTGCGCCCGGACGGTAACTTGGTGATGGCCGATGGCGAGGGCGGCATCTTGTATTCGTTGTCTACCAACGTAACATTGGCAGCCGATACCACATCGATTTTGACTTTGCTGCTGGATGTGGCATGCGTTGCGCAATCTCGCGATGGATTTGGTTCGATGATTGGTTGCGCCAAGATGCTGGCATCAAGATTGGATGGCAAGGTCGTCGACGATGGTGACCTGCCTTTGACCGATGAAGCGATCGGCGCGATTGCGCAGCAAGTCGCGGCCTTCTATCGAGACATGGAATCTGCTGAAATTCCTGCCGGTTCGAATCGAGCTCTGCGTCTGTTCAGCTAATGCAACCTGATCTGTTTTCGGCTGCAGCACAGTCGGCGGAGACTGGCGCCATACCCAATGCAGCAGATTTTCAAAGCCGTGCAGCCTGGCTGAGAGCCGAGTTGGAGCGGCATAACCATGCGTATTATGTGCTCGACAATCCCACTATTCCCGATGCGGAATACGACAAGCTGTTTGGTGAATTGCAAAAGATTGAGCAGGCGCATCCCGAGTTGATTACTTCCGATTCTCCGACGCAGCGTGTCGGTGGCGCGCCGTTACCGCAATTCGCGCAAGTCAGGCATTCGGTTCCGATGCTGTCGCTTGCCAATGGTTTTGATGAAGCCGACATCATCGCGTTCGATCGCCGCGTCAGAGAAGGTTTGGAAAGCGATAGGCCTGTCGAATATGCGACCGAATTGAAATTCGATGGCCTGGCAATCAACCTGCGCTACGAGAACGGCATTCTGGTTGAAGCGGCTACTCGCGGCGACGGTGCCACCGGTGAAAACGTCACTGCCAATATTCGCACGATTCGTGCGATCCCATTGCGATTGCATACCGATCATCCGCCCGCCGTCCTTGATGTGCGCGGTGAAGTGTTGATGTACAAAGCCGATTTCGCAAAACTTAATGCGCGTCAACGAGATGCAGAGCAAAAGGAATTTGCCAATCCGCGTAACGCGGCAGCTGGAAGCTTGCGTCAACTAGATCCCCGTATCACCGCACAACGCGCATTACGTTTTTTCGCCTATGGCATCGGCATGCTAGAAGGCGCAGAAATGCCGACTTCTCATAGTGGACTGCTTGATTGGTATGCCCAACTTGGCGTACCGGTGTGTAATGAACGGGCAGTGGTGCATGGTGCGCAAGGCTTGCTCGATTTTTTCCATGCTGTTGGAGAAAAACGCGCTCGCTTGCCGTATGACATTGATGGTGTCGTGTACAAAGTCAATCGTGTGCAGCAACAGCAACGACTCGGTTTTGTATCGCGCGCACCGCGTTTTGCCATTGCACATAAATTTCCGGCTGAAGAAGCCACGACGATCGTACAAGACATCAATGTGCAAGTCGGGCGCACCGGCGCCATTACGCCTGTCGCGCGCCTGGCGCCTGTGTCGGTTGGCGGAGTGACCGTCACCAATGCGACCTTGCATAATGAGGATGAAGTCAGGCGCAAGGATATTCAGATCGGTGACACTGTCATCGTGCGACGTGCCGGTGATGTGATTCCTGAAGTGGTTTCTTATGTACCCGAAATGCGTCCTGCGAACGCGCGCAAGTTTGTGATGCCAACTAATTGTCCAGTGTGCGGATCGGCCATCGTCAAGCTGGAAGACGAAGCCGTAGCACGCTGTTCCGGCGGATGGATCAAATGTCCGGCGCAACGCAAAGGCGGATTGCTGCATTTTGTATCACGCCGTGCGATGGATATTGAAGGTCTGGGCGAGCAATTGGTCGATCAATTGGTTGACAAGCATATCATCACGACGGCTGCGGATTTATACAAACTCGGTTTCACTGCACTGGCGGAGCTCGACCGTATGGCAGAGAAATCTGCACAGAACATTCTTGATGCGCTGGAAAAATCGAAACATACAACGCTGGCGCGCTTCATCTATGCACTCGGCATTCGGCATGTCGGCGAAGCCACAGCAAAAGAGCTGGCGCGTCATTTCGGCAATCTCGATGCTTTATTGTATGCATCGGAAGAGCAGTTGTTGGAGGTGGATGACATCGGCCCGGTAGTGGCACGATCCATCATCGCATTCCTGTCTGATCCTCTTAATCTTGAATTGATTGAGCAGTTACGTGCCGCAGGCGTGCATTGGCCTGAAGGTGCCCCGGCAGAAAAAAAGGCGCAAGTCTTGCAAGGCATGACTTTCGTTCTCACAGGAACGTTGCCGACCTTGTCCCGTGATGAGGCGAAGGAAATCATTGAATCTGCCGGCGGAAAAGTAGCCGGATCAGTATCCAAAAAAACCAGTTATGTTGTAGCGGGCGAAGAAGCCGGCAGCAAACTTGTCAAGGCAGAAGAATTAGGCGTTACCATATTGGATGAAGCAGGATTGTTATCACTTTTAAAAAGTCATCATGAAAAAAATTAAAAAAGCAGTTTTCCCAGTGGCGGGGATGGGAAGTCGCTTCTTGCCGGCGACCAAGGCGCAACCAAAAGAAATGCTGCCGATTGTTGATAAACCTTTGATTCAGTATGCTGTCGAAGAAGCAGTCGCCGCAGGCATTACGGAAATGGTCTTCATCACCGGTCGCAACAAACGCGCGATCGAAGATCACTTCGATACGGCTTATGAGCTGGAAACCGTATTGGAACAAGCCGGCAAAAAGCAATTGCTGGAACTGGTGCAAAACGTGATTCCGAAACATGTGAACTGCATTTACATTCGTCAACCAGCGCCGCTCGGTTTGGGTCATGCGGTACTGTGCGCACGCCCGGTCGTCGGCGATGAGCCGTTTGCAGTTATCCTCGCAGACGACTTTATGGATGTCGATCATGGGCAGAAGGCCGTGCTGGCGCAAATGACAGATATCTATGCACGTGAAGGCAACAGCATTCTGGCCGTGCATGAAGTGCCTCGTTCACAGACCAAGCAGTACGGTATCGTCAGTGTCACGCCGTATCAAACCAGTCTGGAACGTGTCAATAGTATCGTCGAGAAACCATCGCCAGAGACTGCGCCATCGACACTTGCTGTTGTCGGACGCTACGTTTTGAATAACAAGATTTTTGATTATCTTGAAGGAATCGGCAAAGGCGCAGGTGGAGAGATTCAACTCACTGATGGTATTGCCGCATTGATGAAAACTGAACCGGTGCTGGCTTACAGTTACGAAGGAACGCGCTACGATTGCGGATCGAAACTCGGTTATCTGAAAGCGACACTCGCGATGGGTTTGAAGCATCCGGAAACGGGCAAAGAGTTTGCTGATTATTTGAAGAGCCTGGGATGAGCGTTAGAGAGATTCTCAAAATGGGTGATCCGCGCTTGCTGCGCAAGGCGGAACCCATTACACAATTCGGCACGGCCGAATTGGACAAATTGATCGAAGACATGTTCGATACGATGTATGCCGCTAACGGAGCGGGACTGGCCGCACCGCAGATCGGTGTTAACCTGCAACTGATTATTTTTGGCTTCAAGCAAAATCAGCGTTATCCGGAAGCACCACCTGTACCGGAAACCGTATTGATCAATCCGGAACTGAAACCGCTATCCGAAGTGACGGAGGAAGACTGGGAAGGATGTTTGTCTGTTCCTGGTTTGCGCGGCATGGTGCCGCGCTGGGCCGAATTGCATTACGAAGGATTGGATCAGCACGGCAAACGTATTGTGCGTGACGTGAATGGCTTTCACGCGCGCGTAGTGCAACATGAATGCGATCATCTGAATGGCATTCTTTATCCGATGCGCATCAAGGATTTTTCGCAGTTCGGGTATGTGGATGTGTTGTTTCCGGAACTTGATCCGAACGATGATGAGTGACGTTCAAGGATTAGGTTTGCTTCCGACGAACTTTGCAGATCAAGCGTAAAATTTCCCCCGCTGATCAATCCGTAAATCAGTCACGATAACCGATCGACGTCAAGCTACTCAACCAGATTTATTACATGAAAACCAATGTCCGCTCCCCTTTATCTGACGTCATGGATCTGCTGCTCGACGCTATTTGTGTGGTCGATAAGGAAGGGCGTTTCATCTCTGTTACGGGAGCGTGCGAGCGTATTTTTGGTTACACCTCTGAAGAGATGATTGGCAAACCGATGATTGAACTGGTTTTCCACGAGGACAGGGAGAGGACACTGAATGCTGTCGATAAAATTATGGATGGTCATCTTCAGCGCCATTTCGAGAATCGATATGTGCGCAAGGATGGGCGGATCGTTCATATCATGTGGTCTGCGCGCTGGTCGGAGAATGACCAGGTAAGAGTTGCCGTTGCGCGTGATATTACTGATCGCGAGCCCGCAGAATCATTACCAGGCGACAATCCGTCTGCTGTCACTGACATGGTTGCCCAGTGGCGCCTGTCTTCTTCTCCTCCGCGGCTGATTCCCCCAGGATTTGCGCCGATTGCGCTTTCTGCTCAGGACTATACGGTCCTGTTAGCTTTGGCTACAGGAGGAAAAACTGTCAGCCGTGAAGCGATTGTCACTGCATTAGGTGAAAACTTCTTTGAGTACGATCAGAGAAGATTAGACACACAAATGCGACGCCTGCGCAGAAAAGTTGAAGAGGCCTGTGGTTTGCAACTGCCAGTGACCACATTGCGTGGTATAGGCTTTCATTTTTACGATGAGATCGAAGTCATTCGATAACCCGCTTCAGCACATTCGTGTGTTTTTTCTTGCATCATTTTTGTCCCTTAACTTTTAGTACATATTCTTTAGTACCGACAGTTATTAAAACTGTGGTGCTGAAGTATCACTTGCATCGATATATTTTAATTTGCTCAGACACGCTCAGACACTTTCCTATTTGAAACTTCTATCCTAAAGGAACTGAAATTTCGAATAAAGGTACATCTCGTGCGCATGGTAAATTCAAAATTAGTAACACTACCTTTCTTATTAAGCACGAGTATTTATGGTGTCGCGTTAGCCCAGACGCCACCAAGCGCTGGTACCCTTAATCAGCAAATCGAACGAGAACAACAACCTCGTCTTCTTCCTAAGGCCGCACCTGAGATCCGCATTCAGCAAGGCACGGCTCCCGCAATAGCAGCAACTAATCAAATGAAAATTATCGTCAACACATTGCATGTGACGAACATGCATGTGTTTTCGGAAAATGAACTGATTGCGGTAACTGGATTTAAGCCAAACAGCGAATTGACGCTCACTGATCTGCGTGGCATGGCAGCGAAGATTGCGGAGTATTACCATCAGCATGGTTATTTTCTGGCGCAAGCCTACTTACCGGCACAGGACATCAAGGACAGTGCTGTGACGATCGCTTTGCTGGAAGGCCAGTACGGCAAGGTTTCGCTGCGCAACCAAACCAATCTTTCCGATGCGCTGGCGAATGGATTGCTTGGCGGTTTGGATAGCAACGAAGCAGTCACGATTGCACCACTTGAGAGTCGGCTCTTGCTGCTTGCGGATCTTCCGGGCGTTAATGCGAAATCGACTTTGATTCCCGGGGCATCGGTTGGAACATCCGATCTGATCGTAGACTTGACTCCAGGCCAACATGTGACAGGTAGCGCCGATGCGGATAACGAAGGCAATCGCTATACCGGAAACAACCGCATTGGTGTGATGGCCAATATCAATGAACCTTTTGGTTTCGGCGATATTTTGACGCTGCGCGCACAGTCGTCGCTGGATAGTTTGAACTATGCCCGTGCGTCTTATCAGGCGCAATTCGGTCGCGCGAAGGCTGGTGTCGCATACAGCAGCATGGACTACCGATTGGGTAAAGAATTTGCAAGCCTGCTCGCAAATGGCACTGCGAAAATCGCCAGTGTCTATGGCAGCTATCCACTGATTCGTTCACGCAGCAGCAACTTGAATGCAGTGGTTGATTTTGATGACAAGACTTTCAGCGACAAGGTGAATTCAACTTCGACCGTTACGGACAAAAAGGCACAAGTGTGGATGATGAGCCTGAATGGAGACAGCCGCGACGGTCTCGGTGGGGGCGCTCTGAACAATTATTCTTTCACATGGACTTCCGGCAGCCTCAACATACAAAGCCCGGCAGCGCTCGCTACAGATTCTGCAACGCTACATAGCAATGGGCATTACGACAAGTTAGGGTTCAATGCCTTCCGGCTGCAGAGCGTAACGGAAAGCACATCGCTTTACGTCGCAATTCAAGGGCAACTCGCCACCAAGAACCTCGATACGTCAGAGAAGATGGAATTGGGAGGTGCAACAGCCGTGCGAGCCTATCCTGCCGGCGAAGCGAATGCAGATCAGGGTTATGTGTTGAATCTGGAAGCAAGAACCTTGCTGCCGCGGTTATCGGAATCCCAGCCCGGATTGCTGCAATTGGTCGGCTTCATCGATACCGGCACAGCAATGCTGAACAAAAACGTCTGGTCCTCCGGACAAAATCGCAGAGCGCTGAGCGGAGCCGGAATCGGGCTCAACTGGGTAGACAACAACAGTTTTGCGGTGAAAGCGTTCTACGCCCGCAAACTCGGTAATGCGGTTGCAACGTCAGCACCGGACGCAATGACGCGCTTTTGGCTTCAAGGAATTAAATATTTTTAATAGTTGTAACCAATAGCTATAACGAAAACCGATTGAACACAGTTTTTAAGAAATGAAGAAACGGGGAGGCACACCATGAACCACATTTATCGCTCAATCTGGAACGAAAAAACCGGCACCTTTGTAGCGGTTTCGGAAAACACAAAAACCGGCGGCAAGAAAGCGTCGACTGGTGCGAGTGTGGTTGTGGGAGCAGGCTTTGCGCTGAAAGCGCTGGCCGTGTTGTTGATGCTGGCATTCGGATCGAATAGTTACGCGCTGCCTGCGAATGGCACCGTCGTAGCAGGCAGTGCCACGATCACGGGCAGCACCAGCAATATGACGATCAACCAGTCGAGCCAGAACGCTGTGCTCAACTGGCAGAGCTTTAACATCGGAACCGGCGAGGCAGTTCGCTTCGTGCAACCCAATAGCAATTCGGTCGCACTAAACCGCGTGCTGGGAGCGGATGCATCCAGCATTCTCGGCACGCTATCGGCCAACGGCAAAGTGTTTATCGTGAATCCGAATGGCATCTTGTTCGGCAAAGGCGCATCGGTCAATGTCGGTGGCCTGGTTGCGTCAAGTCGCAATATTTCCGACAGCGATTTCATGGCAGGCAACTACAAGTTTGTCGGCGCAGGTAACGGTAGCATCCTCAATCAAGGAGCGATCAACGTCGATGGTGGCTATGTCGCGCTGTTAGGCGCCAATGTTTCCAATGAAGGTACGATCAACGCACGACTTGGATCGATAGCACTTGCTGCCGGCAACGCCATCACACTCGATGTAGCTGGCGATGGATTGTTGAATGTCGCAGTAGATCAGGGTAGCGTCAATGCGCTGGTACAAAATGGCGGGATGATCCAAGCTAACGGTGGACAGGTTCTGCTGACGGCGCAAGCGGCTGGTAATCTGTTGCAAACGGTTGTCAACAATACCGGCATCATCCAGGCGCAAACCATCGAAAACCACAACGGCACGATCAAGCTGCTGAGTGACATGCAAAGCGGCACGGTCAATGTCAGTGGCAAGCTCGATGCCAGCGCACCGAATGGTGGTAATGGCGGTGCAATTGAAACGTCGGCCGCGCATGTAAAAGTGCAGGACAGCGTACGCATCACTACCGCTGCAGCACAAGGACTGACCGGTAGTTGGCTGATTGATCCTGTCGATTTCACGATTGCCGCTACAGGCGGCGACATGACCGGCGCGACGCTGACGACCAATCTGGCCGGTGGTAACGTGACCATCCAGAGCACCAGCGGCGGAAGCGGTTCGGCTGGCGACGTCAACGTCAACGATGCCGTGAGTTGGAGCGCAAACAAGCTGACCTTGAATGCACAAAACAACATCAACATCAATGCGAATATGAATGCTTCCGCCACGGCGAGTCTTGCATTGGAGTTCGGTCAAGGCGCCGTTGCTGCGGGCAATACCAGCAACATCATTACCACCGGCGCATCGGTCAACTTGCCTGCGAGTACGACCAACTTTACGACCAAGCAAGGCTCGAATGGCAGCGTCAAAGCCTATACCGTCATCACCAGTCTGGGCGCAGCTGGCAGTACGACAACGACTGATTTACAAGGCATGAACGGCAACTTGGTGCTCAACTATGCGTTGGGTGCCAATATCGATGCAACGGCGACCTCTGGTTGGAATGCGGGTGCCGGTTTTATGCCGGTCGGTGGCGCCGGTTGTTGGCCTTGCACCAGTATTAGCGGCACCTTTGATGGGCTTGGGCACACGGTCAGTGCGCTGACCGTCAATCGACCGGGTAGCTCGATGATAGGCCTGTTCGGCTACGGCACTGCAGCTTCAGTGATTCGAAATATCGGCTTGAACGGCGGCAGTTTTTCCGGTGCCAGCTATACCGGGACGCTGATCGGGCGCAGTGCCGGTACCGTTTTCAATAGCTTTTCAACTGCTAACGTAACCGGCACCGGCTACGTTGGCGGCCTGGTCGGGCGTAACTATGGAACGGTCAGCAACAGTTATGCAACCGGCGATGTCATTGGCAGCCGCGTCGGCGGCTTGGTTGGCCGGAACGATAGCGGTACCGTAATCAGCAACAGCCATGCGACGGGAAGCGTGAATGGGTCCCAATATGCAGGCGGCCTGGTTGGCGATTCCGACACTACGACAATCAGCAACAGCTATGCGACTGGCAATGTAATCAGTGGCTGGCGCCATGCGGGCGGACTCGTTGGGCGGATGAGCTCTGGTTCGATCAGCAACAGTTATGCGACGGGTACCGTGTCAGGCGTCGGCTGGACTGGTGGCTTGGTGGGCGATGCGGACAGTGTCACGATCAGCAACAGTTATGCCACAGGTAGTGTCACCAGTACGGGAAACAACACCGGGGGCTTGATCGGGTACGGGAACAGTGTTTCTGTCACCAACACTTACGCTACCGGCGCGGTCAGCGGTACCGCCAATGTTGGAGGCTTCGTCGGATTTATGAATTACGGTTCGACCGTGCGCAGTTATTCTGTCGGTGCGGTGAGCGGCAGCAGTGCAGTCGGTGGACTGGTTGGAGGGGGCTACGGCCCTAGTTTCTCGAACAGCTATTGGAACACGGACACCTCCGGTCAAGGGTCATCGTACGGCGGTACCGGACTCACTAGCGTGCAGATGCAAACCGCCGCGAACTTTGGCGGCCTCAATTTCACCACCACGCCAGGCGCAGCCGGCAACAACTGGGTCATGGTCGACGCCGATGGAACCCTGAACAATGCAGGTGGAGCTACAGGCGGGACGCGTCCTATGCTTGCTTCAGAATACTCGACCAACATTACCAATGCACACCAGTTGCAATTGATGGCAATGAATTTGTCGGCAAATTACACGCTGGGACAGAATATCAACGCCTCTACTACGGGAAACAGCACGGATGTTTGGAGTAGTGCCGGCTTTAGACCCGTGGGCAACTTCACCACCAAATTTAGCGGCACGTTCGACGGGCTGGGTCACAGCATCAGCAATTTGACCATTAATCTTCCCTCAACGATGTTTGTCGGACTGTTTGGTGCTGCAACCGGCACATTGAAGAACGTCAGTCTGGTTAACGAAAATGTAACGGGCAATTACGGTGTCGGCGGATTGACGGGATACACGAATAGCAGCATCAGTAACAGTTCTGTCACAGGGACGATAACGGGCGCCAATCTTGTTGGTGGATTGGTGGGACGTGATCATGGCAGCACCAGCAACAGTTTCTCCACAGCGACTGTGGTGGCCAGTGCTAACACAGGCGGCGGATTGATCGGGAAAAATTATGGCACCATTAGCAGTAGCTACGCTACCGGGTCTGTATCCGGTAGCCAATATAACGGCGGATTGGCGGGGATTAATCAGGGAACTATCACCAATAGTTATGCGATGGGGCCGGTTACAGGTACAAGCGGCAGCAGACACTGGAGTGGCGGCCTGGTAGGAATCAACTACAGCAATATCAATAACAGTTATGCGACGGGAGCAGTCATAGGTGGTACCGGCGGCACATTCGGCGGGTTGGTAGGAAAAAATTACGGCACTGTCACCAAGAGCTTCTGGGATACCACGACATCAGCTCAGGCGACCAGTAATGGCGGACTTGGCATGACCACCGCTCAAATGATGACGCAGGCTAATTTCACGAGTGCCACGGCGGCAAATGGTAATGTGAATCCGGCTTGGGACTCCACGAATACCTGGGTAGCGTACGACACTCATACCTATCCGCTGTTGCGGTCCTTCATGACGCCGTTGACTGTGACGGCAAATGGTGCCACCAAGACCTATGACAGTACTGCTTACAGCGGTGGCAATGGCGTTACTTATTCCGTTACACCGGATGGCAACCTGCTGGGGAGCGTAAGTTATTCCGGTAGTGCGCAAGGGGACATTAATGCCGGCAGCTACGCTATTACGCCTGGGGGATTCTATTCGACAGGCCAGCAGGGTTATGCGATCACTTATGTTAGTGGCGCGCTGATTGTTAGTGCAGCTAATCTGACGTTATCCACAAGCAATGTGAGCAAGACATACGATGGTGGTCTCTCTGCAGCGGGTACGGCCACCGTCACTAGCGGTACCTTGTTCGGCAGCGATTCGATTAGCGGCGGTACCTTTGCTTTTACAGACAAGAATGTCGGTAGCGGTAACAAGACGGTCTCCACCAGTGGTGTGACGGTTAGTGACGGTAATAGTGGTGGCAACTACAACGTCAGCTATGTCAATAACACGACCAGCACCATTTTGAAAGCGAACCTGACAATAGGCACCAGTAATGTCAGCAAAACCTATGACGGTGGATTGAGCGCGGCTGGCACAGCAACGATCACCAGCGGCTCCTTGTTCGGCAGCGATTCGATCAGCGGCGGCACGTTTGCGTTCACTGACAAGAATGTTGGCAGTGGCAACAAGACAGTCACCACCAGCGGAGTGATTGTCAGCGACGGCAACAGCGGTGGCAACTATAACGTTAATTATGCCAATAATACGGCCAGCACCATTTTGAAAGCGAACCTGACACTCGGCACCAGCAATGTCAGCAAAACATACGATGGCAGTTTAACGGCAGTTGGCACGGCCACAGTTACCAGCGGCACGCTGTTCGGCAGCGATAGCTTGAGTGGTGGCACGTTCGCCTTTACCAATATGAATGCGGGCAGCGGCAACAAGACTGTTTCGGCCAGTGGCGTAACAGTGAACGATGGCAATAGCGGCAGCAACTACAACGTCAGCTATGCCAATAACACGACCAGCACCATTACTCCATATGCCGTCAGCTTGACGGGCACACGTACCTACGATGGTACATTGAATGTGGCAGCGAGTGGATTGACAATTGGTACATTAGCCAATGGTGAGACACTGGCACTTACTGGCACCGGTACTGTGGCGAGCAAAAATATCGGCATAGCTAAGACGGTTACATTAGGCACACTCGCCCTGGCCGATGGCACGGGCTTGGCGAGTAACTACACCTTTACTGGCGGAACTCAGACTACCAACGTGACTGCAGCCAATCTGACACTCGGCACCAGCAATGTGAGCAAAACCTATGACGGTGGATTGAGCGCGGCTGGCACAGCAACGATCACCAGCGGCTCCTTGTTCGGCAGCGATTCGATCAGCGGCGGCACGTTTGCGTTCACTGACAAGAATGTTGGCAGTGGCAACAAGACAG
>DATBRC010000070.1:0-11208 GCA_036560485.1 Burkholderiaceae bacterium
TTACACCATATTTCTGTAGCGCGCCCATTGCGGCCATAGTCACTTACAAGAAGCCGCCGTTCAATGTAAAGCTGACAGGAGCATCTGCATCGGTGTCCAGCGCCGAGTTATCTACCTGTTTAATCATGCAGTGAGCGCATAACCAATGACGCCACCGATCGCGCTGAAGCATCTTGTTGGGATTCCAACCCAGCGGCAACTCCCAGCCTGTCTCCCATCGGCCTATTTTGACTGAGCTTCCATTTGCCTTCAATTTTGGAAATGGGGATTTCAATACCGACGATCATCTCTATCATTCGATCCGTAAAATCTTTGGGCGCATCCGAAACCTTCCAGGGCAGCTTTTGAGTAGCTTCATGCGTGTTGCTTAACTCGGTGACCAAGCTTAACAACCACGCCGGATCCTCAATTACTTTAGGAAATCCATGAACATGGACAACGGCATAGTTCCAAGTGGGGACAGCTTTACCAGTCTGATGCTTTGTCGGGTACCAGGAAGGCGATACATAAGCCTGCGGACCTTGGAAAATAATGACCGACTCCACACTATCTGAAAAATCTTGCCACAAAGGGTTGGCACGGGCCACATGCCCTTTCAGCGTGCCTTTCCCTTCGGCGTCAGAGTCAATCAAAAACGGAATGTGGTTCACGATGAGACCATTCTTACCAAGCGTAACAATGCAGCCAAGCGAATGATCCTTTATCAGCTCGTGTAAAACCTCTACTCTTGTTTCTTCATGCGCTTTCGGTTGGTACATTACGATATCCTTCTGAAGTTGATCGCCTTGTTAGACATAGTGCCGCTCGTGTGTCCTTGCCTCAATTTCAAACGTAGATATATGTGACAAATTGCGCCAATCATTTGAGATCACGAACGTTCGATTCCCACTCTTGACCATTGAATTTCACGATTTCCGGCCTTTCATTCTCGAGATCATAGTTATCTAAAGTTCTAACATTCACTGTGTAGAGATCAGGCGCAGCGCGTGGTCGAGTGAAGACGTGAATGCCACATTTCTTACAGAAGTGGTGTTTGGCGGCTCTTGTGCCGAATTGGTAAGTCCCTAAGTCAAATTCACCAGACAGCAATATGAAGTTCTCCGGCGTGACGCGGTGATGGAGAATTCCCTTCTTTTGACAAATTGAGCAATTACATTCCGTAACGCGGTCTATAGTCGCTTCGATTTGGAATCGGACCGATCCACAATGACAGCTTCCAGTGTAGTGGGGCATCTTCTCGCTGCCTTCCGATTGTTTGGGTAATGAAGTCAAAGCAAGTGTAGATGATTGCTGCCTATTTAGAAATCCCATATTTATGGGATGCAATGGCGGCTTTGGAGAGCGTTTTCGTAAGACGGGTTTGTGCCGTTTTAAGACGATTCATCAAACAGCAATATTGACTCCACATTTCTGTGCGACTGAAAACAATTTACGTAGGTTCGGAATGCCTGCCGGAATTTCTTGGTCGATAGACGTAAAGAGCTTTTCAGCGTGACCGGTCTGGCCGGTAATTGAGATCATCTCGCCACCACCTTTTCCAAAACGAAAGCCGTGAATAGTACCTGCAGGCAAATGAACAAGTGTGCCAGGAGTTGCAACAACTGTCTTGTTGGCATAACTGATTTCGACATTACCCTTGGTGACATAGAACGATTCGTCCCAATCGTGACTGTGTGGTGGAGGTCCAGTTCCTTCGTCCCCCTGTTGCAAGAAAATTTCATAACCCTGTGTAGCAGAATTTGACGCCAGCACAGTAATTTTCTCACCGACTACGTTGAGGCCAAGAGGATATTCATTCGGAGTTACAGCAAATGGTTGTGGCTTCATCGTCATTCGTCTCCATTAAGTCAGGGTGATAATTAATTGTACAGGGCAAGCTTTGTCTAGGTCTTTGTAGCGGCAAACCGCAACCGATTGCCATCTGGATCAATAACAATCATCTCTCGAGTACCCCACGGTGTGTCCTGAGGTGGCTGAATCGAGATGGCACCATCTGTGCTGAAGGATTGAAAGCAAGCATCCACGTCAGGAACAATAAAATAGACGGCACCTCCGACTTGGCAGTCTCCAGAGTGCTCTGTTAGAAAAATGGTTTGATCAGAACGGGTGAGCTGAAGAAAAAGAGGAAAGCCCGGCTCAAACTGATGCTGCCAATCAACGGAAAACCCCAAAGACTTAACGTAGAATGGCAAACTGACCGTAGCGCGAGTGATCCTGAGTTGAGGAATGACGGTTTGAATCATGATGTGCCTTCCCTGCTGCCTATTCGAGTTTTATGTGGATGCCACTTGCAGCCAATCATATGATTTTACATTGAGCGTCGAGTAGTAGGAACTGAACGCCGTTTTTTCAGATGGTACGTGAGCGACGCCGCAATGCACATTGCTAGTGAGTCAAATGGAATTTTGTCTTCAAGTGAGAATACGAGTGCCCGGTTTCCTTCAAATTTAAAGTCGTTTGGAAACATGCTTTTAAACGTCTCAACCAAATTAGTCTGACAATGAAAATAGATTGCATAATGGTCGGGATCGCTCTTCTTCCAGTCAATGCGAACTGTACTCCCGCTCTTGTTCTTGGTGACATAGGAGGGTTCTCCCCACTTAAGTGTTTCCTCAATCTCACCGACACCGTCAGTTATCGCCGCCGTATCTAAAATGAGTTTTCGCAAGACCAGAAGTTTTTTCCGCATCTTGGGCGGGTATGTTTGAAAGGCATTAGCAACCGCGGCGTTTTCGATTGTCTTCATAAACAGCGCTCTTTCCCGGTCAAAAGAATCAGCAGCTAATAGTGTAGAAGGATATTGTTTGATTGCACATCCCATGTTCATGGGATGCTATGTCGGCTATTGAGAACATTTTCGATTGTCTGCTTGGTGCCGTCAACCGTCTGATACTTTACCGCACCCAACCTAAGCGCGATTCTCAAGAATCGACTCATAATGCTCAACCGTTGGGAACGGGTCATAAAAATGATGAAGAAGTCGTTTCCATTCTTGATATTCCTGCGATCCACGAAAGCCAATCGTATGATCTTCCAGACTCAGCCAATGCACCAGTAAAACATATCGACTTCTATTTTCCAAACATTGTTGAAGTTGATGTGACACATACCCCTTCATGCTTGAAATAATTTCTGAAGCTTGACGGAACGCAGTTTCAAATTGCTGTTCTTGACCTTTACGAACATCGAGTATGGCAACTTCTAAAATCATCAAATCCCTCAGAATTTAATAAATAAGGCTTCATTATCGACTGTCCTGTTGGGAGGCAACCGTTACTTCTACCGCGCTAGATCACTCTCCAGGGAAACTGGCGAGGAATGCATCCCCGCAACCTTTCAGGCGAATTTCATCATTGGATATTCTGGATGGCTTTAGCAATCGCGCGTTCAATACAAGCACAATCAGAGCAACAATAAAGATCGCAAGTCCAACTAGTGGTACAACTCTGCTATTAGGAAAAATTCTGATGCCAAAAACAAGCACGGCTCCACCAATCACAACCATCATCCAACCAAGAGCAAGCCGCGACAGCCTTTCTTTCGTATGTACTGCACACAGACCAGGCGAAATTTTTGCCTTCTTGCTGACTAGCGCAGCCACAATCAAGAAGACCACTACCAACACAGGCATGACGAGCATGAGCACACTCAACGAATACCATGCGGGATGGAACCAATAAATAGTTCTCTTTTTGATGGGCCTTTCAGCTGATGCATTGCATTCAACGCAACGTGAAGGAAGATCCCAGCCATTAGGAAGTACCAAAACCTTACCTACGCGCTGGATCTTGGAAGTTGAAATAACCTCCGTACCGGATTGCGGTGAAGCATAGTGGTTCAAATCAGCCATATATATTCACCATTTTAAAAAAATAATTAAGCGCATTGATATGTAGTGGGGACACATGTTTTGAATCAACGACCACTGACAGAATCATTTTGGTATGTCGCCTTTGCACCAGTAGTCTTTGGTGCACTCCTTATTTTTCTATCCACTTTACGTTGCTTTCTTGCAGACCAAGACCTTGCTTAAATCCGATCGGAAATTCAAGGTTTGGTTTTCCTACCCAACCTCGTTCCACAAACAAGTTGTAACCTTTGTCTACTTTTTCATATCGTACAGCTGCAAGCCAAATACCATCCCAATCACCAAGGTATTTCAATTCCTTGAGGCTTTCAGGGTAAACACCATTTCTGGTTTTATGCAATTCGATCAATGACACCGCCGAGACGAAATTTTGCTGTCCAAATTTTTCGTCAGCGCCGGGGACAGTAAAGTCACAACCGGCAACTAATAGCGAAAATATTAGAACGAATATTAGTCTCATGTTTTAGTCTTTGATTTCTAGTTCCGGCAAGAAGGTATTTAGAAACGCTACTGCGGGCCGATTCACTTGAACCTCGCCCTGCGGTGGCGATGGGACGCATATGGGATAAATTACCCGTGCATACGTGCATACATGGGCAGCGCGATAGCAGCGACTATTCCAACCATCATCACCACCATCATAATCACTGCGAGCACTCCGACAAATTGCCAGAATTTGCGTTGGTGCTCCAATGCAGATTCCATATCCACTGTGCGACCACCGCTGACCAATCTCTCGATTGCCGAAGCATACTTGACAAGGTAAGTAGCAGGAAAAATATAGAAGGCCGCCATAACGAAATACATGATTCCCATGCCAAGCAACATCCCCTTTGGCATTCCCTTGCCTCCTGCTCCCATCATGCTACCACCCAATATCATGCCAATTCCGCCAATCACCATAAATGCGGCACCAATAAACATTAAAATTCCGAAGAGACGCACCCAGCCCTTGGTGCCGCGTAATGCACTCACCATTTCGTCAGTAATTGTACCCAGCGATATATTGTTATGATCAGCCAAATTGGACTGTGGTGGTGCGTATGCATCTGTCATTTTTTTGTCTCCCGTTAGATCAAAATTTGTTCATTTATTATGGTTAGCCATAATCTTAAGTACTCTGGCTGGATGTAAGACTGAATCTATGTTCGGGCAGTGTATAAGAATATTGTCTACTTTGGCATCCCATATTTATGGGATACCATGTCGGCTTTTGGGGTTATGGACAGCTATTGGGATCAGCAATCGCTACAATCAATAAGCAGCAGACGATGTTCAAATTTCCGTTGGGGCATTGCTGCAAATTGGGATCAGAGGTTCGCGATCTGGTCGAGACCGACCCACACGATCATGTAGTAGAGCACAGCGAAAACCGCGTTGCTGACCGCCAGTGGCAACCATATTCGGCGCATGTCAACGCCCAGCCAGCGAAGCGCCACTATGATCGGCTCCTGGCCGACTACGGCGCAGCCGAGAGAGAGGCCGCCCCAGACTCCCCACCTGCTGGCTAACGCCACGGCCCTAGGTGTGCGAAACCGCACGATCCAGCGGTTGACGAAATCAATCCGCAAACTCTGGCCTGCGAGATAGGCGAGGACGAGCCCCTCAAAGTAGCTTGCTACCGCGACCACAGGCAAAAGAACCCACGGGCTGTAGTTTGCCTTGATGCCCACACCGACCGCCACCGATGGCCCCAACACAAGATTGGGGGTCGCCGACAGAGCGACGATGGAAGCCCATGTCCAGAAATTCGCCATAACGATATTCCCATTATTGAAAGTTAGTGGAGAGCCTACAGATGAACCATGCTTTAGGCAATTATCTTTCCAATTCACGCCTTGAGACAGTGGCGGTTTCTTAGTTGCCCCGCATCCTTTTCCGATTCAATAAGAACGGGACCACCCCAATCGCAATGCCGCCCAATCCAACAATATTGGTCGTGAGATCAAATGTCGGCACACTATATGCCGCAATGAAAAACAAAAAGGCGGCACTGACGACCGGCCACGCGATCAGAAATAGAAAATTATGTGCGGAAGCAAAAGCCTGCTTGCGATAATGCCAGGCACAAGCAAGTCCAGCCAAGCCATAATAAAAAGCTACCTGGAATCCGATGGCGTTGACTGAATCCTTGATGATCAGATTCACTGTCGGAAAGTAGGACGATAAAAACAAGAACAAAGTCCCGCATAACGCGATCACTGCAGTGGCGACCCAAGGCGTTTGCCAAGTTGCATGCAAGATCGCGTAGCGCGGATGGAGAACGCCGTCCCTACCCTTGGCATACATCGTGCGGGTGAATTGCAAGATGGAAGTTTCCAGTGTCCCAACCGAACTCAGCATCACTGCGATGACTGCCATGTAGCTCCATGGTTTGGGAAACAATTTCTCGGCAATGGCAAACACGATGTTGGTGCTGGATTGTTCGAGTTCCTGATCGGTCAACACAAGCAGGCTGACGGCCGCGAAGGACATGAACAAGAACAATACAATTACCATCGCCCACACTGCTCCCAAACCTGGCGCACGGCTTGCGTCCTTGGTTTCTTCATTCAAGTTAACCGTGACATCCCAGCCCCAGAAAAAAAACAATGCAGTCAGCGCACCGGTCGCAAATAGATGCGGCGTAAATTCTGTAACGGCAAACCATTTCCAGGAAAATGCATGCGCCGGATGAGCGCCAAACTTCATTACGGCGACAATCACGACCAATATCAGAATCAATATTTCCAGCCCCGTCATCACGACCTGCGTATAGCTGGTCGGTTTGATGCCTTTGACGATGACGGCACTGACGGCCAGCAACCAGCCAGCGGCGACGAAGGTCACGACGGACGGGTCATTGGCAAACTGCGGCTTAATCAATAACAAGGTGGCAGTCGCCGCCGGAATCGTACCCGACACCATAAAGACGGCAGATGCCACGAGCAATGCCCAACCGGCAAAGAAACCAAGCGTCGGATTAAAAATACTGCCTACCCAAGAGTAGGATGCTCCGGCGTTGGCGTTCATGCGGTTCAAATGCATATAGGCAAAGGTCACGCCAAACATGATCAACCCGCAATACAGCAAGCTGGCCGGCGCAAGCGTGCCTACCGCTGCGGCAAGAGTAGAAGTGGTGGCAGCGATGCTGAAAGCAGGTGCGGTGCCCGCCACACCCATGATGATCGATTCGCCGGTGCCGAGCGCGTTTTCTTTGAGTCCCACTTCCTTAGTCATGATCTCTCCCCAATATGAATGCCACTCTCACCAAGAAAAAAAGTTCCTACATTGACGGCACTGCATCTTTTGCGTTATGCCTTCATGTTTTAGAGGGCAATCCACGCACGCTGATCTGTCCATTGTTTTCTAAAACAGCAAAGTGAACATGCTCAATACATGCTACGCCGGCTTGCCTGAGTGCCGCATCCAGTTCATGCTGTGTGACTTTTTCCTTGTGCATGACATCGGTGTATAAATGGCCATTGTGGATCAATATCTGAGGCCGTCCTTCAACCAATCCGGCAATGCGCTTGCTTCGATAAGTAATATAACCAAGCGTATAGTTCGCAGCGACCAGCGAAATTGCGGAGATGAATCCGCCGATCAGAGAATTATCGCCGCCATTGATTGAGTTTTGAACAGCATTGCTCAGAACAAGCAATAGAACAAGATCGAATGGAGCAAGCTGCCCGACTTGGCGCTTTCCCGTAATGCGCAATAAGACGATCATGAATACATATGTTGCGACCGCACGAAGAATAAGTTCCCACCAGCCAACAGTTAAATTGAACATAATGTCCCCAATATTTTATGATCCATCATGAGATGAAATGATCGTGCATAGATAGAATAAGGCCACCATCGCGCCATTAGAAATACGTATTAGCCGCCGCTACCATACTACACAATATTCATCCAACTGCAATTTGATATGCTCCTCAGCTTCAATCTCAACTTAGAGATCTATCCATGTATTAGAATTGACTGCGTTATTTGAGTATTTTTGCCAGTTCATCTCAACTGATTCTATGCAAAAAAATCGACCGTCCTGGCTTCTACGTTGTTTGCGTCAACTGGATAGTGTGCTGATACGTATTACGTCAGTCACGACAATACTGATCATTCCGTTTGCGCTGTTACTTTGTCTGCAATGGCCATTACGCGAATGGGTCCATGCTTTTTCAACTCAAGCGAACGACTTGGCGCAGCTACTGTTCGGAATATATGTCAGCGTCGGCATTACCTATGCGACCCGCATGCACGCACATTTGACGCCTGATGTGGTTGCGCGGCGCTATCCGGGCCGCGTGCGCTCGCTGTTATTGAAATATGTGTCGATTGTGATCGTATTGCCATGGACGGTTTTTATTCTCTATGCGTCAGCACCAATGGCATGGCAATCAATCAAACAATTGGAAGATTTCCCAGATACGTTCAATCCTGGATATTTCATCCTCAAAATCAGTGTGTTCTTGTTTGCGTTGCTGGTGCTGTTGCAGGCAGTTGTCGATATTTTTCTGCCTACGGCATCATCACCTCCCGCAGGGGATCATTGATGGGTGCCACTGGATTATGGATGTTATTGGTTACCGCCATTCTGATGGCCATCAGCGGCTTGCCCGCATGGATCGTATTGATCAGCACTTCCATGATATTCACGGTCGGTGGACTCGTCTCCGGTTTATTTACGCTACCGCTTTTTTTCGCACTGCCATCGCGCATACTCGGTCTGCTTGAGCATGACTTGTTACAGGCATTGCCACTCTATGTTCTGATCGGGATGATGCTTAACCGTTTGCCTCTGATCGACATTTTATTCCGCGTCGGTAACCGCCTATTGCGCCGCACGGCCGCTGCACCCTATTTGACAGGTATAGGCTTGGGTGCCCTCATGGCACCGATGAATGGCTCGGTCGGCGCCAGCGTTGCGATGCTGGCACGTGCAGTTCTACCTCGACTGAATGCACAAGGCGTTCCAGCAGAACGGAGTGCCGCTCTCGTCTGCACCGCCAGTACAATCGGTGTCGTTGTGCCGCCATCGCTGGTTCTGATATTACTGGGCGATGCGATGATGCGTGCGCATACCGAAGCGGTCAATGCGACTGCCCGAGCAACTCGCATCATCAATACTCAGGATATTTTTCATGGCGCGCTATTGCCAGCAGCTTGTCTGCTGCTACTGTTTTTCATGATTACATGGTGGCGCAATCGCAAAGCGATTGCCGTCAACACGGTCACGCGGACGGAGGATTCCAATACATTGCCGGTTAGCCGTAGCGACTGGATAATCGCCTGTTGCAGCGTGGTCTGCATTCTGGCCCTACTGACATCCGTCACACTGGGTTATCTCTATGCGGTCGAAGGAGCGGCAACCGGCGGCCTTGTGCTGTTATTGTTCGGCCTGATCACACGTTCTTTGACGCGCCCGGTATTCGAGGCGATCTTGCGCGACACGTTGGCAATCACCGGCATGCTGTTCGCATTGTTGATAGCGGCCACCATGTACACCTTGGTATTGCGTGCATTTGAAACCGACTTGTGGATCAGTGATTTTTTACGGGGTTTACACGGTGGCGGATCAACCGCGTTAATCATCGTGTTACTGATTCTTATGCTGAGTGCATTTGTATTGGATGCAATCGAAATCACTTTCGTCATCATTCCCATTGCCATGCCGCCGTTGTTGATGCTGGTACCCGATACAACCTGGGTTGCTGTGCTGACGCTAATGGTATTGCAAGCCAGTTTTTTGCTGCCGCCATTCGGTTATGCGGTATTGATGGCAGGAAGTATCATGCATCAAAAATTATCGCAACGCGCATTGGCGCGCGCTTTACTTCCCTATCTGCTGGCACAGGTTGCGGTCATGTTACTGGTCTTGCTGTGGCCGAACATGGTATGGCATAGCCATTCAAGCGACTTGTCCAATGCGACAAGCAATAAACAATTGTCGGATGAAGAAGTGCATAAACTATTCGACGAACAGCGGCTGCAAAATGAGAAAGATTCAAATTGAATATGATGTTATGAAAGGACGGCCTTTCTATTGAACACCCACTGTGTTGTTCGTCAAATCGATAAAAAGAAACGATTAGAACTCATTTCATAAATACCTACGCAGCAAGATCATAGAGCAAGCGAGATGGACAAAGCCGGTAAATCGACGATCATCGTATTCCCAACGGGTCAACACTCTACGGAATTTGTTGAGCCATGCGAACAGGCGCTCGATCTTCCAGCGGCGTTTGTACCTGCGCAAAATGCGCCCATCCTGCGTGACTGGCTTAACCCGACTGCACTTGTGCGGCGCAATCATCTCAATGCCATCGTCTGCAAGCCTTTCATCGAGCGGATCACTGTCATAGGCACGATCCCCGACAAGTCGTTCAGGTCGTCCCATGGTGACGGTCTCATTGAGGGTAGCATCGACAAGGGTGACTTCATGTGGGCTAGCAGAAGCCGTGTGCACGGCGAGTGGAAGACCTGTAGCATCCGCAATTGCCATGAGCTTCGTACCTTTGCCCCGCTTGGTCTTTCCCACTTTAGCCCCCCTTTTTTCGCCACGACGAAGGTGCCGTCGATAAAGCATTCCGATAAATCGATATCGCCTCGTGCTTCCAGATCTTGCGCCAATGCTTCCAGCAAGCGGCGCAGCGTGCCGTCCTTAACCCAGGCACTGAAGCGCCGAAAGCAGGTAGCGTATGACGGAAACTCATCCGGTAAATCAGCCCATGCTGCGCCCGTGCGCAATATCCATACCACGCCATCCATGACCGCACGGTCATCATGCTCAACGGGCCTGCCACGTCCATCGGCACGCCGCCCTGGTGATGGAATCAAAGGTGCCAGCACTGCCCATTGTTCATCGGTAAGTCGTTTCCTGCTCACCATTTCGGCACCTAATTTGCCTGAAATGCGAACAGACCGGTATTTATGAAATGAGTTCTAGTAAAGAAACTTTATTCAGTAGCAGTAGCCCCAAGATGCGTCGGCAAGGTTACAGCACGAAATTAATCCAACGTGCCGAACATGCTTTGACTTCGATAGGTTGTACGAAAATTAATTTACAAGTCCGATCCACGAATGCGCCAGTAGCTGCTTTCTATAAAGAACTTGACTATAAAAATCTGCCAGCACACTAAAGCGATAGACGTGATCCCGTCAATTCATGACGGATCGCTTTCAGCTTAACCTTGATCCGTTGTTCGTTTTCTCTCCCCATTCGCAGCAATATCTTGTGCCCTGCCGAGCTTGCCTCCAATGCCGGGTCAGCAAATTGATAAAGTATGTGAGACTGTACAACGGCAAGTGGTCCATTCACTGCCGGTGCCGACAGCAGATGATCGATCACAGCAATC
>DATBRC010000071.1:0-5259 GCA_036560485.1 Burkholderiaceae bacterium
CTGGTCGAGCGCTTCCTTACGGAGGACTGCCAACTCATTCTGTTTGGCGGCAACCAGTGTTCGCTTTTCGAGCCATGCATTTTCTTTGGCGTCGCCAGTTAGTTTTTGCGTCGCGTCCAGTTCCTCGGCGATCTTGCGTGATTCTTCGATATGGTGTTCCAGCAAGCGCGCTATCATCGACATGCGTGCCTGATCGAGCGAGGGATGACTTGTGCTACGGTATTGCATCGCTTTGATCACGGCGTCCGGCAGCGGGACCGGATCGACATGCTCGGCCCATGCACTACTGCACCACATCATTGACGCACTTAAAAATGTCAAAGCCAGCGTCGATAAACGATATCCGTTTTTCATATTTCCCCTTATCCCTGTGCGTTTTACTTTTTCCTAAAAACACCTATGCGCATTCTGTGGTGTGCATAGACGTTTTAATTCGAAGGTTTTCATTTATGAAGCCGCACTGCCTTCCTTCTCGGCAGTGCCGGCATGGCAATCCAATTTATTCAGATTATTTTCAAACCGTGCTTTCGTCAACTAACGTATCAGTCGGAAAGCAGCATATTAATTATTTCTATGAGTGCAGGAATCGCATCGATCACTGTGATCTGCCCATTTGCCTGAACCGGTGGAAGACCCAACGAATCAGATACACCATATGTAAAGCTGTAAGTGCCTTTCACGCTCGCCGTGCCGCTGATGACGCCTGTTGCTGCGTTGAGAGTCATACCAGACGGTAAAGCGCCGCTAAGAATGCTCCACGAATACGGTGGCTGACCGCCGGTTACCGTCAATGACAAACTCGCAGGCTTGTTGATAAGTGCCGTACCGTAAAGCGGTGACGGTATATTCAAGCCCGTCAAAGCATAGCCATTACCGTTGCCTGTGGCTAGCCAACGACTGTCAGCCTGGTTTGGATTAGTATTAATGAGTGTCTCAACCGCATCGGGGATGCCATCGCCGTCCGTATCGGCTAATGCCGTTTGCGGCATGACTTTAAGCACATAGGCTGTTTGCAATGCACTGCCATTCCAGCTTCCGCCAGTCGATGACTGCCCGACTGCGGAACCATCTTGTTTGGACAACAGGTAAGTCATGGCTGCGGCATTCGCAGCGCCACCTGGCTGCAAAATATTCAGCGCTTCCAGCACTTCTGCCGTTTCGAGAACTGTACTGTTGGCACCTTCTCCAAAGCCACCATCCGTTTTTTGCAATGACAGCAACCAGTTGAGCGCGAAATTGGCAATCTGGCTAGGGTAATAATTGGGGCTTGTGCAACCCCACCCATTGGTGCCTTGGCTAGGTAAATTGGCAGCATTTATCTCAACCGCCATTAGTGCGGTGGGAAGTATCGCAGACTTAGAAAAATTGCCGGGATCGTTTGGCCACAACATTTGGGCATAACCCCATGAATAAGAACTGGAGGGATTTGCGCTAGGTAAGATTTCACAATAAGCAGCGTTGTATATTTCTAATGCGTAGTTAGGGTAATCAGCCGTTGAAGTAAAATTGCCGACCCTGATTGCCTTCAACGCAAGCGCTGTATCGACAAAATTCGTACCAAATTGATTGTAGGAGCCCCAAGTGGCACGCGTACTATTGTTCTTCATCGCCATTAGACGATTGAAATAAGGTCGTGCATTGCTGCCCGCACTTGCTTCCGCCAACAATTGGCGCGCAATGGAATCTACGCTGTCGACTTTCAGATTGGTCAAATACGATAGTGCGGCATAGTAAGGATAGCCGCGTACGCCGGCGGTATTCCACGCCTCCAATGCGGTATGGCTGGTCATCGCTTGTGCGCCATCTGGCGCGACCCATCCGCCACTTCCTTGCTGATGGGTGTACAACCAAGCCAAACCTCTCGCACGCGCCGCTTCAATCTGGGCCGGTGTGGAGGTCTGGCTTCTCGCCTCCCCTGCCAACAAGCCAACCACCAGCGTACTGAATACCAAGGCTATTTTTGCCCATTTCATTTTTTGCATAACGCGTCCTTTATTTACTACATTTTGGCCGTGGATGAACATCACTACGATTTGTTGAAAATATTCCGTATAACGATTTTTCTTATTGCATACACTTTCAAGTACATGTAAAACTGAATCAGGATTCAATTCACGTTGCCGTAATACCAGTCTTCCACGTTATTTCCGTAGTAGATGGAGCATGCGCCTGAGCCATATGCTCCAATTATTTGTCCAGTATTCTTAGCGGTTAATGCCATTGCCATGATTGCTTTGCCACCCGCAGTCGAAGCATCGAATGCCAATGCGCTTTTGTATGCTGGATTGATACACCCTGGTGAATTGTTGACAGGCTTATCAAATACAACCATTCCCTTGCCGTCCTGATCAACGCGAACCGAAATTACTGTTCCTGAGACATTTCCTTGTGCATACGCATACGAAAAATGCAGTGCAATTAATGCCAGAACAAATCGCCCAATGTTTATTTTTATGTTCGCGGAAATCATGTTTTTTATATTGTCTTTAAACGCCGATCGGTTTAGTTGTTCCTTGATAATTCCACCTATGGATAAATATTCGATCTAAAACCACTGAATATAAATAACAGTATTTCCCGGCGTTTTATTCCGTAGTGATGACATAAGTTAAAACTGCTGAGCCGACATACCAATCCGGTACGCAGCTGCCGAGTGAATACGCAATAATTTTCGTATTGTTCATTTTTGCAATCATTGCAATCGCCAAGTAACGATTCACTACGGTAGAGTTAACCATGCTGGTGTCGATGGCAATAGTATTCTTGGAGACGCATGTACAACTCGACGATACCAAGGTTCCTTGAATATCCAAACCACCTCCATTATTCGGCGCGATACTTGTGGGTACAATCGTGCTAGTGCAATCTGCCCATGCCGAGTTGAATGTCAGTAAAGATACGGTACCCAATAATAAGGCGGCAAAGTGCTTCATCACACCGATCTGAAATTTTTGGAATTTCATAGATCCTCTCTTAATGTGGTAAAAAAAATGGCAATGGTGTAACGCATGCTTTGCCCTCCTGTTGATACAACGATGTGCTTGTAAAAAATAAATATTTAAAATTCAAGCCAGAATATCGATGATAAAAACATAATTTGCAAGAACATTTATTTATTTTTTGGAAATACATTGATGAGGCATGCACTGATAAAAAAAACAATCCCCTGAATAGGGGAGAACTAACGTGCATTTCATATTTTTAATTGCTTTGAATACACATTAAGAGACGCACGGTCGCACATCAAAAATCGAGTTGACGGCAGGCTATTGAAATGACTCTATGTAGTTATGACATGCTGCTATGGCATTACTCTCTGTCAGAGAATGAGAGCAGCATTGGAAAATATTCTGTAGGCTGAATATGGATTTATTTAGAAATGGAGTGCAGGTCTATTTGCCCCAATTCGATTGCCTTTGCCACGGCTTGGGCGCGGTTTTTAACTTCAAGCGCCATCAGCAGCGCTTTTACATGATCATCTACCGTTCCACTGGTAAGACCTAATTGCGTTGCTATTTCCGGAGTAGACAAACCTCGGCAAATTAAACGCAATACATCTTGCTGTCGACGAGTCAAACGAATTGCCTGCGGTTTTTCAGGTGATGCTGTTTCAAGAAATGTCGCATCCCCTTTTAATACAGCTTGAAGAGCCTTTTTAAAATCTTCGACGCGAATGGCCTTTACGATATATCCAAGCATTCCCATCGCGACTGCCTCGGCTCGCCATTGCGGATTATTTGACCCCGTAATGATGGTGCATTTATTCGCCATTCCCAACTTGGCAAATTGACGCGCTAAAGACAAGCCATGTGCTCCTGGCACATCAATGTCTAGAAATATCCGATGCCACTCTCTCGTCTTGCCTAATTCCGTTAAAGCAGCAGTAGCCGATCCACATGTTGTGATCCTTAATGAATCATCTATTTGCATCAATAACATGCTCGTTGCTTGAGCAACCACAGGATGGTCTTCAACTAATAATATTAGTTTTGAATCAGAAATGTCTGCCATATTATTCTCTCTTTGGGCGATTTTCTGTAGAGCTATGTTCATGCATTTGGTTACAGCAAGTGCCTGTTTCTCTATAGCCCAATTTGCTTCTACGATTTAGTTATTGTATCGGTGCTGTGACATCAAGCAATCTATTCTATTTTCATTATCCTAAGCAGCATAGCTGTTTATTAGTATGACTGCCGCAGTTATAAAGATTTCACATTTCGTGCCTGAACATCATTCCACTTATTTTGTACAAGAGTGTGAATAAATACATCACCATATGCTTTGAGGGTACAAAGACATGCAAAGGCATCATAAAATCACGCCGTACCACGTTTCCTAACGTGATGATTGCTCGGCTCTGCCTAAATCGCAAATCGATTCGTTCTTTCTATTGAGCCATGTTTTGAATACCCATCCGTCGGGGAAAGCGCATATCTAATCCTATACGATATAGAAAGGAGTATGGAAAACTTTACGCCTCTCAATGAAGACGTTTAGGAGTGACGTAGAAACGAAGTATGTGAATTAGCCCGCTTTGGAATCCGAATGTGCCGTGCGTGTCTAACCCGATGGACTTATGCGGCGACTGCACTGATCTCAAGTGCCAATCCTGCGCATATTAGTCGCCCAAATGGGGCGCAGGCCAGCGAAAATACTATTTATTGCTATGCAAAATCAAAATGGATAATACAGCGGATCGTGGGCGGGAAAAAGCCAAGATGGAGACTGCTTTGATAGGAAATTATCCCAAAATTATCCAAATCCCCCAAAGCTTGAGAAATCTGGTAGGCACGATTGGACTCGAACCAACGACCCCTACCATGTCAAGGTAGTGCTCTAACCAGCTGAGCTACGCGCCTAAAAGAAGCGGAATTATAGCGGGCTTTTTATATTTTTACCAGCAACCCGGCATCACAATCTATTTACATACGGCTTGAACCAACTCAACCCTTCGGAAGTACCAGCACTAGGACGATACTCGCAACCGATCCAGCCGCTATATCCCAGGTCATCAATCAAGCCGAATAAATAAGGATAATTTACTTCACCATGATCAGGCTCCTGCCTGTCGGGTACACCTGCAATTTGCATATGCCCTATTCCGGCAATATCCCGCTTGATTGTCGTTGCCAAATCTCCTTCGGTAATTTGGCAATGATACAAGTCCAGCTGTACTGATAAGTTCGACGCGCCTATCTCTTTACAAATTGCATGTGCATCATCTTGTCGATTCAAGAAATAGCCTGGCATATCGCGTGT
>DATBRC010000072.1:0-23897 GCA_036560485.1 Burkholderiaceae bacterium
CCGCTTTCGCGGGAACGACGGTGAGAGGACAAGCGATATTGTCAAAAGACTTTTGACGACCTGCTCAGACAGGTTTAAATACCATTAACCCGTAAATCGCCAGCATCGCCAAAAATGCGGGGTAGCCAAGCCTTTCCCAATACCGAGCATATTGCCAATATTGTTCAGGGAGTTCGACGTTGTTCCTGGCACAGGATCCGGCTATTTTTTCCATTTGGATTTGCAACCATACGACCGGCAACCAGCAAAGCCCCGCCAGAATATACAAAACAAACGTCCAAAACAGCCATGCCTGCGTCATTGGATATCCTGCGATCCAAATCATCGCGAAACCCGTTAGCGGTTGTATGAAAATTGCCGGCGTAGTGAACCAGAAATCAGCACGCACAACCAAACGAATGACTTCCGCTATCGCGACAGGCTGACGCGTGCGATGAATGAAATAAAGATAAAAGGCGCTGCCAAATCCGGTTCCAACCAACAGTACACTGGAAATAATGTGCACCCATTTCAGCAATAGATAGATGTTCATGGCGCTTTAGTTTTACTCTACAAGATCAACGCATAATTATTCTCAGCGAGAAAAACCATGATGACGAACCTCATCTATCACATCGGTCGCCATGCCCCATTTTGCGAATTCAGGCTCGAAATCAGACAAACTCAATAACCCGGCACTGGTATGCGCCCCTATCTTTGTGATTTCATTTCTTGCCAATCGTCTTGCGAGAAGAATGGCTGCCATACAGGGAATTTCAGGACCGTGATCCTTGTCCGCAGCGATATGCCATGCACGCTGAATGCTGATGCCATCAGCATTCATTCCCTGAACACGAACCACCATGCCCCCTAGCGAAGTACCAAGGAAATCGAGATTTTTCGCCATCGCATTCAACAATTTGGCAAATCGTTCAGGATGTTTAATCCACCCGATGCGGCGCAATGCTGACATTGCAGCAAATACTCGTTGAGTCAATCCGATTTCCAACGCAGCACGAAACATGACAGATCGCACTCCTTGGTAATATGCAGGAAACAGTTCCAGGTCGGGTATGTCACATAGGGCGCCTATCCGCGGGCGAAGACGTGCAAATTCGACGCGCACCGGATTTGCCCAACCGTAGCGCACACGCCAGTTACCTTCCTCCCAAACCTGAATCGGCGCGCCACAATAATTTAATACCGCAGCCAAGGTAGCAACGCCGCGTGGCGCCGTCTGCGCTGGAGCAATGCAAAAGTCGATGGATTCGATTTGTTGCCAATTACAAGTTAGGTAGTCGACAACGGCAGATGAAAGCGCTGGAACTGTGCTTGCTCCTGAAATGGCAACACGCCCGCATTGGCGGAAAATGGAATCCAGCGCACTTGGGAAATCACACACAAACCTGCGGCCATCAGCCAAATCAATGTAATGCGCATTCGCTGACGCAACGGCTTGAGGAACAGCATAGCTTTGATTTTGAAATGGCCCGGCAGTATGGATAACGAGTTCTGCGCCAATGGCACGTAAGGTCTGTGCCAAATCCCCATGGGCAACATCAAGATATATTGACGTGGCGCGATGCCCCAATTCAGTTGCTAAAGTCGCAGCCTGTTGTACATTGCGACCTGCGATGACAAGTTCAATTTCCGGACAATCTGCCAGCGCACGGCAAATGCGCGCGCCAAAATTTCCATACCCACCCAATACAATCGTCTTCAATCGAATCCTTCTGAACTTGAATCTGACTCAGCCCGTACAAGGAATCCAATCATGGAGCAATCAAGCCGCATTAACGATGAAAATCCGGTCCGTTGAGTGTGCCTGACAGCGCGAGATTTGATCGCATTTGCATTGTGGCCGATTTCAGGTCAACGACAAAGTTACCGTTCAGGTTCTGCTTGCCGTCAACCCCGGCATAACCATATGCAGAGACCAGACCGGCATTCAAACGCACATTCGCCAATTGAATTCTGTCGCCTTCATAGCTCGCATTCCCGGTCAGTTCATTAAACTGCGATTTTCCACCGGCCTTGGAATTACGCAGCAAATTGAGAAAATCAACGCCAAGCAACGTGCCATTGCGAATAATGAAACTGCCTTTCAGGTACGGCGCGGTCAACAATTTTTCGGATGTTTTGGCCTGGTATGAATACTTGGCGCTGCCATCGAGTTTGCTATCCTGAAGCAGCGCTGGCGCCATCTTGCCCACATCGATAAACTTGGCAGTCAGGTCACCCTTGACGCTCCATGTTGCGCCCCATTTCAGTTGCGCATTGCCATTCACTACGCCACCGTAATAGCTCCCGCCAAACTCCGTCACATTCATTTCGTTCTGATGCACTACAGCTTTTGCGCTAAAGGTATCCAGCGTCAGTGTTGAGCCAAATGGCAACGTATACGAACCAGCAGTCATGTCGATTAGCACCCCATCAACTTGCGGTATCAGCTCGGTATGAAATTTATTTTCTGATGAGTCCAGCACGATTTTTTTCCAGCTGCCATCGTCGCCGACTTCCGACCAGACATCGATTGGCGGCAAATGAATATTCTGTGAATCGAGTTTGACGTTGGTTGCGCTGATTTTCGCCAACTTCAAATTTCCATTTGCGGATTTTCCAAACATGAGCCAGCCCAGCGCTTCCTCATTCAATGCCGGAGAAGTCAGTTGAATGGATTTAAACTCCATCTGATCCTTGAATAGCGAATCAAAATCGACCATGATTCTTACTTCCGGCACTTTAATTTGCTCATCCTTGCCGATTGAAACACCATCAAGGCGCCAATATGGCTGCGGCACCAGCGCAAGATGCATCTCCCTGATCTTGACCGGTTGCTGAAACTGACTGCCGGCTATTTTTTCGAGCTGCGGAATCCTGTCGTTAAATGCAATGACATGAACAAGACCAAATCCCACCAGGATCAATAAAAACAATACCAGTACGATCGGTTTTCCAAAATTGAAGGATCTGTTGTTGTAGAGCTTTTCATTTCTTTTGTAAGAAGCCTTGTCTGCCTTTTCTTCTTTTGCTTTAGCTTTTTCGTCCTTTTCTTCTTGTCGTTTAAGGCGAATTTTTTCTTTATGCTCGGCGATTCGGCGGGCTTTATCTTCCGCTTCCTGTTTCGCTAATCTCTTCGCCTCATTACGAGCGTCCTGTTTCGTTCTTTTCTTCTGCCCTGCATCAACTTTACTTGAGAACTGATCTGGCAGGTTTTTATTGTCCTCTTCACCAACCACGCTATCTATTTGGCTATTTATCTGGCTGTTTTCCTGGCTGTTGAAATCCTCTTGCGTTTCACTCGCTAAAGAAGAGGGTGCTACAGGATCATCGACGTGCACTTTTCCTGCAGCCAGCTTCTTCGCAAGTTCTTCGGCCTCACGCCAGGATTTGTCTTCCGCTTCCTTGCGTGTTTTTTCCAACGCTTTCTGCCGATCTTGTTCTTCTATTTCTTTTTGTTTCTGTATTGCTGCTTCGTGCTTGGCATTTTCTTCTGCTTTTTTCTTCGCCTGTTCTTCTGCCTCGCGTTTTGCCTGTTCTTGCGCACGCTCTTCGGCCTCTCGAATGGCACGTTCTTCCGCAGCCCTCTTTTCTTTTGCCTCTGTCTCTTGCTGCGCCTTTTTTTCTGCTTCTTTTCTCGCTTGCGCCTCTGCTATGCGACGTGCATCTTCTTCTGCTTCCCGGAGCGCCCGGTCGTCTGCTTCTTTTTTCGCAAGTGCTTCTGCTACGCGGATTGCTTTTTCTTGCGCCTCTTTTCTCGCTCGCGCATCGGCCTCGCGCCGTGCGTTTTCTTCAGCTTCCAGCCTGGCCTGCTCTTCCGCGTCTCTCCTGGCTTTTTCTTCTGCTTCGCGCCTGGATTTTTCTTCAGCTTCAAGGCGTGCTTGTTCCAGCGCCTTCAGTTCTGCGTACTCTTCCTGATCTTTTTTGGCTTGCGCTTCTGCTTCGCGTCGCGCTTGATCGGCTGCGTTTTTTCTGGCCAGCTCCTCCGCTTCGCGTCGCAATTTTTCTTCCGACTCGCGCAGGAATTGTTCTTGCGCTTTTCGGCGCGTCAACGCTTCTTCCGCTTTTTTTGCCCGCTCTTCGGCCTCGTGTTTTAACTTCACTTCTGCGGCATGCCGAGCATATTCGTCTGCACTAAGCCGTGCATGATTCACAGCCTCAAGGCGCGCTTTTTCCGAAGCCTCTTTTTTTGCCTGCTCCTCTGCTTCACGCATTGCCTTCAGTTCTGCGGCACGGCGTGCCTGGTCTTCTGTCTTCAGCCTTGCCTTCTCTTCTGCTTCTTTCCTGGCCGAAGCTTCCGCTTCACGACGCGCCTTTTCTTCCGCATCCCTTTGCGCCGCTTCAGTGGCATACGACCTTGCTTGTTCTTCCGCAGCACGGCGTGCCTCCAGCGCCAATTGCTGCGCTTTCTCTTCCACTATTTTTTGTGCTTTTAATTCTTCTTCGCGGCGCTCTTTTTCTTCCGCTTCTTTTTTTGCGCGCTCTATTGCTTCTGCTTTTTCTTTTTCTTCTGCCAAACGACGTGCCAGTTCTTGCGCTTTTTGCCTTGCTTGCTCTTCCGCTAGTTTTCTGGCTTGCGCTTCTGCCTCTTGACGCGCTTCCGCTTCACGTCTTGCTTTTTCTTCCGCCTCACGGCGCGCCTGCTCTTCCGCTTTTTGTTTGGCCTGCTCTTCTGCCAATTTTCTGGCCTGTGCTTCTGCTGCCTGGCGCGCTTTTTCTTCCGCCTCTTTCTTTACGCGAGCTTCCGCTTCGTGCCTTGCTTTCTCTTCAGCTGCGCGGCGGGCCAATTCCTGCAATTTTTGTCTGGCTTGTTCTTCAATTAATTTTTGAGCTTGCGCCTCTGCTGCCCGACGCGCCTTTTCTTCCGCCTCTTTCTTTGCTCTGGCTTCTGCTTCACGCCTTGCCTTCTCTTCGGCTTCACGGCGAGCCAGCTCTTGTGCTTTCAACCTGGCTTGCGCTTCTATCTCTTTACGCGCTTTTTCTTCCGCTTCACGGCGCGCCTGTTCGGCCGCTTTTTGTTTGGATAATGCTTCTGCTTTTGCCTTCTCTTCCGATTCTTTCTTCAATCGCTCGGCTTGCTCAGCACGCAGGAATTCATCATTGCGGGCTTTGAGTGCTATTATTTCCGGATTATTTTGACTAGGTGGCGCAATAGACCTGAAATTGAGATCGGTGACTTGACTCGGCTGAGGTTCGGATTCAAGCTCACGTAAAAAATCCCCGATTGTCAATTTTGACATTGCATCTTCAAGCTTGGGATTCTCCGTAAAATTAAAAATGGAATCGCCGGAAGCCTGCTGAAATTCACGGACGTAGTCACCCTGAGCGAGTTCTTCCAGCAGCTTGAAAAGCTTCTCTTCTGCAAAGCCGCCAAGCTTTGTCTGTAAAGCACCAACTGTTGCTGTACCGTCGATTTCTTTCAGTACTTTGCGGAGATCGCGCGACAGGAATTTGGTTTTACCAACAGCCTCATTCACGCCTTTGGCAGTTTTGGTAAAAATTGTGCTGTTGTCCATACTGTCTCAGTTGAAGAATAAGCCTAATTGATTGATGCAATTACAAACGTGCATTGAATGCAATTTCTCCCCGGCGTTTAGGGAATCATGCACCTGACGTCGCGATATTTTGTTGAGGTTTTATCAAAACCAGTACCGCTCTCCGATTTAGCAAACTACCCCAGTTGATAGTTATGCCACGGATATGTCTCGATTGGCACATGGGAAAGTAATTATCTCGAAGTGATGCATGCCCAAAGAAACTTTTGTCATTTTTATGCAACAATTTTTAACACTTTCGCATACTAGAGCAGTTTTAGCCTGGCTATACACGAGCCAAGGTTGGGCCGAGAAGCGCAACCGTACGTGAGGTACGGTGAGCATCACAGGTTCAAGATTGGCCGTGTACAGCCAGGCTAAAACTGCTCTAGACAAACTTGCCAAAATCACACTTGATTAAAAGGCAAAGAAGAAGACGCAACTCAATTCACCTCTCAGAGTGGCGTTTTTAGAAATAGTTCTTTGCATCATCTATTTATTCCATGTTTCATTTTCAATACGCATTCAAACTAATGCCCAACACAAGAATGCTTGGCGCACAGCGTATTTAGCAGCTTATCAATTCTTGACAAGATTGATCTCTATCTCATACAGTAGTCGCATGTTCACCGAAAAATATACACATTCCGCTCTACTGCACTCCGTTAGCGTCCTGCTAGCGCTGCTGCCGGCGCGCCTGCTACTAGCGCGCTAAATCTCCGCATTCCTTTGTTTTTCCGGCTGTCTCAGCCAGCATCCTTTAGAAATTTTTAAATCAGGCATCACATGCACTTCAAGTCGATACCCGCAATTTTCATCAATGGCATTCTCATCGCCATGATGATCTTTGCGCGTTCGCTGGCGCTGCTACCTCTGCCGATCGGTTGCCGGGCCTCGCGTTAGTTTTTGAGTGGCAGTCCGGCAGCCCGACAAGCCACTCTTCGACGCTTCCCTGATCTAAAAATTTTCGAAAGGATATCCATCATGATGTCGCCTAATCCGGCTGCGAAATATCGCGCCTTCCAACCTGTGCAATTGCCTGACCGAACGTGGCCAGACCGTACAATTTCTACTCCACCAATCTGGATGAGCACCGATCTGCGCGATGGCAATCAAGCGTTGATCGAACCGATGAGTGCGGCACGCAAGCTGCGCTTCTTCGAACTCCTTGTCAAAATCGGCGTCAAGGAAATCGAAGTCGCATTCCCTTCTGCTTCGCAAACCGATTTTGATTTTGTGCGCAAATTGATCGACGAGCAGCGCATTCCCGATGATGTAACGATCGAAGTACTGACGCAATCGCGCGAAGATTTGATACGCCGCACGATCGAATCGGTTCAAGGCGCACGGCGTGCCATCATCCATTTGTACAACCCGATTGCACCGGCATTCCGGCGCATCGTATTCGGCATGTCGCGTGATGAAGTGAAAGCGCTTGCGGTATCGGGTACACGCCTCATCAAACAATTGACCGATGCAAGGCCGGAGACCGAATGGGTCTTCGAATACTCACCCGAAACCTTCAGCATGGCAGAGCTGGATTTTGCCAAGGAAGTATGCGATGCCGTCTCTGCAGTGTGGCAGCCGACGCCGCAACGCAAGATGATCGTCAACTTGCCATCGACCGTTGAATGCAGTACGCCGAATGTCTATGCCGACCAAATCGAATGGATGCATCGTCACTTGGAAAGACGCGATTGCATCATCCTGAGCGTACACCCGCATAATGATCGCGGCACTGCCGTGGCTTCGGCGGAACTTGCCGTCATGGCAGGAGCAGATCGCGTCGAAGGCTGCCTGTTCGGCAATGGCGAGCGAACCGGCAACGTCGATTTGGTGACATTGGCGTTGAATCTTTATACGCAAGGCGTGCATCCTGGGCTTGATTTCTCCGACATCGACGAGGTCAGGCAATGTGTGGAAGAATGCAATCAACTACCTGTGCATCCGCGCCATCCGTATGTCGGCGATCTGGTCTTCACCGCGTTTTCAGGATCGCATCAGGATGCGATCAAAAAAGGCTTTGCGCAGCAAAAATCAGATGCAATCTGGGAAGTGCCTTACCTTCCGATCGATCCAGCGGATCTTGGCCGCAGTTACGATGCCGTGATCCGCGTGAATAGCCAATCCGGCAAAGGCGGCATGGCGTATCTGCTGGAACAGGAGTACGGCTTGGCATTGCCGCGCCGGTTGCAGATCGAATTGAGCCGCGCTATTCAATTGGCGGCTGACGAGACTGGAAAGGAAATCGCAGCGAATGACATTTACGCCATATTCAAACGGGAGTATCTGGATCAACACGCGCCCTATGCATATCGCAGTCACCACATGACGGAAAATGCCGATCAATCGGTTTCCGTCCAGCTTGATCTGGAACGCGATGGCAAAGCGATCAAAGTGCAAGGCAGTGGCAACGGTCCTATCGATGCATTCGTGGATGCCCTCGGCATGCCGATCAAGCTGATGGACTATCACGAGCATGCAATCAGTGCAGGCGCCAATGCGCAAGCCGCGTGCTATGTCGAACTGCGTGTACACAACGGGGCAACCTGTTTCGGCGTGGGGATCGATGCCAATATTGTGACGGCATCGTTCAAGGCGGTGCTGAGTGCGGTCAATCGCCACGCTTCAGTTCCCGGCAACGCGCATGATCATGCAACCGCTATTAAAACGGCGGATGTCATATAAAGCCGGTTGAAAAGAGAGCTGCGCTGAGACGCGCAGCCCTCTTTCGAAATGCATCATTGATGGTGCGTTTTTGTGCTGCGACTGCCAATCATCCAGAAACACAGATCACTTTTTAGCCGCACGCTGCGGATCATCATCAGGGTTGATATAGTTGATATCGAAAGGGCCTTGTCCGTGCACCTGCACTACGGTTGGCGCTTTCGAAAATGCATAGTGATGCGCTTTCGCAGGAAGATAATGATATCCGCCCGCTTTTAACGCATGAGCTTGCGCCGTGTCCATTTTGTCGCCCATTCCCAGGTAAAGTGTTCCGGAAATCACCGTCAGATTTTCAGCTTGCGTATGCCAATGCGGTGGAATCTTGTAGCCCGCAGGCGCCTTCAACCGAATAACGAACGGCCCTTCCTTGCCAGGATCTCCGGAAAGCACGGCGAGCTTTGCACCCTTCGGAAGACTGGGCGGCGCGTCACCCCATTTGATGTCAGCGGGATTGATGAATATCTGACCTGCCACCTCGCCTTCCGCCATTGCTGTAAACGGCAATAGCAACGGGATAAGAAGTGCAAGCATGCAAAATGAAGAAATTTTTGGAGACGCTTTCATGATGACATCCTTTCATATAGGAATAATTTTCGATAAACGTACAAGGACACGTAAAGGCACTTCTGCACTATCTGCGTAATTCATCAGCAAAAATATTTTGCGCTTGATGCCTGGAAGGAGTTTGATATGGGACAAGAATCACACGACCCGTGCTGTTCTGCATGTAACAGCAAAGCGCTATGGAAATACAGTGGAGCGGTAAGGGATAAAAATGCTTACGGCGAGAGAAAATTTATATGCGAAAGTAAAAATTTTTAGCAAGGCTGGTTCCGAAGATATTTTCAGGATTTGTACAGACTCTTGAATAAGAATGCGGCTGATTTCACTAGAGCAGTTTTAGTCTGGCTAAAACTGCTCTAATCTTTAGGCGCCTTTTGATTACCATAGATATACCAACGATTTCCGTCTTTTATGAGTTGCATATCATTTGGCAATGGAAAAGTCCCGACGTCCGTATCAATTGATCCGTTGATATAGGCAAGATCGCCTTCTATACGCAATGAACTAATCTTCCACTCAAAGCGTTTTGTATAAGGCAAGAACTTTTCGGAATAAATGGCGCGCAGCTTGTCGAGATTTTTTGCGGTACTGCTCATGTATTGCGGATGATACTGGGCCATCACACCATCCAGGTCCTTCTTGACCCATGCTGCGGACATCTGATCAAAAACCTGTTTGATTTCGGGAGGAAGATTTACGTCAGTCGCATTCTGGTAATGTCGTTCGACGCCGTTCCATAACGCATAGGATTCCGCACCGAGCGATTCTTTGCGTACCGATGCGTTCTTGGCTACTGCAGTTTGCACCATCACCAATCTCGACTCTGGATCGACATAGATTGTTTGACCATATACGCCGAGCAGCGCGAACTTGCGCGTGTCACTCGGGAGTATCCAGAACTGATAGCCGTATCCGAAAGATGACGTTGCATGCCCCGGTGCAAACGCATCAGGTTGTTTGCGCCAATCGGTTGCTTCCAATAGATAATTCTTGGGTAGGATCTGCTTACCGTTAAGCATGCCGTCGTTGGCAAGCAGCATACCCAAGCGGCCATAATCGCGAAGGATTGCATTGAAATTTCCGCCAGCCATCTCATTGCCTTGCAAATCTATGGTCCACTTCGCATCAGCCTCTGCACCCATTGGTTTCCATATTTTGGCATCGACATATTCCGACAAACTGAATCCCGTAGCGTGCTTGATAACGAGCCCGAGAATGTAGGTCTGGCTTGTGGCGTAATGAAACTGATCCCCTTCTTTTGTGTCGCGTTCGTTGAATGCGCAAATCGCTTTGGCAAGACTGTCGGTGAACCATATCTTGATAAACTTCGTCAGATCATCATGTCCGCTGTAATCTTCTACAAACTTAATCCCTGACGACATCCGCAAAAGATTACGCAAACTGGTTTCGCCATACGCACATCCTGCTAGTTCCGGAACGTATTTTGAAACCTTGTCATCCAGCGAGTTGATCTTCCCTTCCTCCAACGCAAAACCAACTGCCAGGCTCGTAATCGACTTGGCCATTGAATGCGACACGAACCGGTCTGTCGGCTTGCGATCATATTGATAGCGCTCAAGTTGTATTTCTCCATCCTTGATAATCAGAAGACCGGTGATCCGCTGATGCTGAAGAAAATCATCCACCGAATAAGATTGTCCTTGGAATGTGTACCGTATATCCGGAGTAGCCGCTACGCGTTTTAAACCAGCAGGCATGTCGGATTTTTCAAGGGTATGAAATGGCAGAATCTTGTCCACATTGGAAAACGACCCAACCCGAACACTCTCATCATAGAACCATGTTTTAGGCGTGCCGATTGGGTAGCCCTGCGCCTTTCCGAGCAACTCTTCATCCGGAGCTGCAAGCGCGATATTTGCAAAAAGAAGAACCGCGATGGATGCTGCATACATTGAGAGAGCGAATCGTTTCATGGGAATTCAGCTTTAAGGTTTTATTTAAGGGAGCCAAAATTAAAACAACCAATCGATCCATCTCCGCAAGATCGCCCTGCCAATGTCAATTTGTGATGAGGCCATCGACGCCGAAGAATGCAGACAGCGTACGCCCTGACGTTACGTTAGGGTCAAGTACAGAAGCGAACATTTTTATGAAATGTGACACTGACACGGCAAGCACACTAAGAGCGTCTAACACAATGCCACTGGCTAGGCGCAACGACACAAAATGAACTATTGCTTTATAAGGTTCTCATGCTTTAGATGGCAACCCGCGTACGCTGATTTGTCCATTGTTTTCCAGAACAGCAAAGTGGACATGCTCAATACATGCTACGCCGGCTTGCCTGAGTGCCGCATCCAGTTCATGCTGTGTGACTTTTTCCTTGTGCATGACATCGGCGTATAAATGGCCATTATGAATCAATATTTGAGGGCGTCCTTCAACCAATCCGGCAATGCGTTTGCTTCGATAAGTAATATAACCAAGCGTATAGTTCGCAGCGACCAGCGAAATTGCGGAGATGAATCCGCCGATCAGAGAATTATCGCCGCCATTGATTGAGTTTTGAACAGCATTACTCAGAACAAGCAATAGAACAAGATCGAATGGAGCAAGCTGCCCGACTTGTCGCTTTCCCGTAATGCGCAATAAGACGATCATGAATACATATGTTGCGACCGCACGAAGTATAAGTTCCCACCAGCCAACAGTTAAATTGAACATAATGCCCCCAATATTTTATGATCCATCATGAGATGGAGTGATAGAGCGCAGATTGAACAAAACCACGCCAGCGCCGGCAAGATGGCTTTCAGCCACCGCTACAATACTACAAAAAATTACTCCATTTGCGGTTTGATATTCGCGGGGGAAATATGTTGTATGGAAAATTAAAATTGGACGTCGTGCTCAGTGGCACATATATTGGTATGAGATGATGATAGTTAATCCGTTGAATCGGAGTACCCAATGATTAATTCCACTAACGGCTTACCCAAAGATTTTCTGCATAAGACGCGTCAATATATATCCAGTAGCAGCCAAATAAACAAATTTGTGATGGCACGCGAATCGCAAGATCGGCGTAAAGGAACGGACAGCGCTTTACCTTACATTACCGAAGAAGGATTGGTCATGGTAGATCGTCGCGAGAACATTGAGCGTCGCACAGTACAACGCCTGCATCAACACTGTGAATCGTTGCGTCATTAAGAACCTATCTCGGTGTCGCCTGGTTTAAAAAAATCTAACGGTTTAATTGTAGTAATCGCGATCTGATCTGACAGGATGTGTCAGATCAAGTCACAACTCGTACACTTTACGCACAATCAAGGTTGCGCTATTTTGCGATCAAGCCTTGTCAACAAGGCGGATCGCCGGAAGCTCAATACGCTGACGCGAAATCTTTTCCGTCGGCGCGATGACTTCGGCAACGCCTGTCACTACTTTCTCTTGATTCTGGTTGGTCACTGTGCAATCGAGTTTCAGTCGATGTTTTTCGTCTTGCATTTCTGCGACTTGCACGGTGACTGTCACTGTATCGCCCACGCCGACTGGACGAACAAAGCGCAGCGATTGATTCAGGTAGATGGTGCCTGGCCCCGGCAACATGGTGCCCAGTACGGTGGAAATTAAATTGCCGCTCCACATTCCATGCGCAATCACTTTTTTGAATTTGCTAGTGGCGGCGTACTCGGGATCAACGTGCGCAGGATTCACATCGCCCGACATGATGGCAAACAGCTTGATATCTTCTTCAGTTAAGGTGCGGCTCAGGCTGGCGCTGTCGCCGATTTTCAGTTCATTGTATGGTCGGTTTTCAATAATGCTCAAATTCTTCCCCTTGAATAAAATGGTGAGCGTCTAATCGAATGTCTTTGGCAACGCGCATTGACGAAGACATTTGGTTGGACACTCCGTGAGGAGTTTAACTCAGATGTGACTGCGGCCATTAATATATTCGACATTGCCGGTCAGTATGCCAACCACTTTTACAGTGTCGTCGCAATCGCGAACTGCTTCACTGTCTTGTAATTGTATTTCAGTGTTTGCCACAGATGCTTCACCTGAGTCGCCAAGATGGCGCTAGAAGGGTAAAATTTTGAAGCTTTAAAAGCGTTGATATGAATTAGGTTGATTCACATCAAAATAATTATGCAAATTACCTTTGCAAGGTTTTTGTAATCCGGGTGTTTAACAAGATATCGACTGCACGATGTGTCCCAGTCACTAGAGGCATTGAAAGCGCGTTTTATAAGGAATGCATGGAAGCTCTATTTATCTCGATTGGCGTCGTCGCATTGGCAGAAATCGGTGACAAAACCCAATTATTGGCATTCATCCTTGCAGCACGCTTTAAACGTCCGCTGCCGATCATTGCCGGCATACTGTGCGCCACCATCGTCAATCACGGGTTGGCCGGTGCACTCGGCGCATGGATCACCTCGGCGGTTAGCCCTGATGTGATGCGTTGGGTCCTCGGGCTGTCGTTTATTGCAATGGCAGTCTGGACACTAATCCCCGACAAGATTGAAGAGGAAGAGACACAGGTTGCCAACCGGTTCGGCGTATTTGGCGCAACGCTGATTACATTCTTTCTGGCCGAGATGGGCGATAAAACACAATTGGCGACCGTCGCATTGGCCGCGCATTACAACGCGCCGTTGAGGGTGGTGATCGGCACCACCTTGGGGATGCTGATCGCGGATGTGCCTGCGGTATTTGTGGGGAACAAGTTCGCGCAGAAGATTCCGATGAAACTGGTACACTCGATTGCAGCAGGGATCTTTGCGGTGATGGGGGTGTTGATGTTGTTGCGGGTTGAGAGACTTTTTTCTTGATAGTTCCTGCATGCAACGCAATACGGACATAAAAATGATGCAAAACAAAATTCGGCGTGGTTCAATAAGGAAGATTTTATTGGCCAACTCGGCTATGTAAAGAACATATCGAAACATCGGAGAGTCAATATGCATGCGAATTTACAGCGGGACTCCTTGGCAGAATATACGACAGGCCGTGGTGTTATGCATCACGCGATGTCGTATACAACGCGTCGGGCATCATGAGCCAATCCGAGATTTCGCAAACAACGACATTATGTGATGAGCATGGTCGCCTCAAATATGCCTTTATTTGTCGTCACTTGCGACGAGGGAAAAAGCGGGGGTTTTTCGCAATGATTGATGACACCGATCCTTCAACGAAGCAGGGACAGTGCTTCCGTTGTGGCATGGTGTCGCTGGTCATTGGTTCCATTCCCTTCATAGGCTATCGGCTTTGGGTCTGGTATTCACGACCTGAACTTGTTTGCTCTGAGTGCTTTGATCAAATTCGTTTAAAAAATGCCCGCGGAACCAAAATGGAGTTCTAGCACGTAGGTCGGAAAAGCACAGCGCCTTCCGACACATTGCTGCCGGTCGAAAATCTCAATCGTCGGAAGGCGCTGCGCTTTTCCGGCCTACGGTATTTGTTCATTCCTTGCGTTCACCAACTTCTAAATCAATTAACTCAGTCTCGTAGGGTGGGCAGGTTTTTGTGCCCACGCTGCATCAAATAAATTCAATACAACCACAATGCCTATTGTTGCTCTACTCTTCAAACAAATAATTTATGATGACATTACCGCGTGGGCACAAAAACCTGCCCACCCTACCTAACTAAAAAAATGCGCAAAGCCCTCGCCATCATTACTGTGTGCGTTGCAGCTATCCTCACATTTTCTCTCTGGCCTGTATGCGTTCCGCTTACAGCCAATGAAGTCGCGTCCTTTCAACCGCCAATCGATCAGCGAACAGACACAGATTTCTATCTACAGGTCTTCCAGAAAAAAGATGGTCAATGGTGTCAATGCAAGACGAGAATTTCGAGAGCAATGTTCTTTTGAGGCGCATCGCAACAATCGCTATAATTTGTCCATCTTTTCCACCCTACTTAACCAGGATGAAAACATGAAAAAGTCAGACGCGAGCCAAAGCCAGCCGGCATCAGAACTCATCTCGAAAAGAATCGCCGAACTCGGAGGCTGGCGCGGGGAAACCCTCGGCAGAATACGCAAGCTCATCAAGGAAGCAGACCCGGACGTCGTCGAAGAGTGGAAGTGGGATGTTCCAGTTTGGTCGCACGACGGCATCATCTGCACCGGCGAATCCTACAAGAGTGTCGTGAAACTTACCTTCCTCAAGGGCGCATCGCTGAAGGATCCGAAACATCTGTTCAACTCGAGTCTCGATGGAAACGTACGCCGCGCGATCGACATTCGCGAAGGTGAAAAAATGGACGAATCCGCTTTCAAGACGCTCATTCATCAAGCGGTCACCCTCAACGGTTCCGGCAAGTTGAAACCTGCGAAGAAAGCAAAACCCTAAGGGATGCTGTCCCTGCGTAACGTGTCCGCCAGCACGCTGGTCGGACGGCGATGCGTTTTTCCGTTCTACTTTTTATCTATTCCCTTCGGTCGATCATTATCCTGCAAAATCCGCAACCCCAGGCCAGCCAGGTCATCAAATTGCCAGCTATCCTACACGCCAAAGAATGCCCATGATATGTCGGTACATCTTGCGCCCCAATAGCGTGTCGTATTTAAGATTGACAGGAAAGATGTCACCATTGAAACCACCCTCCACAAGATTATGCAATACCGTAGCGCCAACGCTATGCAGTTTTTCCGACGCACCAATGACCGCAACCGAATGTGGAGAAAATAAATACGGTAGATTTCTGACGCTCATGCGTGACTCTCTTCTGAAAAACTGATTTTGTATGAATTCATGGTAAAAACCGGCATGGTTTTTTAAATTGATGTGGATCAAATTTTTCCAAACGATATCTTGCTGCATTCGCTTGTTTCGATACTATCGTCATATTGGAAAGGCAATCAGGGCATTTGTCATTGCGTTACTTTATGGCTCTTGCCATTCAGCCTGATTACCATCGGCAAGAAACGATTGGGACTTACGCAAAATGTATAAATTCGTCGTTCCCGCGCAAGCGGGAATCCATAGTGACGTCAATCCATCTAGCCCAGCATGGATTCCCGCTTGCGCGGGAACGACGGTGATTTTATTTTGCGCCTCCATCTTGCGTAAGTCCTAACTATGAAAATCATGTTCACCTTTGCAGTGCCGATTGTGTTGACTTTCCTGGTCGGCTGCAGCGGAGCATCCAATGATTTTTTCTCCGGTTATGCGGAAGGCGACTATGTGCGCCTGGCCAGTCCGATTGCAGGTACTTTGACCAAACTGTATGTCAATCGAGGCGACATGGTCGCTCGCGACACGCCCGCATTTGTACTGGAACAGGAAAGCGAACGCGCTGCACGCGTAGAAGCAATTTCTCGCGTCGAACATGCACAAGCTCAACTCGCAGATCTAAAAAAAGGCAAACGCCCCGACGAAATCGCGGCTATACAAGCCCAACTCGCGCAGGCGCAAGCGGCATTGCAATTATCTTCGGCGAATTTTGTGCGCCAAAAACAGTTGGTCGCCGACAAATTCATTTCGCCTGCGGTACTTGATGAAGCGCGCAGTACCGCCGAACGCGACCAGGGACATGTCAACGAACTCAACGCACAATTGCGTGTTGCGAAACTTGGCGCCCGCAGCGATGAAATAGATGCAGCAGAACGCGATGTGCAAACCGCTCAGGCGCAACTTGCACAAGCCAACTGGAAACTGGAACAAAAAACTCTGCGCATCCCCGTTGCGGCAGACGTTGCAGACGTGCTGTACCGGGAAGGAGAATTGGTGCCGGCCGGCAGTCCCGTTGTCAGTTTGCTGCCGCCGGAAAATATCAAGGCGCGCTTTTTTGTGCCGGAACCGGTTCTAGGCATGCTGCGGCTTGGACAGGACATTGCGTTGAGCTGCGATAAGTGCGGCGCACCGATACCGGCAAAAATAAGCTACATCTCGCGTGAAGCCGAATATACTGCGCCGCTCATCTACAGCAAGGAGAATCGTTCCACGCTGGTCTTCATGATTGAGGCGCGTCCCTCTGCAGACAATGCGCGACGGTTGCATCCAGGACAACCGCTGGAAATCCGGCTCGCCGATAGCAATCATCAAAAATGACGGATACCCGCACAGATGCGATCATCGATGTGCATGGCCTGACCAAGCGTTTCGGTGATCGGACTGTCGTTGACCGCTTCGATATGCGTGTGCCGCAGGGCCGCATCTACGGTTTTCTGGGACCCAACGGGAGTGGCAAAACCACCACGATCCGCATGTTGTGCGGACTGTTGACGCCGGACGAAGGAGAAGGCACTTGCCTCGGTTACGATATTCGCCGCGAGTCGCGATTGATCAAGCGTCAGGTCGGTTACATGACACAAAAATTCGGACTGTATGAAGATTTGAGTATCGAAGAAAATCTCTCCTTCATCGCCCGCATCTATGAATTGTCTGACCGCGATGCCAAAGTAACCGCAACGCTGGAACGGTTGGGACTGAGCAGTCGCCGCACACAGCTTGCGGGCGCATTATCCGGCGGCTGGAAGCAGCGGCTGGCTTTGGCTGCATGTCTGCTGCATGAACCAAAATTGCTGCTGCTCGATGAACCGACTGCCGGTGTCGATCCCAAAGCGCGTCGTGACTTCTGGGACCAATTGCATGCGCTTGCTGCGGGCGGATTGACGGTGCTGGTGTCGACCCATTACATGGATGAAGCGGAACGCTGCCATGAACTGGCTTACATTTCCTATGGCCATCTGCTGGCGCAAGGCACGGCAGCCGAATTGATCGCGGGTACAGGACTGGTGACCTATGAAATCAAGGGACCGGAACTGGTCGAACTGGCAAAGATATTGCGTACCAATCCATCCATCAAAACGGTCGCCTCTTTTGGTTCGACGCTGCATGCCAGCGCGGCATCGCAAGATGCGCTCGATTCTGCACTGGCCTCCTATGCGACACATGGAATGACTATCAAGAAAATAGACACGAACCTGGAAGACGTCTTCATTGCATTGATGCAGGATGCAAAGGACAACTATGTGGATGGCGAAAAATGAATTGGTCGCGCTTTCTCGCTATCCTGATCAAGGAATTTCGCCAGATACGGCGCGACCGATTAACCTTTGCCATGATGGTTGCAGTGCCGATCGTGCAACTGATCCTGTTCGGTTTTGCCATCAATACCGATCCAAAAAATTTGCCGCTGGCAGTGGTCATTGCCGACGAAAGCGAGTTCTCGCGCAGCTTCGTTGCGGCACTGGAGAATTCGCAGTATTTTCGCATCACCGACCGGCCGCACAGTGAAATGGAAGCCAATCGGTTGATGGCGGAAGGCCGGGTTCAATTTGTGCTGGTGATCCCATCCGACTTTTCACGCCGCTTGATTCGCGGCGAACATCCGGCCATTCTCTTTGCTGCAGATGCCACTGATCCTGCAGCTGCAGGCAATGCCCTGGCCGCACTCAATGGCATCAGCAGGCAGGCGCTGGCACGCGACATGACTGGAGCACTATCAAATCTGCAAACTGCCGATGCGCCATACGAGGTGCGCATACAACGCCGCTACAATCCGGAAGGACTGTCGCGCTACAACATTGTTCCAGGTTTGATCGGTGTGATCCTGACGATGACGATGGTGATGATGACCGGGCTCGCGATGACGCGCGAACGAGAGCGCGGCACGATGGAAAATTTGCTGGCCACACCGGCCCGCCCGATTGAAGTCATGGTAGGGAAAATCGCTCCGTATATCCTGATTGGTTATGGCCAGGTAGTCGTCATTCTGAGTGCAGCGCGCCTGCTGTTCAATGTGCCGATGGTCGGCAGCCTGGCATTGTTGTCGGTTGCGCTGATTGTCTTCATGGCGGCCAATCTTGCGGTCGGATTTACATTTTCAACCATAGCAAAAAACCAGTTGCAGGCGATGCAGCTGACCTTCTTCTTTTTTCTGCCGTCGCTATTATTGTCGGGCTTCATGTTTCCATTTCGAGGAATGCCGCAATGGGCGCAGATGATCGGCGAGATGCTGCCGCTCACGCATTTTCTGCGTATCGTGCGCGGGATTTTACTGAAAGGAAATCACTTCTCCGAGATCGTTCCCAACATATGGCCTATCGGTGCATTCATGCTGGTTGCGGGAATCGTCGCACTTGGCCGTTATCGGCAGACGCTAGATTGAATATGCCGTTATGCCGTTTTATCGCGGAATCATGAAATTAAAAACCGCCTGTGCCCTCACTTGATCTGAATCAAATTTTCCCAAACAATCCTTTGATGTGTTCATTATTTTCTGGACTATGGTGATGTCAGGTCTTACGCTTTGGATATGGATTTTTGATCGCGGATTTTCAATATTCAAACTGTTCCACACAACATGAGGGAATACAACATGTCATACAAAACCATTCTCGTACACGTAGACAGGTCAAAGCATGCACCGGCACGCATCAAGCTTGCCGCTGAAATAGCGCTTGCGGAAAATGCACATTTGATCGGTGCAGCAATGACGGGTATCTCGCGCTTCATTTACCAGGATAGCGGGATCGATATCAGCCAGACAGTCGTCGCAGCGCAAATCGATGCATTGAATGAAAGCGCCAATCATGCGCTCGCAGAATTCGATTCAATCGCAAAACAATTAGGCGTGCTGTCTTACGAAAAACGGCTGGTCAATGATGAGCCGGCAGGCGGATTGGCTTTGCAAGCGCGATACAGCGATCTGGTCGTCGTCAGCCAAACCGATCTTGACGAGCCCGGATCCAGCTTGGAGTCGGATCTTCCGGAATATGTGATGCTCAATAGTGCGCGTCCTGTTTTGATTCTTCCGTATGCGGGTCAATACAGCCATGTCGGTAAAAATATATTGGTTGGATGGGACGGCAGCATGGAAGCGACACGTGCAATCACCAACGCCATTCCGCTTTTAAAGCGCGCCAAAAATGTGACTGTCGCGCTGTTCAACGCATCCTCGCAAATCGACGTGCATGGTGAACAACCGGGTTCAGATATTGCACTCTTTTTGGCGCGGCACAATATTAAAGTAGAGGTCGTGCAGAGAAACACCAGCAATGACATCGGCAATGCGATTCTGACCACAGCGGCCGATCTGCAATCCGATCTCATTGTGATGGGAGGATATGGCCACACCCGTTTCCGTGAAGTGATTTTAGGCGGCGTCACGCTGACCATATTAAACAGCATGACCGTCCCGGTATTAATGTCGCATTAATCGGATAGTGCGTATGCGCTCGCGGCGCACTTCAAATTACTCGGACCTCATCGGATGCTTGCCGGCTTTTATACGGCAAAGCATCCCGATGTAATCACCAACTCATCACACTTTCCGTTGCTGATCCATAGCTTTGGTGTGATGTTGTCAAAGCCATTATGACTGGCATAAGTGCACAAGCACTAGTTCAGTTAATATGCATGTAAAAATTCACGAAGCATCTTAAATTTGAAGAAATAAATGGCGCACTTCTTGCGAATTGAATAAGAGAGTGGTGAAAAGCGCATCGTTTAGTTCATAAATTACAAGACGGTAACCTGAGCAAGAACAAGCTATTCAAAACCATTTTGTTGCAGACTCTGCATAACGAAATTATGATAAAGATTGTATGCACTGTTTTGATATGCGCTGCATTCAATATGCGGTTGATGATTCATTGATTTACTAAGGTTTGGGATGGCAAAACGTTCGGAAAAAGAATACTTTGTAGCTTTTACTGTACTTACAGTGCTGGCGCTTTTGTTAGCAGGATTTTATTTCGCGTGGATCACTACACAGGGCCAAAGTCCGGTGGCATATGCAAAATTCAACGCCATCGTTGTCACTAACCAGAACTACTCAATCAAAACAGATATCTCTGTTCAAGTTTCGAGCGAAAATGAAGCGTGGCTGAAAAAAAATAAAGCACCAATTGAAAATATATTAAGAAATTCATTGGCAGATGTAGACCCTAAAATTGCGACTGGACCCAATGGCTTGCAGGCGCTTCAAGAGTCTCTTAAAAATGCAGCTAATAGCGTATTGAACACAAACAGGATACAAAATGTATTTTTTACAGACTTCTTGTTAGTACCGAATGACAGTCAATAATAACTGATGCAATTTCGTTGTAAGATAAAGCTAATATTTTGTTATACAAGCAGCTTTGGTCGTTACTGTTACTGATAGGTACATCATGGGAAACGTTGACGAATCATCCGAGAAGGAAGAAACAGACAATGCACCGCCATCCACCCAGGCAGTCAACACATTGGCGCTTAAACCCAAAGGTGCATGTTGGTATTGCAATGCACCGCTCGACAACATTCGGCGCTTTTGCAATAAAACATGCGCAGAAGACTATCGCAGCGAAGAAGCTACATTCAACGATGTAAAGGACTAAAAAAAGACTAAAGTAACGCATTGCTGCCCTCTGTCTTTATGGCTGTTCAGCCATTCCATATCACGCTTTAACTTTAGAACGCATTCCCTGTCATTCCTTATTTTTCCATGTGCCGGCCAAGGGCCGATCGTTTTTGATGTCTTGAGTACATTGAAGGCGCGCGAAATATCTTCACCAATTATTACTTCTTTGATTTTTTGGTGGGATAATCTGTCGCTTCGCGCCTTGTACCATATAAAACTGTCGTCTATACGTCTATTACTTACTGATGCATTCAAAAACTTTACGCACCCCGCTCACTATCCTGGCCTTAACCTGGGCGCTGGGCGCGTTTGCACAAAACACCCAATCCGTTTTTATCGAGGATTTGACATGGACCGAGCTTCAAGCACAAATCCAGGCCGGAAAACGAATCGTCATTATTCCAATAGGCGGCACAGAACAAAGCGGGCCGTACATTGCATTGGGCAAACATAATGCACGTGTAAAAGCATTATCGGAAAAAATAGCTTTAACACTTGGCAATGCGTTGGTCGCACCGGTTATTGCATATGTGCCTGAGGGAACCATTTCTCCGCCGACAGCACATATGAAATTTCCCGGGACGATAACGGTTCCTGAAACGGTCTTTCAAAAGACTCTGGAATCAGCAGCGCGTAGTTTCAAACTTCATGGCTTTCGCGATATTGTGTTTCTGGGAGATCATGGCGGGTATCAAGCAAGCTTGAAAACAGTGGCTGATCAACTGAACCGAGACTGGTTCGGCACACCCGCCAAAGCATATGCAGCCCTTGAATACTATCGCGTGACACAAACCGAATATGTGCGGTCATTAAAAGCGCGGGGATATCGGGACGAAGAAATTGGCAATCACGCAGGACTTGCCGATACTTCACTGATGCTGGCAATCGATCCACGTTTAGTTAGAAAAGAGAAACTACATGGTGAATTACACTTCGAAAAAGGTGATGGCATAGATGGCGACCCACGGCGTGCCACTGCTGAACTTGGCCAAATCGGTGTCGACGCAATAGTGGCGCAAACCGTTGATGCTATTAGAAAGGCTGTCGCACAACACGAATCCGCTTCGCGAAAAACCAAATGAAAATTTTATCGTTGAAGCGTTAATAGACTTACGCAAAATCGTTGCAGCAAGACGTCGCGACGACGGCAGTACAACTCGTACGACTAGGAGCGACAACGCGGCTGCGGCGATTTTACGTAAGTCGTCATTAATTAATTATTGGAGTTTGAATAGACATGAAGAAATATCGGTATCACTTGGTTGCAATGCTATGCATATGCATGCTGATCGGAAGGTTTTTACCGACAGCGGATGCAGATACACCGGTTGCTTCTACAAATATCGTCTCGACTATTCCCGGCATGCCGCCAGTCATTGATCCGAAAAATCTGTATAGCGAAGCGGCTGCCGGAAAATTCAGTCCCGCGGTGAAAGGCGCGTTATCCCGTGTCTATGTGCCCAACCATACATCGGGGGATGTGTATGTGATCGATCCCGATACACAGAAAGTTGTTGATCGCTTCAATGTCGGCGTCAATCCACAACATGTCGTTCCTTCATGGGATATGAAAACGCTGTGGGTAGCGAACAATGCTGAAGGAAGAATGGATGGCAGCCTGACGCCAATCAATCCGCTAACCGGCAAACCCGGTAAAAAAATCATCGTCGACGATCCGTACAACATGTACTTCACGCCGGATGGAAAGTCGGCAATCGTGGTTGCTGAAAGCCGTAAACGGCTGGATTTTCGCAATCCGAACACGATGGAACTTCAACAATCCATCGTAACCGACAAGTGCGGCGGCATTAATCATGCCGACTTTTCAATCGATGGAAAATATGCAATTTTCACTTGTGAATTTGACGGCAGCCTGGTCAAGATCGACCTCATTAAACGTAGTGTGCTCGGCTACCTGAAGCTTGCCAAAAAGGACTTTCAGCAAACTGCGCTGCCTTCCCCGGATGGCAAACCCGCTGAAATCTGCACTGCCGGGAGCGGGATGCCACAGGACATTCGTATTTCCGCCGATGGCAAGGTCTGGTATATCGCCGATATGGAAGCGGATGGCGTATTTCTTGTCGATGGAGAAACATTTGTACAAATAGGGTTTATTCCTACCGGCATTGGGACGCATGGCTTGTATCCCAGCCGGGATGGAAAAAAACTGTATGTTGCGAATCGTGGTTCACGTAAAATTCATGGCAGAAAACATGGCAAAGGCAGCGTGGCCGTCATTGATTTTGCCTCCCGCAAGGTGGAGACCGTCTGGCCAATCCCGGGTGGCGGGAGCCCGGATATGGGCAACGTCAGTGCGGACGGCAAGTATCTCTGGCTTTCGGGCCGCTTCGATGATGTGGTTTATATGATTGATACTTCAAACGGCAAAGTCAAAAGCATACCGGTCGGGAAAGAGCCACATGGGCTAACTGTTTGGCCACAACCTGGACGCTATTCCTTGGGACATACCGGTAATATTCGCTAGGAATTACTAATTTTCAAGAATTATCTAGTACAATTATTTCCCAATATAGCTTTATTTAAAACGAAAGCGATATCATTCCATTAGTAGCAACCAGCACTTAGAATAATTCAACTCTTTTAATGCAAGGAAACCAAATGCGTACACTGACAACTTCGGCGTTAATCATAACCAGCACTTTATTGTTCACCGCTTGCAGCACAACATCAACAAACGATACCAATGCCGCAGCAAACGATGCCGCTAAAAACAGTGCTCCCGCTGCTACTCAACCTGTTGCCAGC
>DATBRC010000073.1:0-12699 GCA_036560485.1 Burkholderiaceae bacterium
CGATGAGGTGGAAGCCTTGCGCGCGACGTTGTCGCACTCGCTGCCCGATTACATGGTGCCGGCCCGTTTCATGTTGCTGGAGCAGTTGCCGCTGACGCCCAACGGCAAGGTCGACCGCAAGGCGTTGCCGGCGCCGGATGCAACCCGCAGTGCGGCCGGTTATGTGGCGCCGCGCACAACGCTGGAAACCACGCTGGCTGCGATCTGGGCCGACCTGCTCGGCCTTGACAAGGTCGGCGTGCAGGATAATTTCTTCTCGCTGGGCGGACATTCGCTGCTGTCTATCGAGTTATTCCAGGAAATCAAAAGCCGGATAAACATCAGTCTTCCCGTCGCGACAATATTCACTGCGCCCACCATCGCCGCCCTTGCTGAAATGGTCGACGCAGGACAGCATGCCCGATCCCTTCTGGTTCCGCTTCAGCAGCATGGAAGCGACCGGCCGCTGTTTTGCATTCATCCGGTTGGCGGCCACATTTCCTTTTACCGCGAAATTGCCGAACAATTAGGAGAGGAATTCCCGCTCTACGGCATTCAATCGCCTGAAGTCGCCGGTGTGGCGCTGAAATTTTCCACGATTGAAGAAATGGCGTGTGCTTATTGCAAAACGATTGTCGATGCGCAACCGGACGGGCCTTACCGGCTAATCGGCTGGTCCACCGGAGGAGTCATCGCGATGGCCATTGCCAAGGAACTTGAAAGGCAAGGACATGAAGTCGATACTGTCTGCCTCCTCGACAGCAGACCAATTCTAGCGAGCGTCAAAGCGTCCCCATCACAATTGTCGCTGATTGCCGCAGTAACGACGCTGGCCTCGATACGCAGCAATACCTTTACGCCATCCGAGCTGCACGATATGCAAACAGTGCTTGCCGATAGTGATATATCAATCGACGATTTCTTCCACGATGCGCGGCGAATGTTTGCATTGCCTTACCTGGAACAATGGACCGGCATTGCCATCACCGCTGAAGTTTGGCAGCACTTGAAATCACAAATCAAAACGACGGAACGGCACCTGGCATTGCTGGCTGGTTTTTTGCCTGAAAAAATAAATGGAGCCTTGCACGTCTTCTGGGCAAATGCAGCACATCCGCCTGCATCCGCTGATTTCCCGGCATTTGTCGATTTCGCGATGGACTGGCGCATGCATGAACCTACGGTCAATACGATCGACGGCAATCACTACACCATGTTGAAAAAACCTTATGTGCAACAACTCGGCAAAATCATCACATCGATTTTGCAAGAAGCCATCTCGGAAGAAATGTAGTGAATGGGGTCTGATGTCAATGCAGTGCCGCTTCAAATCATGTCAAGCAACATGAGTGTGTGTGATTTCACGATACACCGCTGCCTTTTCATTCAGCCACGCATCCATCAATGCGCGATTATCATGATGCCAAGGTTTAAAATTCGGCCGGAAATAATTCAGAATGTGGCCAACTGATAGCCTCGCCAAACCCTGCCGTCCGAAAAAGAATGTGCAGGCACTTCGCCATGTCGACCACTTGAACAGATGGCCATCGCGATGCAAATTATGTGCAGTCTGTATCGCTGTATCGGTTGCAAATAACAGCGCAATGCACGCAAACCAAATCACCCGGCGCCAATAGCCGCCACCAATTGCGTGATACACGTCGAACGCAACTGCCTTGTGTTCAGTCTCTTCGATAGCATGCCAGCACCAAAGCGTCTTCAATGGCTCCTGCGCGTCAGCAAACCAAGGTGGGCAACACAGGATGCCATCCGACAGGATCGCCGTGAAATGCTCGTATGCAGCTGTAACAGCCATCCTATCCTTGACACTGAGCACTTCCAGGTTACGGATGCGCCAGGCGATCATTTTTTCCAATATAAAATGCAACCCCTGGCGCGCAAGATCGCGATTGTATTGCGCATGAAGATGCCGGTGCGTCGCCTCCTGTCCGATAAATCCTTGTGCCTGTTCATGCATCGCCACATCGCTTAACAATGGCAACGCTGCGCGGACACTATCGATAAAGCATTGCTCACCGATCGGGAAACTCATGGACAACGCATTAAAAAACTGCGTACGGAATGCATCGTCTCCCAACCAGTGCAACGCAAATCCTTTCGACAAATCGATATTCAAATGACGAACAGTAATGGCTGACATGACAATCCTTTTTTGCACTGCAACGAAATAAATTGGGATAAAAGGGTGAAGCTGCTTGCATAGCCGGAAGAAATCATTGAAATTAATATAGCTGTGACGCGGCTTGGCGTACACTAACCATGTGGCTAGGACGCAATTCAACAATAAATAAGCTTGGTGCAGCAAGGACTGACGAGCAATGGATAGAGACAAATTATTACTCGATGTATTGAATGCCTGTACGGAGGTATTAACGCCGAACGACTTCATGACAATGATTTCGGGGCCGGTTGCAAGGCTGATGCCTTATGAAATCATGATCTGTGGAATTGGCGGCACCGGGCCGGACGGCAACTACGTCCATAAATTTTTGAATCGCGATTATCCGCTTGAATATTATTATGCTTTGCAGCAATCCAACGGCAAAGTAAACAGTCCATTGATCCAGTTATGGCGGCAAACACAGCAACCTGTCATCTATCAGTCAGGGCGCGACGATCATCAATTTCCGCAAGATTGGGTTGCGTTATTCAACAAGTATGATTTGCGCAATAGCGTTGGACATGGCGTACTTGACTTGAGCGGACCATTCTCCAGCTACTTCATTTTTTCAAGACTGCCTGTCGAGGCTGGTCAGAATGAGATAGCCATTCTCAATTTGATTACGCCCCATCTTCATCATGCATTGGCCAGGATTTCTCCACTGATCCCCGTGTTCGATTTCCATTCCGAATCGCCGCAGAAACAGCTTACTGCGCGCCAATTGGAAATTCTTTCCTGGATCAACGAGGGGAAATCGAATTGGGAAATTGCCGCGATCATTAATACCACCAAGGCAAATGTGAAGTATCACGTCGACCAGATTTTCCAGAAACTTGGTGTCAGCACGCGCATCCAGGCTGTCGCCTGTGCCAAAGAAATTGGATTGCTTCCCCCTTCCCGCTCGTCACGCAGCTGAGCCAATTTTCCATCCTTCAACCAGGATGATGATAGGCGTTTGATTCTCTCGGTACTCCGATTGCAGCTCTAGACGGCCTACTAGCCCGCTGGCTAGTGTACGGCGCTGATCTCGAATGCTAACTTTGCTCCAACAAATATCGCGATTCGAAAATGCAGATTCGGCATATAACCGAACATAGCATCAACAGCTGGATGAGAAAACATCAAGGAGAGCAAAAATGAGAGACGAAATTGGTACAGAGATGCTCTACAAAGTAGTCAGCAATGCCGAGAAACAATTTTCCATATGGCCCGCGTATAAACAAAACGCGATCGGATGGCAGGACGTCGGCTACGAAGGCAGAAAAGAGGTCTGTCTCGCCTTTATCAATAATATGTGGAAGGACATGCGGCCGCACAGTTTGATCGAATCGATGAATGCGGAATCAGGTTTGCAGTTGCGTACACATCATTGAATCTCTCTTTCGCCAAATTGCGACGCCAAGATATCCTCGTCCAGGAACTACAATGGATACCGTAAATAATATTCCGATCTCCACGCTGTTGGACCTACTCCGGTACCGGGCATCAGACGACGCCGGTACGGCTGACAAGACTGCTTTTACTTTTCTTGAAGATGGTGAAAAGCTCGGGGGAACACTTACTTTCTCCGAGCTTGACCGAAAAGCGCGCAGTATTGCCGCACATTTGCAAAAAACAAGTCAAGCAGGTGATCGCGTATTGCTGGTATTGCCCGCCGGACTTGAATACATTTGTGCGTTCTTCGGTTGTGTGTATGCAGGTGTGATTGCGGTTCCAGCCTTACCTCCCACCAACGCGCGAGGATTGCCCAGACTGGCATTGATTGCCAAGGACGCGCAACCCCGTATCGCACTTGCTATGGCAAGCATGCTGACACGCATTGAAGAGCTGCATATCGATGCAAACGCCATCATGGATGGATTAACGTGGCTGACGATAGACAGCATGCCGGATGAATCGCTCAACTGGAAACGCCCTGAGCTGCAACCATCAACCATCGCATTTCTGCAATATACATCGGGTTCCACCGGCACGCCAAAAGGCGTGATGGTGGCCCATCAAAACATACTGGCAAACGTCGCACTCAGCACAGCTACATTCAACATGAGCGAAAAGGATGTGGTCGTATCATGGCTGCCGCCGCATCATGATTTCGGTTTGATCGGGGGCATTCTTTCATGCATCTACGCCGGTTGCCATAGTGTGCAATTTCCGGCATCGGCATTTTTACTGCGTCCTTATCGGTGGCTGAAAGCGATATCCGACTATCGAGCCCGCATTACAGGCGCGCCGAATTTCGCCTATGAGCTATGCGTGAACAAAATCACCGATGAAAAAAAGAGCAACCTTGACCTGAGCTGTCTTGAGCTCGCACTTAATGGTGCAGAGCCTATTCGCCCAGGTACATTGAAACGTTTTGCACAGGCTTTTTCTCCATGCGGTTTTCAGGCAGATGCTTTTACGCCGGTATATGGATTGGCAGAAGCGACGTTATTGGTTTCAGCCAATATGCACAAGAATAAACATGCATGGCCTCATACGCTTTCCATCGACAAAAAAGCGCTTGAGAATGGAACCGTCAATATTTCGGCCAATCAAGCAGATGCGATTGAGATTGTATCGACTGGCATTGCCTCTTCCGGCGAACATCAGGCAATCATTGTCGATCCTGTTTCGCTTGCTCAATGCGCTGAAAATGCAATTGGAGAAATCTGGGTGCATGGTCCATCAGTAGCATCAGGTTACTGGCGCGCCATCACAGAAAATCAGGCGAATTTTTCAGCAACGCCAATCGGTCGCAACGAGACATTCCTGCGCACTGGCGATCTCGGATTCATCCATCAAAGTGAGCTGTATATCACCGGCCGCATGAAGGAAATGATGATTTTTAATGGCCGAAATATCTATCCGCAAGATATTGAGGTGACGGTCGAATCAATCGATCCGGCATTTCGTGCCAATGGCTGCGCTGCATTCTCAATAGAGCATGACGAACAATCAAGGCTCGTTATCGTACAAGAAATCGAACATCGCCATCAGATCAATTTCGAAGCCATGCTTGTGGCATTGAAGGCAGCGCTTGGCGAACAACACGCCATCTTCAATTTGTTCGCAGTGCTTTTGATCAAGGCAGGTTCGTTGCCAAGGACATCGAGCGGAAAAATTCAGCGCATGCATTGCAAAGAATTATTCAAGGAAGGAAAACTTGTATCGCTTTGGAAATGGCAAGATATAGCGGCAGGCATTGATGCCACACCAACCGGTGTGGCGCCTGCACCCGTTGCACCAGATACGTCAACCGAACATAAACTGGCATTGCTGTGGGCAGAAATTCTTGACATGAAAACCGTATCCGTCACGGACAATTTCTTTGACCTTGGCGGCACCTCTTCTCTGATTGTGTTGCTGCACGAAAGATTGAACAAGGAATTCGGCAAAGCATTGACACTTGCAGATTTGTTCAAATATCCGACCATACGTTCGCTTGCCGGATTTCTGTCGGATGCAGAGCCGGCGCATGACCGTTTGCCCGATCATTTTTCTCATGTGAGAAAAAACCAGAGCGCAGATATGATCGCAATCATCGGCATGAGCGGCCGTTTTCCGGGCGCGAAAAATATAACTGAATTCTGGAATAAATTGACGAACGGTGTGGAATGCATCCGGCCGTTCAGCGATGAAGAAATGAAAAAGGCCGGCATGGATGATGCCATGCGCAACAATCCGCATTTTGTGAATGCAGGCGCATTACTGGACGATATTGATATGTTCGATGCCGACTTCTTCAATTTTCTGCCGAGAGAGGCGGAGATCACCGACCCGCAACATCGCCTGTTCCTCGAATGCAGCTGGCACGCTCTTGAAAACGCCGGCTATGATCCTTCATCGTTCGACGGCCAGATTGGCGTCTTTGCCGGCGCATCGATCAGCACTTACCTGTTGAATAATTTGTCTTCCAATCAGGAGCTGACAAAATCGGTTGGCGATGTCGCGTGCCTGATCGGCAATGACAAGGACTATCTGGCGACACGCACTTCATACAAATTGAATTTGCGCGGACCCAGCGTGACCGTGCAGACAGCATGCTCGACTTCTCTGGTGGCAGTGCATATGGCATGCCAAAGCTTGCAGGCGGGCGAATCCGATCTGGCATTGGCTGGCGGGATCAGTATTCGCGACTGGGACAAGTGTGGTTATGCGCATAGTGAGGGCAATATCTTTTCCGCGGACGGCCATATCCGTGCCTTTGATGCACAAGCCAGCGGCACCCTGTTCGGAAGCGGCGTCGGCGTCGTGGTGCTGAAGCGATTGGAGCAGGCGATCAGTGACGGCGACACCATCCATGCCATCATCAAAGGGACCGGCATCACCAACGATGGCGCCGACAAGGTCGGATACACTGCACCCAGCATCAGCGGACAAACCATGGCGATTGCCAAGGCGCAGATCGCTGCCGATACGCCCGCCGATACCGTTACCTACATTGAAGCGCATGGCACTGCTACGCCACTGGGCGATCCAATCGAAGTGCATGCATTGACACAGGCCTTTCGGTTGTCGACCGATAAAAAGCAGTATTGCGCAATCGGCTCCGTCAAAACCAATGTCGGCCATCTTGAATGCGCAGCCGGCATCACCGGTTTGATCAAGACGGCGCTGGCGTTGAAGCATCAAGTCATTCCACCGAGCCTGAATTTTGACAAGCCGAATCCGCAAATCGATTTTGACAATAGCCCTTTCTTCGTCAATACAGAATTGCGTCCGTGGCAAAGCAATGGCATGCCGCGCCGTGCGGGCATCAACTCGTTTGGTTTCGGCGGCACCAATGTACACATGATCATGGAGGAGGCGCCGCCGGCTTTGCCATCCGGCGATACGCGTAAATACCATCTGCTGACATTATCAGCCAGGACACGCACGGCGCTTGAAGCGACGACCGTTGAGCTCGCGAATTTCCTCAGGAAGAATCCGGACCTGAATCTGGCCGATGTTGCCTATACCGGTCATGTGGGACGCCGTCGTTTCAATCATCGCCGGACATTGGTATGCGACAGTGTTGACAATGCAATCCGCCTGCTCGAAGTCTGTGATCCCGGCAGCATGCCGACGCTTGCAACCGAGACGGCCGAATATCCTATTGTCTTCATGTTTCCCGGACAAGGTTCGCAGTATGTGAATATGGCGAAAGACTTGTATCGAGATGAAGCCATTTTTCGAAGCGAGGTGGATACATGCGCCGAATTGTTGCAGCCCATGCTGGGACTTGATTTGCGCGCTATTTTGTTTCCGCCGGAAGAACGGATCGATGACGCTGCGACACAACTGAATAACACCCGATATACCCAGCCGGCGTTGTTTGTCATTGAATACGCGCTTGCAAAACTATTGCAGTCATGGGGAATCAAGCCGGATGTGATGGTCGGCCACAGCATCGGCGAATATGTTACGGCATGTCTTGCCGGTGTCTTTACATTACCCGATGCACTGATGCTGGTCGCGCATCGCGGGCGCCTGATTGCCGGCCTGCCGCCTGGTTCGATGCTGGCCGTGCTTGCATCAGAACACAAACTGCAATCTCTTTTGGATGAAGGCCTGTGGATAGCTGCCATCAACGCGCCGGAAATCTGCAGCGTCTCCGGCGACCGCAATGCCATCGAAAAGCTGAAGCAGCGCTTGCAGGAACAGCAGATCGATTTTCAAACGCTTAATACATCCCATGCTTTCCATTCCGGCATGATGGATCCGATACTGGATGACTTCGCACAATGCCTGTCGAAAGTTCGGTTGGAACGTCCACGCATTCCTTATCTGTCGAATGTCAGTGGAGATTGGATCCAGGCGCAACAGGCGACAGACCCGCGCTATTGGGTCGACCATTTGCGCAACACGGTACGCTTTGCCGATTGCCTGGAAAAAACGATGCAGATGCCTCGCTCTCTTTTGCTCGAAATTGGCCCTGGCAATTCGCTTTCCGGTTTGGCTAAACAGCAAGGAAAGCAGACGAATGAATTCATTACCCTGTCCACACTGCCACGGCCAAAATCTGCATCATCCTCATGCGAAACGCTGCTCGACACGCTTGGCAAGCTATGGTTGTACGGCACAGCAGTAGACTGGAAAGGTTTTTACCGTGATCAACGGCGGCATCGGATTGCCTTGCCCGGTTATCCGTTTGAACGCAAGCGTTTCTGGATTGAGCCTTCAGCGAGGCAGCATCAGCATGCGAGTAAAGCAGCGGCCGGCAAGCATGCTGATATCGCCGAATGGTTTTACGCGCCTTCCTGGAAACGCTCCAGTGTGTCGATTGCGCCTGAATCCGTGCATGCGTCGGAATCGGCAACGCATCTGGTGTTTTCGGATCGATATGGGCTGGATCAAATATTCATCGACGACTTGAGACACAATGGCGACAATTTAATTATCGTCAAACAGAGCAACGTATTTCTTGCCGCATCGCCTGATTCGTTTACGATCGACCATACACAGCCCGAGCACTATGAGCGCCTATTCGCAGCATTGCAACAACAAGGCCGCTTCCCGACCAGGATCAGCCATCTATGGGGAGTGAGCCCGTCAAACACGGACGCACCAGTCGATCAGCATGATCATTTTTTCAGTCTGCTTTTTTTGGCGCAGGCATTCGGAAAACTCGGTATTACAACGGAAGTCATGATCAATGTCATCACCAATGGCATCCATTCCGTCAGCGGCAGTGAACAGCTTTTCCCGGATAGAGCAACCGCACTTGGCCCTTGTCATGTGATTCCGCTGGAATACCCGCACATCAAGTGCCGCAACATCGATATCACAATCAATGGCGCACTGCCAATTGACAAGACATCAAGCCGCCTGCTGCTCGCCGAGATCTATTCGCAAGCTGCCGAAACGGTCGTTGCTTATCGCGGCAGGTACCGCTGGGTGCAAACATTCGAACAAATTCCTTTACAGTCATCTGCTATACCAATCAAGCTGCGCCGCAACGGCCACTACCTGATCACCGGCGGCTTGGGTGGGATTGGCCTGACATTTGCCCAATATCTGGCCGACAAAGCATTGTCTGTGAAAATCACGCTGGTTGGCCGTTCATCGCTACCCGATCCGGCGATGTGGGCTTCCTATCTGCAAATGCACGATGAACAGGATGCGCTATGCCGAAAAATACGACAAATACAAGCAATGGAATTACAAGGAAACACCGTACGTTACATTGCTGCGGATATGACCGACAATGCGGATGTAACCAGATTGTCAGACACGGCCAACTCTGAATTCGGCGCGGTACACGGCATTTTCCATGCAGCCGGTTTGCCTGGCGACGAGCCAATCCAGAGCAAGACCGTCAAGCAAGCGCATAAAGTGCTGGCGCCCAAGTTGATCGGTGCGCCATTACTGGAAAAGATGTTCACTCAGGAGCCGCTTGATTTCCTGATGCTGTGCTCATCAATGGGAGCGATTGCACCGGTTGTCGGGCAAGTCGATTATTGCGCTGCCAATGCTTTTCTGGATGCCTTTGCACATGAAAGACAATTGTCGAAAGCAAGCCATATCGTTTCCATCAACTGGAACTCATGGCAGGAAGTCGGCATGGCTGCCAACATGGCATTGCCGCAGCACCTGCAGAAGCAACACGAAAAAGTCAGTTACCTGTCGAACGGGATTACCGTCAAGGATGCACCGGCCATCTTCGACTTCCTGCTTTCCAATCATCTGCCGCAAGTGCTGGTTTCCCCGATCGATCTGGATGCAGTACGTGCCTATACGCACCAGATCAACACATTGCTCAATCCCGCATTGAATCCGGATTTGCCTGCTGCCGCAGCAGACCGGTCTCAAGGCGAGCGCCCCAAACTGTCAGTGGAATATGTCGCACCAAGAAATATCCTGGAGCAGTCGATTACCGATATCTGGCAAGACTTGTTCGGCATTAGCCCGATCGGCATTCATGACGACTTCTTTGATCTCGGAGGTCATTCTTTATTGACTACGCAAATGATGTCAAAAATGCGCAGCACCTTCCAAATCGACCTTTCCGTGAAGGCATTGTTTGAAGCGACCACCATCGCCAAGCTTGCACATGTTATTGAAACATCCTCGCAGGAATCGGAAGAGATTGAGGTATGAGTTTTTTTGAAAGCGATGCGCATGCCGATGCGTTTTCAAATTCTAAAACGATTCATCAATTATTCGAGCTTCAATCTGAAAAAACACCTGAGCATGTTGCCGTGACTATTGATCATGCAAAAATTACTTATGCCGAATTAAATATGCGCTCCAATCAACTGGCACATCACTTGCGCAAACTGCAGGTTGGCCCCGATACGCTGGTCGGTGTCTGCGTGAATCGCTCTCTTGAAATGGTAATCGGCCTGCTTGGCATACTGAAGGCCGGCGGTGCTTATGTGCCGCTAGACCCGGCGTATCTGAAAGAGCAGCTTGCAATCGCGCTTGCTGATGCCAAGCCTGCGTTGGTACTGACAAAACAGCATTTGCTCAGCCACCTGCCTGCCGGTCATATCACACCATTTTGTCTCGACACCCAATGGCAAGCCGTTACAAAATATCCGATTTGCAATCCGGGCAATCTATCCAAGATGGATACACTTGCTTGTGTAATCTATACCAATGACGCCAGCGGGAAACCCAAGAGCCTCTCCCTAAAAATCGCTGCGCTCATGAAGCTGATCACACTACAGATCAACAGTGAAAGGTATAACAATGGCGATAAAAGCGAAATTTCACTCCTCGCACCTTTTAATTCCGACCTGCCATTTCCTGAAATATTTTTGACACTTTATCCAATAAACAGCCTGGTATGGCGCGAAAATACTTGGAATATTTAGATCAATTTTTAAAATCAGAACCCAACTTCTACAGCCTAGCAGCAGCGTACCCGCCCCTTCCTCGCCGTGATGTTCGAAATAATCACTTTCAGATTATCAGCATTCAGATTAGATTTAAGCAAGTATCCGTCAACACCGGCATCTGTAGCCGCAATGATTTTCTCTTCACTCGATTCGGATGTCACGAACAGTACAGGTAAATGTTGCAAGCCTTCTGTGACGCGGATTGTTTTAAGCAGCGCTAAACCATTCATGTGTGGCATATTCCAATCGGTGATAATGAAATTGATTGGCTCTTCATGAACATCGCCGGTTTGAAGAAGTTGTAGTGCTGTTTTACCATCTGTAGCTTCAGACACCCTGGTATAACCGAGCGCATTAAGTAAAGCGACGACGATACTTCGCACGATGTCCTGATCATCGACAACCAAAAAATGAAATTTGGATGACATGATCGTTTTATCCTCCTGTTATTTGTACAGGAAGCGAACATGGATCACGCCACATAAGAGATTCAACCATTCTGACAACGCATACCATCATGTTCCAGTCCTATCGAATTGTGCAATCAGCACGATTACACGATAATCTCGCTTCATTCAGTCGATCTCAGGCGTGCAGTATCGAAGAAAGCCGCATTGCTCTGCGCAACGGGCTCAAGCAATTCCAGCAGCTTTTTTGCACGCACCCGCAGCGGTACCCAGCATGGGGAAACCTAACGACAAATTTTATCGATCTGGTATTGCTTGGCATATAAATCAAGTGCCCGGTGATGCTATGCCCATTTCAAAATCTCGACCGATATCTTGTCGGCGCTGATTGGCGTATTGAATTGAAAATAATCTGGATCCGTTTTGCGTAAGCGTTCCAAAATGCCTGGTTCAATCCCATGCATAGGTGTAATCGGTGCATTGTAGAATTCGGCGATGTTGGCCAATATGTAAGCTTCATAGTGACCGCGTCGATGCTTTAACGGCACATCGGTCTTGACATGACTGCAATTCTTGCCATTCGGCGCCAAGGCGTTCGATGGTTTTATCGGCGAGATGAATGCGGCGCAGCTTGTCGATATCGTTTGCAATGTATGCATCGAATGCGGGGATACGCCACGGCGCGAATTGCAGGTCGATATTGCGGCTGATTTTTTGCCAATCCGGAATGAGGTCTGCCGGTACAAATTGATCTCCAGATGCCATCCAAAGATATTTGCAATAATCGAGCATCCCGTTCAATTCACCCCAAGTTACCGGCAAGCGTTCAAATCCGAAGCAGGCAATTAAACGCCGCATTGCCAATGCCACTTTCCCTTTGATAAAAATTGGATCTGATCCGCCGCCCCTGACAGCATTCTCATGAATGCGGGTAATTTGAGCCAAATCAATATTTAAAACATCCGGCAGTTGGGGAAGTCTTCCTTGAATTACGTCTTCTAATTCCTGAATCATTTTTTCCTGGCGCGCACGATATGCAATTGCCTCCTTCGACATTGGCATTCCGGATTCGTCATACACACCGCGTGCTAATTTGGCATGCACGCGAAGAAATGCTGGCACTTGCGCTAACGCTGATGGAAATTGCTCCTTTTCCAGCCAGTCTACGAACTCACGCGTTTGTTTGCGCGAATGCGTGCACAGGTACAACCTGTCGTGAAAGTGCGCCAAAAAGATACGCTCACCAATGACTTCCACGGATGCTAGTTCACGATTGGCATTGACGCGTGCTTTCAGATTGATTAACTGCGGTGAACTCAATGTTGAG
>DATBRC010000074.1:0-21224 GCA_036560485.1 Burkholderiaceae bacterium
GATGTTCGGGCAACTGGCTTCTTCACACACCGTCACCAATTTATTGGCACGCAGAATATCCTTGATTTCATAAAAGCGCGTCGACGGCGACCCAGCCTTGACGCGGATCCAGTCCGGTTTGGGCAGCCGTTCGGCCGGCACGATCTTGATCGGGATGCGCGCCGTCTTGCCGGCGCCTTTTTGCTTGTCGGTGGGGTTGTAGGTGGGATCAGAAGCCATAATTTTGAATCGCGAAGAAGACAGGATGCACAGCAATATCATTGTGTACAACTTGGCTGACGCTATCCTTTCAGTCGCTCGATTAAATTGTTAGCAAGCGCTAACTGTACGTCTTGCAAAGCCATATCAGCGCCAAGCGTTTTCATGTCGACGGTGGCCAGCCCCTCATAACCACAAGGATTAATCCAGGAGAATGGGGTCAAATCCATCGCGACGTTAAGCGAAACGCCATGGTAAGTACAACCGTTGCCGCGTATCTTCAAGCCTAGTGCGGCGATTTTTGCGCCTTGCCATACGCCATCCGACACATAAATACCGGGCGCGCCAAGCTTGCGCTCGCTTGCCAGATTATACGCGGTCAGCGTATCGATCACAGCCTGCTCAATATTGTTGACGAACTCACGCGCGAAAAACCGTTCGCCACGACGCAAATCCATTAACAGATAAATCACCACTTGACCCGGGCCGTGATACGTCACTTCACCGCCACGATCAGTTTGTACAACGGGGATGTCCTGCGGTTTCAGCACATGGGAAACATCGGCGCCCAAGCCGAGCGTGAATACCGGCGGATGCTCGACAATCCAGATTTCATCCGGCGTATCGGTTGTACGCGCGTCGGTGAAAGCACGCATCGCGTCGAAGGTGGGCACGTACTCGACATGACCAAGTACGCGCAAAATAGGTGAAGAGGTTGCGGAATGCATAAAGTGGAATGGATTCCGCGATCGAGGCAGTCTGTTATAAAACCACTTTAACCATCGGGTGCGAGCTCAGTGCACGATACAAATTATCGAGCTGTTCGCGGCTGACGGCGGTCACCATCACCGTCAGAGCAAGATACTTGCCTTGCGATGAAGGGCGCATTTCCATTTTTCCCGCATGAAAAGTCGGATCATGCTGGATGACGACTTCGACTATCGTTTGTGCGAAGTCGTCCTGCATCGCCCCCATGACCTTGATGGGAAACTCGCTCGGGTATTCGATCAGGCTATCAATATCAGTTGGCAACGGCATGACATCACTTCATCCATAAACGCACGGAATCCCAGGCGCGGCCAAAAAAAGTCGCTTGATTAACCTGTTCCAGCGCAACGAGCGGTAACGCAACAAGGAGATTCCCATCCACCATCATCTTCAATGTTCCGACTCTACTGTTTTCATCAATCGGAGCAATCAGCGGATCCTTGCGTTCCAGCACCGGCTGCATTTTCCCGGCAAAACCTTTTGGCACAGTCACATACAAATCGTGTGTAAAGCCAAGCTTGACTTGATTGCGTGACCCTTTCCATACTTCAGGAGTCGCAACCGCCTGCCCTTTCGCATAGAGTTTTACCGTATCGAAGTTCTGGAAACCCCAGTTCAACAACTTCTGGCTTTCTTGCGCCCGCAATTGATCTGATGTGGCGCCGATCAGCACGGAAATCAAGCGACGTTCGCCAGTTGCACTCGGTCGTTTCGCCGATGACACCAAACAAAATCCTGCCGCTTCAGTATGTCCTGTTTTCATGCCGTCCACCGTGGGGTCAGACCACAGCAGACGATTGCGATTGGGCTGCGTGATCTTGTTATAAGTAAAACTCTTGGTGGAATAGATTTTGTAGAATTCCGGGAAATCGTTGATCAAGTTTTCCGCCAGCACCGCCAAGTCTTGCGCAGTCGAATAATTGTCCGGACTTGGCAAGCCGTGCGAATTACTGAAATGCGTCGACTTCAGGCCCATGCGTTCAGCATCACGGTTCATCACCGTGACGAACGCATCTTCGGTACCGGACACCGCCTCGGCCAAGGCAACTGCAGCGTCGTTGCCGGATTGGACAATCAGCCCGTACAGCAAATCATTGACCTTGACTGGTGTCGCAGGGTCAATAAACATTTTGGAACTGCTTGGGTCGACTTTCCATGCACGCACCGACACATTGACGACCTGATTCAGATCCAGTCTCTTGTCTCTGATCGCCTCAAATGCAACATATGCAGTCATGATCTTGGTCAATGACGCAGGCTCAATCCGCATCGCCGGTTCCTGCGATGCAAGCACCTGATTACTGGTCGCATCCAGCAATACCCATGACTTGGCAGCGAGCGTTGGCGATGGAAGAACTTGCGCTTGAGAAATGGAAAGCGTGAAAACAGTTGCGGCAATTGCCACGAATAATTTTTTCATTGTTTGTCGAATATGAAGCTTGGTTAATAAATAAATCGCGAAGTCCCGCATCAACGGGATAGGCAAGAAAATCAACTTAGCCGGAATTATAGTCCTGTGATTCTCAATGCCACATTTCGACCACGAAATTTTTGATATGTTGCAACTTGCGATGAAAAAAATGATCGGCACCTGGAATCACGATCACCGGCAGATCTTGCGGACGCGCCCAATCAAAAACATCGGTCAGCGGAATCGTTTCGTCCAGTTCGCCATGGATCAGAATGGTATTGGCCGGCACCGTCGGCATTGCCCATTTTCCGGCTGCACTGCCAACGAGTACCAGGCGTTCAGCCGGCGTGCCTTGTGCAATAAGGCGTTGTTGCAACAATGATTGCACAAAGGTGCCGAAAGAAAAACCTGCCAACGCAACCGGCAACGACGGATATTGCTGCTGCATGTATTGCAACAAGAGCGCCATGTCATCGGTCTCGCCATGACCTTCATCATGTGTGCCGGCTGATTTGCCCACACCGCGAAAATTCATCCGCACAGTGACATAACCCAATGCGACAAAGGCGCGCGCCAGCGTATGCACGACCTTGTTGTCCATCGTGCCGCCGAACAGTGGATGCGGATGTGCGATCAATGCAATGCCGCGCGGGCTGACGAATTGTTCTGCATTCGGTAGATCGAGCGCGCATTCAAGTTGCCCTGCTGCGCCGGTGAGGAAGAATGGTTGGGTGTGAGCGTTCATGTCGAGACGTTATATTTTCAAACGCTCAACGACTTTCCCGCCGATCAAATGCTCGTCGATGATTTCATCGATGTCATGTGTATCGACATAGGTGTACCAGGTGCCTTGCGGATAGACCACAACGACCGGACCTTCTTCACAACGATCGAGGCAACCCGCCTTGTTGATACGGATCTTGCCCGGCCCGCTCAAATCCAGCTCCTTGATGCGCTGCTTTGCATGCTCTTGCGCATCCTGTGCGCCTTTTTTGAAGCAGCAAGGACGTCCAGTGTCACGTTGGTTCATGCAAAAGAAAACGTGCTGTTCGTAATAAGGTTTGTCGCTCATATCGGATATTGTCTGCGTCGCTGAACTTGAATTCAGCATGGAATCCATCATGATACACCGCGCTCAATTTTCTTTCTGACGGTGTACAGAATGCAGCAGGAACCACAATGCGAAAAACGGCCAGAATAACGACAGGAATTGTGCCGCACCATTGAAATTCAAGAACTTCCCCTGTACCCATGTTTGCAATGTCACTACAAAATAGGGATTGGCCGGAACAATATTGACGACCAACAAGCTAATGACCAACATGACAGCGGCAATGCGTCTTTGTGCAACCGGCGGCGCAAAAGCCAAACCGAATACCATCGCCGTGCCGAATAAAAGACCACCCTGCGCACCCGGCGTCAGCCATGCAAATGCATTTTCAGGCGCGAAGAACAAGGCACTCGCCATTGCCTTGACTGCCAGCGCAGATATCATTAACAGCGTTGCCAGCAATGCGGTTGGTGCATTTTTCCGCAACAAACATAACAATGTGAGCAATGCGCCGGTTAATCCGCAGGCAGTCATGATTGCTTCCGACAGCCAATATTGCTCAGGACTCAGTTCCACACCCTGCCTTAATATCGCACCTAAATCAATCGACGTCGCGTACCAGTCTGATAACCAACTCGACAGTATCGGTATCAGTTGCCCATGTCCGAACAAATATCCTTGCGGGTAGATTTGCGCCAACGGCCATAATCCAATCACGACAAAACCGCGACCTGCTTCCCGTAAAAACCAGCGCCGCCGATATTGGAGAAAACGACTTCTTTCGAGAAGTTTTGGCGTCAACATGGCAGCGATGATTGCGCCGGCAATGGCACCGCCGATATTGGTGAGAAAGTCCAGATTGGACGACACGCGCGTCGGCAAAAAAGTTTGCACTGCTTCCATCGTCCCTGATAACAACACACTGCATACCGCCGCAAGCGCGACCGCATAAACACCACGCACAGCAGGATAAAGTGCAAACACGACAAAGATACCAAAAGGTGCATAACCAATAATATTGGTCACCACGTCGAACACCGTCCAGTAATGCGGCAAAGGTGCAAACAGATAGGCAAAAGGTGATAAGCCATTGCTATGCCAGCCAACAAACGGATACCAGCTCGCATAAATGATGAGCAACAAATACATCACCAGACCGACGCGCGCAAACGTCGAAGCCTGAATCGGACGATGGTGATGATGCGTTGTCATTGCTTGTGTTGTGTAGTTGTGTCATGAAGCTGCGTATGCGTTCAGTTTAAGGGAGAATGGCAGGCACGTCACCTTAGGGCGTGTCGTCCCTTAATTTGGGAGATGCGTTCATGCCAAAGCGTGAGGTGGCAAGGCGTGTGGCGACGCAAAGGGGAACAAGCACTGCTTGTTCACTCCCTTTGCTAGCCATGCAAAGCCGCCAGCGCACGCTTTGGCATGAACCCGGAGGGAACCAGTCGTATGCGCCGCATGCCGTTGTTGCAGCTCCTTGCCATAGCACCGCTATGTCGCGTCGCTGCGCCTAGGCCTGCAACGCATACGACTGGTTCGCACTCCCAAATTAAGGGACGACACGCCCCAACCAATTTTATTGACAACACTGCCATTCCAGCACATCACTCATCCCGCTACAATGCACAATATGAACCCAACCTTATCTGCTGAAACTATTGCCACGCTCTGCCGCCCGGCTGCGCAATCTGTCCACATCCAGGTGGTTACCGAAACCGGCTCGACCAACGCCGACCTGCTCGCACAGATTGACTCCTTGTCTGGTGCCACTTTGCTGATCGCAGAAAAGCAAACCGCCGGGCGTGGGCGCGCCGGACGAGTGTGGCATTCGGCGCCGAATGCGACGTTGACTTTTTCTATTGCGTGGAAATTCAACCGGCCCGTCCAGGAAATGGTTGGACTGCCTTTGGCAATCGGCGTCGCACTAGTGCATGCGCTGGACGGATTCGATGTAACGACGCAATTGAAATGGCCAAACGATTTGCTCAGAGATGGCAAAAAGCTCGGTGGCACATTGATTGAAACAGCGGTCGACAAACACGGCAACGGCATGTGGGCTGTGATCGGCATCGGCTTGAATTTGGTGATGCCTGCCTATTTGGCAGCACAGATTGACCGCCCCGTCACTGATGCGCCGGAATTGGCAAAACAGGATCGAAACGCGTTGATGGCAGCATTGTTGAGCAGCTTGTCGGAAACGTTGATCGTATTTGAGGAACAGGGCTTTAAAGCTTTCATGAAGCGGTGGAATGCATTGCATGCTTACGCCGGTGAATCGGTGGTCATTCAAGATCGCGATCGCGTTTTATATAATGGCATCGCGGTCGGCGCCGATGCAAGCGGTTGTTTGTTGCTTGATACTGCAAGCGGGCGAGTCGCCGTGATGGCGGGTGATGTCTCGCTACGTAAAGGATAAGGGATAAGCAATGTTGCTCCTGGTCGATGCTGGCAATACGCGAATCAAATGGGCGATGCTGGAAACAGCCAGCCTGGATGCTGCTGCGCTGGGGCATTGGTCCGCGTACGGCACCGCGCGGCGGGAGGATTTGAACAAGCTTGGCGATATCTGGCATGACGCGCACATAGCGCGGGTGCTTATTTCCAATGTGGCAGGGCAGGCCATGCATGATGGATTGGAGAAAATGCTGCTGCATGCGCATGGGCTCAAACCTGTGCCGCTGGTATGGTTTCAATCTGTCCCCGAACTGGGCGGCATTCAAAATGATTATCGCAATCCTGCACAACTTGGCTGTGATCGCTTTGCTGCTGCCATCGGTGTGCATGCGCTATTTCCCAAGCAGACATTGCTGGTCGCGACCTGCGGCACCGCCACTACACTGGATGCGATCACGGCCGAAGGCCATTTCATCGGCGGCATGATTTTGCCCGGATTGGAATTGATGGCGTCTTCGCTGGCACGCAATACCGCGCAGCTGCCACACGCAACGCAGCAGAATGTGACCTTGTGGCCTTTTGCCGACAACACTGATGACGCCATCGTAAGCGGCTGCCTGTCAGCACAAGTTGGCGCAATTGAACGCGCGATGGCTGCTCTGTCGGTAGAGCACAGTGCGGTGAAATGCATTTTATCCGGCGGCGCTGCCAGTGCCATCTCACCGCACCTTACCGTTGCGCATCAGATGGTGGATAATCTGGTGCTAGCCGGTTTGCAAGTCGTGGCTACCCAATCCAGAGGCTGATAACAAAAACATGCTGAAATTTTTCTTTGTCTGCTTGCTGCTTGCCAATGGCGCGTTGTTCGCTTATCAGCGCGGCTATCTCGACACGCTGATTCCCGATGGTCGCGAACCATCGCGCGTGTCGCGCCAGCTGAATGCCGACAAAATCAAGCTGATTACAGCCAGCGAGGCTGCCGCCGCATTGGCAGCACCTCCCGCCTCCGCGTCAACGTCCGCATCTACCATCAGCAATGCACCTGCTTCTGCCATCGATCCTGTCGTTGATGCAGAAAAAAAACCTGCCGCAGTTGCTGTAATTGCTTGCACCGAAATCGGCAACTTCATTGATGCCGATGCCCTCAAGTTTGAAAATCAATTGGCAAGCTTGGCACTCGGCGATCGTTTATCGCGTCGCAAAATTGAAGAAATCAGCAGCCGCATCGTCGCGATTCCATCGCAAGGCAGCAAGGAAGGTGCTGATAAAAAAGCGAATGAATTACGCCGGTTTGGCATCACCGACTTCTTCATCATCAAAGACCCGGGCAATTTGCAATGGGGGATTTCTCTGGGCGTCTACAAAACGCAGGATGCCGCACAAAACAGATTGGTCGACCTGGTTAAAAAAGGCGTACATAGCGCACGCATCTCACCGTACAGCACATCGTCTACCAAGGTGGCGTTTCAATTGCGTAATCTGGATATAACGACAAAAGAAGCGCTCGACAAAATCAGGGGCGGTTTTCCGCAACAGGAAATGCATGCTTGCATCTAGCTGGATGGATGTTCATTTTTTAACAGGCAATACGCTCCGCAAGCGCAAACTCATTTCGGCTCGCGCTTTTCCGCATCAGCATCCGGCACTGTTAAGCGGCGCATCGCGCGGTGCAAGAAGTGCATTTGATTTTCAAAGTTTTTACAGGCTTGGCATACCCAAAAATGCAGATGCAAATACACGCGCATCCGATCCGCCCACGACAAGTCGCGATCGAGCTCTTCCGATACTAATCGGTGGACTTCCTTGCAAGTGACTTTGATGCGCATTGGAATACTTTCTCTCTATTTGTGACGGCATTACGCCCGCGTCGGCTGATTGCCAAACCAATTCAGATCCAGACATTCACGCAACCGGATCCGCGCGCGATACAGCATCACCCAAGCATTAGACGTGGAAACGCCCAATTCCTTACAGATTTCTTCGGTGTCCAGCTCCAACCATTCGCGCATCATGAAAATACGCGCGGTGTTGGCCGGCAATTTTTCCAGGCAGATTTCCAATATCCTGAAAAAATCCTTTTGTTCCAGTGTTGCGTCCGGATTGCCCCAGTTGCGCGGCATCTGTTGCGTATGGCCATCCGCTTGAAACAATGCATCGATGACATCATCCTCGGATTGATCGTCTTGCGTAACAAATTGCTGGGTACGCTTGGAGGCACGCATCGCATCAATGATTTTGTGCTTCAGGATGCCGGTGACATAGGTGCGGAACGACGATTGGCCAGAAAAGCTATCCGGCTTTTCCAGCACAGCGATCAGTGCATCTTGCACTACGTCTTCGGCCAAGGTTTCATTGCGCAATTGCAGAATCGCGAAGCGCAATAGCGCCGGACGCATTGCTTCCAGTTGTTTGTGCAGGGAGTCAGTCATGGTGTTATCGTTATCATTTGAGCAAAAGACTAACGGATAGCTGCAAAGAATTCAATCGGTATTGCAGAAATTCATCAAGAAAACCCGTGCTTTCGCTGTAAAATTCCGAAAAACATTTTTCAGGATTTGTCATGACGCATCTTAACGCCGATCTTACCTCCGTCTCCCCGCAAGTCAAGGCGGAGATTCTGGCCGAGGCGCTGCCGTACATCCGCAAGTTTCATGGCAAAACCATCGTCGTTAAATACGGCGGCAATGCAATGACTGAAGAACGCCTGAAGCACGGCTTCGCTCGCGACGTGATCCTGCTGAAACTGGTCGGCATGAATCCGGTCGTCGTGCATGGCGGCGGCCCGCAAATCGACAGTGCGCTGAAAAAAATCGGCAAGCAAGGCACATTCATCCAAGGCATGCGCATTACCGACGAAGAGACGATGGAAGTGGTCGAGTGGGTGCTGGGCGGCGAAGTACAGCAAGATATCGTGATGCTGATCAACCACTACGGCGGCCAGGCGGTCGGCTTGACCGGCAAGGACGGCGGCTTGATCCGCGCACGCAAGATGCAGATGCCGGACAAGGAAAAGCCAGGCGAATTTCTCGACATCGGCTTCGTTGGCGAAATCGACGCGATCAATCCCGCAGTTGTCAAAGCGTTGCAGGATGACGCCTTCATCCCGATCATTTCACCGATCGGCTTCGGCGAAGACGGCCAAGCCTACAACATCAATGCCGATCTGGTCGCCGGCAAAATCGCCGAAATCCTGAAAGCCGAAAAGCTGATCATGATGACCAACATCCCCGGTGTGATGGACAAGAACGGCAAGCTGGTCACCGATCTGACCGCACGCGAGATTGACGAGATGTTTGAAGATGGCACCATCTCCGGCGGCATGCTGCCGAAAATTTCTTCCGCACTGGACGCGGCAAAATCAGGTGTCAATACCGTGCATATCATCGATGGACGAATTGAGCATTCGTTGTTGCTGGAAGTGTTAACGGAGCAGGCGTTTGGGACGATGATTCGGTCACATTAAAGGGTTGGTGGGCAATGCAAACATCAACACCTTTGCTCACCATTTTTACCAGAAAAATAAACTCTTGTTGTACGTGTGATGTTGAATATTCCTACGTCAACCGCTACACCACAAATGCAACACTTCCTATTAATCACAGTTCTGAGAGAGATTAGTGATGATAATTTCCCCCTCAAATATTCTCCGCATTATCAGAGCAATCCTAATTTTAACGATGGTATGGTTTCTGGCAAATAGATCAATTGCCGCTGAACAGATAACAACAACTTCTAGTACAAGCCACGCCATTTCAGAATGGGTGTCACTTATACAGAGTACTCAGGGCTCTTCAAAGAAAATAAAAGACGTGACTGAATTGTCGTCATTTTTTTCGCAATTAGATGTCGCAGCTATCAATTCGATCGATTCGGATGCAATAGATAAAATTGCGGCACTTTTAGAAGATGATAATGATGATATCCGACGATGTGCAGCGCAAATGTTGGGAAGAATAGGGCCTCATGCAAAACGGGCTGTTCCCGCACTTGAAAAAGCCTTGAAACCTCTAATTGGAACAGGAGTAATTATCCCTGCAACAGGGAATCTAGCTTCAGACATAATTGTGACGATATCTAATATAACTGATCAACCTCCATCAGATATGAAACTTCCAAGAAAGTGAGAGGTAAAAAAGAAAAGCTTACCCATCCTGCCGAAATAAAAAATCGGCCTTTGTACTTCAATTAGTACACCAGCTCCACCGCATATCCTCGCTGCCGTAACAATGCGGGTACGCTCTTTTCTCCAATCAAATGCAACAAGCCGACACCGACAAACGTCACTTTGTCATGCCTGAGCATGCCTTCAATCTTGGTTGCCATACCTGGATTACGCTGATCCAGCAGAACATGCTGCGTGAATTCCGCTGATACGGTCTTTTCGCTCAATTCATCCTGCGCCAAACGTGCCAACTCCTTTGCATCCGCATTGAACCACGCATCGGCAAGCTGGTCGGCATCCTTGCAGGTTTTGCCATCGCTGTTCTCATCCAGTGCTTCTTTCAAGAACTGATTCTGCTCCTCATCGGTCAGTCGATTGAAAAGAGATAATTGAAAATCAGCTGTTTCCAGTCCTACTATCCGTTTCTTTTGTTGCTTGGCTATCTTTAATAAAAATTCTTCGATACCTTGCTTCGGATCGTAGCCGCCTTGAGCAAGTGCCAGCATCATCAACTCATCAGCCACCACCCATGGTTTCATTTGCATGTAACTATCAGAAGACAGCCCGACTTTCTTGAGTGCCTGATCCAGTCGCGCAAGCGTGTCGGGCGACACATGATTTTTCAGTGAGTCCCCTGCGCCGTACATGCCGTGCTTTTGCAAACTGGCCTGGATTGCAGATGTATCTTGAAGATCGATTTCGAACGCGACCTTGGATGCTTTTGAAAATGCCTGCATGACTTCGGTACCGAGCGGATAGAATTCCGGCTTGCCGACATGAATGGTGCCGAACAGGTAGCTCGTGTTACCTTTATGTCTGACGCGATAGAGGGTGCCGCGATGCGATGCCGTAGCCGCTGGTGCACTTGGCACCGAACTATTTTCCGCATAAGAAAAAGACGTCAAAAACCCCAGCAATGCAATTACGATTAAACTGATTTTATTTTTCATACATTCCTAGCACGCTCATCAATGCCTAAACCAATCTGGCTGTTCGATCTCGATAACACCTTGCACGACGCATCGCATGCGATCTTCCCCGCGATTAATGCGAACATGAATACCTACATGGCAAAGATTCTAGGCGATGGCAGCACGCTTGCCAGCACCGAAGTCGTCAATGCCACGCGGCTCGCGTACTGGAAACGCTACGGTGCGACCTTGCTCGGTATGGTAAAGCATCACCAAGTGCGAGAAGAAGATTTTTTGCGCGAGGCGCATCGCTTTGATGATTTGGCGTCGATGATACGCGCCGAACGCGGGCTAGGGCGTTTGCTCAAACGCCTGCCAGGACGCAAAATCCTGCTGACCAATGCGCCGCGCCGTTATTCACACGAGGTAATGCGCCATTTGGGCTTGCATCGGCATTTTGCCCAGCACATCGCGATCGAATCGATGCGCGTGCACGGCAAGCTGAAGCCCAAACCATCGCGTCAATTGTTGCAAAAATTAATAGCAAAAGAGAAAACCACTCCGCGCCGTTGTATTTTGGTCGAAGACACGATCGACACTCTGAAAGCTGCCAAAGCACTGGGCATGCGCACAGTCTGGATCACCCAATATCTGGCCACCAACCCCAATTTACAGATGAAAAAAGGCCAATTAGTGCTGCCAAACACCACAAAACGCCCCATTTACGTCGATGTCAAAGTAAAATCCGTAAGGCAACTCCCCGACAGTCTGCACCGACTGCGATAACACTACGTTGTGCTGATAACCTTAAAAAGACTATGGCAACTACCAAACCGGGCGAACGCAAACTGCAAATCCTGCAGACTTTAGCTGGCATGTTGGAGCAGCCTAAAGGTGAAAAAATCACTACTGCAGCACTCGCAGCAAAACTGGATGTATCGGAAGCCGCGCTATATCGGCACTTTGCCAGCAAGGCGCAAATGTTCGAAGGCTTGATCGAATTCATCGAGTCCACCGTGTTCGGCCTGATCAATCAAATCACCGAGCAAAAAGAAAATGGCCTGGCGCAAGTGCAAGCGATCACCGGCATGCTGCTCAACTTCGCTGAACGCAATCCCGGCATGACGCGCGTGATTATTGGCGATGCATTGGTCAACGAAGATGAACGGCTACAGGTGCGGATGAATCAATTCATTGAACGGGTTGAACTGGCTTATAAGCAGGCGCTACGCGTTGCTGCTACACAGGGTCAATTCAATGAGGCTGAGGTGAGCACACGTGCCGGCATGATCACAAGCCTGGTGTTGGGACGCTGGCATCGGTTTGCCAAGACAGGATTCAAGCAGAATCCATCGGAAGGTGCGCAGGCGCAGATTGCTGTGATGCTGGGTTGATTGATTAATAGTGGAATAGGCAGGCTATCGAAGGCACAGCACCTTCCAAGCTAAAAGTCTATGATGGTGTTGCCCTCATCATCCACCCGTTTGCCTTGTTGCTTTTTTCGTTTAATGATTCGCTGCAGCCGTTCGTCTACTTCACGCTTTTCTGCTTGTATCTTGCGATAAGTCCAGCGCATTCGCAGAATGGTCGCTGATGCAATAAGCAGTACAACCCCGGAAACGATTGCGATGTAGGAGTGATAGTTTGAAAGAGAGCCCACACCGACGATTGCATATACGTAGGGCGAACCCTCATACCAAGCCGCTTCAATATCCATTCTTGTTTCCCCCCTGCGAATTTATATTTTCCTGGCCTGAAGCCATGTTGCATCATTTGAAATATCTCAATATCTGCCGCTATTGTCAATCGCTGAGCTCCTGTTCTTTAAAGAAGCACGACAATTCTCCAACAGTCACCTTACTTAGTTAATATTATTTAACATGATCATCATCCAAACCATCTTGATTTTCACGGTGGCCGCCCCAGCCGAAATCACTGGCTGTTACTTGCTCTATTTAGGGTTGCGGCAAGACAGGTCGGGCTGGTTATGGACGATCGATGGTGTGCGCCCTTCGCTATGAGATGTGCCGGGTGTAGCCGTGACGTTGACTGGCATGGCGATCATCCTCTTTGCACCAAGGCAGGTTTAGTACCTATGGCAGCTTGGCTTGGCTGTGAAGCCTTACAATACGGATCTGTCTGATTGCACTACGAAAGCCATGCCCCTGTTGGATTCTACCCATACACTTTCTACGGATTGCTTTGCTCTGCTGGACGATTGCACTGCCAGCATTGCTGACCCGCGCTCACGCTTGTATACCGGCCATGCCGGTACGCTATCGTGTGCTGATGTTGGAGACTTGCCTGTCTTGCTCAAGCAAATGCAACAAGCGCTGCAACAAGGACAATATGCAATAGGTTTGTTTCCGTATGAGTTGGGTGCGCAGATGCATGGCATCACATCCCATGCGGGCGTACAGGATGATGTGCAAGTATTATTATTCAAGCATTGTGAACGGCTCTCGACAGACCAAGTGACGGCTTGGCTGGACAGCCATACACAATCAGATACATGCCATCATTATCCAGCAGGCATTGCCAACATCCATGCCAATGTCAGCGAAAATGAATTTCGCGATGCGGTCACACGCATCCATGCCTACCTGGAAGCAGGCGATACCTATCAGGTCAACTATACCTACCGCTTGCGCTTTGATGCATTCGGCTCGCCGCTTGCACTGTATCGACGATTACGCGCGAGCCAGCCGGTGCCTTATGGCGCGTTGATTGCGCTGCCCGATGGTCGAGCTGTATTGTCGCTATCACCTGAATTATTTGTACAGCATGTTGCCGGTGAATTGACTGCGCGGCCGATGAAAGGGACTGCCGCCGCTGGCAATGCTGAACAGGATGCAGTCCGCACTACCCAATTAGCCACCGATCCAAAAACACGCGCAGAAAATCTGATGATTGTCGATTTGCTGCGTAATGATTTAGGACGCGTCGCGGCATCTGGATCGGTACGCGTACCGGCCTTGTTTGACGTGCAGCGTTACAGCAGCGTGCTGCAAATGACATCGACGGTTTGCGCACGCATTCGCGAGGATGTTACGCTGCCTGAAATATTTTCTGCGCTGTTTCCGTGCGGATCAATTACCGGCGCGCCGAAGCACCGCACGATGCAAATTATTCGAGAGTTGGAAACGGAACCGCGCGGTTTATACACAGGCGCAATTGGTTATTTCGATGCGCCGTCTGCTGGACAGACAATTGGCAATTTTTGTTTATCGGTACCGATTCGTACATTGGTACTGCAAGCACCGCAAAACAATGGCATTCGCGCAGGAGAAATGGGCGTCGGTGCCGGCATCGTGCACGACAGCGTCGCTGCCGATGAATATGCCGAGTGCCAGCTGAAGGCGCGCTTTCTGACCGACTTGTCGAATGATTTTGAATTATTTGAAACAATCCATGCAACGCAAACTGAAGGATGCCGGCATCTTGATCGGCATCTGCAACGCATGCGTACATCGGCGATGTATTTCGGTTTCAAATTTGATGAAGCTGCGATACGCAATGCAGCCCGACGAGAATGTGCCGCACTGCCGCCGGATAGTGCACATCGCTTGCGACTGGCACTCAATCAAATCGGCATCTGCTCGATAAAATCTGCGCCGTTACTGCCATTATCCGAACCCGTGAAATTGCTGGTCGCATCGCAGCCTACAATCGCCAACGATTTATTCCTGCGTCACAAAACAACCGTGCGTGAACGCTACGATGAGGCGTGGCGCGCAGCAGAAGCACAAGGTGCGTTTGATATGCTGTTTTGTAATACACAGGGTGAATTGACAGAGGGTGGGCGCAGCAATGTGCTGATCAAATTGGACGGCCGCTGGACCACGCCGCCTCTCGCTGCCGGTTTGCTGCCTGGTGTAATGCGTGCAGTTTTGCTGGAAGATCCAAACTGGAACGTGCAAGTGCGTCGCCTGACCATGCAAGACTTGCATGCTGCCGAAGAGATTCTCGTGTGTAATGCGTTGCGTGGTGTATTGCGCGCAGTGCTGGACTAAAAAGGCTTCAGCTGCCGCACACCGAGCACGTCGGATTACGCGCAATCTTGATGCTGGTCCATTCCATATTACGCGCGTCCAGCAATTGCAAACGGCCTGCCAACAATTCTCCAATACCCGCAATTAACTTCAACGCTTCTGCTGCCTGCATGCTGCCGATGATGCCGACCAGCGGCGCGAATACGCCCATCGTGCCGCAATTGGCTTCTTCAAAATTCTGTTCGGGCGGGAACAGACACGCGTAGCAAGGTGATTCAGCATCACGCGTATCGAATACGCTGATTTGCCCATCAAATTGGATTGCCGCACCGGACACCAACGGTACCTTGTACGCGACGCATGCGCGACTCACTGCATGGCGAGTCGCAAAGTTATCGCTGCAATCGAGCACGACGTCAGCACTACGCACCAGATCATTCAAGCGATTGTCTTTGGCGCGCTCACTCAATGCGACGATGTTAATTTCCGGATTAATGCGTGTCAGTGTTTGTTTGCCGGAACCTGCCTTCGATTGACCGATGCGCTCGGTCGTGTGCAGAATCTGCCGCTGCAGATTGGTTAGATCAACATTGTCGTTATCAATCAGCGTGATCGTGCCGACACCGGCCGATGCCAGATACAGCGCAGCAGGAGAACCCAGGCCACCGGCGCCAATAATCAGCACATGGCTTGCCAATATTTTTTCCTGCCCTTCGATGCCGATTTCGTCGAGCAGGATATGGCGCGAGTAACGGAGTAATTGGTTGTCGTTCATCGTGTTTGTTTTTGATTATAAAAAAGGCCGCATCGCTGCGGCCTTTTTAGTTTTAATGCGCTTATTTTTTATCCTGCTTGTCTTGTTTTGAATCCTGGCTCTTCGACTCTGGTTTGACCTTGGACAATTGCACCGGCAAGCCTTTCAATTCATTGAGCGCTTGTACCAGCTGAAAATCATCCTTGCTGCCAAACTCCAGCGGTTTGCGCTTTTTCTCAAGGGCAGCCAAACGCTGTTCTTCTTCCAGTTCATCGACTGGGGATTTTGCGGCAGCGGTATCTTTATCCTTGTCATTGATCAAGTGCTTTTCCAGATCCACTTCATGCAAACGAAAACCGTTCAATGCGTCTCCATCCGCATATTCATCCACCATCAAGTCGGGCACAATGCCTTTGGCTTGAATCGAACGTCCGCTCGGCGTGTAATAACGTGCGGTCGTCAATTTGACTGCCGTATCGGCAGACAATTGACGGATGGTTTGTACCGAACCTTTGCCGAATGTTTGCGTGCCCATGATTTTTGCGCGCTTGTAGTCTTGCAACGCACCCGCGACAATTTCGGATGCCGAGGCGGAACCTGCGTTGACCAGCACCACCATCGGCACATCTTTCACAGCTTCCGGCAACTTGGCAAGCGAGTCACCTGCGGAGCGCGAGCCGTAAAATTCACGACGCGCATAATAGGTTTGCTTGGAATCGGCCAACTGACCATTGGTCGTCACCACGATCGCATCTTTGGGCAAGAATGCAGCGGATACACCAATTGCGCCCGGCAACACGCCACCCGGATCATTGCGCAAATCGAGCACCAAACCTTTCAGCTTTGGCTCTTGCGCATAGAGCGCATTGATTTTCTTGGCCATGTCATCGACGGTTGGCTCCTGGAATTGCGACACGCGCAACCATGCGTAACCGGGTTCAATCACTTTGGCTTTGACGCTCTGCACGCGAATTTCCTGACGGACGATGGTAACGATAATCGGCTTGGTTTCTTCTTTACGCGCAATGGTCAATGTGATCTTGGTATTCGGTTCGCCGCGCATGCGCTTGACTGCTTCGTCCAGCGTCATTCCTTTGACCGGCGTGGTATCCAAACGCGTGATCAAGTCGCCTGCTTTGAGGCCGGCTTTGTAGGCTGGCGAATCTTCGATCGGCGAGATGATTTTGACGTAGCCGTCTTCCATGCCGACTTCGATGCCGAGACCGACGAATTTACCTTGCGTACTCTCGCGCAGTTCCTTGAATGCCTTCTTGTCCAGATAAGCGGAGTGCGGATCCAGCGATGCCACCATGCCCGAGATTGCGTCGGTCAGCAGCTTTTTGTCTTCGACCGACTCGACGTAGTCGGACTTGATCAAGCCGAACACATCTGCCAGCTGGCGCAATTCTTCAACCGGCAGCGGCCCGCCTGCACTCTTCTGCGCGATCGCATCGAACTGCATGGAACCGACGATACCAACAATGATGCCCAAACCAATCAAACCGAAATTTTTCAATTTGCTACGCATGTCTCACCTAATAGTTACCCAATCAAGGGGGTCGAACGCGCGGCCTTGATGCCGCATTTCAAAGTATAAACCTGATTGTTCATTGCCGCCGCTATTACCTGCATTGGCGATGACATCGCCGGTTTTAACGATATCGCCGGAATGCTTGAGTACTGCTTGATTATTGCCATAAATCGTCATGTACTGACTGCCATGGTCAATGATGATCAAATTGCCAAAACCGCGCAACCAATCGGCGAAAATGACGCGTCCGCCGGCCACTGCCTTGACTTCCGTTCCCTCGGGAGCGCGAATAAACAAGCCTTTCCAGGACGGTCCATCGCCCCGTTTGCTGCCAAATTTGGCAATGAGTTCGCCACGCAGGGGTAAATGGAGTTGCCCACGTAGTGAGCTGAATTCTTTCGTAAATACATTGTTTTCGACTGTTGCATCGGGGGTAAGTTCATTCCGGCCCAAGGATTTGGGCGCTTCATCATCGTCAATTGCGTCCGGATTAATGATCTTGCCTTTAGCGGAGTTGCCTTTGGGCTTGTTTTTGGCCAATTGTCGTTTTTGCTTGGCGCGCGCCGCCAACTCCTTCTGACGGCGCTTTTCTGCAGCGGCCAAATCGGCTTTCCTTTGTTCTTCAATCAACTTGTCCAATTTGCTGACCAAGCCTGCCAAGCGTTGCTCGTCACGCTGCAGGGTGCCGGCTTCTTTGCGCTGCGCAGTCAGTTTGTTCGATAATTGCGCCAGCAGAGTGGCGTGGTGCGCTTTCTCTTTTTCCAGCAATGCCTTCTGGTCGCGCGTCTCTTGTGCGATTTCATCCAGCTCGTCCTTGGCACTTTGCGTCTCGGCTTTATTGGTCTCAACGCCTTGCAAATTGACGCGCAAGGTGTCGATCAATTTGGTCTGTGCCTGCGATACATAACCCATGTAACGCAATTCGCGATTGATACGATTCGGATTGTCGCCGGATAGCAGCAATTTGGTACGGTCTTCATTGCCGGTGACATATTGCTCCCGCATGACTTTGGCCAATTGATTTTGTTGCAGCATAACCGTCTCGTTGAGCTTTGCTTGCTGTTCGGATAATTGATTGAGCTTTGCTTGCGTTTGCTGCTGTTCTTGCGCCAAGTCAAACAACGAACGATTGGTTTCCGAGATTGCTTGCTCAGACTGTGTCAACGCATCAGCGGCTCGATCTTTGGCTGTTTCCGTTTGGTTGATGCTGTGCTTGATGGCGCTAAGCTTGCGTTGCAGATCGGCATGCTCGGATTCTGCGGCGCGCTTTTGCTTGGTACGCTCGGACAGGTTGGCGGCATGTGAGGATGACGATACACCCAGCAGCAGGATAATCATGCCGAATGCAGCGATTATTCTCCAACCTGTGAAATTAAGCAAAGAACATCCTCGTTGAATGCAATATGAAAATATCGAGCGTAATGAGAATTTAACAAGGTACTGCGCTCGTTCTTCCACGTGCGGAAGAACAAGCTTGCCTGAAATTTATTTTGCCTTACCCTGACTGGCGACTGCCTTTAATGCCGCATCGATTGCCGACGCATCGCCCAGATAGTAACTCTTGATCGGCTTTAGGTCCGCATCCAATTCATACACCAGCGGTTGGCCATTGGGAATGTTCAAGCCTACGATATCCTTGTCACTGATACCGTCCAGGTATTTGATCAATGCGCGCAAACTATTGCCGTGAGCCGAGATCAGGATGCGTTTGCCGGAACGGATAGCCGGAGCAATCGAGTCGCTCCACGCAGGCAGCACACGTGCCACCGTGTCTTTCAAACATTCGGTCAACGGGATCTGCTCGCGCTTCAAGCCGGCATAACGCGGATCGTTGTACGACGTACGCGGGTCGTTTGGCTCCAGCGGCATTGGTGGCACGTCATAGCTGCGGCGCCAAATCAAAACCTGCTCGTCGCCGTACTTGGCGGCGGTCTCAGCCTTGTTCAAACCTTGTAAAGCTCCGTAATGGCGCTCGTTCAAACGCCAATCATGTTCGACTGGGATCCACATCAAGTCCATCTCATCGAGCGTCAGCCAAAGCGTACGAATTGCACGTTTCAGCACCGAGGTATAGGCCATATCAAAGGTAAAACCGGCTTCTTTGAGCAATTTGCCCGCTTGTTTGGCTTCGGCAATACCTTTTTCGGTGAGATCGACGTCAGTCCAACCGGTAAAGCGATTGTCCAGGTTCCAGGTAGACTCGCCGTGGCGCATGAATACGATTTTGTACATAGTGGGCGTTCAATAAAAAGTGAGGAAATTGTTGGCTTGCGCTTGGAAACGAATTAAATCGCTTTCCAATCACATTTAAAATACCATTCAGGCTTCTATTTTATAATGTGATCATTGCTAAAAACCATTGGAGTACCGTGAAATTCATCATTGACAACATTTGGCTGGTCGCCGTGGCCCTGATATCCGGCGGCGCATTGCTGCTACCCATCCTGCAGCGACGTGGCCAAAAAGTATCCTTATTGCAGGCAACCCAGTTGATTAATCAGGGAAAGACCGTCATTGTAGATGTACGCGATCCCGAGGAATTTGCGACCGGCCATATCCGCGACTCGAAAAATATCCCGTTAAATGAACTGCCGCAAAGAATCTCTGAATTGGATAAATTCAAATCGAAAAATGTGATTGTATTGTGTCAGTCGGGTGTACGCTCATCGAAAGCAGTGATGCAATTCAAGAAGGCAGGTTTTAACGAAGTAGTGAGTTTGAATGGCGGTTTGGCAGCCTGGCTGGCACAGGGACTGCCGATTACGAAGTAGCAGGAGAGCATCATGGCAGCACATGTTGTAATGTACAGCACCGGCGTATGTCCTTATTGCGTTATGGCTGAACGATTGTTGAAAGCAAAAGGCGTCGACGTCATCGAGAAAATTCGAGTCGACCAGGAACCGCAGCAACGTGTAGCAATGATGGAAAAAACAGGTCGTCGTACCGTGCCTCAGATCTATATCGGCGACACTCATGTAGGCGGGTTCGACGATTTGAATGCATTGGAGCGGGCAGGGAAACTTGACGCGTTATTGCAAGGCGCTTAAAAAGAGTTTTTATTTTCAATTCGACGGACAATCTAATCGTTGTCCTCTTTTTTATCAAAATGAGCGTTACATTTTAAATGACAGTTTGAACGCTCATTCTCTCACCCCGGCCCTCTCCCAGAGGGAGAGGGTGAGCCTAGACTTAATTCGCTGTCACGAATTAAGTGAAACTTAATAACGAAAGTGCTTCATGGCTGACGAAAACAACCAACCCGTATTTCAGATTCAACGCGTATATTTGAAGGACATGTCGCTGGAACAGCCGAATTCACCGGCGATCTTTTTGGAACAAGCGCAACCATCCATCGAAGTAGCGGTGGATGTCGGCGCAGAGCAGCTGGCCGATGGCATATTTGAATCGACCGTCACCGTCACTGTTACCGCCAAGGTCAACGACAAGGTTGCCTTCCTGGTCGAAGGCAAGCAAGCAGGCATTTTCGAAGTGCGCAACATCCCTGATGGACAACTCGACCCGTTGCTTGGCATTGGCTGCCCGAACATCATCTATCCATACTTGCGCGGCAACATCGCCGATGTCATCACACGTGCCGGTTTCCCACCGGTGCATTTGGCTGAAATCAATTTTGAAGTGTTTTATCAGCAGCGTGCGCAAGCGATGGCGCAACAGCAAGAGCAAAACAAGTCCGGCTTGGTGATGCCTGATGGTTCTTCCGTCAAACATTAATCTGATTACGCCGCACGCAATTGACGTTGTGCGGCCGTTTTGTCATTCCAGCTGCGCGGAATGACATATCAGCTTGGAGAGGCCATGAATAATTTTCGTTTTTCTGTACTTGCCGCAGCCTTGTTGGCACTGACAGTCCATGCTGCGCATGCTATCGATTTCAAATCTGTCGGTGCCGCTCCGGCCATTCTGTATGACGCACCTTCTCTCAGAGGAAAGAAAGTATTTATTGCGCCGCGTAACATGCCGGTTGAAGTAGTTTTTACCTACGGCGAATGGAGCAAGGTCCGCGATGTAGTCGGCGATCTGTCATGGAT
>DATBRC010000075.1:0-34763 GCA_036560485.1 Burkholderiaceae bacterium
GATTGCTGTGATCGATCATCTGCTGTCGGCACCGGCAGTGAATGGACCACTTGCCGTTGTACAGTCTCACATACTTTATCAATTTGCTGACCCGGCATTGGAGGCAAGCTCGGCAGGGCACAAGATATTGCTGCGAATGGGACGAGAAAACGAACAACGGATCAAGGCTAAGCTGAAAGCGATCCGTCATGAATTGACGGGATCACGTCTATCGCTTTAGTGTGCTGGCAGATTTTTATAGTCAAGTTCTTTATAGAAAGCAGCTACTGGCGCATTCGTGGATCGAACTTGTAAATTAATTTTCGTACAACCTATTGAAGTCAAAGCATGTTCGGCATGTAGGATTAATTTCGTGCCGTAATCTTGCCGACGCATCTTGGGGCTTACTGCTACTGAACAAAGTTTCTTTACTAACCGTTTCTTTTTTATCGATTTGACGAACAACACAGTGCGTGTTCAATAGAAAGGCTGTCATTTCATAACATCATATTCAATTTGAATCTTTCTCATTTTGCAGCCGCTGCGCGTCAAAGAGCTTCTCCACTTCTTCATCCGACAATTGCTTATTGCTTGTCGCATTGGACAAGTCGGATGAATGGCTATGCCATACCATGTTCGGCCACAGCAAGACCAGTAACATGACCGCAACCTGTGCCAGCAGATAGGGAAATAAAGCGCGTGCCAATGCCCATTGTGATAATTTTTGATGCATGATACTTCCTGCCATCAATACCGCATAACCGAATGGCGGCAGCAAAAAACTTGCTTGCAATACCAGCAGCGTCAGCACAGCAACCCAAGTCGCATCGGGTACCAGCATCAGCAACGGCGGCATGACCACAGGAATGATGACGAAGGTAATTTCGATTGCGTCCAGTACAAATGCACTGAGCATCAGGATCAATAATACGACGATCAAGGCGACTGATCCGCCACCGTGCAAACTTCGTAAAAAATCACTGATCCACAAGTCGGTTTCAAATGCACGCAATACCAAGGTGTACATGGTGGCCGCAATCAGTAACGCGAACAGCATGCCGGTGATTGCCAACGTATCATGCAAAATCGCCTTGAATACCGGGCGCGTCAAGGAACGTGTGAGCAGACCAAACAATAACAGCATCAGGCCGCCGGTTGCCGCTCCTTCGACCGCATAGAGGTACCCCAGTGTGACGGACGTGAGCAAGGCCAGAATGCAACCCACGCTGCCACAGGCAATCATCCAGTCGCTGTGGCTGACTGGCAATGTAGTGGTCTCCACCAGTGGTGTGGTAGCGGCAGTGGCAATGGTTTGGCGATTGCGCCACCATGTAATCATGAAAAACAGCAACAGCATGCAAGCAGCCGGCAGCAGCGCACCATGAAAAATATCCTGCGTATTGATGATGCGTGTTGCTCGGGCAGTCGCATTGACTGCTTCGGTATGCGCACGCATCATTGCGTCCCCCAGCAATATCAGAACCAGCGATGGCGGCACGACGACACCAATCGTGCTGGCGGTACAAACGAGCGCAGCACTCCGCTCCGCTGGAACGCCTTGTGCATTCAGTCGAGGCAGAACTGCACGTGCCAGCATCGCAACGCTGGCGCCGACCGAACCATTCATCGGTGCCATGAGGGCGCCCAAGCCTATGCCTGTCAAATAGGGTGCTGCGGCCGTGCGGCGCAATAGGCGGTTACCGACGCGGAATAAAATGTCGATCAGAGGCAAACGGTTAAGCATCATCCCGATCAGAACATAGAGTGGCAATGCCTGTAACAAGTCATGCTCAAGCAGCCCGAGTATGCGCGATGGCAGTGCGAAAAAAAGCGGTAGCGTAAATAAACCGGAGACGAGCCCACCGACCGTAAATATCATTGAAGTACTAATCAACACGATCCAGGCAGGCAAGCCGCTGATTGCCATCAGAATGGCAGTGACCAATAGCATCCATAATCCAATGGCCCCCATCAACGATCCCCTGCGGGAGGTGATGATGCCGTAGGCAGAAAAATATCGACAACTGCCTGCAACAGCACCAGCAACGCAAACAAGAACACACTGATTTTGAGGATGAAATATCCAGGATTGAACGTATCGGGGAAATCTTCCAATTGTTTGATTGATTGCCATGCCATTGGTGCTGACGCATAGAGAATAAAAACCGTCCATGGCAATACGATCACAATCGACACATATTTCAGTAATAGCGAGCGCAGGTGGCTCGGATAATGTCGAGCAACTACATCTGGGGTTAAGTGCGTGTGCACGCGGGTCGCATAGGTAATGCCGACGCTGACATATAACCCGAACAGCAGTTGTGCCAAGTCGTTCGCTTGAGTGGAAAAAGCATGGACCCATTCGCGTAACGGCCATTGCAGACAAAGCAGCAGTGCGAACGGGATGATCAGTATTGTCGTGGCCGATGTTACACGTGTCAGCACACTATCCAGTTGATGCAAACAACGTAGAGGCCAGGACGATCGATTTTTTTGCATAGATTCAGTTTGAGAAGAACTGGCAAAAATACTCAAATAACGTCGTTAATTGTAATACGTGGAACGATCTCTAAGTCGAGATTGAAGCTGAGGAGCATATCAAATTACAGATGGATGAATATTGTGTAGTATGGTAGCGACGGCTAATACGCATTTCTAATGGCGCGATGGTGGCCTTATTCTATCTATGCACGATCATTTCATCTGATGATGAATCAATAAACAAATGGGGATAATATGTTCAATTTAACAGTCAACTGGTGGGAGCTTATTCTTCGTGCGGTCGCAACATATGTATTCATGATCGTCTTATTACGTATCACCGGCAAGCGTCAGGTGGGGCAGCTTGCTCCATTCGATCTTGTTCTATTGCTTGTCCTGAGCAATGCTGTTCAAAACTCAATCAATGGCGGAGATAATTCTTTAATCGGCGGGTTCATCTCAGCGATCTCGCTGGTTGCAGCGAACTATACGCTTGGTTACATCACATACCGAAGCAAACGCATTGCCGGATTAGTTGAGGGACGGCCACAAATATTGATTCACAATGGACATTTATACAGCGATGTCATGCATAAGGAAAAAGTCACGCAACATGAACTGGACGCGGCACTCCGGCAAGCCGGCGTAGCATGTATTGAGCATGTTCACTTTGCCGTTTTAGAAAACAACGGACAGATCAGCGTGCGTGGGTTGCCCTCTAAAACATGAAGGCATAACGCTAAAGGTTTAGCGTCATTAATGACAGGACTGTTTTTTCTCGGTGAGGGTGGCATTCATATTGCGGGGAGATCATGACTAAGGAAGTGGGACTCAAAGAAAACGCACTTGGCACCGGCGAATCGATCATCATGGGTGTGGCGGGTACCGCGCCTGCTTTCAGCATCGCTGCCACCACATCCACACTTGCGGCAGCGGTAGGTACGCTGGCTCCAGCCAGCCTGTTGTATTGCGGATTGATCATGTTTGGCGTGACCTTTGCCTATCTGCATTTGAACCGCATGAGTGCCAATGCCGGCGCGTCTTATTCATGGGTAGGCAGCATATTTAATCCGACGCTTGGTTTCTTTGCCGGCTGGGCCTTGCTTGTAGCGTCTGCCGTCTTTATGGTGTCGGGTACGATTCCGGCGGCGACTGCCACCTTGTTATTGATTAAGCCGCAGTTTGCCAATGAACCGTCCGTCGTGACCTTCGTTGCCGCCGGCTGGTTGCTGGCTGTCAGCGCCGTCATCGTCAAAGGCATCAAACCCACCAGCTATACCCAGATCGTGATGACGGGATTGGAAATATTGATTCTGATATTGGTCGTGATTGTCGCCGTAATGAAGTTTGGTAACCATCCCGCACATGCATTTTCGTGGAAATGGTTTGCTGTTACGGAGTTCACGCCGCAATTATTCGCGACCGGCGCGCTGACTGCATTGTTCTTTTTCTGGGGTTGGGATGTCACGGTCAATTTAAATGAAGAAACCAGGGATGCGAGCCGCGCGCCAGGTTTGGGAGCAGTGTGGGCGATGGTGATCGTGCTGTTTTTGTTCATATCTTTCGCAGCTGTCAGCCTGCTGGTTTTAACCGATCAGGAACTCGAACAATCCAGCACCAACATCGTGTTTGCGGTCGCCGAAAAGTTGTTTCCCAAGCCATGGAGTTACATGGCAGTCATCGCGGTGATGCTCAGTTCAATCGGTACTCTGGAAACCTCCATTTTGCAATTTACCCGCACCATGTATGCGAAGGGCAGAGACGGGGTGCTCCATTCGCGCTATGCGATCCTGCATGCGACGTGGCAAACACCTTGGGTCGCGACCGCTGTGATTGCGTTCAGTGGGACCTTGTTCTTGTTTCTATCGTCCTATTTTCCGACAGTTAACTTGATCATCAAGGATTCGGTGAATGCCATCGGATTCCAGGTGGCTTTTTATTACGGACTCGCCGGCCTTGCCTGCGCCTGGCATTATCGCAAGCATGCACTCGATTCCTTGCATAACATGATCTTTCTGATTTTGTGGCCAATCATTAGTGCCGCCTTCCTGTTTTTCATTGCTGTGTACAGTGTGCCGACATTTGATCTCACTACCAACGTAGTCGGATTGGGCGGAATTATCATTGGAATCATTCCGCTATTATTGAATCGGATGAGGATGCGGAGCAGCAAATAATTCGCCATAGTAGAACAGGCTTAGTCAGCTAACGGCACCGACCTGCTGTTGCGAGGACATCGCCGAACGGCTGCAATCGCTGCAAAGCAGCTGTCTGCCGTACAGCGTTCGCCGCGAAGAAGCACGAGAACATCACGATGTCACTCAACAGAAAAATCCAGAATCCGTAGCCCTAATGATCGTTGACTCCCAATCGTCGCAGTACGTCCGGCGTGGTCAGCACGCTTGGCGGCGACAACAGCGTCGTCACTTCGGTATGGAGCTTGTACACCACTGGGTCGATCGCAGCCAGCCTACGCACCGCCGCCCGAAATTGCAGCTCTTGCTGCAAATCGGCTGGTCGCTTCCCCGTCGCTTCTGGATCGGCCAAGTCGGGATAGGCAGCGGTTCGCCAAGGTGTGTCGATGAGCACTTGCGCTTCGGCTAAAAAATGCTGCTGCAGGCCATCGAGTGGCGTGGTATCGGACACTCTTTTGCGAAGCATATCTTGCAGAAGCCGCGCTTGCATCGCTGCCACGCTCATCCCTTGCCCCCACACCGGATTGAACTGGCAGAGCGCGTCGCCCATCGGAATCAGGCGTGCAGGGACGACCTCCAACAATTCAAAATGACGGCGCACACTTTCCGAAAAGCGATAGCGTGCGACCTCTTCCACCCATTGTGCATTGACAATCGCATCGTGGACGGTGGTGGTGCGGCATTGTTTGGCGAAAGCGAGAAATCCTTCCCGGTCACTCGGCAGTTTCTCGCCGCGTCCTGCGATCGTCACCATCCAGCGGTCTTCTTCGATTGGCATCAGCAGCACACCGCGGCGGATAATGGGCGGTTGTCCCATCGTGCGAATACCGAGCCAATCACGCGGTCTAGCTGATAATGGTTTACGGAAAACCGCCGTCGCATAATTGATATCCACGCCGATCGTGGTCTCTTGCGGGCGTGGTAAATTCAATTGATCGAGCAATGCCATGGTCAGCATGCCGCGACCCGATGCATCGACGACCAGATCGGCGGCAAGTGTTTCGCTATCTCCCAGGTTCGAGAAATATTGCACCCCCGTCACTACAGTACTATCTGATGTCGACAGAAGGGATTGCACGCGGCAGTTCTGTCGAATGGCGATGTTTTCGATTTGCAGCACACGTTTGCGCACCACCCATTCCAGCAAAGGACGTGACATGTAATAGCCCCACATGCCAATATCATGACGGGGATAGCACGGATCGTAACCTGGTAGTTCGAGCAAAACGTCGATACCAAGGCGATAAGGCACGGCACCCGCGTCCTTCAGTTCCTGCTCGAAGCCGGGGAATAATTCTTCGAGTGCACTTAGTCCGCCGCCAAGGAGGGTATGCGGATGACGGTCTTGTGGCGTACCCGTACGCGCCACCGGGTCGACTGGCAACGTATCCCGCTCAAGAACAATGACCTGATGAAAATACTCGGCTAGGGCACGCGCTGCCGTCAAGCCGCCAATACCTGCGCCAATAATGATGGCGGTGTTGCCAATATGTCGGGAATGCATTGTGGTGCTCTCCATTGCAAAAGATCATGGCGGCTGTCATGTCCTAGTTAGAAAGTGATGCATCGCCTAGATTGTGTTCAATCAGCACTCTTCAATTGTAAATGATGAACATCATACTGAATTATGATTATAATCATCTAAAAATGTCAACTCATCTGAAAGAAGCGAAAGAAAATGGGATTTTCAAAAGCACAAAAAGCTGAACATCATGCGCAAATTGTGGCTACGGCAGCCGAGGTATTCCGTGAACGGGGATTAAATGGGATTGGCGTGGCCGATTTGATGAAGGAAGTCGGGCTGACCCATGGTGGTTTCTATAGTCATTTCCCATCGCGTGATGCCTTGGTGGCAGTAGCCATAGACTATGCGTTTGATGACGCGGGACACAACTTGCGGTCTCGTATTGCCAAAGAAAAGGGTAGTTCGTTCGAACGACTGATCAAAGCATATTTATCGAAGTGGCACCGCGACCATCCGCAAAACGGATGTCCTGTGGCAGCCCTTGCTGGCGATGCCGCGCGTTCTGGCGAGCAAGGAAAATCGGCCTTCACCGAGCGGTTTGAACGCTATGTTGAATGGGTCGCCGGCATGCTGGATGGCACAGTACAAGAGCGGCGCACGCAAGCGATTGCCACCATCTGCGCCATGGCAGGTGCGATTGCCGTTTCGCGCGCGCTGGACGACAAGCGATTATCTGAGGAGGTCATCGCGGCAATGCTAGAACGATGTATTGATGAAAATTAGAGAGTTAGACAAATCAACCTTCAATCACTTTTATGATGAGTCCCGTGATCGTTGATAACGAAATCTGTGAAATCATTTCCGATGTGTAGAGGTCGGCGAACGGGTGACTGCTTTGCAATCCCGCAGTTGACTTCTAAGCAGAAGCCGGATTGTCATTGGCCTTTCACATCACCGCCATTCAATCCACCTCTCCAAAGCAGACAATACAAAGCAGACAATAAATACGCAGAAAAAATATATATCGAAGTACCAATTTTTATCTGCAAGTTATGGCCTCGGCCCAATGTAATTGGCTCTTGGCCGAATCAAGGACCGTTGCTCACGCTGCTCCAGCACATGTGCAATCCAACCGACTGTTCTACCGATAGCAAATAAGCTAAACGCACTCCCTGCTGGCAATCCTAAGTGCCGCCGGGCAGCAACCAGTGCAAAATCAATAGTTGGTTTTTTCCCTGTAAGTGTTTCAACTATCTCAATGATGCGATTCAATTCTCTGTTGCGCGGCAGTTTGGCTAGGATTGCCTTTGCACGTGGATCACCATCTGGGTAAAGCGGATGTCCGAAGCCAGGAATGATATCCCCTCGGGTCAAACGCTCTTGCAATGAATTCTTAAAGGATCGACTGGCTTCCAACTCTTTAAATAGTGCTTCAACACGTTCGGTAAACCCACCGTGCAACGGCCCTGACAACGCGGCCAAGCCACCTGTAATCGCTGCACCGATACTGGCTCCCGTCGAGGCAATACAGCGCGCAGTAAAACTTGATGCATTCAACTCGTGGTCTGCACATACGACAAGTGCAGTACGCACAATGTCTGTGGCATTGTCGTCGAGATTCCATGCTTTTTGACATTGCATATGGATAGGCTTTGCATTGGGTTCTGTGCAGAGGGCGCTCGCAGTCAGTAACCGAAGCAAACTGAGACAGGCTCGGATTGTTTGAATGCGATCGCGTTGCCAAATATTGGAATTGATTTTTTGATGGCCTAACGAAAACAAAATTGCACAACGTACTATAGGAGATTGATCCTCCAGAGATCGCATCGCATTTTTCCATAACAGCGACGGCGGCTCTTCCTGGAAGTCGAAAGAATATCCTTCTTCACAAGACCACAAAATACGCGCTATATCTTCCAGCGATGCTGACTCTGCCAAATCAGCGACAGATCGACCGCGAAAATACAATTGGCCATCCTCAATGAGCGTGAGACCAGATTCAAGAACAGGAAGCCCCCAGTCAAGCGTCGCTTTGGCAACATGCTTTGGTTTGCGACCGACTGATTTCTGAGAAGCCAGCTTTTCGACATCCGCTGTGCGAAACCTTCTTTCTCGATGATCATCCCCAGGCAAAGATTGAATTTGTCCTCTACTGACATAGGAATAAAGTGTCTGCTGACGTATACCCAGTGCAGCAGCAGCTTGTTTTGCGTTCATATAAACGGCCATATTCAATTCCTAATCTCAAGTTCAGGATATGTTGATTATTTTAATCAAGATTGACGATTAAGTTTAGTGGATGATTTAATGAAATCCCATCGTTAATCTAGGTGAAGGTGACAATATGAACGCTGTCGATTTCGGAAAGACTGCCCTTGACTATCGTAAGCACCGTGCTGGATTCCCAGAAGATTATTTCGCTCGCATCGCACCTTATGGGATTGGTATCGAAGGTCAACGTATTCTTGACGTTGGTACAGGGACAGGGACGGTCGCACGAGGACTAGCATTGCGCGGATGTGCTGTTACTGCGCTCGATCCGTCTTTTCCCTTGATGGAGCAAGCCAAAGAATTGGATAGGGAGGTGGGCGTAAAAATTGACTATAAACAGGCGACCGCCGAACAAACTGATTTACCAGACGAGGCATTCAATGTAATCACGGCAGGTCAGTGCTGGCATTGGTTCAAGAGGCAGGTCGCAGCCGACGAGGCTAGACGGTTACTTGTGCCAGGCGGTGCGCTAGTGATTTCGCACTTCGATTGGTTGCCATTGCCAGGGAATGTAGTGGAAGCAACTGAGGCACTCATCCTCAAACATAATCCTACATGGAGAGGTGCGGGCGGAAAAGGCATTTATCCGACTTGGTTCACTGACCTGGCCGTGGCTGGTTTTGTGGGCATAGAGTCTTTCTCTTTCGATACCGTAGTACGCTACAGTCATGACGCTTGGCGTGGGCGTATTCGAGCCAGTGCCGGCATTGCTGCCAGTCTCGGGGGCAATGAGGTTGAAGCCTTTGACGTGGAGCTTGCGAAGTTACTTGCCGACCAGTTTTCCAATGACCCTTTGGGTGTGCCACATCGGGTATTTACTATTCTTGGACGGAAAGCAAATGGATAACTGATTGAAGTGTGTTTTAATGATTTAGAATGTAATTTTTAGGCTGTTAGGCTGTAGACGGCAGCTGTTTCAACCAGTCGATGCAATACGTTCTGCCACAAAGGAAAGTAATCCCATGAATACGGCCGTGCTTGTCATCGACGTTCAACAAGGTCTGTGCGAAGGCGAAGGTGCATCATATGATTGTGACGGAACAATAGCTCGTATCAACACGGTCACTCAGAAGGCCAGAAAAGTTGGCGCCCCAATTATCTTCATACAGCACGAGTCAAAATCGGAATACCTGGTGTATGGTTCTAGCGCATGGCAACTTGCGAATGGATTAGTAATCGAGCCCACGGACATTAAAGTTCGCAAGACTACGCCAGACGCATTTCTCCGCACGGATCTGGAAGACATCCTGAAGAGGTATGCAGTACAGACCGTTGTTGTATGCGGCATGCATTCTGAATTTTGCGTGGACACCACCACTCGGCGTGCCCTTGCCCTTGGTTTTTCAGTCGTGCTGGTTTCAGATGGCCATACGTCTGCAGGGAACGCTGCAATTTCAGCACAGCAGGTCATCGCGCATCACAACGCCACTCTCACAAACATTTCAAGCTTCGGGCCGCGAGCGCAAGCCATTACTGCTGAGCACGTTAAAATTGTGGTCTAATTTATTTAGATTTGATGAACATGTGTAATGAATTGTTTTCAATCTGTCGCAGTTCGGTACTTTGCAATCGGCCAAAACGGCGCTCAGCAGCAGTCGTTCGACGTTGTTCTCAAAAATTAGCGACACACAAAATTGGTCAACCAAAGTAATGCGTGAAACGGATTGTTATAAGGACGCTTGATTGAAAATGATTACAAACATTATCAAAACACGTTTTTACAATTTCTTCTCTGCTTGTTCCTTCTATCTGGTTGCACGACGCATAACGTTCAGTACGTACCGTTACCACAATTACCGCTTGGTGCTATTAATTTGCGCGTAGCCTATGTAATTAATCCCCGTCTCCCCCGTATGAGTTCCGAGCAGTTACAAAGACTGCTTTTGGCAACGCAGATCGCATCACAACAACACTTTGGTGTAACGCTAAAGTTCTTGCCGGTGGAAGAAATTCCCATATCAACTTTCTTTTTGCAGATTCCAGACGATCGGCGCAAGCAGGCACAAGACGCTATCTTTGACTTCAAAACAGGAAAGGGAGATGTTGGGCGTCTCAATAAAGACTTTGCCGAAGGGTTGAAAGAATGGAGTGCTCCCTTACCCGAAATTGAACAATTTGCTCGGCCTTATATCGGTGAATTGAAGGAACACAATTTTGATGCGTTGGGCACTGCACTCGCCAAGCTTCAGCTTAATCGTATAGAACACTGGAAAAATATCAAAGCACTGGACGGCGACTCCATAATTGATACATCTCCCTACAATGAATTTACGATGTGGGTCGCCCTTGGATATGGTGACATTCCATTTGAGGTGGTGATAACAAATCAACCGCTGGTGAGCGTCGAATATGTCCATCCTGCCGTACATACGGCTATTCGTGGCGGTTATTCCAACGGCGTCACCACTTACAATAAGCTCTCTCATTATGGCACCATGTCGATCTGGAGCACATTCGCGTTTACGACAGACGATGCATGGGTGAAGGAAATGCGCGATGGCGAAAGTTATAGTGCGGAAGATGCTGCGACATTTGCAGGAATTAGCATGGCCCATGAAATTGGACATCAGCTCTTCCATTATGGGCATCCCCTTAATCATAGCGCCTGCATCATGAATCCCATTTCTTTGTTTAGTTATCGAGCATGGGCTGAGAAGCTATCCGCAAAAGATTGTCCTGTCGGAAGCAACCCAGCCATGCAGCCAGGAGCTGCTAGGCTTGCTTTTTAATAGGTGGCTGACTGCGCTCGGTACTCAGGCTATAGTGCTTGTCCCTGATGCAGGGGCGCAATTGATCAAGCAATTTGGGTCGGCGATCTGGTATCGTATGATGCAAGCCTTGTTTCCTGTTTAATTAATGCCGCACAAATAAACAGTGCCGTGCCAAAGTCGCATCAGCCCTGGTTTGCGATCGGTCAAGGATATTTGCATAACGGACGCCGCTGTCCTGATAAATAAACAGTTAAACATGAGAGCTACTGACATAAAAATTCGACTAGCCACACCAAGTGATGCTGAAATATATGATGCATTCATGGAGGCCATGTTTGCCGAAAATTTAGATACGCTGCCCTACCGTAGCCAGAATACAAGTATTGATTTGATGCGCCAGTTTCTGAAGAAATGTTCAGAAGATCATTCAGCCTTATTCTTAGCAGAAAATGATGATCGAATAATCGGCGGGATAGGAATAAGTCGGATAGATCAACCTAACCGAAACCACGTGTCCACCCTAGGCATGAACGTAGCAGATGGTTGGAGAGGAAAAGGCATTGGGCGAGCCATGTTATCTCATGCATTGGCATGGGCTGATGCAACACCTTCAGTGGAAAGAATTGAATTAGAGGTGACGGCTCATAATGAACCAGCCATTCATTTATATCGTGCGTTTGGTTTTCAACTAGAGGGCTCCAAGCTTCGAGCAATGAAAAAAGACGGAAAATACATTGATCTTCTTGTATTGGCTCGCATGGGTTGCACTTTGAAAGGAGAAGTCAGTGACAGCTTCAGGAAAGTTTAACTTGTTGCTCAACACCGACACGCAAGCGTGCCGGTTAGCGCAGCGTTAATCTTTCGCGAACGTCCGCTTTTCAATTAAAGCTACTTCGGCCTTGGGCACGACATTGAATGGCGGCAAACGCTGCAAAGCTGTCCTTGGAAGGAACACGATTAAGACGTTTCGGTTCAATATTAAAACGAAAATCAGTCTCAATGCGCATCAGCAGAATTGGCCGCACCAACAATTGTCAGCTATCGAAAAGCCGCCATTATCGATACGCAGGTTTAATGTTCCACGTTGAACTGCTCATCGATTTGTAAGAGGACACATGCAAGGCCATCCCGTGAATCCTTGGTCAACGCCGAATCTGCTCTTGCAAAAAGTCTAAATGGTGGTCAACGTGAAGTCTACCAACTCGTCGCTATGCCGCGCCAGCCATTGACGAGCACGCTCACAGGTTTACCTCTGGTTCTACGGCCGCTAGATCATCTTTCAAAATCCGCGCGCAAATCATTCATCTAACGTCGCAATTCAGTTCATCCCGACGTGTCAGCTCAAATTATTGATAGTCAATATGATCAATGCAGTCACCATGCCGTCAGGATGCAGTTGCTCATCCGCTCTCGCGCCACAGCAGAGATGCCGCCGAACACAAAAATACTCGTGGCTAATCCATGCCACCATGAAAACATCCCCCCGTTTGCGCAATAACCTTGACCAGTCGACGCTACCTTGCAACGCGAACGACCTGCGATACAAGTGCAAATGGAAAGGCGTCACAAAATAGTTGGGTGGCGAGTTGACAAGGCATGCTGAGATTAGGAAACCACATTCGGCTGACGCCGAGGGAAATCGAGCGTTTCACCACCATCACCGATTTTGCTCCGGTCGATCTGAAGACGCTCGACGAGCTCGACGCGTATATCAAGAAATGTAAACGCTACTATTGGGGGACGAGTTCAGATACAAAATTTTTGCATTGGCTGATCGACAAGGAATACGCGCGAGCCCTGGGCAAGTTGTGAAACAGGCAGCGCTGTAGTTCAAGCGCTCATCGGATGCATCATCGCCGGGTTACGTGTGCAACAGGTGGAGTCGAAATGTCTTTGCCGATTGTCGTCATCGCCCCTAAGTACGCCTGAGATATGGCTGGGCGATTGTGCCCGAGTTGTTGCGACACCGCGCGCAATACCCGTTCCAGCAATTGCGGATCCTGCATCGGATCGCCGCCGCGCACCGGACATGCCAGCTTCGCGAGATCAAAATATTTATCACCGGCGAACTGATGGCGCAAGCCGTGCCCGGTAATGCCGAGATCCTTTTTGGTTATGCCTGCCTGGCTCAGTACGTTCTTGTAACGATCCAGATTCTGCAGCAGTGTCTTGCCGGGCTGACCCAGGTACGACGTCGGATAAGCCGCAAAATGCTTGGCCCGCTCGATCGCGTCGCGCTGCGCATCGTTCACCAGCGGAATCAGGCGCAAGCGTCCGCCCTTGGTGCCGCGCTCGATTGACAGAGAAGATACGTAGTACTCGGCGACCGGGCTATCGATCGGCACCAGTCCGGCAGGCACGATCGCCTGGCGCGGCTGGAACATCACCGCTTCCTTGCGCCGCAACCCTGTTGTCCATTGCAGCTCCAGCATGATCGCCACCCGATCATCGATTCGCGCCACCCGTTCGATCAGTTGCGCAATATCGTTCTTGCTGGCGCTCCAGCTTTTGTCATGCTGCGCGACGTAAGTGCGTTTGAACAGCTTGGGATCGATCCCGTAGCGCGCGGGTGGCAACACCAGCCCGGGTTTGCCGATCCACCCGGAAAAGGTGTTCAAGGTGCTTGCCAGGAATTGCAGGTAGGCCGCGCTATGCGGTTTAACGAGCATCGTCACGTGATGCCTAGCGCACCGTTCCTTGATGCGGGAGTCGCACGTCCAGTGCCAGAACAAATGCTTGACGTTGTTGCCGTCGAGGTGTTTGGGTGCGAGCTCGAAACCAAGTGAGCGCAACAGTTTAAAAATAACAAACAGCGCCTCGGCCCGCGCCGCCTGGGTGCGCCGCGACACATCCTTGGCGCGCTTCGCGTGTCGATGGTTGTGCGCGTCGATGATCGCCTGCAGCTTGCTTTTCCAATCCGCATTCTGGCTCATGTTAGCCTCCTTTCTCTTCTCCTTGTCCGATTTAACAATCTTCTTGACGCTTGTCGGCGTCAAGCAGCCAGCACTACACCGCACGGCAAGCCGACCGCATCTCTTGCCATGCGCGGGCCACAACGTCGATTCAGCAACGGCCCGATGTTTGCTGAAAAGTGGATAAAATCGTTCTTCAAAATATGCAATGGGCCCCGCAATCGGATTTCGCCGAGGTGCGTGACTCCGCGACCAGCGCGGAAGCAGCCAACGCATAAGCGCAGCTGCTGCAACAGGGCTTGCGCCCTTGTGATGCTAATGATGTACTGCATAAAACCTCCTTTTCCGAAAGTATCCATCGGCCCCATTAGCAGGCCGTCATCCGGACGGGTGCTGAAAGCGGCGCTTGCCGCACAAGTGCTGCAAAACGCCGAACTCGGCTGGGTTACCAGCCGAAGCGCATCCAACTACCGAAAAACAAAATCAAAAAATCAAATAACGACAACCTCATCCATGGTGCCGCAAACCCACTGCGGTACCTGCTTTTAGCTCAAGCGATCCGACTGCGATCGCCTGGCATTTGCCATCCGCCAAACCAACGACGGCGGTGACGCTTTACTTCACTCCTTCCCTTTGCGCACTGCACGTAAAGGTTGTTGCACACGGCAAAACATCCCGTGCGACTTTGTTGAACTTCATGCGTCGATATGGCACGCATCAAGCACCCGCAGGCACTGGTTGAGCAGCGCTTGCGGGATGATTGGCGAATCTTACGTTTCGCTAAGATGCGGGGCGATTGCCCCACAATGATTAGGACGACTGTTGCCAGCGCCTTGGTGGTGACATGGTTCGGGTCTCGTCCGATGACGTCCGACTTTGGGTCGGAGTACCTCCGCGATGGGGGCCGTGCGCTCGCGACCGAGCCCACTACAGGAAAGACTTCAATTTAGGCAGTCCAAACGCAAAAGTCAAGCCGCCGCGACAGTCGCCACATGCGATTAATCGCATGAAATACCTCATCAAAAAGTCTGCTTGATCGCCGACGTGAAGTCTCGTGCGATCCGATGCGCCGCCATGCCGCGCCGGATCGTGATTTGCCGGCCCGGCCGGCTTTCCTCTGGTTCTGCATTGGCTTTTGCAGACGAAACCAGCATTCTCCCATTTCCATTCCGTTTGACGTTTCAAGGCATCCGGCCGTGCACGAACGCCATGCTACGACGGCGGACGTCACCGGACTCGCCGCCGCAAAACAAATTGATAGCTAATACCGAAAGCCCCCTTAAAAACCGGCCATTCTCGCTGGCGGATGTCGGCCAGATTGGTTAGCGTGATGACGGATGCGAACAGATCGAATGACCGTCGTCTGCGATGCGTTCGGCCGATCGACCAACCGGGAGACAGCAAACATGGCCCAACCAAACAAGGTAGCGAGTTCTGATGAATTCAATCAACGGATACTGGAGAAGCTTGCCAAATCACGATGGCAGCGCTTTGAGGGCGCCAGCATCAAGACCCGCATCGTGCTGCGCAGCCCAGACGCCAAGCGCCTGTATGCGCGCGAATTCAACTGGCTGCAAATGAACGAGAAATGGATGGACCGTATCGCATGCGAACAGTTTCCGCCCAGCGTGTGCGAGTTGGTAGATAACGCGATCCGGCTGAAGATAACGCGCTGCCTGGACGTCACCGAGCAAGCCATCGCGTGCTTTTTGAAAGAAAGCGCGCGCCATCAGATCAACTATCTGGTCGCTTATCCGGATGAGCCGATTGCGACCAGCGCGTGCGTCGCTTGCGCCACCGGCGCAGATTACCTGGCGTTGCTGCAAAAAATCGATGCGCTGATGCACATGGTCGATACGCTGGCAATTCTCAAAAAAATCACCAACAAGCAGCGCGCAGTTTGCAAAGGGCACATCCGGTGGCAGGCCACACAGATCGCCCATGCGATCCGCGCCTGGAAGATGGAGCTCGCGCAAATCAAAACCGCTGAGGACCATACGCAGTGGCCGCGCGACTTGCGCGGACCGGATGCGCGCGGGTGCGAACGCGATGCCGCCAGGACGCGGGCTTTCCTGCATTTCCTGGCAACCTTGCAGGGCGCCCCTTCATGAAATCCAGGAGTTCAAAGCCCCGGGTGATGAGCACTCGCGACGACGCCACAACACGTTTCATAGGACGACAGCGAAACGGTTTGCGCAACGTCAAGTCAAGCACCTTGACGCAGGGCTAAACGTGAAATCCCCGAAAAATACAGGCCATTTACGCTGGAGAAAATTTGCCAGTTCCATTACCGTCGATTTGTTCAATTTGCGAGGAGGTCAATCATGGGATCACTAGTGCGCGCGGTCGACGCAGGTCGCGGCAATATTAAATTTGTGGTGGGCGACGAAGGAGAGGAAATCAAGTGCATGCACTTTCCGTCCGAAGCCTACCCAATGGAAAAGGAAAGGAGCAGCGACGGCCTGGGGACCAGGTACAAGAGCGTTGCGGTTCCTATTTCCGGCTTGCTCTACGAAGTCGGACCGGATGCGCATCTGGCCGCCGATGTCTTCAATGCCAAGGTGTTACAGCACGATGCGTATTTCGAAACGAGCGAATATCTGGCGCTGGTGCGCGGCGCCTTGCATTACATGAAAGTCGACCACATCGATTTGCTGGTGGTCGGTTTGCCGGTGGCGACCTTCAAGGCGCCAAAAAGTATCGCCGCGCTCGAAAAGAAAATGGCGGGGCAGCATGATCTGGGCAAAGGCCGGACGGTCACGGTCGACAAAGTGCAGGTGCTGGCGCAACCGACCGGCGCACTGATGTATTACGGGAAGATTCACAACCGGTTGAAAGAACTGCGAGGGGAAAAAAGTCTCATTATCGATCCCGGCGCGCGCACCTTCGACTGGATCGTCACGCAAGGCATGCAGCAAATCGAGGGCAAGAGCCATTCGTTGAACCGCGGCATGTTCGACGTGCTGCAAAAGATCGCCGAAGGCATCAGCGGCAATACCGGCACGCAGTTTCGGGAGTTTAGTTTGATCGATGCGGCGCTGCGCGGCGGCAAGAATCCGGTGGTGTTCCAGCAGGAGTACGACATCTCCGGCCACCTGCCGATGGCCAGAAAAGTCCCGGAACATGCGGTCGCCGAGATGCAGCACTATGTCGGCGACGCCAGCGATATCAGGAACATCATCATCGTGGGCGGCGGCGCGTTCTTCTTCAAGAAAGCCATCAAGGCTGCTTTTCCAAAACACAAGATTCATGAGTTGAAAGACGCGCTGTATGCGAACGTCAAGGGATTTCAGCTGGCAGGCAGATCGATTCTTGCCAAGGGCCAGCAGGCAGTCCAGCCGTCTCTCTTTGCGACGATGGAGCCCACAGGAGGCGACCATGCGCAATCGTGATGACAGTCCAGGAAAAGACAACCGGCTGCGTTTGAACGTCTCGGTGGCCCGGGATGAGCATCCCGATTTGTTCGACGAACTCAAGAAGTTCAGTTCCGGGCACAAGCGCGTGCAGCGGATCAAGACGCTGGCCAGCGAACGGCTGTTGCTGGCTGGACGCATCCTGTCGGCGCCAATCTCAGTGCGACAGGATGCCGCCCAGGCAAGTGACATACCGCAGGTTCAAGAAGACGAATTGGCGGCGGCGCACGAACTGTGTTTGCCGCCGATAAAGTAATTTATTTCAGAATCGATCCGGCCATCGATTCGCTTTTGATCTGAAAGGAGAGGCCTCATGCCAGCAGACAAACCAACTCACCCTGAAATCCGTTTAATCAGACTGCCGCAAGTGCTGGCGCTGTGCGGCATGTCCCGTAGCTGTGTGTACGATTCGATCAAGAAGGGGACGTTTCCGGCGCCGGTAAAACTGTCGGTGCGATCGTCTGCGTGGATCCACAGCGAGATCGTGGCGTGGGCAGATGCAAGGGTCAATGCCAGTCGAGCGCCACAAGATGAGCGGGCTTGACACGGGCGTCTTCTGCGTTGTACTGCAAGTGCAACGACGAATCAAGTCAGGAGACGGCGTGTGGCGGCTGCCTTGTGGCGAGCTCAAGGCAATGGAGCGAGCGCTGCATCTTGCGGCATCGAAAGCATATCGTAGCATTTCGTAACATGGCATAACGTATCAACTGTAACGGTACGGACGAGGTCAAGTTCACGACAAGCAGGCTTAACATTGGCTTTCGCCTTGGTCTGAAGTTCAATGCCGGATCGATCGTACCTTCTCCTTCAGCGTTCCTGTACCGAAGGCTTGACAGCGCCGCAGCCGGGGCCACGCTTTTCTCATTTGATTACGGGGAATAAGCGATGCCCATCTTGCAAACCGTGCGTGGTCAGATCGTCGATCTGCGCCGCCACACCAACGTGCACCTCTACTGGCGCGGCCACTACGGCCCGACCGAGCGTTACGAAGTATGGCTGCGGGACACCGATGCATGCGAACACCAGTTCACGATCCATTCCCGCACCATGCCAGCGCGGCGCGGCCATGACATCAGCTTGCTGATCGATGCCGATGCGGTACGCGGCATCGTCAACTGGTCGACCGGCAAGTGCGTGAACTATCTGCGCACCGATCCGCCGCCATTGTTGAAACTGCGCGATCTATGGGCGCTGCCCATTTTGTTTGCCGCACTCGTGACCAAGCTAGGAGTAATCGGATTGCTGCTGGTGCTGCCCGCCCTGCTGCTGTATATATTGGGCGCTGTAGCGTTCCGTTATATCGATCGTCGGCGGCGAAAAGCGACGATCGAGCGCGCGTTGCGCGAGGTGCAGCGCCAACACAATGACAATCGACCAACCCACCGACGCAACAAATCAAATTGAAACCGTTGACGTCGGAGTCCACGTTTTGCAAAAGCGGCTGTGCGCACGCCCATCCGATGAAATTTTGGCGTTCGCAGAAAACGTGTTTGAAAAAGTCTAAATGGTGGCCAACCTGAAGTCTAAAATGACCTGGGCGCCCGCCATGCCGCGCCGGGGCTTGGCGGGCGCAGCCGAAAGTTTACCTCTGGTTCTACGGTTGCCGCAATCGACTATGAAAACTCCACGCAAGTCGTTCGCCAGACGTCCCCGTTGAGTTCATCCTGACGTGGCTATGCAAATTGTGCAGATCCAATGCGATCAAAATGGTCACAATTCGGTCAAGATACAGTCACCATTCCGTTGTGGTGCCGGCGCCATCATGCCAACTGCCACAAAAAATGCAGCCTGCCAATCTTTTCAGCCATGAGACATTGTGCATCGGTATAGCTGAGTGGCACAAATAGAGAGACCTTGATTAGCAACGTGCCGATGATATATGCGCATTCGCATTAAAGCTGCAATTGTTGAGATAAACTGATCTGGGTACATCCAGTTTACATGATTGACTACCGCTTGTTCGCTCAACCGTAACCCGTGCATCCAGCTTATGGAAAGTAAATCAGACAATAAGCCACAAAGTTGTAGCAAATGCGCGTACTACTTCATTACCCATGATGTTGAGTTCATGTATGGCTGCCGTGCCTTTAAATTCAAAAGTCAACGAGAACCCATTCTGATTGTGATGGAGACGTCGGGACAGCCTTGTCAATATTTTCAACTCAAGCAAAAAAACACGAAATAGTTCAGCATGAGTAATGGATGATTGAGTCTGACATAACCACGCTCTAATGAGCTTTGACTTCTAGTTTTGAAAAAATCTTGATTTCGGATTCCTGATTTCTGATAAATCCACTCACGCAGCGACTTTCAACAGCGCGAATAGTTCTGTTTGGGGAATCTGTTTCGGGTTAGGCCAAACGGTGTGTCCTCCAGTAATATCTGCATGACATTCAGTCGATTTTCACTTTTCTCAAAATGACGAATACTCGATAACTGCTTTCAGGTTATCAGCCTCTAAAAGTTATTTACGATTCCGCGGCAAAAAAAGATAAAGAAAATGGATTGGACGTCGCTCACTTGATATAACTTGATCAAGACTACATCCATTGTATTAATTCTTTCAGCAACGGTAGTTCTATTTGGATTCACGCTGTGATTTTGTTAAAAGGCTGCGCGACAAACGCCATCAATGTAGTATGGACGTGTTCTTTTTTACTTAGAATATGCAAGCTCCGAAGAACGAATTTCAATTAAATACGACAATGGCAGGTGTGAATATATTGCGACTGTTATTGGTGTTTCGAACTGTATTGGTACAGGTTGGTCGTATGCGGCGGCATTAGCGAGCGCCGAACGTATGCTATACCTCTTTGGGGAAGCGAAAAACCATGAAAAGATATTGGCTGAGCAGTCTGTTAATTTACGCGACGCTTTTGGAAGGAATGAAAACGTAGCAGCAAATTTATTGCGCCGCAAATACGGTGACTTGAGTGCCGTCGAGTATATCGCCGTCCTCAGACTTGATTGTACTGAGGCGCAGTTCCATGCAGCAATGTCAGGGATGGGCAAGCGGGAGCATAGAGTTCAGATCGCATTGTCCTTGGAGATACTGCCATCTGTACTGACAAAGAACCGTTCTTTCATGATCAGAAAAGCTGATGATCAAAGCTATTTCATGAGACTGAGGCATGGACAGTGAGTCGAATCGGGTAAGAACAGTGCAAGCCAATCAGATATGAGGGCTACTACTAGAGTTTGGCCGAATCATTCATCAATAAATATCAAATATCCCTCGTACCAGCCGATCAGATTGCTACAACGACTTGTACTCATTTCAAAATAGGTTCCTGATGCATTTCACCAGAATCTGCACTGACTTCTACGCGACCAGAGCGTGTAGCCATGTTATTCGCCAGTCTTTGTTTTTGGTTTTGTTTGCGCTTTCGCTTGCATCTCGCGCTCAGCAAGTAGACGTCCAGAATATTTCAATCAAAAATTGGACCGAACCATTCGAGTTGAAATGTTATAAGCCGAAGGTGAATTCGCCTCACCCAACCATATTATTGCTTCATGGTCGAGAAGAGATTTCCGTCTTCCCAAGACTATACCAAGGTTACATTGATCAATTATCGACAGAAGGATTTGAGGTTTGTACGTTGCTCTACTATACCGAGGAAGATAAGACAATAATGACCGGAAACGACAGAGCGTTAAGGGTACAAAGATATCACGTTCGACTAAAAAACTGGGTAGAAAAAGCCAAGCAAGCGTTGACGGTTTTAAGTGAGAGACCAGAGGTTGATTCCTCTAGGCTTGGTATCCTTGGATTTTCTCAGGGAGCGTTCGTCGCCATGGGAGTAGCTGCAAGTGATAACCGAATAAAAGCGGCTGCGGAGGTATATGGGGGGATGCCAAAGGAGTTCTTAAATACAGCCAGTCGATTGCCTGCAGTTTTGGTTCTTCACGGAAATGCAGATCGAGTCGTCCCAGTCACGGAGGCCTATGCATTGGAAGAGCTTTTAAAGGAGCGGTCTGTGCACTACAGAATGAAAATATATGAGGGAGCGAAACATGGATACGATAGTGAGCCGGCATCGGGCATTGCAAAGGACTCATATCGTCAAGTGGTTCAGTTCTTCTTAAACGAGCTAGGGCATGGCGGCTAATTGTAGTTCGACGCCGTCGCACTACGCGCTGGTCAATCTAAGTGTTAATCTCTTTCGCAGCGTCCAGACTTGCAAAATAAAAATCCCGGGGACTAGTGATCCCCGGGAAAGCCTCGACCAAACACGACTCTCAACGTGAAGATGAGGCAGGAGGAGCCTTACTTTATCAACTCGATTTCCATCCAGCAATTAGGTAAAATACTTACTTATCGACACATTTTAAAAAAAGAGCAATGCGAATCGTTGAATTGAGCACCATGTGATTGAAGGCGATTCGGCATTGGAGATTATGTTTTCGTCTTATCGTACGCAAGGCCGCTTCTTGCCAATCATCGTCAGTTCAACATATACACTGCCTATATGATTGTTTGCACTATAGGTGAGCGAAATTCCTCCCATATCTTTCCTTTTAATGGATTCGAGTGCCTTGATGAATTGTTCGCGCGTTAGATTGGGTCCTGTTTTTCGAATTCCTTCTTCCAAAACCTTCGCTGATTCAAATCGCCCCTGTCATATTATTTATGATGCGGCTTCATTACCCCATATCTGATGCATGCTGAAGCACAGCGGTGCGTCCTCTAAGGAAATTGCCTGGATGATCGCAAACCGGCTATTTAAGGTGTCACGCTTGATAGGAAAAGCCAATGGTGCACCAAACGGACCAAGATATGATTGCACTACAGGAGTTTGCGGCGAATGACCTTGGTAAGTAACAATAGCCATCTCGCCATTCTGCAGTTTCACTGATGTCCCGGATGGATAAAATCCGATTGCACCAATGAAATAGGGTGCAAGTTTTTTATCAACCTTCGCTTGTTCATCAACAAACAAATTTCGGAGAGCACCGTTCGGCAGTAATGGCTTTCTGTAAGAACGACCTGTCACTCTTGCGCAAAACATATCCGACAGTGTCAGTATTTTGGCATTTTGCGGAATCGCGTCAGCTGTTTTACCAAATGGGTATCCGCTTCCATCTTCAAATTCATGATGGTGGAGTACAGACGATAACCAGTCCTGATTAGTAACTCCGGCTAGTTCGAGCATCCTCACACTCTCATGTGGATGCTGCTGAATAGCTTCTCTTTCATATTCTGTCAAAGCATCGGATCGTTCTTGATATTCATTTTGCTTTCTCAGCATGCTGAGATTCATCGTAAGTGCCGCAGCTACGAGCGCAGACAATTCGTCTTCACTTTTTTTCATAACCTTGCCCACCAGAATGGATATGATTGCAACGTTTAAGGAATGACGGATCGCATGATCAGCAATCGCGTGATTGAGAAAAATGGAAGCTAACGCTATATTCGGATTCAAATTGGTCGTGCGCACTACTTCTTTCGCGACATCCATAATGCTGTTCTGAGCATCTGATTGATGGTGTAGTGAATACAATAGCGGGCCTAGCTGATGGGCTACGCCATTTAGCATTCGAATAATTGAAGGCAATTCAGGAACAACAGCACGTTGATGGACTGCAGCTTTTTCTCTGTGTACTTTTCCAATATCTATTTCATTCGCTTCTGCGAACAGACCACGCTCAATCAATGCGTTTAGTTGGTGAGCTGTATGGACGATATTTCCCTTTTTAAGTAGCAATTCACCTTGCTCATTATAAATATCCCACTGTAATGGTTGACCAATTTGGATATGCCCTGATCTAAGACTTATTTTATTCATATGGCTATACCTGCATTTTTAAAAGTGGATGTAATGTCTCTCTTCTACTTTTGTTTGTTGTCCTAATGATGCAAAAAATTGAAGATATTACTGAGCATTTATTAAAGGTTTGACAACCGTTTCAATTCCATAAGGATTAATCGAAGTGGTAATTCGTGGAATTCCTGCGCGCACTGGACAAACAAATCAAAGGAAAGTTGTTCATCATTTTGGATGGTTTGCCGGCCCTTCGCAGCCGTGTCGTAAAAACTATGTTCAATCGCTCGACGGAAACATCGTCTTGGAAAGAATGCCTACCTACGCACTGGAATTGAATCCGGTTGAATATATCTGGGGCTATATGAAACAACGCGAATTTGCCACGGTTGCACGTAATAGACTCAAGTCCATGCGGCGCAGGCCGCAGTTGATCACAGTGTTTTCGAAACAGGCCGAGTTGCCGATTTGATGTCATGTATTTATTTGTTAAAAGCTCAGTAATGCGACTAAAAAAATAGTGGAATCCACACAATGAGAATCTTTAAGAAATTAAAATACGGCTATTCGATTGGCCAGATGCTTTACAATAAATTTAAAGTTTTTTATGTAGCCTGCGCAAACCAAGCCATACGCCGACTCCAATTAGAGGAAGTAATATGCCGATCACGATATCCGGATTGGCCGACCAGCCGACTGCTTTCATGCCCTTGATTGCATAGCTGATCAATCCAATCAGATAATAAGAAACCGCCACGACTGACAAACCTTCTACTGCCTGCTGCAAACGTAACTGCTGTGCGGCACGGGCATTAAGCGATTGAAGAATTTTCCGATTCTGCTTCTCTTGCACAATGCCGACCCGCGTGCGCAACAAATCATTGGTATGCGCAATCCGATCGGCTAATGCCTCATGCCGCTGCGCGACAGATTCGCAGGTATTGATCGCTGGAGTCAGGCGCCGATCCATGAATTCCTCTATGGTCGGCACACCTTGAATACGGGTTTCACGCAGCTCTTCAATGCGTGCATGTACCAAACGAAAATAGGCGCGTGATGCAGAAAAACGATAGGCGTTATCAAGCGAGAGTTTTTCAAGACGCGCTGCCAAACCCGTAATGTTGCGCAACAGATCCTGTTCATCATTTTCCCGATCGGATCGTGCATCACCGCTTGATTTGTCGGTATCCACCATGGTCGCAGTCAAGCTTGCAAGCTCCGCCTCGATCATATTCAAAATCGGTGTTGAATGTTGTGCCCGCGGCAGCCCCAGTAGTGCCATCATGCGATATGTTTCAATCTCCAGCACACGCTGGATCAATCGTCCGGCTTGCTGCTCTTGGAAACATACGTCACGGACCACAAAGCGGCTGAATCCATCCGGATGAATCAAAAAATCGGTCCAGACTTCACCGCCTTGCATAACCTGGCTTCCAACCAGCATATTGCGATCGAACAAATCCGGCATTTGCGATGCCTGCACATCAGACGTCGTACTGCCTATCTCGAGTATCACGTGTGCTGCCACCATAACTTTCCCTCGTAAACTGGACAACCAGTCTTGTGGAATATGATGCAGCGGAACGTATTCGAAGGCGGTACTTATTGAAGTATCGTTTTCAAGAGCTTGTGCAAAAGTGTATGTGGCAAATTCAGTGTGCGATTCCCATTTCAGACGGAATCGCCCAAAGTCATGAAAAAAATATTTTGCGTCAATTGCCGGGCCTGCCACGCCGAAATGGGTGCACAGCGCGGATAACGACATGTGCTGTGCATTTATTTTCTCGCCGCGGATATTGGCACCTTCAGATGCGAATACAGCAAGATGCGTCAAACTCTGCGGCCCTGTCACTTGTAGAAACGGACGCGAGTGGACTTCAGCTGCCAACGGCACGCGCAAAGGATGATTCAAACTGGAATAGGACACAAACATAAAAATATTCAGCGCATAAGACTCTATTCGATACGAGTATAGGTATTCCCGTCTAAATCAGTAAGCAGTGATAATACTTATTGAGATAGGACTCTAAGTCCCGCCGTCTGCTCCAACTGAAACTTGGAATTGGAATCTAGCGGGCTCCATGCCTGCTGAAAATATGGCAATCGAAGAAATAAGTCACTGATGCTACGCATCCTACAGCGCTCTTCTGGCAATTCAGAAACGTTGGTAGATAAATAAAGGTCGACAGCCCCACTATGCATTTTGGTAAAGGTGTGTCGACAACGAGTCATTTTCCATTTTGGTGTATGCAAGCAATAATCTGGGCAATGAAATATGGGTGGCACGATCAACTGTGCAAGTCGCAAAGTTATTGATGAGCAATAAATTTCGCAATCATGATGTACCTAAGTGAGCTCAGAATAAGTGGCATATCTGCCGCGATTGCGGAACCAAAGGCGATAAATTTGATGGGTTCAAATATTAAGTGCATATGAAAATTGTAGCGGATAAAAACTACACGCTAGTACAACCGGTTGACGGTCTTCCGTTGGTGATGGATTCGCCCCATAGTGGCGTAAATTACCCTGCGGATTTTGAGTATGTCTGTTCGCTATCGGACCTGCGCTATGCGGAGGATACGCATGTCGAAAAGCTTTGGCGAAACGCTCCGACAATGGGGATTTCGCTCTTGGCGGCAAATGCGCCGCGTACGTACATCGATTACAACCGCAGTCTTGATGATCTTGATGTGAGCATGCTTGACGATAAATGGTCGAGGGTGGTCAAGCCCAGTGAGAAGTCAAGGCGTGGTTTTGGATTGATTTGGTCAAATATCGAGGCAGGAAAGCCGATATATGCCAACAAGCTTTCTGCTAAGGCTGTATTAAAGCGGATTGAAGAATATTACTTGCCCTACCACCGTCAGTTGACAGGCTTGCTGGATGAGATGGTTGATCGGTATGGTGGTGTCTGGCACTTAAATCTGCATTCGATGCCGGCCGCTGCATACCTTAGGATGGGATTTACGGGTGACAGAGTATTGGCTGATTTTGTGTTGGGTACGCGGGATGGAACAACATGCGATCCGGAGTTTTCGGATTTGGTCGCGACCGTATTGAGGGGGCTTGGCTATTCTGTCAGTATCAATGAGCCATACAAGGGAGTGGAGTTGATTCGTCTGCATGGTAGGCCGCTGGAAAACCGTCATAGCCTAATGATTGAAGTTCATCGCCGCCTGTATATGGACGAGCGGACTCGTGAACTCCACTGCGGTTTTGATCAATTGCAAAAAGATTTGGATAGCTTGTCGCGCGTGCTTGTTGATTACGTCAAGCAAAAAATTTAATACGCCGGAGAGTGATTATGCGGTCGTCCATGAGGAAAATTGAAGGTCGGAGTTATGTCCTGATTTTGCCGCGGCATGCGGTTGCTTTAGTTGTGGATTCGCCGAACAGTGGTGTGACATATCCGGTTGATTTTGACTATTCGTGTCGCTTGGAAGAGTTGCGGTCGGAAGAATGCGTGCACGTAGAAAAATTGTGGTCGGCGGCGCCAAGTCTTGGGGTTCCTTTGCTCTCCGCAAATGTTCCTCGATCTTACATTGACTGTAGTCGTAGCTTGGTAGGCATTGATTTTTTTGGGGAGGGTGCTCGAAGGCGCGCTCCTGTTCGTCAGGCGGATATCGCCAAGATGCGGAATAGACTAGTCTGGCGAAAATTGAGTAATGGGGCGCCCATATATTCAGTCAAGTTATCGACAGTAGCGGTGCGGCGCCGCATCGAGGCTTACTATCTTCCGTACCATGATGCGCTTAGGAAGACGATCAAAATGCTACGCAGGAAGCATGGGGTGGTTTGGCACTTGAGCCTACATTCCGTGTCGGCGAAGGAGTATGAGCGAGTTGGTATGGTTTCGACCAGGTTGCTGGCTGATTTTGTTTTAGGTGACTGTGACGGAGCAAGCTGTGCGCCTCAATTCACAAAAATTGTGAGCAAATTTTTGCGTGAACTTGGCTACACGGTGAGTATCAACAATCCGAGCAATGGAACGGAGATTGTGGCGCTATACGGTCGACCGCGGCAGAAGCGGCATAGCCTGCAAGTTGGTGTGCGGCGCGATCTTTATATGGACGAACAGACCAGGGAGCCAAACGCGGGATTCGAGCAATTAAGAGCGGACTTGGCGCTGCTTACAAAGTTATTGGTGCCGGCTTTGTCAGATTTGGCAAAACGGTTGTACGGGTCCAAAGTGTCAATTAAGAAAACTCTTGAAAAAATTGATGATTTTTAATTCGCAGCATCATCTCTGGTCGTGCAGCTTTCAATGAACCATACTGCGGCAAGTCACAGGGTATGAATGCAAAACAATTACAAGAATATGCTTTTATAGCTTTACTCGCTTATGCAATAACTAAAGTTTGACTTAGTAATAAAAAGAGGCACCTCAACAACGCAGTCATTAGAGCGTTGAATAGTGCAATTAACCGCCGTTACATTCAGGGAGACAATCATGTTTCGATCCGCTAAATTTCTTTTCGTGACCGCCGCAGCTATGGCGGTTGTGCTACCTGCCTTTGCCCAGGAAATTACCATAGGTGTGTCGTCGGAGGCCACTTCGATGGATCCGCATTACCATGTCTTTACTCCCAACGAACAACTCAGAAAACATATTTTTGAAGCGCTGACGGGATTCGACCAGTTGCGCCGAGTCAAGCCGATATTGGCCGAATCCTGGAAAGAGACGGGGCCAACAACATGGGAGTTCAAGCTTCGCAAGGGTGTCAAGTTTCAGGATGGTAGTCCATTTACCGCGCAAGACGTTATTTACACCTTATGCAGAGTACCCAAGGTAGTCAATAGCCCGTCGTCGTACGCAATTGCTACACGTGAAATTGAAAGTGCGACAGCAAAGGATCCTTATACGCTCGTGCTGAAAACCAAAGGCATCTACCCCTTGTTGCCGAATGACTTGTCGAAAGTTGGCATTCTCTCTGCCACGCTTAATAAAGGTGATAGCGTCGAATTTGATCCTGAAGGATGCACGGCACCATCTTGGCCGGCAACCAAGGACTTTAATAGCGGCAAACTTGCAATTGGAACCGGTCCGTACAAATACAGCGCATATGTGCCTGGAAGTCGTGTTGTGCTTACACGAAACGACCAATATTGGGGGATTAAACCGCAATGGTCGAAAGTCACTTTCCGTCCCTTAGTGGCTGAAGGGCCGCGTGTTGCAGCGCTGCTGTCTGGCGATGTGGATTTAATTGAGGCGCCATCGTCCCAAGACGCTGCACGGCTACGTAGCGACGCGCGCTTTAAGGTGGTGAGCGAGAAATCTGCGCGCGTAATTTATCTTGGTGCCATTGTCAGCGGCAGCAATCCTGCGGTCTCAGGCCCCAATCCGTTCAAGGATGTTCGCGTACGAGAAGCAGTCAGTCGGGCCATTGACCGATCTGCCATTGACAGCAAGGTAATGGGTGGTTTTGCGGTGCCAGCCGGGCAATTAATGTATGGAAGTGAGGACGTCAAGGTCAAAGATTGGTACAACGTGGCCAAGGCAAAAGATCTGCTGGCCAAAGCTGGATACCCAAATGGTTTTGAAGTGACCTTGTCCGGAACAAACGACAGGTATCTCAATGACTCGCAAGTTATTCAATCGATCGCGCAAATGCTCAGCGCGGTCGGAATCAAGACCAATGTTAATTTGATGACGTCAAGTGTATTCTTTTCGAAGAAAAGCAAGGAGGCGCTCGGTTTCTACATGTCTGGTTGGATGGCGACCACTGGCGAAATGTCATTTCCATTGAGGTCCTTGGTGGCGACACCGAATAAGGAAAAAGGTTACGGTACAACCAATTTCAATAGATACTCGAATCCAGTATTCGACAAAATGCTTGACGAGGCCTTGGCGACGATGGATGACACCAAGCGGCACGACATTCTGCAACGAGCAAGCAATCTCGCAATGGAAGATTTTGCCGTCATACCGATTCACTATGAAGTCAATTTATGGGCAATGAAAAAAAATATCGACTACAAAGGCCGATGGGATGAAGAAACGTCTGTTCCGGAAATCACATTAGAAAAATAGAAAACTGAGTAAGTCGCAACACATTAATTGAAGATATCTGCAACGCAGATATCTTGTTGGAGAGAGACAATGCTGGCGTATTTTTTGAGACGGCTATTGCAAAGTATGGCGGTTTTGCTTGCGATGGCCACAATCGTATTTATGGGGATCTACGCGATCGGTAGTCCGGTGGATATTTTGCTTAGCCCGGATGCCGATCAATTGGACCGGGAACACCTTGTGCACCAGCTCGGTCTGGATCAGCCGTTATACGTTCAATTGGGGAAATTCTTGGTGCATGCGATACACGGGGATTTGGGCAATTCCTTTGTGTATGGTCAACCGGCGATGGGACTCATCCTTCAACGACTACCTGCAACGCTGGAACTGGCATTGGCTGCGATGGTGATCGCTATTTTAATAGGCGTGCCGCTGGGTATCCTGGCTGGCCTAAAACCCCAGGCATGGACATCGCGAACCATCATGTCTGGCTCCATTCTAGGTTATAGCTTGCCCAATTTTGTGGTGGGTATGCTTCTCATCATGCTTTTTTCCGTTTACCTGGGTTGGTTCCCATCTGGCGGTCGCGGAATGACGGTCAAGGCATTGGGTGATGACACCTGGAGCATATTTTCTATTGATGGCATACGGCATATGTTTCTTCCGGCATTAAATCTTGCGATATACAACTTGGCTTTGATCATTCGTCTGGCACGAGCAAGTACGCGTGAGGTCGCCTCGCAAGATTACATTAAATTTGCACGTGCGATCGGATTATCACAGAGCCGTGTCGTGGGTGTGTATGTTCTGAAGAATATTATGATCCCCATCATTACTGTGATCGGTATCGAATTTGGCGCTCTTATGGCGTTTGCAGTGGTCACTGAACGTGTGTTTGCATGGCCGGGGATGGGCAAGCTTTTGCTCGACAGTATTCTTCATTTGGATCGCCCGGTTGTAGTTGCCTACATGATGTTCACCGTATGTATGTTCGTCACTATTAATTTTCTAGTTGACGTGCTGTATGCGGTGCTCGATCCTCGAATCAATCTGCGGGGGAAAAGCACATGAGTACCAAGCGCGCAGAAAATCCATTACGTCGGTTCGCCAGCAATTTCTGCAATAGCAGGATTGCAGTAGTCAGTCTTGTGGTATTGATCACGTTGATCGTTTCGGCCATATGTGCGCAATGGATTACACCGCAAAATCCTTATGATCTGACTCAGATCAATATTATGAATAACAATTTGCAGCCGGGTATGTTGGACCCGAGTGGTAGATACCACTTTCTACTGGGCACCGACGATCAGGGGCGCGATATTCTAAGTGCGATTATCTACGGATTAAGAATTAGCCTTGGTGTCGGTATTATCGCTACGCTCGGGGCCTTGGTCATCGGCCTTTTGTTTGGGCTGCTTGCTGGGTACCTAGGAGGTTGGGTGGACAGCTTCATCATGCGACTGGTCGATTTTCAATTGGCATTTCCAGCTGTGCTGATTGCATTGGTTTTGCTGTCCGTATTGGGAAGTGGCATCGATAAAGTAATTATCGCATTGATCACCGTTCAATGGGCTGTGTATGCTCGTACGGTCCGTAGTGCAGCACTGGTGGAACGTTCAAAGGAGTATGTCGAGGCGGCAGTTTGTCTAGGGCTTTCCAATTGGCGTATCGTTACCCGTCATTTGTTGCCTAATTGTTTGCCGTCAATAATGGTTATCGCGGCGGTTAACGTTGGCCATGCAATAGCACTGGAAGCGACGCTTTCTTTTCTGGGTCTTGGCGTACCGGTCACCGAGCCATCACTTGGGATGCTCATCGCAAATGGGCAACAGTATATGCTTTCAGGTGACTATTGGATCAGTTTGTTCCCGGCGCTCGCGCTCCTGCTGACTGTGGTTAGTATCAATCTCGTCGCGGATCAGCTACGCGATGTCCTTAACCCACGCTTGCAACGCTAGGAGTCACACGATGTCAGGTACATTCTCAACACTCGAAGTACGTAATCTGCGCACCTACTTCGACACGCGCGACGGCATACTCAAAGCAGTGGACGACGTGAGTTTCACGGTAGGACGCGGTGAAGTCGTTGGCCTGGTTGGTGAATCGGGTTCCGGTAAAACTGTGACAGGCTTTTCTATCGTTGGTCTGATTGACCAACCTGGACGAATTGCTGACGGTCAAATTTTGTTCCATGGAGAAGACTTGGTCAAGGCCTCGCCAGAGCGACTTCGACAATTGCGTGGCTCAAAAATTGCCATGATATTTCAAGATCCCATGATGACCCTCAATCCCGTACTACGTATCGACACGCAAATGATCGATGCCGTGCTGGCACATGAAAATGTCAGTCGTGCCGTCGCGCTTGATCGTGCGCGGGAAGCGCTGGATAAGGTCGGCATACCTTCGCCGGATGAGCGCTTGTTTTCCTATCCCCATCAATTTTCCGGTGGCATGCGTCAGCGAGTGGTCATCGCGATCGCCATGCTGAATAAGCCTGACCTGATCATTGCAGACGAGCCAACTACCGCGCTCGACGTCACGATCCAGGCGCAGATATTGTATGAGGTACAAAAACTGGTAAGGGAAATCGGCACAGCGCTGATTTGGGTGACACACGATCTTTCCGTCGTAGCGGGTTTAGCAGATCGCATAAATGTAATGTATGCCGGGAAGATCGTAGAGAGCGGAACAGTGGATGCAGTGTTGCAGCATCCCCGTCATCCGTACACGCACGGTTTGCTGGCTTCACTGCCATGTAATAACCGACGCGGGCAACGACTGAAACAGATTCCAGGCATGACGCCATCACTGGTTGACTTGGCGCCCGGATGTGCGTTTCGCAATCGTTGCGAGCATGCTACCGCGAAGTGCACAATCCAGCCGGAATCACAAACGAATGTAAAGGGTCAGATGGTTCGATGTTTTCATCCTTTTGGGGGTTACGTATGACTACCCTTCTTCAATTGAGCGGCATAAGTAAACACTTTGTCAAAAATCCTGATGCGGTTCAGCGCCTTTTGAATCGGTTTGGTGGACGCTATGAAACTCAAGTGGTGCGTGCTGTCGATGACATTAGCTTTGCGATTAAAGCGGGAGAAGTGCTCGGATTAGTCGGTGAGTCGGGCTGCGGGAAATCGACTTTGGGACGGATCGTAAGCGGTATATTGCCTGCAACTGCTGGACATGTCTTGTACCGTGGGAAAGAGGCTTCGCAAATGTCTCGGGCTGAACGCAATGCGATGAATTTGCAAGTCCAGATGATTTTCCAAAATCCTATGGCTTCGCTCAATCCGCGCATGAAAGTACGAGACATCATCGGTGAGGCCCCTGTCGTGCACGGTTTAATCAAATCAGCTGAATGCACCGACTATGTCAGTAGCTTGTTAACACAGGTCGGTCTTGATCCTGCTTACGCCAATCGGTATCCGCACCAGTTTTCGGGTGGACAGCGACAACGTATTGGCATCGCGCGTGCGCTCGCAGTCCAACCAAAAATCATCGTTTGTGATGAATCAATCGCCGCTCTAGACGTGTCAATTCAAGCGCAGGTAATTAATCTTTTTATGGACCTGCGTGAACAGCTTGGCCTCACTTATCTTTTCATCAGTCACGATCTTGGCGTCGTAGAACATCTGTCGGACCGGGTAGCTATCATGTACCTTGGCCGCATCGTGGAATTCGGCAAGACAGATGAACTATATGCAGACCCTCAGCACCCTTATACCAAGGGACTTCTAGCAGAGTTGCCTCGCGTACGTGCGACTCGAAAGCAATACATTCCAATCAAGGGGGAGATGCCATCTCCTTTGAATCCACCATCAGGGTGTCATTTTCATCCACGTTGTCCGTACGCGATGCCGCGTTGCAAGATCGAGCGTCCAGAGCTTCGTGCGCTGTCGCCAGAAAGGTTGATGGCCTGTCATCTAGATGCTGAGCCGGGTAATTTGGAAAGCCATCGCGAGATCAAGGCTGTACCAGAAATTGTGTGGCGGGAACCTAAATTTTGCCGATGATGAGAAGTCATCATTCAATCGCAGAGAGATTATGAGATATGCGAATATCTTCAACTACTTTGAGTGGAAGTCGCGTCGTATTACGACCTTTGCAAGCTGCCGACGGATCTGCACTTGTCTCGGCGGCATCTGACGGCTCGCTGTGGAATTTACCCTTTACGGTAATTCCGAATGCTGATTCCGTGTCAGATTACATAGCCATTGCCTTGGACGGGCATGCTAAGGGTTCAATGCTCCCTTTTGGAATCACACTGCACGGCAGCGACGCTTTACTCGGGTCGACGCGCTTATGGAAAATCGATCAGAAAAACAGGAAGCTTGAAATTGGCCACACCTGGATTTCATCATCATGGCAACGAAGCTTTGTTAACACGGAATCGAAGTACCTTATGCTTTGTTTTGCGTTCGGCATATTAGGTTGTGTTCGCGTTCAATTTACAACGGATGTATTGAATGAGCGTTCTCGTGCCGCCATTCTCCGGCTTGGAGCCGTCGAAGAAGGCATCGTTCGTCATGAGCGGATCATGCCGGATGGACGGAAGAGGGATTCCATTCGTTTCAGCATCATTGATTCAGAGTGGCCGCATGTTCGACGATCATTAGAAGAAAAACTACGGTCCGGAAATATCGAACCGTACTTCTCTATGCATTGATGATAAATATTTTCAGGAGGAGGCGAGAGGTGAAGCATCACGCTATCGGATCCAGATAGGGCACGAAAAGGAGAAAGATTTCATGCGTATTTGAGCAAAAATGATGGGGCTTCATGAAATTTGACAAGCCGTCTGCTGCAGTATCCAAATATTGGTAATCCACAATGCTGGTGAATGCCGTGCGCTCGTTTGAGGGCACAGTGAGTGACAAGCTAACTCACTGAGGCGTGAGATTCTGTGCTGCGATGTGTGATCGACTGTGCAACGATGGAATAGTGCGAATATGGTTTCGATAATCTGATCTGTGCTTAGGTGACATACCATGCCGACATGGCCGCGTTATTACCTGTCGTTGGTGAGTGATAGCCGTTGGCTCCCCGATCTTGCATTCAAGTGATACCCAAACTGCGCTTCTACTTAAAGATGTCTCGATACCTTGCAGTATCTTATGAAAGTTTATGAACCCAAGGTCGAGACTGTACTTCGATTCGTCGCTGTAACACCTATCAACTGTCCCTTACGCGCGGCTATAGGCCCGGAAGCGAGGGTTTGTTCTCTCTTGTTGGAATGGAGCAGGAAAATTTAGATTCGATCCAAATTAATAAAAAGGAGCAGTTATAACATGTCTAACCAACATGAAATTCCATCTTATCTCACCCCTCATGGCCTCGGCCCATGGGGCAACTATCTCGAACAAATCGACCGCGTCACGCCGCATTTGGGGCCGCTCGCTCGCTGGGTTGAAACGATGAAACGACCAAAGCGTATTTTGGTCGTCGACGTTCCAATCGAACGTGATGACGGCACAGTCGCACACTTTGAAGGTTATCGTGTGCAGCACAATATGTCGCGCGGTCCCGGCAAAGGCGGCGTGCGATTCCATCAGGATGTGACTCTT
>DATBRC010000076.1:0-70721 GCA_036560485.1 Burkholderiaceae bacterium
AAACTCCCTTATGCAAATGTTTCAGATGAATTTCAACGCTAGATCCGTATGGCTGCGTGCACTATGCACAATTCCGGCAATTTGCCTGAGCGCTTGCGTGTCGACTCCGCCCTCAACGATCGAAACAGTTAAAACAACGACTGAGCCGAGCGGTGTGCAAAGAACCGAGAACCCACCTTTTCTCGGCATACTTACGCCATACCGCCCCGACGTCCAGCAAGGCAATTTTGTTTCAAAGGAAATGATGGCACAGCTCAAGGAAGGAATGACGCATGATCAAGTGCGATTCCTGATGGGTACGCCATTGCTGAACGACATATTCCATGCAGATCGCTGGGATTATGTATTCCGGCTGCAAAAGGGCAGTGGCGAAATCCTGTCGAGCCGCGTCACCGTATTTTTTAAAGACGATCGCGTCACTCGTTATGAGGGGGGCAATCTGCCTTCCGAGAAAGATTTCCTTAACCTGATTCTCGGCGAATCCGGCAACGCAAAATAGCCCTTTATTTAAGAAGAGCGCCTAACAAAATGCCACTGGCTAGGCGCGGCGACGCAGACAGTACGCCATCTGTACGGCAAGGAGTTGCAACAACGCCAGTGGCATTTTGTTAGGTGCTCTAAATATGAATTCAATGAAAATTGCTATAGCCGGTGCGTCCGGCCGCATGGGCCGCATGCTGATCGAGACGGTTCAAGCCGCAGAAGACGCTGTATTGGCTGGCGCTTTGGACATCGCTGGTGCACCGAGCCTCGCTACCGATGCATCCGCATTCATGGGCGCGCCATCCGGTGTATTGATCGAATCCGATCTTGCAACCGGTTTGAAAAATGCCGATTTCCTGATCGACTTCACACGACCTGAAGGCACACTCAAGCATCTCGAATACTGCGCAGCACATGGCATCAAAATGATCATCGGCACCACCGGATTTGACGATGCAGGCAAAGCCGCGATTGTCGCAGCTGCAAAAAAAACGGCAGTCATGTTCGCACCCAACATGAGTGTCGGTGTCAACGTCATGATGAAATTACTGGAAATGGCTGCCAAGAGTTTTTCAGAAGGCTACGATATTGAAATCATCGAAGCGCATCATCGCCACAAAGTTGATGCGCCGTCCGGGACAGCGCTGCAAATGGGTCAAGTGGTTGCCAAAGCAATCGGCCGCAACCTGAACGATGTCGCCGTATATGCGCGTGAAGGTGTGACCGGTCCGCGCGATCCTTCGTCGATCGGATTTGCCACCATCCGCGGCGGCGACATAGTTGGCGATCATACCGTGCTGTTTGCAGGCCTCGGTGAGCGCATCGAAATCACGCACAAGTCTTCCAGCCGTGTTCACTATGCACAGGGCAGCTTGCGCGCAGCGCGCTTCCTTGCAAACAAGGCGACTGGCTTGTATGACATGCAAGACGTACTTGGTCTGCGATAATCAGTTTCCAATTCATTACTCCTTTAGTGCATATGAACCCTACTCTCGCAACTCAAAATCTAGGCTTGGCACATTACTGGTCGCAAGGCGATGCGATATCGCACGCGGTCGCTTATGCGCTGCTTTTGATGTCGATCATTAGCTGGTATTACATCCTGTCCAAAACATGGAGTTCGTGGCGCATCCGCAGCAGTGCGAATGCATTGGAAGGATTCTGGAAAGCGCCGACACTGAACGATGCGATCGCGATGATGAAACAAAACGATCCGGAAAACGTCTACACCCCATTAGCGACACAAGGTGCAGAAGCAGCCAATGTCACAGCGCAAGCCGGCTCGCTCAATGCCGCCACCGATCCGGGCGAGCTAATTACACGCACCTTGCGACAAGAAATGAACCGCGTATCTGCGACTTTGGAAAATGGATTAACTTTACTGGCATCGGTTGGTTCAACCGCGCCATTCATCGGATTGTTCGGCACCGTGTGGGGCATTTACCATGCGCTGATGGCGGTATCGATGGCAGGCACAGTACAAATCGACAAGGTCGCAGGACCGGTCGGCGAAGCATTGATCATGACTGCATTAGGTTTGGCGGTCGCCATTCCGGCTGTATTGGGATACAACGCATTCACACGTGTCAATCGCGTCACGCTGGCAGAATTGGATGCATTTGCGCATGATTTGCATGCGTATCTGACGACCGGCGCCCGTGTTGGCAAATAATTTGTGAGGTCTGAACATGGCATTTGGCGGATTCAACGATAACAAACAGAACGCACCGATGGCGGAGATTAACGTCACGCCGATGGTTGACGTGATGTTGGTGCTATTGGTGATCTTTATCATCACCGCACCGCTATTCACACATGCAATCAAACTCGATTTACCCAATGCACAATCGGCACCGGCACCGGAAAAACCGGAAACCATTTCGCTATCGATCAACGGCGCAGGCCTGATTTTCTGGGACGATCAAGCGATTCAGCAAAAAGAGCTGGATGAGAAACTCGCTATTGCGGCCAAGAAAAACCCACAGCCGGAATTGCAGCTGCGTGCGGATAAAGCAACGCGTTATGAAGTCATTGCGCAAGTAATGGCAACAGCACAGTCCAATGGTTTGACCAAATTGGGATTTGTGACTGAACCTAAAGACACGCCGGCGAGAAAATAAAATGGCTACCGTCCAACTCAATGGCGAAACCATTACAGATTGGACATCTTTTCATCAAACCTGCCGGCAAGCTTTTGGCTTTCCCGACTTTTATGGACACACCATCGATGCCTGGGTCGATTGCCTGAGCTATCTGCGCGATGACGACGGCATGACAAAATTCAAACTGAAGCCGGATGAAGTGCTGGAAATCGAAATCCTGCACGCCGACAAACTCCGCCAAACTGCACCCGACATCCTGGACGAAGTGACCTATTGCATCGGCGGCATCAACGAACGGTATGCCGATTATGGCGAATTACCGGCACTGAAACTCAAACTGAGTTAAAACAAGGCTCGTTGAGAGCCTGCCATCTGCTAAAGAAGGGGTTGAACCAGTATAATGCTCGGTTCATATTCACTTTTTAGCACCATCCGTCATGCAAGAAAAATACAACCCATCCGACGTCGAAAAATCCGCACAAGACCATTGGCGTGCAATCGACGCCTACAAAGCAGTCGAACATGCCAAAGACCAGCACGGCAAGGACAAGAAAAAGTTCTATGCCTGCTCGATGCTGCCTTACCCTTCCGGCAAGCTGCACATGGGTCACGTACGTAATTACACGATCAACGATGTGATGTACCGCTATCTGCGGATGAATGGCTACAACGTGTTGATGCCGATGGGCTGGGATGCGTTCGGCATGCCCGCGGAAAATGCGGCGATGGCGAACAACGTGCCGCCTGCTCAATGGACCTACGCCAACATCGCGCACATGAAGCAGCAGATGCAAGCGATGGGCTTGGCGATCGACTGGTCGCGCGAGATGACCGCCTGCACACCGGAATATTACAAGTGGAACCAGTGGATGTTTTTGAAGATGCTGGAAAAAGGCATCATCTATAAAAAAACCGGCACCGTGAACTGGGATCCTGTCGATCAAACCGTTCTCGCCAATGAACAAGTGATCGACGGCCGCGGCTGGCGTTCCGGTGCGTTGATCGAAAAGCGCGAGATCCCGATGTACTACGCGAAGATCACGTCATACGCTGAAGAATTGCTGGACCGTGTTGAGAACGATTTAACCGGCTGGCCGGAGCGCGTGCGTATCATGCAAGCAAACTGGATCGGCAAATCGACCGGCGTGCGTTTTGCCTTCCCGCACGACATCAAGGACAACGGCAAGCCGATCAACGATGGCAAGCTGTGGGTATTCACCACGCGCGCCGACACGATCATGGGTGTCACGTTCTGCGCTGTCGCGCCGGAACATGCATTGGCGACCCATGCTGCCAAAAACAATCCTGCGCTCGCCGCCTTCATCGCCGAATGCAAATTGGGCAGCGTGATCGAAGCCGACATGGCGACGATGGAAAAGAAAGGCATGCCGACCGGCTTGTTCGTGACGCATCCATTGACCGGCAAGCAAGTGGAAGTCTGGGTTGGCAATTATGTGCTGATCACTTACGGCGATGGTGCGGTGATGGGCGTGCCTGCGCATGACGAGCGTGATTTCGCATTTGCGAAGAAATACAATCTGCCTATTAAACAGGTAATTGCCTCACCAGCAGACATAAAAGTTTGGGAATACCCTGATGCCACAGGTCAAATTGTCCATCGTGAATTACGAGATATTCATACAGGCGAGGAAATAAAATCTGTTGCCACTAATGATCTATCTCATTGGCATGAATTGTACGAGTCTAAGAACGGATTTTGTGTTAACTCCGGAAAATACGACGGCTTAAATTATCAAGCTGCAGTAGATGCAATCGCAGCAGACCTGGCAGCCAAAGGCATCGGCGAAAAGAAAATCACCTACCGCCTGCGCGACTGGGGCATCTCGCGCCAACGTTATTGGGGTACGCCAATCCCGATCATCCACTGCGCGACATGCGGCGATGTACCGGTGCCGGAAAAAGATTTGCCGGTGGTATTACCGGAAGATTGCGTGCCGGACGGCAGCGGCAATCCGCTCAACAAGCATGAAAAATTCCTGCATGTCGATTGCCCGAAATGCGGCAAGCCTGCGCGCCGCGAAACCGACACGATGGATACCTTCGTCGATTCGTCGTGGTACTACATGCGCTACTGCTCGCCCGGCAGCAGCGAAGCGATGGTCGATGCGCGCAATGATTACTGGATGCCGATGGATCAGTACATCGGCGGTATCGAACACGCGGTGCTGCATTTGCTGTACGCGCGCTTCTGGACCAAGGTCATGCGCGATTTCGGCCTGGTCAAGTTTGACGAGCCGTTCACCAATTTGCTCACGCAAGGCATGGTGCTGAACGAGACTTACTATCGCGAAGATGAAGCAGGTAAAAAAATCTGGTTCAATCCGGCCGACGTAGAATTGACGCTCGACGACAAAGGCCGTCCGGTTGCTGCAAAGCTGAAATCAGATGGCATGAAAGTCGAAATCGGCGGCACCGAAAAAATGTCGAAGTCCAAGAACAACGGTATCGATCCGCAAGCGCAAATCGATCAATACGGTGCAGATACCGCACGGCTGTTCACCATGTTTGCCTCGCCACCGGAACAAACACTGGAATGGTCAGGCACCGGCGTAGAAGGTGCAAATCGATTCTTGCGTCGCGTATGGTCTGTCGGCTATACGAATGCCGCACGCATTGCTGCTGCATCAAAAGCAGACTTTGGCAATTTACCGGAAGCACATAAAGTCTTGCGCCGCGAAATCCACAAAATCCTGCAACAAGCCGACCACGACTTCAAACGCATCCAGTACAACACGGTTGTGTCAGCCTGCATGAAAATGCTGAACGCTTTGGAAAACAACAAGCTCGACGATTCTGCCGCGTCCAATGCCGTCATCAGCGAAGGCGTATCGATCTTCCTGCGCATGCTGAATCCGGTAGCGCCGCACATTACGCATGTGCTGTGGCAAGAACTCGGCTTTGCCAAAACATTCGGCGATATCCTCGATGCGCCTTGGCCGCAAGTCGATTCATCGGCATTGGAACAAGCTGAAATCGAATTGATGGTTCAGGTCAACGGCAAACTGCGCGGCAGCATCAAAGTCGCCAAGGATGCAGACAAAGCCGCCATCGAAGCGGCGGCATTGGCGCATGAACATGTGCAAAAATTTATTGAAGGCGCACCGAAAAAAATCATTGTCGTACCCGGTAAGTTGATCAATATCGTCGCTTAGAAATTAATTTTCATCGTTATTGGAATGGCTGAAGATATGCTTTTACAACGTCGCTTTTTACGTAACGCATTGCATACCGGCGCACAATTGATTGCGGTGATGTTGGCTGCCTGCATATTAACTGCGTGTGGTTTCCAATTACGCGGCTCAACTGCGGATGCCACGATCCCTTTCAAGACAATGTATATCGGGTTGCCTGACAACTCCAGCCTCGGCGCCGAATTGAAACGCAATATTCGCTCCAGTATTGGAACGCAAGTTGTCAGGGATAAAAAAGACGCACAAGCCATTCTGGAAGTGCTGGACGAATCACGCGAACGATTGGTGTTGTCACTCAATAGCCAAGGGCGCGTGCGTGAATATCAGTTGAATTACAAATTGCGTTTTCGCGTGATCGATAATGCAGGCAAGGAATTTCTTCCACCTACGACCATCACATTGAAACGCGACATGAGTTTTACCGAATCTCAATTATTGGCAAAAGAATCGGAAGAAGAATTGTTGTACCGCGACATGCAAACCGATCTGGTGCAGCAACTGTTGCGCCGGCTGGCCGCCATCAAGATCAATGGATGAGCGTTTCATATGAATGCAAATCAGAACGCTCAATCCCTCACCCCAACCCTCTCCCATAGGGAGAGGGTGAGAACAGTCGTAATTCGCAATTGCGAATTACGGAAAGAATAAGAGTAATGCGCGATGCAACTGCGGATTGATGCTCTCGATGCACATTTAAGCAAACCGCTGGCACAATTGTATGTGATCACCAGCGACGAGCATCTGCTGGCAATGGAAGCAGCAGACAAAATTCGCAAAGCCGCACGTGCACAAGGCTTTACCGAGCGTGAAGTGCTGGTGGTAGAACGCAGCTTCAAGTGGGGCGAATTGCTGGCAGCAAATCAATCGCAATCCCTGTTCGGTGATAAAAAGTTGATCGAGTTGCGGATCCCGACCGGCAAACCCGGCAAGGATGGCGGCCAGGCTTTGCAAACTTATGCCAGCGATTTAAGTCCTGACAATGTGACGCTGATCTCATTGCCGAAACTCGATTGGGCAACGCAAAAAGCGGCGTGGGTTGCAGCATTGCAGCAAGCCAGTGTGTACATTGATATTCCGCTGGTGGAGCGCGCGCATTTGCCAAACTGGATCGGCACCCGCCTGGCAGCGCAACGCCAAAGCGCCGACAAGGCAGGTATCGAGTTTATTGCTGAGCGTGTCGAAGGCAACTTGCTGGCCGCGCATCAAGAGATTCAGAAACTGGCTCTGCTTCACCCGGAAGGCAAACTGAGCTTTGAACAAATCCAGGATGCAGTGCTGAACGTTGCACGTTATGATGTTTTCAAATTGAATGAAGCAATGCTGAGCGGCGATGCCGCACGTCTAACGCGCATGCTGGAAGGATTGAAAGGCGAAGGCGAAGCGTTGCCTCTGATATTGTGGGCAGTGGCAGATGAAATTCGCACGTTGCTTAAATTAAAGGCCGGCATTGCACAAGGCAAAGCACTCGGCATGCTGCTAAAGGAATACCGCATCTGGGGTCCACGTGAGCGCTTGATGGAACCCGCATTGCGACGACTGAAATTATCGACTTTGGAGACTGCGCTGCAAGAAGCGTCACAAATCGATAAGATGATCAAAGGTTTGCGCGCCAAGGCGTTTGCGGGCGATGCGTGGGATGCGATGCTGCAATTGGGATTGCGCGTAACGCGTGGTTAGGTTTTCTACTCCTTCCCTTTCAAGGGGAAGGTTGGGATGGGGATGGGTTATGGACTGCGATAGTTCACCCATCCCCGCCCTAGCCCTCCCCTTGAAAGGGAGGGAACGAAAAATGTAGGTGGCGCCATACACTTCATCCAACCTATTTGGAATAATTTTTAAATACGAGCCATCATGGACATCAAACAATACATGAACGAAGTCGGTCAGCGCGCACGCCAGGCATCGCGCGCCATGGCCAAGGCCGACACATCCGCCAAGAACAAGGCGCTGTCATTGATCGCCACTGCCATTCGTCGCGATGCTGCTGCATTAAGCGCCGCCAACCAAAAAGACCTCAGCGCTGCACGCGCCAATGGTTTGGCGGAAGCGATGCTGGACCGTTTGACCTTATCAGATAAAGCGATTGCCACCATGGCGGAAGGCCTGGAGCAAATCGTCGCACTGGCTGATCCGATCGGTGAAATCTCCAACATGAAATATCGGCCAAGCGGTATCCAGGTCGGACAGATGCGCGTGCCGCTTGGCGTGATCGGTATCATTTATGAAGCGCGCCCGAACGTCACCGTCGATGCTGCTGGGCTGTGCATCAAGAGCGGCAACGCAACCATCCTGCGCGGTGGCTCGGAAGCGATTCATTGCAATCAAGCGTTGGCGAAACTGGTGCAGGAAGGCTTGGCTGGTGCCGGCTTGCCGGCCGATGCAGTGCAGATTGTTGAAACCACGGATCGTGCTGCAGTCGGCGAACTGATCACGATGCCGCAATATGTGGACGTCATCGTGCCGCGCGGCGGCAAAGGATTGATCGAGCGCCTGATGCGCGAATCCAAGGTACCGATGATCAAACATCTGGATGGCATTTGCCATGTCTACATCGACGACAAGGCTGACATCGACAAGGCGCTGAAAGTCGCATTCAACGCCAAGTGTCATCGTTACGGCACCTGCAATACGATGGAAACATTGCTGGTCGCACGCGGCATCGCTTCGCAAGTATTACCGGCGCTTGCCAAGTTGTACGCAGAAAAAGAAGTCGAACTGCGCGGCGACGATGAATCACGTCAGGTGCTCAAAGGTTATCCGCATCTGGTATCCGCCACGGAAGAAGACTGGAGCACCGAATACCTGGCAGCGATTCTCGCGGTCAAGGTCGTCAGCGGCGTCGATGAAGCGATTGAACACATCAATACTTATTCATCTCAACATACCGATGCAATCGTTACCGAAGATTACAGCCGCGCGATGCGTTTCCTGCGCGAAGTCGATTCCGCTTCCGTGATGGTCAATGCATCGACTCGTTTTGCCGATGGATTTGAATACGGCCTTGGTGCAGAAATCGGCATTTCGAATGACAAACTGCACGCTCGCGGGCCGGTTGGACTGGAAGGATTGACTTCATTGAAATATGTCGTATTCGGTCATGGCGAAGTGCGCCAATAAAGCTTACGAATGAACCAATCCCTTTTTAATACATATGCAGAAAATTCTGTACATCTCATAGATGGCACAGTTAACTTTAATGCGATATTTGGAAAGGGTAGCAAAGTAATCGCTGCTTTGATTTTTCTTGTCTTATGCTCGGTCCTCTTTTTGAGCCTCGTACACAAAACGAAAAATCACGATGGAATCGTTGACAATATCGTGTTATTTCTTTTGTTGCTTGTCAATGCTGGAAGATTTTGGCAAGGACACCATAAAAGTTTGATTCTCGATGCAACCGGAATCCGCTATCAATCCGGGCTGCCACATTTTTTGCAACAATGGGATCCAAACTGGAATGTTACATGGGAAGACATCAAACGCATTGATTGGCTTTCCACACCAAGCCCAGTACGTTCATTTTCATTCCCGGGAAAAATCCAAGTCATAACAAACTTGGCGAATCATACAATCAATGCATCACTATGGGCTGATTCGGCCAATTTTGCAGCATGGCGACAAGCGCGCAAAAATATTCAAAGAAGAACAAAGTGGCCCAACAAGATTATCATGCCATCCGCTAGCGATTGGGCTAGCCTGCCGCTTGTACAGATTCTGTCCAAAACTGAATTTCCATTACCTGAATACTCTCCATCTATAAATCAGTTGAACGGTTTCGATTTGGCAAAGAATTCTGCGTCGCGTCTTGCACTATGGGTGCTTGCTTGTATATGCGCATATTCTTTATTCGAATTATTCATTTACCGTTTTATGTGGCTACCGGAAATCCCTTGGAGTTTTTTCGCTGTAATTGCGTTAACTGCATTGGCAATTTCCATTATGGTGTTGACTCAACAAGAAGTTCCGCTTGCAGAATCTTTGGGAGTCAGTGTTTTGATTGGACCGAGCATCGCAACAGCATGCTTTTTCCTTGCGCTACGTATGAATGCATGGACAAGTGAATCACCCATTTTAGCTACTTATACATTAAGCCAGAATGGAGAACTGATACCTTCCGACCAAACATTACCGAAACTACAATTCCTGAATGAAGTTGAATATTGGACAAACCAGAAGCCGGCCAGTCAACATCGCTTTCAGTTATACAAAGGGGTGTTAAACTTTTATGAGCTTGACCTAGATGATTATCATAATCAGATAAGGCCATTCTACGAAAAACTGTATGGACGCTAATTTTTTCATGAATTCTTTTAATAAAGTCACATATCATGCTCTGGTTTAAATCATTTCATATCGTCTTCGTCGTCTCCTGGTACGCCGGCCTGGTTTACTTGCCGCGCTTGTTCGTCAATCTGGCTGCAGTAGAAGACATCGCAACCACCGAGCGTTTGTTGTTGATGACCCGCAAGCTGTATCGCTTCACAACGATGCTCGCCGTTGTTGGACTTGGATTGGGTCTGGTGCTGTGGCTGCACTATGGGATCGGCAAAACATCGGAAGGATTCAGCGCAGCAGGCTGGTTACAGGCAAAACTATTTTTTGTCATTTTATTTATCGGCTACCACCACGCATGCGGTTCACTGTTGAAGAAATTCGAGAACAACCAGAACAAGCATAGCGAAAAGTGGTTCCGCGTTTTTAATGAAGTACCGGTTTTATTGTTGCTCGCAATCGTGATCCTGGTGGTGGTCAAACCGTTTTAAATTCAGCGCGTGCAGTATCAGTTTCTTCATCGGTTTCTTTCAAGCTCTGACGCGGCGTCAGAGCAGTAGCTTCACTACGGATAAAGGGTTCTCCATATGTCACATGCATTTTCCTATTTTTGCCCTTGCCCGCGCGGCCTGGAAGCAGCACTCGCCGAAGAACTTGGCGAAATCTCGCAGCAACATCCGACACTCAAAGTACACAATCAAGTTCCCGGCGGCGTCCATTGCTCTGGGCAATTGGCCGATGCATATCGCATCAATCTGCATTCACGCATTGCGTCACGCGTACTGCTGCGCATCGCGCATTGCAGCTACACCAATGAAAACGACATTTACGATCTGACACTAGCGCAAACTTGGGAAGACTGGTTCAGCGTGCATCACACGATTCGCATCGATGTCACCGCGATCAAATCACCGCTAAAAAGCCTGGAGTTCACCACGTTGAAAATCAAGGATGCAATTTGCGATCGCTTCCGTGAGCAGTTTTCAGAACGGCCATCGGTGAATACCAAGACACCGGACATGCGTATCGTCGGCTTCCTCGATGCGCGTAATTTCACGCTGTATCTCGACACATCCGGCGAAGCATTGTTCAAACGTGGCTGGCGCCTCGATACCGGCGATGCGCCGCTACGCGAAAATCTTGCAGCAGGATTATTACGTGTCTCCGGCTGGAAACCCGGCATGGTATTGTTCGATCCGATGTGCGGCTCCGGCACTATCTTGGCGGAAGCAGCGCAAATGGTGGCGGGCATTCCACCCGGCGCCAAACGTTCGTTCGCATTCGAAAAATTCCACGACTTCAATGCCGCAGAATGGCTGACCATCAAAGGCAGCATCAAACCGAATCCGCTTCCCGCCACACCAACCATTTTCGGCAGCGATATCTCCGGCGACATGATTACGATGACGCGCAATAATTTGAACAAGGCAGGCATCCTGTTTGAAGTCCCGCTGAAACAGATCGAAGCACAAGAAGTCAAACCGCCGTCAGACGTACCAGGCATCATGCTGACCAATCCACCGTACGGAGAACGAATCGGCGTGCGCGGCGATAGCACGGTTGAACCGGATGAAATGGCGACTTCATTCTTCAGCGCATTCGGCACGACGCTGAAACAGCGCTTCGCCGGTTGGTCAGTATTCCTGTTCACCGCTGATCTCGGCTTGCCGAAATTATTGCGCTTGAAAGAATCGCGCAAAACGCCGTTCTTCAACGGCGCGATTGAGTGCCGCTTGTTCCGCTTTGATATGGTTGCTGGATTTAATCGGCGTGAGGCGGCCAAACCAAAAGCGTAATCAACTTGTAGTACATCAATCGACTTGACTACAACTGCCCTAGTAGTCCGACATGCTCCAATTTTCGGTTTCTGGCGTGCGGCTCGAAGGCGATTGCGTTGTTGCCGATGATCGACAAGGGGCCACCATGTTTGCGCTCGGCGCCTAGCACTCACCTTCAAGCCACACGTCATACCGCTTCGCTAACCGCAAATTGAAGCATGTCGAGCCACTAGTAGAAATACTTGTTTTCCCATGCGTATCATTTATGCATATGCAGCAATGCCGCTATCTTTCTAGCGTAAATTTACAAGATCAAATTCCCATCTACATTTCTGCTACCTCGCCAACAATGCACGCATTTTGCGTCGCACAATTCATCGCTGTGCTGCATTGCAGTGTCAAAATAGTTTGATAAAAATCAAATAGAAAACATTGCAAATTTAACTAGATTTGTTATTGTTACGACAATTCCTTGACGATTGTAGAAGGAAGGACGAAGAGACATGTTGCACCGTTCCTATTCAAATAAAAATTTAAATTATAAAAATCATGATGACACCTATCGATTGGCTGGAAAAAAGGGAGCAATTGTCGCCCGACCATATTGCATTGATTGACCGCGTCGACGACATTGGCAAGCAAATTAGTTACAAGCAGTTCAACGCACAAGCAAATCAAACTGCGCGTTTTTTACGCGAAGGTCTGCATCTTCAGAAGGGCGATATCGTCGCCGTTTTGTCGACCAACTGCGTGCAATATCTGGATGTTCTGTTCGCCTGCAACAAGCTTGGCACCATCATGCAGAACATCAATTGGCGTCTCGCTGTTCCTGAACTTGCACAGATACTCAACGATGCGCAGCCCAAGGTGTTGATCTATAGCTCCGACTTCGCGGATACCGTGCGCAAGTTGCGGCAACGTGGTGACGTGTCGATTGAACAGTACGTCGCGCTCGGCGACAAGGCGCAGGAATTCGACATCGCGTTCAATCAACGAAGCGGCTTCAGTACGACAACGCCTGACATAGCGCAGATCGATGCAAGCGATCCTTGGGTGCTCTGCTATACCGGCGGCACCACCGGCTTGCCGAAAGCCGCAATTCAAACGTACGAGAACATCATGGCCAACGCCGTCAACACGCTGGTCAGCTGGGGACTCGACAGCAAGGATTGCGCGATTCTCAACGCGCCGATGTTCCATACCGGCGGTCTGAATGTATTTACGACACCGCTTGTTTATGCGGGTGGTACATCGATCGTTTGCAAGTCCTTTAATGTTGATCAAACCTTTGATCTGCTCGACGAAAAGCGCGCGACCGTTTTCTTCGGCGTGCCGACCATGTTCCAGATGCTGCAAGAAAATCCGCGCTGGGAGCAATCGAATTTTGATCATTTGAAACTGGTCATCAGCGGCGGCGCACCTTGCCCGATGACGGTGTATGAAAAGTTCTGGAACAAGAATGTCGATTTCAAGAGCGGCTTCGGCATGACAGAAGCCGGTCCAAATACATTCTGGCTGCCGAAAAATATGGTGAAACAAAAGCCGGGATCGGTTGGTTTTCCGCTGATGCATGTGGAAATAAAATTGATCGACCAGCACGGCATGGCAATTGCAGAACCCAACGTTGTCGGTGAACTGCTGATCCGCGGACCACATCGCACGCCGGGCTATCGCAACAATCCGAAAGCAACGGCAGAAGCGATCGATGCGGATGGCTGGCTGCATTCAGGCGATCTGGCCTATCGCGATGAGGATGGGTGCTACTACATCGGCGGACGCCAGAAGGAAATGTATATCAGCGGCGGAGAGAACATTTATCCACTCGAAGTCGAAAGCACACTCTATACGCACCCCGCTGTGCGTGAAGCAGCCGTGTTCGGCGTTCACAGCAGCAAGTGGGGTGAAGTCGGACGTGCCGTCATTTCAGTCAAGCCGGGTGCATCCGTCACGGAAGAATCGCTTGCCGCATGGATGCGCGAAAACCTGGCGCGCTACAAGGTGCCGCATCGTATTTTCATCACGGATGAATTGAAGAAAACTGCGGCCGGCAAGATATCGAAGGCTGAGTTGAAAAGAGAATTCGGGATGCTAGATCCGGTAGATGATCGCCGCCGTGGTGAGCGGGGGACACAGGCTGATAGGAGACAGGCGGCGTAGTTTGAAACTGTACGAGCCGTGACTTGATCGGTTTTGATGTATTAACACATGCGGCGCAATAATATTGCGCCCTACTTGCTTATTTCTGTGAATCTAACAATATCGAATCTTGAGCAGCATTAGGTGATTCACGATTAAAGTATTTTTTAGAGTTGTTTGAAAATCCAAATCGGAACTGCAGAATAAAGAATGCAATTGCCCCAACGATGTTAGCCATTTCCCCACCTGAGCGTTGAGCCGCATTGGAATACTCCAAACGATGAATTGGCCCTTGATTCGGCAAATAGCTTCCAATAATAATGAGAATAAAATACATTATTAGCGACACAATGCCAGCCAAACGACCAATCTTTGTTCGCTGAATGATTCCTCGAACTGCCAAGACAGGCACGATCAAAACAGGCACGATCAAAGCTAAACGTAATAATAAATCGCCAGAAAAATGTAGCATCGAGTTCAAATTGAAATTCGCTGCCAGAAAACCAAATGATTTATATAGCCCGTAAAACGTTGCGGGGATCGCAACGATCAAGGCAATCGTCAGTAGAATCAATGTTATCCATACGGAAAGAGGACGTTTCATGAGAATTCCCCTTGTATCCTTTGGGCCGGAATCATTTAATTTCGCTGTCGGTGGCAAATATGGGTATTGATCGCTCATAAAGACTTCTACTCCCCTGGAGTGAAATAGCACAAAAATATTGCGCCTGCTGTTACGTAAGATGAGTTTTTGGCAGTTTAAAAGATTATTGTTTATCTGCACATCCCATAAACATGGGATGTAATGGCAGGTTTGGAGAGCAAACGCGAACGACCGGTTGAATCCGCCGCCGCTTCCTGCCATTCGAGTGTAGCTCAATTAAAAAATGAAATATGAAGCTGCAAGCACGCTCTAGATTCGCAACATGCTGTGCTGATCAAGTTAAATTTACTACTTGCAGTCAATCATCACTGCCGCACCGAATGGGTGGACCGCCTCAAATGAGCCATCGGATGATCGTGTGGTGTCGCCTTGATTTCTCTTTGCTGCGGCTGAAGCTTGATGTTCAAACGCACCTCGTTTTTCGAATCGGCATTTTGAACTGCCTCATCATGGCTGATTGCGCCTGCGTTATACAAATCGAGCAGCGCCTGATCGAAGGTTTGCATGCCCAGCTCACGCGACTTCGTCATGTATTCCTTGATTGTATTGAACTGGCCCTTCAGGATGATTTCGGAAAGCGTCGGTGTGTTGAGCATGATTTCTGCGGCGACGCGGCACGTGCCGTCTTTGGCAGCCACCAGGCGCTGCGAAATCACCGCATGGACATGTGATGCCAGATCCATCAGCAATTGCTTTCTGCGCTCTTCCGGGAAGAAGTTGATCACGCGATCGAAGGTTTGATTCGCGCTGGTCGCGTGCAAAGTGGCAACGCACAAGTGGCCGGATTCTGCAAAGGCAATCGCCTGATCCATTGTTTCCGTATCGCGAATTTCGCCGATAAAAATGACATCCGGCGCTTGCCGAAGCGCATTCTTGAGAGCCTTGCTCCAACTCTGCGTATCAACAGCGATCTCGCGCTGCGTGACAAGGCTGTTCTTGCACTCATGAACATATTCAATCGGGTCTTCTACAGTAATGATGTGCCCGGTCGATTGGATGTTTCTGTGATCGATCATTGCTGCCAGACTGGTGGACTTGCCTGATCCAGAACTGCCGACCATAAATACCAAACCGCGCTTGGCCATGATGATGTCTTTTAGAATCGCCGGCAGTTTGAGTTTGTCGAAGCTTGGAATTTCGGTTGGAATGGTGCGAATCACCATGCCGACACATTGCTTTTGAATGTACGCATTGACGCGAAAACGTGAGAAGCCGAGGTCGATCGCGAAGTTGCATTCCATCTCCTGCGCAAATTCGTCCTGCTGTTTTTTATCCATGATCGACATCGCGTAAGCGTGCGACATCTCCGGCGTCAGCTTGGACGCGGACAAGGTACGCATGACGCCGTGACATTTGATACTAGGCGGGAATCCAGCTGAAATGAACAAGTCGGAAGCACCTGATTTATGCGCTATCTCCAGCATCTCGTGCATCTCGTCACTGGCACGTTCTTTTAATAATTGATTCGACATATGGCTCTCCCTTGGTCCCTAGGCAACACGATTCGGATAAATCCCCCTGGTACTGCACAGCCGAATAGTGTCCCGGCATAAACGCCGCAGTGCACGGCGAATCTTTCTATTTGTTAATATTTTGTCATCAAATTCTATGCTGGTCAGGGCCAAGAAGCAATCGAAATTTTTCGATGCAGCAGTGCCATTTCTTGTTTCTTATATTCAACGAAATGACCCACCTGAAATTATAGTGCTCCCCCTTATCGATCGTATCGAATGACACCAGCCTCTCGCACTCTCCTGACACAACGCTGTCAGGAGCCCTCCCGCATGATGTGTCCATGCCATGTGGCATTTTACGGAGCGCATCATGCAAACAAAAATCAATTGGTTCGAAATTCCTGCATCTGACTTTTCACGCGCGGTTCGTTTTTATGAATCGATCTTTGAAAAGAAACTAAGAGTCGAAAAGTTTGGCGGTGGCCAATTAGGCGTATTCACGAATACGGATGGTGAAAGTTTTGGCGGCGTCATGCAAGGTGAAGGTTGCACGCCAGGTAGCGATGGCACGGTGATCTATCTCGATGCGAGTCCTGCAATTGACCAGGTCATTGCACGCATCAAAACAGCGGGCGGGCGGATCAAGATGGACAAGTTCGCTTTGCCCGATTCGATGGGGTATATCGCACACTTTATCGATACGGAAGGCAATCGTCTCGCATTGCATTCGATGGCTTGATCATGAATGCACGTTACTGGATCGGCGTTGCATCGCATGATCATGTGAAGCGTGGCGTGGCTGGCAATTTCTGCCAGCTTTGCCACGGCAAGGCACAACCACTGAGGCGCATGTCGGTTGGCGATTGGCTGATTTATTATTCGCCGAAAGAACAATTCGAAGGGAACATCGTTTGCCAACAATTTACTGCTATCGGTGAAGTAATTGGTGAAGATGTTTATCCATTCGAGATGTTCTCCAGTTTCATACCCAACAGAAGAGATATTCATTTTCATGCAGCGAAAGCCGTACCGATTCGTCCGTTGATTGAACAACTCACTTTTATCAGCAATAAAAATAAATGGGGAGTTGCGTTTCGATTCGGGCACATCGAAATCACAAAAGAAGATTTTGAATTGATTGCATTGAAGATGTTGGGTAGCATGCCAACAACCAACACAATGAGGCAAACTTGATGCGACGTGCTGACCGACTATTCCAGATTGCCCAGTATTTGCGCGGTCGAAGACTGACCACAGCCAAACAGCTTTCCGAATGGTTGTCGGTTTCCGAACGTACCATCTATCGCGACATTCAAGACCTGTCGTTGTCCGGTGTGCCGATCGAAGGCGAGGCGGGTGTCGGTTATCGTGTCAAGGCAGGTTTCGATTTGCAACCATTGATGTTCTCTGCTGACGAAATCGATGCACTGGTGATTGGCATGCGCATGGTGCAGGCATGGGGCGGCCCGCAATTGGGTGCATCAAGTGCAGCGGCACTCGCCAAAATCACACTCGCATTACCGAAAGACAAACGCGATTTTGTCGAAGCAACAGCAATGTTTGCTCCGAGTTTCCATATCGATCCGCTGCATGGCGAACGGCTTGAATTAATCCGTCAGGCAATCGCACGGCGCAACAAACTACAACTGCATTACACCGATGCAAAAGATCAAACATCGCAACGCATCATCTGGCCGCTGGCGATGTATTTTTGGGGCGGCGCCTGGTCCATCGCAGCGTGGTGTGAAACGCGTTCTGATTTTCGCTCGTTCCGCCTGGATCGTATTCAAGACTTTCAAGTCGGAAAAAATTATCCGGATCAAAGCGGTCGACGCTTGTCAGATTTCAACCGAGCAGTTAAAAAAAGCAGCTGTTCAAATTAAGAGACGCAGCAAACCAACATGGATTGCGTTATCCTTATCCTTTGCTCGAACCGCGGAGACTAGCCATGTTGCCAACTAACAAACACACCTTGAAACTTAACGACGCGGCGTTGCTGCGCAGCCAAACATATGTCAATGGCGCATGGATTGAAGGGTCCGGCAGCTTCAAGGTCATTAATCCTGCCACCGGTGAGCTGATCGGTTCTGTGCCAAATCTCGGCGCAAAAGAAACTGAAGCTGCAATCACTGCAGCACAAGCCGCCTTCCCATCATGGTCCGCCAAACCGGGCAAGGCACGTGCCGCCATCATGCGCACATGGTTTGATCTGTTGATGAAACATGCGGACGATTTAGCCGCCATCATGACTGCCGAACAAGGCAAGCCGCTGGCAGAAGCCAAAGGCGAAGTGACTTACGGCGCAAGTTTTGTCGAATGGTTTGCCGAAGAAGCCAAGCGCGTCAATGGCGACGTGCTGGCTTCGCCGTGGACCAATAGCCGCATGGTCACGCTCAAACAACCGATCGGCGTATGCGCTTCAATCACACCATGGAATTTTCCGATTGCGATGATCACACGCAAGGTTGCACCGGCGATCGCTGCCGGATGTACGATCGTGATCAAACCTGCGGAACAAACACCGCTGTGTGCGTTGGCATTAGCCGAGCTGGCGCATCGCGCCGGTTTCCCGCCGGGCGTGATCAATATTGTCACCGCCGATTCCGATCAATCGATTGAAGTGGGCAAGGCATTGTGCAGCAGCCCGATCGTCAGCCATCTGTCCTTCACCGGATCAACACCGGTCGGCCGCATCCTGATGCAACAATGTGCGCCTACCGTTAAAAAACTGGGATTGGAATTGGGCGGTCTTGCGCCGTTCATCGTGTTCGACGATGCCGACCTCGATGCTGCAGTCGAAGGCGCATTGCAATCCAAATACCGAAATGCAGGTCAAACCTGCGTCTGCACCAATCGCTTCTATGCGCATGAATCGATTTATGATGCGTTCGTCGAGAAACTTGCTGCAGGCGCTGCGAAAATCAAAGTCGGCAATGGTGTGGAAGCCGGCATCAATCAAGGTCCATTGATCGACGACCAAGCGATCAGGAAAGTGGAAGACCACGTGGCCGATGCGAAAGCAAAAGGTGCAGTCGTTAACACCGGCGGCAAGAAGCATGCGCTCGGCGGTCATTTTTATGAACCGACCGTATTGTCGAATATTACCCAAGACATGAAGATCATGCGTGAAGAAACTTTCGGGCCGGTTGCTGCCGTGATGAAATTCAAAACGGAAGAAGAGGCAATTGCCGCTGCAAACAATACCGAGTTTGGCCTCGCCAGTTATTTTTATTCACGCGATATCGGCCGCGTCTGGCGCGTGGCAGAGCAACTCGAATACGGCATGGTCGGCATCAACACCGGCATGATTTCCAACGAAGTCGCACCGTTCGGTGGCGTCAAGCAATCTGGGCTTGGGCGCGAAGGCTCCAAATACGGCATCGACGAATATCTGGAAATCAAATATTTGTGCATGGGCGGAATCTAGGTTTATGCGATTTGCTTTGGCGCGTTCCAGCGCGCTGGCTGTCATGCTCGCCGCGCTGGCGATGATGGGACCGTTTTCCATCGATACCTATCTGCCTGCTTTCCCCAATATCGCAACCACGCTGCACGCCAGCCCGATCGAGGTGCAACAAACCTTGACTGTCTACATGCTGGCTTTCGCGGTGATGATTCTTGTGCATGGTGCATTGTCCGATGCATTCGGACGGCGCAACATCATTCTCGGATCGCTCGCGGTATTTGCGATCGCATCGCTTGGTTGTGCAGCGTCGCATAGTGTCGGCTATCTGTGGGCGTTTCGCATACTGCAAGGCGTGTCATCCGGTGCCGGTATCGTGATCGGTCGAGCGATCATTCGTGACCTGTATGAAGGCCCGCCTGCCGAACGGCTGCTGTCGCTGGTCACGATGATTTTTTCGATTGCGCCGGCAATCGCACCGATACTGGGTGGCTGGATCGTCAAGCTGCTGGATTGGCGCTCGATATTTTTATTTTTATTTACGTACACTGTTTTATTGCTCTGGTATTGCTATAAGAATCTGCCTGAATCGCTGCCTGTCGCCAAACGCCAACCGTTCAATCCGCGCTATCTGTTCGACAGTTACAAGATGGTGTTCAGCGCGCCGCTGTTTAACTTGAAGGCCGGCACCATCGCTTTCAATTTTGCAGGCATGTTTTTGTATGTAGCAGCTGCGCCTGTTTTCATCACCAAGCATCTGGGCTTGGGACCAGCGCAATTCGGCTGGCAATTCATACCAACCGTGTTGGGCATTTTCTGCGGCGCGCTGGTTGCCAATCGCTTTGCCGGAAAAACATCGATACCGAAACAAGTGGCGGCCGGTTACTGCGTGATGATCAGCGCAGCGTTGTTTAATGTCGGCTACCACGCATTCTTTCCGCCGGCATTGCCGTGGTCTGTTGCGCCACTGTTCTTCTATACCTTCGGCATGTCGCTGATTGCACCAGGTGCGACGCTGCTGATCTTAAATTTATTCCCACACATCCGCGGCACCGTGTCGTCTTGCCAGTCCTTCACAGCAATGTTGCTTGGCGCATTGGTGGCGGGCTTCGTTGCGCCGTTTCTATCGTCTTCAGTCCTGTGGCTCGCGAGTGGACAACTTGCTTGCGGACTGATTGGATTGAGCATGTGGCTGACCAGCCGCTCCTATCGCGCTCGGTTGAATATTCGTGAGAAACTCAATGCGTGGGAGAGTGTGGAGTAAAGCGACTTATTCAAACATCGTAATATACGAATCCTGCCCAGATATAAGTCGAAATTGAGCAATGGGAAAGTCAATAAGAAAGATGCATGGCAAGTCCTGGAATTTGTATCCGAATCTTTGATGCAAAAATCCTTATTCGCTTATGGGGCGATGAAAAGCCCCATTGCAAAATCTGATTGTTCAACACTTGCCCGCTATACCAATCACTGTATTGTACCGGTAGTTGTTATAGACGTTGGGTTCATCCCTGACGCTATCGCACCTGCAATCGTAAGAACGCCTGTGCTTGAGTTAATTGCATACGCAGAGACATTGTGTGCGGTCCAATTTGCGACATACACAAATTTCCCCGACGAATCGACTGTGATCCCCCAAGGGCCGGTTACTCCCGTCCCAATCGTACCAATACTCGCAAGCGTGCCTGTATTCACATCCACGGAAAAGGCAGAGACATTATCCGAAAGATTATTTGCCACATAAGCGAATCGGCCGGTAGGGTCGACACTGATAGCATAAGGGCCCGATCCGGGAAACGCTGAGCCGACACTTGTGCCGTTGATCGTAAAAATCGAAACACTATTGCTACCCCAATTGGCAACATAGACAAAATGGCCCGACGGGTCGACAGTAACGGCATGTGGATTGGATCCGACCACTATGTTCGCACCGCTACTTGTAAGAGCGCCGGTGGCAGGGTTGATCGAGTAGACCGAGACATCGTTGGAACTGTAATTCGCGACAAAAACACGCTGACCTGACGGGTCGGCACTTATCGAGCGAGGATTTGCCCCGGCAGGAACGGTTGCCCCCATGCTGGTGAGCGCGCCAGTGCTGGCATTGATGGTATAGCTTGAAACATCATTCGAATTAAAATTTGCCACATACACAAATCTCCCAGATGGGTCGATAACGACAGAGCGCGGGCCGGAACCCGCCGCAACAGGCGATCCTATACTTGTGAGTGCACCAGTACTTGCATTGATGGTGTATGCAGAGATATTCGCCGAGTTGAAATTCGCGACATAGGCAAATTTTCCTGTTGGGTCAACCATGATGGAATTTGGGGACGTGCCTGCAGACACATTTCCGCCCACACTGGCCAGCACTCCGGTAGATGCATTGATTCGATAAGCTGACACATCGTTGGTGCTTTCATTCGTGGCATAGGCAAACGTCGGCGTATACGTAACGGATGCCGCTCCTTTGGTTATCGCCAAGGCATATGCCGTAAGGCGTCCACTGGCTCGGCCTGCACTCGTTAGCATCCCGGTGCTGGCGTTGATGGTGTAGACCGAGACATCGTTATTCCCTTGATTAGGGACGTAGGCGAACTTGCCGGAGGGATCTACAATAACAGAAGCAGGGCCCGATCCTGTTGCCACAGGTGAACCAACGCTTGTCAGTGCTCCTGTAATGGCATTAATGCTGTAGAGCGAAACAGTGTTATCGCTAGTATTTGCGACATAGGCAAACCTGCCTGATGGATCAAGGGTCACGGAAAACGGCAATGATCCTGTTGCTGCCGGTGAGCCGACACTCGTTAGCGCTCCGGTGCCGGCATTAATCGTGTAGACCGAGACATTGTTGGAGCCTGAATTTACGACATAGGCAAACTTGCTCGATGGGTCAATTGCCACTGAGAAGGGGGAGGTGCCTGCCGCGACCGGTGAGCCAACGCTAGTCAGCGCTCCGGTGCCGGCATTAATGGTGTAGACCGACACATTATTGGAGCCTGAATTCGCAACATAAAGAAATTTACCTGTGGGATCAACGGTTATGGCATCTGGCTGCGTTCCTGCTGCTACGGCCGAGCCAACGCTGGTCAAGGCTCCCGTACTAGCGCTTATTGTATAGACCGAGACATTATTCGAAAGAAAATTTGCAACGTAGACAAACTTGCCGGACGGGTCGACTGTTATCCATGAAGGATCCGTCCCAGCGGGAACAGATGCTCCAATACTTGTAAGTGCACCTGTATTGGCATTGATCGCAAAGACGGAAACATCGTTAGAACCGGCATTCGCGACGTAAACGAACTTGCCGGATGGGTCAACCGCGACTGACATGGGTGTAGTGCCTGCCATAACATAGCCATTACTTCTCAACTGACCAGTACTGGAATTGACTGTATAGATTGAGATGGTGTCATCACCCGGATTAGCGAGATAGGCAAAGCGTGGCGTCGTATTAGCCGGTGTCGATCCATTACTACTGCCTCCCCCACCGCCACTACAACCAGCCAAACCAAACAAACCGAGCAATACAAATATAATTGTTCTCATAGAGCGCTTTTTTTAAAATAGAATTTATTATTGAGGCGGAGCATATCACCAAAGAATATGCCTGCGAAAACCAAAATTTAATTTTCCGCAAAATACAACTTGTGAATGCATGAATACATAAATCGCTCATAAAGGCAATCCCATATATATGGGATGCCCAATTCTATTTTTAGCTCTTTTGAAAAATGTAAAAGCAAATCAATGCGTATTTATTTTTAAAATTGACATTCGTTGAATGAGAATTCCATGACTTGGTGAGACCTTGGCGCTACTGAAACGATTGCATCACTCGTCATCGGCACTCGACTTTCTTCCTTTGCGCTTTTTCATTTCCTGAGCAGCAAACTTTTCAATCTGTTCGATTGTCACATACCCTCGTTTTTGCACATCGATCGCATCAAAACTTTTTGCAACACGCGGCATCTTGCCTTCTGCTTCCAAGCGGGTCAGCCTGCCATCATGATCTGCATCGGCAGCGTTGAAGCGTTCCGTCAGCTTGTCCTTCATTTCTTGCGCACGCTCGGCTTTGGATTGTGCGTGCGAGTTTAGCGATACGAGTAGTGCCGTACCGGTCAATACGGTTAATAAAATCTTTTTCATGGCTTCTCCCTTGATAAAAATAACAAACATCAAATCATGCATCGGCTTGCATGTCATTGGCAAGCAACCCACTCTTCCACCTTGGGCCGAACCGCTCTTTCGATTGCGGCACCATCAGAAAAAGAACGTAGCGGCCCTTGTCGTGCCAGCAATCCGGTGTAGGCTTTGACACGATCCCAGTATGGATACGCTCCATACGAACCCGGGCTGGAGACTCGGGTGCCGGGGGTGCAGTTATAAGTCGTGCTTTGGCATTCCTGCCAGAGACCGAATCCGTAGTGCCAATCTTCTCCCAGATCGGTCAGCGATGGCGAATTAGCCATCGTGATGTTAACCGTATGATCGGCAAGTAGCTGGTTCATTGACGTGGGATTCAACAGCAAGCCTTTTTTCAATGCAGTGAGAAAAGCCATATATTCTTCACCGGTCCAATGCATGCCGCCTGCAAGACGCGGATTGGATGCCGACGGCAGATCGTACGCGCCATTGGCAAAGAGACCGGTTTGCGTTTTGAATTCCGAAAATACATCTTGCCAAGTCGCGACGCCGCGTGCCTTGATTGCCATCAGACCTGCTACTTGCAAATACGTGCTGGCATAATAGAATTCCTGCCCAGGCGAGATGCCGTTACCTGCGTTGGCCGTTGCGATATTGTTGACGCATGTTTCGAAATTGATGAAGCCCGCATTAAGACAGGCTGGTTCTGTCGTCAAACCGGCGGTGAAGCTCAACAGTTGTGCCAGCGTCATGTTGTACAACGGATCGGTATTCGCAATCGGCCAACTACCGATGCGATCCTGCGGCCGGTCCGACAAGTTCAAATACCCCTGCTCCACCAACCGCAAAATAATCACAGCAGTTACCAGCTTGGATGTCGATGCGGATTCATAAGATGTCTGCAAGGTCGAAGCACCGCGATTGTAGTTATATCGGCGCCCATCCTGCCGCTCGACCACAAAGGAAAAATCTACATCAGATGTCGCTTGCGAAAGTATGGTTGTCATATCCGTTTCGAGCTGCGTGACAGAGCACGATGCAACCGGCGGTGGGCTTGAATCAGCACTGCCGCCACCGCAACTTGCCAGAAAAATGGAAGCCGTCAACAACGCAAATCTCCCAGCCTTTGCCGATTTACCTGATTCAATTTGCAAAAATGTGGTTCTGAAAATTTTCATGTTTTCATCCGATAAAACAAAACACCGCTACAAAAAGCACTGGTATTGCCAAACCTGCCGATAGGTAGGCAATCCATTCGTATCGAACGGTGTAATCGCATCTCTGACAGTGATACCGTGGTAGGCCTGCGCATCGGGCAGAATCACCGAGGCAGGTTTATTCAAATTGGTGGTGAGCATGTGGCTTTGGTTATACGGAGGCGCGGCGCTGTCGACATTGATGAATGTGCCGAACGCATCCATGCCAAACGCCGGCCATTCCTGCTGAATCAGCGTCCAGGGAATTTCGCCGTCACGCTGATGTGAAAATCCGTAATAGCGCGCCGCCGGTGTCACACCGGGTGCGGTCACCCACGTGGCGAGCGTCATCTGGACATTATCGATATCTGCAGGCGAGGAAAAGAAACACACATGATCGACCAACCGCTGCTTGCCGATGTAACCTGCCTCACCGCCTCCTTGCGAGTGACCGGAAACACGCACCAGGTTCCATTGCACGTTGCCGCTGTTATCCAGAAATTGACCCCAGCCATCTTGCGGATGCTGTTGTGCCAAATAGACCAGTGCCTTGGTCAAACGATTTTGAATTCCGTTCGCGGCATTGACTGACACCAGCGTCGACACGTCTTGTCCGCTGAATCGCTCTTCACGCACTTTTCCTGCGCAATCGTGATCGGCCGAACCTGAGCACAAGTCGCCTACCGAGACATCATTCTCAAACGCCAAACCGATGGCATGGAACCCATTATTGGCAGCCGCTTGGACAATCAGCTTGTAGAGGGATGGTATGCCGCCAGTGCCCGGCATGAATACAAACAGCTTGCCTTTTGGCGCCACAGAAGGATTGATGTATGCGTAGTGATTGCCCTGCGTCGCATCGATCGCGCCATCGGTCGCAGACGGATTGACGACATATTCAGTTGGAGCAGGAATTGCCGTGTCGGCAAACACATGCAATGCAGCCGCTGTTGTTGTAACGGATGCCGTGCCTGAAGAAATATGAGCAGCATACTGTGCATTGTCCGCGCTGGTATCCAGTGCCGATGTCACGTAAGTGGGCAATGTCGCTCCCGGAATATCGACGCCATTTTTTTGCCACTGATAAGACAGCGATACCGAACTGGTAGCAGTCACGCTAAACGTCGCGGTTTGCCCTGCAATCACAGTCTGATTGGCGGGTGCAGACGTCACTGAAATGGCAGGCGCTGCCGGTGAATTTGAATTGTCCGAACTGCCTCCTCCACCGCAACCGGCAAGTCCCAGAATCAGGCTAATGGCCATTGCCGGCATGGCTCGACGTGTGCAGCCATCGATTGAAATTGAATACATCATGAATTACGCCTCCATTCAAAGAATCGGTGTGAATCTTTTGTATGGCTGCAGTGTAGTAAGCACTGTCCGGTTCAGGTGTAACCGGTCCCATCTAAATTATTGGCATTTGTTAGCAAACCGGTTCCTTGTAATGGTTTGTAACAATTAAACGCCAAGCCTCCGTACGGCATTCACCCAACCATTAAAAAAAACGGCACAATCCATTCTGGAATCAAGACTTTCTGCATAAGACCGCGTATATCAGTCATTACTTGCAAGTCTGAGCGGCTCAAGGATTCCCTCCCTTTCAAGGGGAGGGTTAGGGTGGGGATGGGTTAAAAATGCAGCATGACCCATCCCCCTCCCAACCTCCCCCTTGAAAGGGGAGGAGCCTAACGGCTGCGCATACTTATAAGAAATGATCAAACCATCTCAGGAGTCATTTTGTCGAATACCGCCTCTCGCATCCTGATCCTCGATGACGAAGCTGAAATGCGCGCACTGTTGCAGCGTTATCTCAGCGCACAAGGTTTCGCCGTGCAGGCCTTGCCGGATGCGACGCAACTCGATGGCCTGTTGGCGCGTAAAAGTTTCGATGTACTCGTTCTGGACTTGATGATGCCGGGGGAAAACGGCTTGTCGATTTGTCGCCGTCTTCGCGCTGCGGGCGAAACAATTCCAATCATGATGTTGACCGCGCGCGGCGATCCGATCGATCGCATCGTTGGGCTGGAAATGGGTGCAGACGATTACCTTCCAAAACCATTCGAGCCGCGCGAACTGGCCGCACGTCTGCATGCAATGATACGCAGGCAGTCGATGTATGCGGCAGGATCGACTACTGTGCGAGAAGAAACTGTTGAGTTCGGCGCATTCACGCTCGATCTTGCAGGGCGTCGCTTGATGCGCGATGGTGTGCAGGTGACATTGACTTCGGGAGAATTTGCATTGTTACGCGCGCTCGCGTGTAATCCTGGACGTGCGCTCGGACGCGAGCGCTTGATCGAACTGGCACAAGGGAAAAATGCTGGAAAAAATTCGGGAAAGAATACCAGCCGCGACGAAATGATTACCGAGCGCAGCGTCGATGTGCAAATCCTGCGTCTGCGCCGCTTGATCGAAGACGATGCCGCCACACCGCGCTACATCCAGACGGTTTGGGGCATCGGTTATTTATTTGCGCCGGACGGAAACAAACCATGAAGCGTTGGCCATTGCATTTTCCGCGCAGCCTGTTCGGCAGAAACCTGCTGTTGATTGTCGCACTGATCTTCGTATCGGAAGTCGGCATCGTCACGCTGTTCCGGCAGATTGTGCAAGAGCCTCGCATGGCGCTGCTCATCGATTTTGCACAAACGCATGTCGAAGCCATGCGCACAGCTCTCGACAGCATGGCGCCCGAACAACGTGCACACTATATGGCGCAATTGAATACCAATCAGGCTGACCGCATTCTGCAAACCAGGGTCACGCTTGCAGGCCAGGTTCCTGCCTCTTTCGTTGAGCCCAAGCGCCTGGTAGTACGGCGCTTCATCAAACGTTTAAGCGAACGTCTTGGCAAATCCTATCAACTTGGCTGGCAAGACATGCCGGAACAACGCCTATGGATCGGCACGCGTATTGATGAATATGACTATTGGTTCGGCCTGCAGACCAGCGTGTTCGCCAGCGCCAACACACCATTGTCTCTGCTGGCTGCCATTGCGGCAGGCTTGTTGTCGCTATTTGGTGCGTACCTGATACAACGCCGCATCAACCGGCCGTTGCATGCTCTGGCCGCAGCAGCCAGACACGTCGGCGAAGGCAAACGTCAATCGTTAAAACTCGACAATGCACCGACCGAAATTGCACAGGTTGCCGGCAGCTTCAACCAAATGGCAGCCGCTCTCGATGCTGCTGAAAACGAGCGTACGTTGATGCTGGCCGGCGTATCACATGATCTGCGCACGCCATTGACCAAGTTGCGGCTGGCAACGGAAATTCTCGCTGATCATAGCGAACCGGAAATCATCGAAAGCATGGTGCGCAACATTGCCGCCGCCGATGCGGTCATCGATCAGTTCATCGATTTTGCACGGCTGGGAAGCGATGAGGCAGAACGCTTATGCGATCTCAACGAACTGGCAAACGACATTGCCGCAACTTCAGACCGATCACGCATCAAGCTCGAACTTGGTTCTCTCGTTCCCTATCAATGCCGCCCGATTGCGTTACGCCGTGCCGTTGCCAATCTGGTTGAAAATGCATTGCGCTATGGTCACAACAAAGACAAGGCTGACGATATGATTACCTTGCGTACCACGATGGATGCACAATCGATTTCGATTAGTGTGCTGGATAACGGGCCCGGCATTCCCTCTGAAGACCTGGAACGTATACGGCAACCGTTTACACGACTGGATGAAGCGCGCAGCGGCAATCCGGGTGCCGGGCTCGGGCTGGCGATTGTAGAACGCATCGCACATCTGCATCATGGCGAACTACTGATAAAAAATCGCGCAAACGGTGGGTTGGAAACGACGTTATCATTACCCATGACGTAATTGGCAACAGCTGCAAATCACTGCGCAACATCAGATGCCTGGTTGCTCATCATTCTGGACAATTACATGCCCATGATTATCATGATGTACCACTACGCGTCTTGCATTTGTCCATCCACGTAAAGTCTCTTCCGGCAAGCTCGCATATTTTGCAAGCTCTTCCACCTTGACAGGTACCGGTATGGAACGCCTGTTGACGTTATGAAATCGCAAGAATTCGATTCTTGCCCATAACAACAGGCTGCTACCCATTACGCATACGACGGCAGTATAAAGAATCGCAAGATGTCCCATTTGATGCATTTGAAAAAATTCATTACTTTCAAAAAAACCAGTATAAGCATGCAAGCCCAATGCCCATGTAATCAACGTAATGAGCGGCATCCATAGGTAAACCCAGATGATCCAGAACAGCGCTGTAAAGAAGGCCCAGCCGACTCTTTGCGGTAACGGCGAAAGTGACGGTTTTTCAAAAATCAGGTTTTTCATCGCATAACCATTTCATCAAGTTCCTACTTTATTCGGCAGAATATTTTCCGGATTTGGCAATCTATCCGCGACAGCTAATTCAACAATCGGCTCTACCTGGCGTGATGGCCCTCGCAATCCACGATCCGGGCTATTCCATTTTGCGCGCCGGCCACGCTTGCGCACCAGGACCTTGGGCACTGCCCACACTGTCGTACACATATTCAGCATCCAGTACACGAGCGGATACCAGATCATCCAGAAATAATGGCGGAATATCCGATGATCATAATGGCGATCCAAAAACATGCTGGTCAGGATTTGCAGCAGACAGGTCGTACCGATCAATACGCCATGCCAGCCCGGCACAATGGTGATTTGCCAGCGCAAAGGCATCGTTACAAACAGACCGGCAAACCAGATACACATCACCAATGCAATTGCATATGCCCAGAATACCGACACCGCATATTCAAAATAAACGGCGACCATGCGACGCAAACGCCATGTGCGCAAGACTTTGCTGAATTTTGTGATGACCTGAATGCCACCCATCGCCCAGCGCAGCCGTTGTTTCCATAATCCGCGCAATGTTTCCGGCATCAGAATCCAGCACAGTGCATGCGGCTCGAACCGGATATCCCAATGATTGGTTTGCAGCTTCCAGCTGATATCGATATCTTCCGTCAACATATCGGGGCTCCAGAAACCAACCTGGAGCAACGCACGCTTGCGGAACATCGCGACCACACCGGACACCGTAAATACCCTGCCGTAAATGCGCTGCGTCCGTTTGATCAATCCGATGATCGAGGAGAATTCGCCCACCTGCAATCGGCCAAGCAAGGTCGAGCGCGTTCTGATGCGCGGATTACCGGTGACCGCACCGACCCGATGCCCGTACACGAAATGCTGCAGCATCCACGGGATCACATTGCGATCAAGGACGGCATCGCCATCGATGCATAGCAAGAACTCGCCCTGTGCGATGAGTGCGGCCGTATTCAATCCAACGGCCTTACCTTGATTTTTCTCCTGATGGATCACGCGCAGCTTTGGATAAATTGCAATCAACTCATCCAGGATGGCGCCGGTCTTGTCCTTGCTGCCGTCGTTGACGCAAATGATTTCGTAGTTCGGATAATTCAGATTGGAGAGTGCTGCCACGACTTCGCGCACATTCTCTTCTTCGTTATAGCAAGGGACAATGACCGAGACCAGCGGTGTCGACTTCAACAGCGTTAACGGATCCGTGATGCGCAAGGTCTTGCGCTCATAACGCCAGTAATAGGTAATGCCGCCGACCATCCACATGTAAGCCATGAAGAGCGGATAATAAAATACAAAATCGAAGATGAGGATATCGAGTTTCATATTCACCGCCGCATCGGAGAGGCTTCAACGGAAAGGACCGGCTTCAGAATCGCTTCATCCGGTTCGTTACGTAGAAAATCATCAGGGTAATAACCGAAACTGCGCGCGCCATTCAAATGTAATTGACGCAATTGCGCGGCCAGCGTCGTTGCAGAAATCGACTGCTGCGTTTTCCAGTCGCGGCTTTGCAACTCAAATACCGTTTTGCTTAATGCACCCGGCACGATTTTTACCTTGTTAATCAATTGCAGCAGCCATTTGTCCGGATCCTGCGCGCCTTCCATGTAAGGCATGGCCATGATGGCGGTGAAATCATAGGCCGATATAAAACTCGGCAATGACTGTGCATACCACTCTTCCGCAGCCGGATCGAGAACAGGCTCCGCATACAAATTGCGCGCAGTCAGAAGAGTCGGCTGATACTTGCGCAGCGTGTTGCTCAATGAACGTGTAAATTCATTGATGTAAGCAGTCTTATGCTGCATCCAATCGCGGCGCAGTTGCGGATTGCTGCGGATTGCATCTATCGAATCAGGCAAATGCCATTCGTCGCGATAAACTTTCAGCGCAAACGGGCTGGCGTCTTCGTAATCGGATAGCGTGGCATCGTCATGGAATAAAATACCGGCAAATACCGCATGCTTGCCGAGATCTTCGTAAATCTCGGTAATGGTTTTTCTTACTTGCGGATCAAACAGTGACAATCTTTGATAACGACCGTTGGCTGCTGACTTTGGTGCATCCTGCATTACCTGTACAACACTGGTTGCCACCGGATCGTCAGCAGGCAACTTGAATGCCATCACCGGCATCCACGCAAATACGCGCACACCTACTCGTGTCCTCAGTTGCCAAGCCACCCGCGAAAACAAATCAGCTCGCATCGGCAAATGCCGGTTCGGAAAATATACCGCATCGGCAACACCATCACCATCCGGATCGGCATAGGCTTGCAAATACACCGTTGTCGGACGCAGACGCACCATCCGATCCAGCAGCTTCGACAGATTTTCTTCCTGAATCTTTGGATCAGCGTCATAGATATAATCGAGATCAACATGCACGACCCGTTCCAATGGTTGTTCCACGCCGGCATAAGCTGCTGGTGCGCGCAACAGCTTTATCAAGTCTTCCAAACTGAAATTGAAAGTCACAAGCGAGCGCCGCATCTGCGCTAAAGAATCTTGCGGCGTATTGGGACCGGCATCCAAACTCATCGTGATCGGCATGCCTGCATCGGCAGCCCATTGCAAGGCAGCCTGGTTATACATGCCGTAAGGCCACACCATTGCGCGCGGTCGCACATGCAAATTCTTGCCGATCAGTTCAACGTTACGCCGCATGTCCGATTGAATACGCGCTGCATATTCAACATCCGATTCGTAACGCTTTTCATTTTCCAAATACGCATGCGTGATGACTGCCGGGATCAAATTCTCTTGTGGATTGGCGACGATCCCTTTATGCAAACCATGCGTGTGGGATGCGACTTCGATCAGCCCGGAGGCTGTCATCTCGCGCAATTCTTCCCAAGTCACGAAATGATCGCGTGGCACAAGATCTTCGCCGTACAACACTTTTTTATCCGTCGGCGTCTGAATCCATTCGCCGACGATCGCCACGACTGCAGGGAATTTAAATTGCTTCAGCAGCGGGAAAACTTTTGTATAAATGCTCTGATAACCATCGTCGAAGGTGAGCAGGATCGCTTTTTCCGGCAGCTTGGCGCGGCCTTCCCGTGCATCGATGATTTGCTGCAGACTGACCGGGTGATAACCGTTTTCCTGCAGCCAGTTGAACTGGCTGATCAAGTCTTGCGTATCGACTGCGGTTGCATCCGGCAGCGTCTTGAACGACTCCTTCACGTTGTCGCGGATATCGTGATAACACAACACACGAAAACTCTGCGGCGGATCATTGGCAGGTGTCACCGCATGGGATAAATTCATCGGCACTGCCAGCGCTTGCGCCAGCGAATGAACCGGCAACGCAAACGTTACGCCGATACAGAACCACTGCAACAACGGCAGGCAAATCCGGCGCATCGATTTGTTGAAAATATTGCCGCTCATTTTATGCGCCCGAATACAGTCAGATAAAAATAACTGCGATAATCGCGATTGCCATCGTATGGATGAAAACTGCGTCCTATTCCGTATTGCACGCCCAATACATCGTCACGATTCCATTCCTGTTCAACATGCATGTCCGCCAGTGTGCTTTGCGAAAATCCATCTTGCCAATATTGGCCGACAGTCACGATGGCGCGCTGCTTGAACGAGCGTTGATAACGACGCCAGGTCAGCCATTCATTCCTGACGCTCAATGACACTTCATGATCACGGGCAGGATTAAAGTAATCGCGCCCGCCCAGATTGTTGCCGCTGGTGGAATAATCCATCACGGTATCGAGCTTGTACTTTTCGTTGGCATACCAGCGCTCTTTCCAGGCCAAGCGCATCGCATTGCGATCGTTCCCGTCCGAAAATTCCGTACGCGCCAACTCGCCGCTTATCTGACGCGATTCATTCAAGGTCCAGGTCAAACCCAATTTCAATGATCCGGCGCGCACACCATCGCGTAATGCTGCAGCGGGCAAGTCGATTACATTCGTATCAAGCAAAGCATGTGTCTGCCATGCGTCAGATAGATCCCTGCTGATTGCCAATGTCAATCCGGAAACCGCCGTGTCTAGCGTACGCGTAACAGCTGCTTCAGCAGCAAGATCGCGATAACGATAATCAGCGCCGAGATCGAGCCGCGTGCGCACTTCCGTTTCATCATCGCGTGTTTGCCCGGATGCACGCAGCAAACGACTGAACATGCGATAGCGGTCACCCAAAGAATTCGACAAAGGCGCTGAATACAATTCAGCGCTGTAAAGCGACTCGGCACCTGCTTCCGATCCGCCACGGCCAATCACAGTTTCCACTTTGAATAATGGACTATCGTAATTGCCGACTTTGCGAGCAAGCGTCTGCACTGCGGGATTATCGGATTGTTGTGCGGATACGCGTGCCAATTCGGATTTCGCTTCAGTGAATTGATTCAAGCTCAATAAGGTTTCTGCATGATCGGTTGCCGTTTCGACTGATGTCGGCATATCGACCATCAGCAATGACAGTTCATCAAGCGCAGCGCGCGGATGTTCTCGCGTCGATTGCAATGATGCCCACGCCGACCGAACCTCCGCATTGAACGGCGCGCGCGAGCGCAAGTCGCTTATGCTTTTCTCTGCCTCCGCCAGACGATCGTTGTACATGTTCAGGATTGCCTTTAACAAATTGGCGCGTGCATATTCCGGATTGGGTTCTTCAATCCCGCGGATTCCGCGGTAATTGATTTTTGGCGTATGCGCCAGCAAACCTTCCACCACTTTTTTTGCTTGATCTTGTTGTTCGGCTTCTTGATAGGCATACATCAGCGATACCTGCACATTAAAATTATCGCCTGCGTTAGCGTTCGCCTCACTGAGTCCTGCGACATATAGATCGCGCGACATTTCGGGCTGCTGCAACGACAAATAGGCATCAGCGACGGCAAACTTGGCATAGGCGGGAAGCGCGACATTCGCTGCACGCAGCGATTCATAAAGCTTTACCACATCAGACATTTGCGAACGATTGCGCAAAGCGACCAGGCGATCGAACTGCGCAACCGGCCTATCGCCGAACTGTCCGCTCAACTCTGCATTTCCGGCAAGTGCCACATCCGTGGTCGTGTAACGTGTGCGATTTTCTTCGGCATCCAGTTGGGCCTGGCCAAATCGAATCGTCTGCGCAACCACATCGTTCTCCAATCGAAATTTTTCATCGTCATTGAAGAGTTCCGGGTGAAGATCGGACAGCTGCTTGGCCAGAAATGGCATGCCTGCGCGTGCCAGTGCAAACACCCTGCCCCTCAATGCATAACCGAATTCGGGTTCAAATCGCAGCACGTCCTGATAGATGCTCGCCGCCTGCAACCATTCCATGCGCCGCTCATCAATCTCTGCCAGTGCGACGAGCAAAGGGACATCGCTGTGCGCATATTGCGCGGCAGATTTTGGCAAGCGGTCCGTCACATAATCTCGCGCGATCTGTACGCGGTCCTGTGCCATCCATGCATATGCCAGGCCTGCATGTGCGTCGTTATCATTCGGCGTTTTTGTCAGCAGCAGTTGGTATGCCGCTTCCGCTTCTTTGGCGCGTCCGCTTGAGCGTGCAGCATGTGCGATCGCCTTGATTGCATATGCGGGAGAATCCGCATCAAGAATCTGCTTGTCGAATATCAGTGTATTTTCATACTGGCCCGCACTGTCCGATAGTGCGGCAAGATCGTACACAATGCGCTTATCGCTCGGATATTGCAGATGCCAGCTTTGCAACTGCTTGATCACCGCATCAAGCCGGCCATTACGAGCCGCCAATATGGCGGCATCATATTCAGAACGTGAAAGCTCGCTTCGCAACAATCGCGATGCATTCAACGCAGACGTCAGACTTAATGTTAACGATTCGCCTTGTGCATCATTCAATTCACCTGCTTCACCTGCAGATGACCTGTGACCTGCAGCCGTCATTTCCGGGCTGATCGCGAGACTTAGTCCATCAGCAGCATGCGCTGTACCTGTGACGGCCAGTCCACACAAACATCTGCAAGCAATCAGCAAGACGGAGAAATTCGGTAAAGACATTAGAACTCATTTCAACATTTGTACGAAACGGATTTGTATAGCGTTCCGAAAAAATCGCGTATCGCTATGGCGAAATGAAATCCCGATGGCACGCGCCTTATCGACTCCACGCACCAAGTTGGATGCACCAAAAATACACAGCCTAGTTAGCGACCAGTGCCAATGCGGTCATGCTGTGCTAGACTCAAAAAACGCATTTTGCTTTTTGATAATTCTGCCTGAGATTCACATTGATAAATTTTATTTAAACATATTTAACAGTGACGTATCGGCCCGCATATTTATAATACGGCGACCCTCAGACTACCGGCACCAAACGAAAGCTCAGAGACGAAATACAAGAAGCTGGAATGATTAATGCTAATCATGTTGTATTACGTGATGCTTACGAGATGTCGAGTACGTGATTGTTGCCCAAGGACCCAGGGCATTAAACAAAAACAATGCGATTTGATATCAAGCCGTGTATTGAGATGATCACTACCTTTATCTGAAAATCATGCCTCCAGAAATCGATAGACGCACGCACAATGCTTATCAAATCTCGCATGAGAATGGGATTTTTTCGATGCCGATCCGCGTCTACAATCAGGATATTGATTCCGGCCGCGTTGTGTTTATGGCGAATTACATGAAGTTCATGGAGCAAACCCGGACAGAATGGTTGAGAGCCATTGGCGTCAACCATCGACATCTGGAAAGACACCATCGCGTCGCTTTTGTTGTGAGCGATTTGAATGTCAAATATTTCAGACCTGCGCAATTGGACGATTTGCTGACATCCAGCGTGCGCATTGCAGAACTGGGACGCAGTGGATTGGTATTACATCAAACCATTGTGCGTGATCAGCTATTGTGTGAAGCAAAAATCCGTACAGCGTGTGTCGGCGTAAGCCAATTCCGTCCGGTAAAAATTCCGCCGGATGTCAGAAAAATATTTGAAGATAACTATCTGGCGCAAAGCGGAAAAGTCGATTTGAAAAAATTATCGATTGAGAATGCAGCGCAAGACAGCGTCGATACAGAGATTACTTCTTAGAGCGCCTAACAAAATGCGACTGGCAAGGCGCGCCGACGCAGACAGTACGCTTGTACGGCAAGAAGGCGCAACGCTGCTAGGCGCATTTTGTTAGGCGCTCTTAGTTCATTTCGACCAAGGTCTGATTAACGAACGCAGCCAGCACCATTCTTTCATGAGGAGAAAGCTCGACGAACTCAAATCCGTATTTAAAGCCGTCGCCATTTTCCATCGTCGTAATTGATCGCATGATCATTTTCAGATTTAAATATTCATCTTGCCCTGCGGCCTGTACTTTCATCTTGATTCTGCCCTCTTCTCCTTTTTTCCCGAGCAGTTCTTTCATCACACCCGATGCACCGCCCATGCTTAAATCGTTCAGCGTTGCCGCGCCGGTTCGTTCCGGCTCACCAACGGCGACAGATGCGATGAGTCTGACCTCAGCGCGCGCACCTTGCCGCACCACCGTGCATCGCACCTGCTTTGGATAGGACAAATGTAAATAAGGATGCGGTGAATGCACTGACTTCACTGCAGCTGCCGTAAAGGCATAAGCATTCTTGCCGGAGAAAGCACGGACGATAAATGTTTGTCCTTCACGTATGAATTCAAATTTCCCATCCAGCATGGGCGGCGTCACAAATACCGTTTTATTTTTGACGAAGCCGATCAATTTGACGATATAACGAACCGACGGCTTGTCAGCCAATTGCAGATACAGCGTTTCACCCACATACCAGCGGACATCGTCCATATCGGTGATGACTTCCTTGTTGGCTGAAGGCTCCTCGCTTGGAGCATTCGCGCCACTCTGTGTGCGCAGCTTTTCACTGCGCGCAATCACGGGCGCAGCAAGACGGGTTTGCGTTAATTCGATATCCCAACTAGCATCATGAATAAATCCGTTACTGACCAGTCCATCCAATTGAGACTGGCTGTCGATCACGGTTCCTGCATCAAGCAGGAGTTTTCCATGCCAATCGTATACAGAAGATTTCAACGGCTTGCCAATGACCAGATCGTTTGGCCGTATAGGAATCAAAGATACAGGCTCTGCCATTCATATTCCTCAATAATTTGACGCGGTAGGCCAGGCGCATCGTCACAGGCGGTGCGGCAAGTCAGCGCAACACCAGCGGAATCATTTTGTTAGCCACTTTTAGAACCCTGCAAACAAAACGTTCAGCTGATAGTTAGTATGCCAGCATCACTCGGTGAGTACAAATTCCGTTTGCATTGCATCATATGGATGGGCATGTCCGAATCGCGCATTGTCAAATTTGCACAATTAATTCCGAATTAACGAGTAAACCTTCTACCGACCTCTTCGCTACCAGTATGTTTACCATCGGCGACAATGCCTTTCTCAGAGCCGGTTATAGAGGTATGATAATCTTGCACTGCCTTGAACTCATCTCTCCAATAGCAGTGAGATGAGTCCCAACAATAAGGACCCGGCAATGGCGATTCAAAAAATTCTTGTGGTTGACGACTCGGCATCGCAGAGGATGCTCCTTGCTGCCATACTGGCCGAACAGGGATACGAGGTCGTGACCGCAATGGACGGTGCGGAAGCCGTCATCAAATCGAAAAGTGAAATGCCGGACTTGATCATCATGGACGTCATCATGCCGAATTTGAATGGATTCAACGCGACGCGCGCCATTACAACGGATGAGACAACCTGGCACATTCCTGTGATACTGCTGACCAGCAAGGATATGGAGTCGGATCGGATATGGGGTTTGCGTCAAGGCGCGACCGCGTTCCTGCATAAGCCTGTCGACAACGAAAAACTGGTTGAGCTGTTACACGCACTTCGTTAGCATCATTGCAGATCACAGTACACTTGTCGCCACATGAACTTTTTCAATAATAATTTCAGAATGGAGCACGCTTAAAAATGACGAATCCCTCCATAACTCAGGACTTGTTTAGCAGCGTCAGCGCCGAACTGTCAGCCTTTATCAAGGATAGATTGAAATACATGCAATTTGATGTAACCAATCTCGAACTGCACAATTCATCTTTGACCAAGACGGTACGTGTCTATATCACCCTGAAGCGCACCACCAATCTCAAAGCACTTTCCTTGGCTGAACAAACCATCATTAAGGAAATTGAAGAGAAATTCCAATTCCATCCGCACGTTTTTTATTGGCGCTATCAAGCAGAAGAATAACTTGTGGCGTACCGGTACCAACTCAAACGACATACAGCAACACGGTAATAAAATGGCAAATGCTGCCGGCTAATACAAACAGATGCCACACTCCGTGGCCATGTCGCAGCTTGTGATCGGTCGCATAGAATACAATCCCTACCGTATAAAATAATCCTCCTGCTGCGAGCCAGTAGAATCCATTCCATGACAATGCCTTGATCAATGGACTGATTGCGATCACCGCCAGCCATCCCATCACGACGTAAATTGCCAACGATAGTATGCGCGCGCCGCGCGCCAGCCAGATCTCCTGCACGATCCCGAACAGTGCCAATCCCCACACCACACCAAACAGCGACCAACCCCAGGCACCGCGCAAAGTCACCAGCATGAATGGCGTGTAAGTGCCAGCTATCAAAAGATAGATGGAGCAATGATCGAACTTGCGCAAGACGTCTTTGGCACGCTCCCCGCGGATGCTGTGGTATAGCGTGGAAAATGTGTACAGCACCAGCAGCATCGCTCCATAAATGCTGCAGCTGACAATTTTCCACGGATCGCCGGTTTGTGCACTGAACACAATCAAAATCACGGTGCCGACGATCGCCAGTACCGCTCCTGCCAGATGACTGATACTGTTGAATTTTTCACCGTGGTACATATGCAGTAAGCCTTCGTTTTTTCAGGAAAAAATGAGATTACTTGCCCGCATTGTGCGGAAATATGCTGATTGGCATGGCACAAAAAAAAGGCCCGCAATGTGCGGGCCTTTCTATGAGGCGCAAGATTCAATCATCAGAACTTGTAGCCGACACGCAGAACGTAATCTGTCATGTTGATTTTTAGCGTACCGGTTGTCGTCACCGGTCCTCCTCCGACGCCTGGTCCGGTCAACGTCATATCGGTCTTGATTGGAATGTACGATATCGATCCATTGATAGACCATTTGTCGTTGATGTTATAGATCATCCCAAAATTGTAGACAGGCGCCCATGAAGAAGACAACGATGTAGAAGTCCCCGCGATCGCATTCACCGTTGCATCGTTCTTGTTCGGCGACACACTACTGAAGCTTACGCGAGTCAGACCCAGTCCCAAGTATGGCCTATATGCACTTGAAGGCTCCAGGAACAGATATTTTCCTACCAGCGCTGGAGTCAATACTTTCGCCGTCGCTGCTCCTGGATGAGACTGCGGGGCGCCGTTTGGCGTATTCAGGTCCACAGTTACTTTTGGCGGCACGCCTATCGTAAATTCAGCACCAATGTTGTCGGTGAACAAATGCAACACACTCATCGACAATGTGGTTTTGCCATCGATACTCGCTGAAGCGCCAGCCAATTGACTCGTAATAATTGCGCCGGTCGGACCTCCCCCGGTTGTCGTTAGCGTACCCAACTTTGCATCCGGTGATAAATAGGCAATGCCAATACTGCCGATCGTGTCCCCTGCCTGTTCAGCAAAAGCTCCACCCGCAATGCAAAAAATTGCAGCGGCCAACGATAATTTAAACACTGATGATTTCATCCGACTCTCCTATTGTTCTTAACTAAGAATAAATAAAAAGCCATCCAAAAAAGGAGAGCTCAGTTATTGATACGGAAACAGCAGGTAACAATAAACATACCCATAGTAGCTTAAATTTATTCCTTATTGATATCGAAAAATGTTCGATTAACATTTTTGTCGACAAGGGCACACATACTAATTGCATCAGAGCAAGTTGAATTTGGAGCGGTTTTGCGCAAGCCCTATAAAAAAACACCGGTCAAAAAATACCTAAGCAGCGATATTTAATGAACGGTGTTGAAGACGCAGATGCAGAGGAGTGACATCGCGCCAGGGGACAGCAGGATGCGGATCAATCTTTCAACTCGAATAAAAGAACCGCCAAATTCTTTTGTTCCAATCAATTAACCGTAATTTTCTTGCCAGAGCTCGCGGCTTTTTTCGGCAGAATCAATTTCGATACTGAATCGCTCTATTTTTCAATCGCCACGTAAAATCGCGCGCCACGAATACGATCGGATACGCACTGCAAACGATCATACAGCTGCACACTTCGCGCCTCCTTTGATCCAAATCAAAATTTTCAAAGCTCACATGCCGATGAAAAATTGCACATACATGAAGACGATATTCAGGCTTTGGGAATGAAGTTTTATTGCCATACATTAATAACCTCTATGTCATGCAACTATTTTGCTTAAAGCGTCCAGCAAAATTAAGCTTGTACCATCCCATATTTATGGGATGGTATTGAAAGAAAAAGAACGCTACCATCATCAACTTTGGCGATTTCAAACAGACGGTTCTTCGCTGCAGTCGTGTCAGAGTATTTGATCATCCTTATGCTCAATCAAAAACAAAAAATAACCGCCATTACCAGCGATATCATCGTCATCGCGTTTCTGATTTTCGGCGGCGCTTATTTTATATACATAGCAGTGCATGGATTCATCACCAATCAAGTCGCCACCATCGGCAAAGATTCATCCTGGCTGTCTCGCGACGACTATCCAAAATTCTTTTGGATCTCCATTATTTTTCATGCGGCAGCAGGATCGTTTGCAGTATTGAACGGTATGAAAATGCTGGTGCGCATATTTAATTTCACCAGCAAGAGCGAATAAGACGATTCAAGCTTGGGCAGTAATTTAATCAGGGCGCATTAAAGGAATGCGATGATTTTGGAAGTTGCAATACTTGATGTACGAGCCGGACAAGAACCACAATTCGAAGCTGCATTTCGATAAGCTCAAAAATCAGCTACTGCACCATTTCCATGATCCGTTTCCAACCGTCGAACATTACTGCGTTCTCCGGGACGACTTGAGCATTGATTCCAGCCCACGTTGAACACATGCTCCGATGAAGTTAAGTGGGTGAAGCAGGAAAAGGCGGCAACTCATTAAGGGTGCATGAACCAATCAATTAGAACTCATTTCATAAATAATTTGGGAGATCCATGAATTTTTCTTCGCATCGCGTGCTGTATACTGGTTTCATGCTCATGTCGATTCTTACATTGATACCAGGCTGCAGCAGCCCTCCCAAAAAGCCGGATGCCGTCGCTCGCGGCGACTATGAATCAACAAAACAATATATCAGCAAGTTGATTCAGTATGAGATGAAGCAGCATGATGTAACGGGGCTCAGCATCGCATTGGTAGACGATCAGCGCATCGTCTGGGCGCAAGGCTTCGGCTATGCGGATATGGCAAACGGAATTGCTGCGACTCCGGAAACCTTATATCGAGTCGGATCAATCTCAAAACTATTCACGGCGACAGCGGCGATGCAGCTTGCAGAGCAAGGCAAAATCGACATCGACAAGCCGTTGCAGACGTATTTGCCATCGTTTTCGATCAAGACGCGCTTCCCTGAAGCCGGTCCGATCACACCACGCAATATCATGACTCATCATTCAGGTCTGCCCGATAGCATGATCAACGGGATGTGGGTCAAACAACCGGCACCATTTGCCAAGGTTGTCGATTCCTTGAAAGACGATTATGTGGCATATCCGTCCAATTTCATTTTTGCTTATTCGAATATCGGTCCTACCTTGCTTGGTGATGCAATACAAACGATCACAGGCAAGGAATTTTCTGCTTACATGAATGATGCACTACTGAGTCCGCTCGGCATGCATCAATCCTCGTTCTCTGCAGCGCCAAGCGTGTCGTTAATGAGCAAGGCATACCGTGCCGGCTCCGAGAAAGAAGAGCTGGCGTTGCGTGATATTCCTGCCGGCGGATTGAATTCCAACGTGTTGGACCTAAGCCGCTTTTTGCAAATGGTGTTCGCGCAAGGGCAATCGAACGGGAACCCAATTCTGAAACCGGCATCATTGAACGAGATGCTGCGCCCGCAAAACGATAACGTGGAACTGGATTTAGATTTTCGCATTGGCTTGGGTTGGATGCTGTCCAAGAACATCAAAAATGGCGGCATCGTAGCGTGGCATAACGGCGGTACGATGTTTTATCGCAGCCAATTAATCGCCCTCCCGGAAAAAAAGTTGGGCGTGGTGGTACTGGCCAACTCGTTCTCGGCTGGACCAATCGTCAATAGGATTGCTGATGAAACGCTCAAACTCGCACTTGAAGCCAAAACCGGGCTTCAGCAACCCAATCCGGAAACATCGAAAGTAGAGGAAATCCCGTTGCGCAAGGAAGACTTGCAGGAATATCCCGGCGATTATGCAACGATAGCAGGCAGTGCAAAAATCATCGGCAATGGAGATCGATTGCGTGCGGAGATTGCAGGACGAAACTTTGCTCTCATTCCGGGAGAGGATGGACAATTTGGTATTCAGTATCGCTTATTGGGTTGGATTCCATTCCCTAGCAAGCAATTGAGCAATGTGCGTTTGTCTCATGCGCTTGTCTCCAACCGAGAGGTGTTGATCGGAAATGCCTCTGACGAGAAATTTATTCTTGGCGAAAAAATCCAACCTCAGCCAAATGCGCAGAAATGGATGAACTACCTAGGTGAATATGAATTTATCAATGGGGACGACACAGCAACGCAGTTTAGAAAAATTGCACTTCAATATCGAGACGGATTTTTTATCGTTGAAATAACACTGGCTCCTCCATCAGACAATGAGATAGTGCGTATGCCCATTGCACCAGTATCGGACAAGGAAGCAATCATTCTTGGACTGGGACGCGGTAAAGGTGAAACGATTCAATCCGTCACCGTGGATGGCGAAGAGTTGATAGCGTATTCCGGATACTTGCTGCGTAAGCGGCAACAACAGACTAAGGCGGATTAAACACGCCTCGCATGCGGGTCTGCAAACACGCTCCTGAACTGATATTAAACGTTTGTTGTTTGTTTTAGGAAGCCGGTTATGCCACGGCTTGTTCTGACCTAGCCCGAAAGAACAATACCAGAAGCTGTGAGAGGATTTCACATAGATGGTTGTCGTGCCTTCAAATTCAAAAGACAACGCCAGCCCATCTGCGCTGAACACAATGAGCAATATGAGACCGCCTTATTTCGCTGTGTGCGAAGCATCCTGTTGTTGAGAACATCTTGGAAAAAAGTTAACACCGTAGTCCCTGGCGTTGCTTTTGCTTTGAGTGCCGGCTCATTCAAACTTTTTTACAAGAAAAAGGAATTGAAGTACAACACAGGCCCACCCGGAAAAGGTAGTATGGCTAGGGAGAGAATAACAGCACCTCAACACGTGAAGAGGTCAACATGAACAGTCGTCCTGAACCGCTTGGGGATGTAAGCTGCGATGTCATCGGAATGGGACGCTTGCGAAACGCTCGCCGGACTACGCACTCGATCCCGGTCATTGCTGCCTTCGCATGGATCATGCTGATGACCTTTGCTTCCCCTGGCTACACACAAAATACCTGCAGCGCGCGTTGTCCCAACGGCTCCATGAGCGAAACCTACTCCTGCAATTCAAGTTACGTGCCGATGTGCTTGCGGGCCGGTTCATCGCGCGCGCCTGCAGCTGGCGGCGCCCCCGCTGGCCCCACGCCTTTACAACAGTTGCAACTGCAGGGGGCGCAGCAGCTTGGTACAGCCATAGGCAATCAGCTTGGACAGGCATTGTTCGGATCGCCGCAGAACCAGGCAGAGCAGCAAGCCCAACAGCAGGCGCAGCAAACGCAACAGCAGCGGAAACTCGCTGCACAACAATTGAACAACAGTGGCATCTATTTGCTCAAACATGGAAATTATGCGGGAGCCCTCAATGAATTTCAGCAGGCTCTTGCCCAAACGCCGGACGATCCAAACATCATCAATAATATAGCGCTGGCAAAACAGCAAATCAGGGACACGGCACTGGCCGCGAAAAATAGCGCCGCATTGGAAAAGCTGTTGGGCAAGGCACCGGCCAAATCCAGTACTTTCAATTTCGATCAAGTAACCCAGCCATCATCGCCTGTCGCCCCGAATTCCTCCACACTGAATTTAGTGAATCTCAGTTCAGATGCGAGTACGGTGGATTTGCGCGGCACGAAGAATACAGCGGTTGATGCAGCGGCACTTAAAGCCAAGCTCGACAGCGTTTTAGGAAATCATGCTTCGGTTCCTGCACCACCCAATCCGCGACTGCAACTGCCAGAAGGCAAAGACATGGAACTGCTCGGTCAACCGGCGCAATCTGCGCGCGCGCAAGCGGTGGGCATGCAACGTCCATCCAATGACCCCAAACTGGTGAATCCGACTCAATCGGAAAAACAGATCAAGGCGGAGGTCGACCACCAGTTCGATGCTATTTTTGCGAAGCCTGGTGGCTTGGACGATATATTGGAAAAACAAGCGACAGGTGCGAATTCGAAGTGACCTCTGTATGTCTAGACCTCTCAACAAAATTGATAGTGGGATATCCATGAAAAAAACATTAAAACATTTCCACTTTGTCTTGTTACTGTCTTTAATTTTTCCACCTGTTCTATACGCTCAAATGGCGACCAGCGCACCCGCCGTCAAAGCGAATGCGACAGCGGCAAACACAGCCCCTGCAGGTCAGGCGCCGGATGAGGTCGTAAAAAAGCTCTCCAACTTGGTCCATGCCGCGAAATATGATGAGGCGCAGCAGTTGATTCGGGGCTTGCTGATTGCCTATCCAAACGACCAGCGCTTGATTCAAGCCGAATCGCTTGTTGATAAATTAGTTGCGTCTGCCAAGCCGACAGATAGCGCATTAGGCAATGGCCATCCTGCAAACAGCATTGTGCAACCTGCGGTAAGTGCTACTCCCAGCCAACTCACCGGCATGGACAAGGTGGAATTTAACTCTCTGATTGAAATGGCAAAAGAGGCAGAACAGAATCAAGATTTGGAGCAACAAAAAGCGTCGCTGATACAGTTCATGAACGAAAGCCGCACTTTCCTGTTCAAGTATCCAGGCCAGATGATGCTGTGGAAGTTTCGTGCGTTGATTTCATTGAGTCTGGATCAGCCGGACGCAGGCTACGAGGCAGGACAGAAACTTTTGGAGGCAGGTGCAGCGGACAGCAACGACCCGACACTGCAACAATTGATTTCACAACTCAAAATAAAGGGTTGGCTGAACAGGCAAGGCGTGGAGAAAGCAAAGCAAAAAATAGAAGAAGACAAAAAATACAATTGGCTTATAGGGACGTGGACAGGAACCCAGTCATGGTTCTCCAAAGCAGCTTTTGATTACGGGCAAAAACAAAACAATATCAAGGATGAATTTATAAAGTCCGCATCCGGACAAGGCGTTATGGGATATGCATACAATGCGAATGACGTAAAAGATAATACCCCCTCGTTCAAATACACGGTTCTTGATTTAGATGAAATGAACCTTTCAACTAATTGGAAAGCGAATCTTCATGCACCTGATCCGGAATGGCAGCCAATAACTTCATTTTCTCTCAGCAGCGACAAGAGGACGATCACCATAGTTTGGATGAAACATACTTTTGTTTTAACAAAAGTCAGCGATTAACAAGACCATTGAACTTGGCGGTACTCATGAAAACTTTCATCCCTGGATTTTTTATTGGTCTGATTTTTCTCACGCCTCTCCACGCCCAAATGACGACCAGCGCGCCCGCAGCCAAAAAGAATGCAGCAACGCCAACCACAGCACCGGCAGGTCAGGCGCCGGATGAAGTCGTAAAAAAGCTTTCAAGCTTGGTCCATGCTGCAAAATATGATGAGGCGCAGCAGTTGATTACAGGTTTATTGATCGCCTATCCAAACGACCAGCGCTTGATTCAAGCTCAATCACTTGTTGATAAATTACTCGTTTCCGCCAAGCCGTCAGATAGCGCACAGGGCGACAGCCGGTTCGCAAACACAGCTGCTCCCGCTCAGGCAAAACAAGAAGAGTCACCTGAAGCATTCGTAGGGATTGGGGTGCAGTTGAACATTGACCCGGAAACACGCGCCATCAAAATTGTCAGTGTATTTCCGCATTCCCCTGCTTCAAAGGCTGGTCTGTTACAGGGCATGATCGTTGACAAGATTGACGGAACCGCCATCGCAGGCAAAAGCATTCAAGAGGTTGTTAAGCTTCTCAGTGGCGCCATTGGCACGCCGGTGAGTCTGGGGCTCGTCGATTCTGTAAATGGCGAGACCACAGTGGCGTTGACAAGGCAGAGTATCCAAATACCGAACGACACCAATCCTGCGCAACTCAGCGGCATGGATAAGGTCGACTACAACGCCTTGATCGAACTGGCGCGGCAAGCGCAACAAACCACCGATCTGGCACAACAAGGAAATTTGTTGCAACAATTCATGCAACGAAGCAGGCAGTTTTTAGTAATGCATCCGCATGAAATGCAGTTATGGCAGTTTCGCGCCGCAGCTGCGATCAGCCTGAATGAGCCGATGGCAGGATATGAAGCGGGGCAAAGACTGTTGGCCGCCGGTGCAGCCGATAGTAACGATTCGGCTATCCAGCAATTGTTGGTGCAACTAAAAAACAAGGAATGGCTGGACCGGCAGAGTGCGGAGAAACATGCGAAATATGCGAAATACGATTGGTTACTCGGGACATGGAATCTGTCCTGGTCTATCTCTTGGCAAGCGCGCAGTTCATATTGGGCCGCTACCAGTTATAACGCGTTGGCACAGGGTGGTAATTTACCCAACGTGGAATTTTATATAACCGGCTCAACCATTTACGGACATTACGCTGGGATGGACAAGAATCAAGTTTTTTTGATCGGCACCATTCTCGATTCAGACCAAATAAATTGGTCGTTTTATCTGCCTCCGACGAGCTCTCCAGGTGTCTGGTATAGCTTTCAGTCTGCCTATTTTTCTGCCAAGTCCCCACCAAAAGGAGGCCAGACACTTTACCCCTCTGGATTTCAGCCGGTAATCTCCTGCGAGATCAGCAGCGACAAAAGAACGATCACGATAGTACGGCCATCCCAGGACACAGACCCTGCAAGTAAATATCCGATGAGCGACACGTACACCTATGTGTTCTCAAAAATTGGCGACACACAAAATTAACCAAGTGAGTCTGCAGCCATCCGTGAGAGATCAATGCTGATGCCGAATAAAACAGTGCCTTACAAAAATACGCGAAATTTTCACTAATGATAATCAACAATTGTCGCAACTGAAACGCGATCTGCTTAATGTGGCGCATCATTGGAGTAGCTTGCCGTCTCCGTATGAATGAAGTACTTCGGAAACGATGACTTGATAGCCATTACCACTCTATAAATATGGAGTGGAATGTCGATTATTCAGTAGGAAGAACATGTGCGACTGACTCCAAGACCATTGCAGACCTTTCCGTTCATGTTAAATTTGCGTTTTGCGATCAATAACATATTAAGCGTAAGAGAATATGAGCCAGAGCCCCGAACTATTGCGACGGCTGCTGCGCGCGAAGGATCGGATCGATGGGGCGCCCCATGAGGAGTGGCCCATCCATCGGCTGGCGCAGGTGAGTGCTGTCTCGGCAGCACACTTCGCGCGCTCGTTCAAGGAGGCTTTCGGTCTGCCTCCGCACCGTTACTTGCTCACACGCCGCATTGAGCGAGCTGTTGCGCTGCTGCGTGACACCGAACTATCCATTACAGATATTGCATTCCAAACCGGCTGGAAGAGCCTTGGTACTTTTGGTCGCGTCTTCCACGACATCACTGGCGAGAACCCGGGAAGTCTTCGAGCGCGCGAGCGGTCGATTCCGCATGAGCGGGAACATGTGCCCGAGTGCATTGTGCGCGCCGCGCACCGACCAGACCTCAAGACAGCAGTTTCGGAGAAGCGGCGGAAAAAGGCAGTTGATAGTATGGAGCCTCAATCAAAGGAGGTTATATGACTCAAGGTGTAGATGTGGTCGGTCTGTATGTGCGAAATCAGGACGAGGCGCTTGCGTTCTACGTCGAGAAATTGGGTTTTCGCATCCACACGGACGTTCGCAACGGCGACTATCGTTGGCTCACGGTGCAGCACCCGGAGCAGCCCTCGTTCCAGCTCGGTTTGTTCAAGCCGGGCCCGCCGGTGCATGACGCTGCTACCGCAAAGACGCTGGAAGAGGTAGTAGCCAAGGGTGCGATGCCGCCGCTGGTGCTCGTCGTCAACAACTGCCGTGCTGCTTACGAACGAATGAGTGCATGCGGCGTGGAGTTCACGCAGGAGCCCGTGGATCGTTACGGCGCTGTCGATGCAGGCTTTCGTGATCCGTCCGGCAATGGGTGGAAATTGATCGAAGCAAGGGCAAAACCAAAATCGGGGAGCTCGCAATGAACATGAGCCTTTGGATTCGCCAAAGCCACCGCTGGTTGTCTATCGTTTTCACGCTGACAGTCATCGCCAACTTCGTGTTCAGGGCGATGGCATCCGGCGAACCTCCGGCGTGGCTGACTTATTCGCCGCTACCTCCGCTCTTTTTACAGTTATTTTCGGGTCTGTATCTGTTCGCACTCCCATACACTAACAAGTGGCGCAATAGTGCACGCGACTAACTCAGTCAAGGAGACAAAAACGGCTACAAGCCGTTTTTGTCTCCGCACTGTGGTGCCCCTTCCCTTGGTGTTAATTCTGCACGAATGTCTGCTTTTCAATTAAGGCTGCTTCCGCTTTGGGTCGGAAGCGGGCAGTCAAGAGAACGAAACGATTTGTCCCGATCTCAATATCAATGGTGTTCATGTTGCCGGACAAACTGCTCACATTCACTAGAATACGCAATTACAAATCAATCCTTCAAAACCGTGCTTGATGCTTCATCGCGCTATACTTGTGGATATAAAATTTTACTGATATCCACGTGACAATCGCAGAAAACAAGAAAGCATTCCACGATTACTTCATCGAAGAGCGCTATGAAGCCGGCCTGGTGCTGGAAGGCTGGGAAGTCAAAGCGATTCGCGACGGCCGCGTGCAGCTGAAAGAATCCTACGTCATCTCACGCGATAACGAACTCTTCCTGTTCGGCGCGCACATCAGCCCGCTGCTGAGCGCGTCGTCGCATATCTACCCACAAGTAATCCGCACCAGAAAATTATTGCTGCATGCAGCCGAAATCGCCCGATTGATCAGCAAGGTCGATCGCTCAGGTTATGCAATGATCGCACTCGACTTGCACTATGTGCGTGGCCGGGTGAAATGCCAGATCGGTTTGGGAAAAGGTAAAAAGGAATACGACAAGCGCAATGTCGAAAAAGAGCGCGACTGGTTAAGAGAACATCAGAAGATCATGAAGATACATCGTCGTTGATGTTTGCACTTACAGATATCGCCGAACCATCGTTAAAAATCGGTAAGCACTCCGCTCATTGAACTACGCCTGCGTGAAATGCCTTTTACGTGCGTTTCCGATTGTGCTCAAGTGTCGTGGTGAATTAGTAACTGTCTATATCAATATGCCATATTTATGGCATGTTTCAAAAAGCAATATTCAGTTATATTGATTCCGTCTCTTCATACTCTCAAACACGAGAGTCTGGATTCGGCCCGGAAGGTAAAACTTCCGGGCCTTTTTTAAATTTGATAATCCGAATTCAAATTACGCAGCACGGAGTGCATGGCATACCGTTACGCCAGCATCAATGACTTGCCCATTACGGAATCAGAGCGCAAATTCTTTTGGCCGCTTGGCCGCCGCCCCGACGAGCATCCCGGGTTGAGCGATCTGGGACTGTGAGTTGGTTGTGTAAAGCCGCTACCGATATCAGAGCAGAATTCCCATCAATTATTCTCACAGTATTGCGTCGCCGTGGTCAGCAGCCATTTTTCAAACGACATCACCAGCGGGGAATTCTGCTTGGATTCCGGATAGACCAAGTAGTATGCCTTGTCATTTCGCAGCGATATATTGCAAGGGATCAGCAACTCGCCCACGGCCAATTCATTCAAGACAAAAAAACGCGGCACCAACGCGATGCCCAATCCGGCACGTGCCGCTTCTACCAGCATTGAAAACAATTCGTAGCGTTGTCCTTTCATGCAATTGGCCTCGCGCACGCCTGCCTGCATCAGCCATTCACGCCATGCATAAGGTCGAGACGATTGATGCAGCAACGTAAAAAGCTCCAAATCTTCCGGATGCAAGCTGGTACGGCCATCCAATAATCGCGGGCTGCATACGGGCGTCATTTCTTCGCCAAATAAATGGTGGGCAACCGCACCGGGCCATACAGGATTGCCAAAATGAATCGCCGCATCGAATGGCGTGTCGGTAAACATGAAAGGCTCTGCACGCGTGGTTAAATTGAGTGTGATGTTCTCATGCTGCGCATAAAATTCCGGGAGCCGTGGAATTAACCAGCGTGTTGCAAAGGTCGGTATCACGGCAAGCTCCAGGATCCCGCCCGAACCCTGATGTGCCATTGCCGCCAGCGTATCCCTTTCGATCCTTTCCAGACTATCTCGTACTTGCTGTGCATAGATTTGGCCGATGTCGGTCAGGCTGATGCGTTTTTTGATGCGATTAAAAAGAGGCAGCCCGAGGTATTCTTCCAGGATCGCAATCTGCCGTCCGACGGCACTCTGTGTGAGTGCCAGTTCATCTGCGCTACGGGTAAAGCTTTGATGGCGTGCGGCCGCTTCAAACGCGATCAATGCTTCAATGCTTGGAATTTTTCTTCTCATTGATTTTCCTCAAAACTTGTTTTTGAAAATGGAGGCAAAACGTATCGATCATTCCTGCCACGCACAAGGTCGCGCTTTTAAATCGTTTGTCTGTTTCGAATTATGGCGCAAAAATCAGTCATCTGATTCGATCAATTGACCTTGGAAGGAAACGTTATGAGTAAACAGCCTTTACCAGTAAAGTTTAAACCGTATACACGCCAGACGATTAACCAGGCTCCGCAATGGGCACTTCTTTCGGAAGAATTGCAGGAAGCAGTCCTGGTAGTGTCGCGTGTATTGCCATTCCGAACCAACCAGTATGTGATGAATGAATTGATCGATTGGGACAATATTCCAAACGATCCGATTTATCGTTTGACCTTTCCGCATAAAGACATGTTGTACCCCAATGAATACAAAACCTTGCGTGATCTGGTATTGGTGCAGAAGGATGAAATCGGAATTGAAAAATTTATCCGCGCCATTCGCATGCGAATGAATCCGCATCCGGCCGGCCAGATGACGCATAACGTCCCTACGATGAATGACGAACCGGTGCGCGGCTTGCAGCACAAGTACAAGCAAACCGTGCTCTTCTTCCCAAGTGCAGGCCAAACCTGCCATGCGTATTGCACTTTCTGTTTCCGCTGGCCTCAATTTGTCGGCATGGACGACTTGAAATTTGATGCCAAGGAATCGAATGAGCTGGTGGCGTATTTGAAGTTGCATCCCGAGGTCACCGACGTGTTGATCACCGGCGGCGATCCGCTGATCATGAATACGCGGTCACTTGCCGGCTATATCGAACCATTGCTGACTCCAGAGTTGTCGCATATCCAGAATATCCGCATAGGCACCAAGTCGGTGTCCTATTGGCCGCAACGTTTCGTGACTGACAAAGATGCAGATGACTTGATCGATCTTTTCAAAAAAGTTGTTTCCTGCGGTAAAAATTTGGCGATCATGGGCCATTACAATCATCCGGCCGAGCTACGCCCTGAAATCGCGCAGCAGGCGGTCAAACGCATCGTTTCGTCCGGCGCCACCTTGCGCATGCAGGCTCCTTTGATTCGCCACATCAATGAAGATCCCAAAGGTTGGGCTGAATTATGGACCACCGGTGTACGGCTGGGTGCGATTCCTTACTACATGTTTGTCGAGCGCGACACCGGGCCAAGCCATTACTTTCAGCTGCCATTGGCAAAGGCATACGAGGTATTCCAACAAGCATATCAATTAGTGTCGGGCTTGTCGCGCACGGTGCGCGGCCCTTCAATGAGCGCCTTTCCCGGCAAAGTCGTGATTGACGGCATCGTGACGATCGGCGGTGAGAAGGTCTTTGCGCTACAGTTTCTGCAAGCGCGCAATCCAGACTGGGTACGCAAGCCTTTCTATGCAAAATTCGATCCCAATGCGACATGGCTGGATGACCTGGTTCCCGCATTCGGCGAGAAAAAATTTTTCTTCGAGACGGAACAAGATCCGCCGCGTGAAACGATACACATTCTGGCAAGGCATGATAGCGTGAAATCTGCCGTTGCCGATTTCAATGTGCGCCCGACAGCAACAGAATTCCCCGTAGCAAACGAGGTCTGAAAATCATGACGCATCTTCTACATAGACAGATCCATCACAGCTATCCAATCGGCGTTTCAGGACAAGGCGTATATTTGATCGATGCCGCCGGCAAGTCTTATCTCGATGCGAGCGGCGGTGCTGCAGTATCATGCCTTGGCCATCAGCACCCTGAGGTGCTGATGGCGATGCATGCGCAACTCGATAAACTGACTTACGCACACACCAGTTTTTTTACGTCCGCCGTGGCCGAAAAGCTGGGTGAGGAATTGATCGCATTCGCACCCGCCAATATGTCGCATGTCTATCTCGTATCCGGTGGATCGGAAGCAGTCGAAGCGGCACTGAAGATGGCGCGGCAGTATTTTGTCGAACGCGGCGAGACCGGACGCAAGCATTTCATCGCACGCCGCCAAAGCTATCACGGCAATACGCTGGGTGCACTTGCTGTTGGAGGCAATGCCTGGCGTCGCCAACAGTTTGCGCCGATCCTGATTGATAGTGATTACGTTGACCCCTGCTATGAATATCGTTATCGAAAAGCTGGCGAGACATTGGAAGCATACGGATTGCGTGCTGCCGATTTGCTTGAAGAGAAATTGCTTGAGCTCGGACCGGACAGTGTCATTGCCTTCGTAGCGGAGACGGTAGTCGGTGCAACGTTAGGCGCAGTCCCGCCGGCGCCGGGCTACTTGAAGCGCGTGCGTGAGATTTGCGATCGCTACGGCGTCTTGCTGATTTTGGATGAAGTAATGTGCGGAATGGGACGCACGGGAACGTTGCACGCATGCGAGCAAGATGGTGTTTCGCCTGATTTGATGACCGTAGCAAAAGGATTGGGCGGCGGCTATGCGCCTATCGGCGCAACCTTTGTCGGCAAACATATTTACGATACCTTCGCAAAAGGCTCGGGCTTGTTCCAACACGGCCATACTTATGTCGGACATCCATTAGCATGTGCGGCGGCGCTGGCGGTACAACGTATTATCCGCCGCGATGGCCTACTCGATAATGTGGCAACGCGCGGAGCGCAATTGGAACGGGTTTTGCGCGAAGGGTTAGAGGATCATCCGTATGTCGGCGACATTCGTGGCCGCGGCTTGTTCTGGGGCGTTGAATTGGTTGCCGATCGCGAGACCAAAGAACCTTTCAACCCTGCAGTAAAACTCCATGCACGCATCAAGTCCGAGGCACTGGCTCGAGGTCTGATGGTCTATCCGATGGGAGGCACGATAGATGGCCGCTTGGGCGATCATGTGTTGCTGGCGCCACCGTTTATTTCGAATGGAGACCATATTGAAATGATTGCCGAACGATTGATCGATGCAATTGATGCAGCGACAGAAAATATGGCATCCGTACTCGCACTGTAACGGGGAATGGCTAACGGCATATTCAGCCCGGTAATATGCTTGGTATGGATCAATGGATATTTGATAAAGCATTTATTTTATATAGTAGGTAAACGCATCCATAAACTAAAAGTCGAATCTTTTCGTTATCAGCATCTTTAAAAAATGAATTCTCTATGACAGGAAAAACTTGATATGCCTCGCATTCCTTACAAGACAGCCAATCCCACCGAGCCATCTGATCTGGTCGAAGCAATTCGCAAGCGACGCGGCGGAAATCTGCTGAACCTGGATCGCATGCTGTTACAAAGCCCTTCTTTCGCAAAGGGATGGAATGCTTTTCTGGGCGAGGTCAGAACAGCGCTCGCGCTATCGCCGAAACTGCGAGAATTGGCAATATGTGCGGTGGCCGTGTTGAATGACGCAGACTATGAGTTTCAACAGCATGCGCCGGAATTTATCAAAGCGGGCGGAACGGCTCAGCAAGTAGAAGCCTTGCAGAGAATTGGCACATATCATGATGAATTTTCTCTTTTTGATCGTGTGGAACGCGCAACGCTCATGCTTACCTCTGAGATGACTCGGAACGTGAAAGTAAAGGACACAACATTTGCCAATATACGGGTGGTGCTTCCTAACGATCAGCATGTGGTAGAACTTGTAGGCGTGATTGCGACGTACAACATGGTTTCAAGATTCCTGGTTGCGCTTGAAGTTGAGCAAGAATAGCGGACCGTATTAGGCATCACGCTACCTATCTTCCCTTTATGAAGGAATGTTCATGGCTTATGTCGTAACGGCTTCTTGCATCCGCTGTAAACATACGGACTGTGTTGAGGTTTGTCCGGCGGATTGTTTTCATGAAGGCCCTAACTTCGTTGTGATCGATCCGCAAGAATGCATCGACTGTGGATTATGCGTGCCGGAATGCCCGGTTAATGCGATCTACATGCGTGAAGAGGTGCCGCTGGATCAACACCGATTTATTGAGCTGAATGCGCAATTGGCTCAACATCCAAAGTGGATGCTGCTGCTGAATAAGAAGCCGCCATTGCCGGATCATGAGCAGTGGGCAAGCGTAGCAGAAAAGCTGCCTTACCTCGATCTGAACAATTAGACCGATCTACTTCAGTGCCTCAAAATACGCACTCAGGTTAATGGAAATATTCGTTATCAGCGAACATTCAATTTCGGTTTAAGATGCTTGAAAAATTTCTTTTGCTGCAAACAGACCATTCAATGCTACGGGAAAACCGGCATAGATTGCCATCTGCATCATTACCTCGACAATTTCCTCTTGTGTGCATCCAACGTTTAGTGCCCCTTGTATATGGATTTTGAGCTGTGGTGCTGCATTGCCCATTGCGGTGAGGGCTGCAACGACAGCCAGCTCCCTCGTTCTGAGGTCAAGCCCTGGCCTTGAATAGATATCCCCGAAAGGGAACTCAATCAGATATCTGGCAAAGTCCGGAGCAATGTCATTCAAACCGGCGACAACATTTTCCCCGGCTTCACCATCTATTTCTTTTAGCTTGCTCCAGCCTCTCGCGTAACGTTCGTCGTTCATATCAGCTTTCCTTTCAATTAGTTGTTTGACTAAGGAGATATCACTATCACCCTATTGGCTGAACAGTTCCAATACCATTTTTGTGATACCTTTTCGGTATGAATCCACATATCGACTTGAGACATCTTCGTTATTTCCTGGCGGTTGCCGAGGAGCTCAATGTCGGGCGGGCCGCGGAACGTCTGCATATTTCTCAACCGCCACTTACCAGGCAAATCAGACAATTGGAGAGCGAACTCGGTGTGGATTTGTTTATGAGAAGCAGAGCGGGAATGGCACTCACCGCTGCCGGAGAAGCCTTGCTTCCTGAAGTCCGCAAAACAATGACGCAAGTTGAAAGAGCTCTGGCCATAGCGCAAACTGCGGGCAATGCGGCTGAACGGCAATTTGTGATTGGCTATACCACGGTATTTGATCAAAGCGCGATACCTGATGTGCGAGAGTACTTCCGTCAGCACTTTCCAAATGTCCGGTTTGTTGTCAAAGGCAAGCACTCCATTAACCTGGTCAAGGAAATAAAAAATGGGATGATGGATATGGCATTCATAGGATTGCATACCGACCCACAGGATTTGCAAATTGAAGTCATTAGCGAGCAGCCATTTGTGGTTGCCTTGCCGGCGCCACACTCGTTGGCACGAAAGCGCTCCATCAGCTTTGCCGATCTGCGTTCCGAGCGTTTATTCTGGTTTGAGCGTCGAATCAATCCGGGCTTTTATGACTATTGCCAAAAATATTTTTCGACGATCGGCTTCAGACCCGAGATAATTTCCGAGCCTGCAGACCATCATGTGTTGCTTGGCCTCATAGCCGAAGGGCGCGGCATCGCGTTACTGCCTGAGTCGCTTATGAATGTCAAACGCAAAGGCGTGGTGTTCAGGCCGCTACGCGATGCATCCGGATTCTCGATGGGAATTGCTGTCGCTTACGACAAAGCCAACACTTCACCGCTCTTGCGGCGGCTTCTTCATTTGATTAGAACAGAATCACGCAAGAATTCAATGTAATATCCAAATCTCTATAATTCCGATGAATCGCGATACATAAAAATCAGAGCACACAGAATGAATGAAATACTTCAACAAGCATTGCAAGGGCAGCTCAACCGTTGGCAGTTTTTTGCTCCCTGTCCCGGTACAAATGTGTCAATCATTGACTCGGGTCTTGGCATCTGGAGCGGCTCAAGTGGTTGTGCGAATGTAGATACAGAAAAATTAATGGAGCCTCATGCCCTTTGTTATGTCTACAGTATTACAAAGACCTTCACCGCGATCAGAGTACTTCAGCTCGCGGAGAAAGGCATCATCACACTCGACGAATCAATAGCACGTTATCTTCCAGAACTTTCACACCTTCCAACAATCAGCATTCGTGAACTACTGAACCATACCAGCGGCATTCCAAGTTATACCGATCTGCCAAATTACATTCCCGCAAACCGGGCTAATCCTTCTAACCCATGGTCTTACGATCAGGTGCTTGAATTGACATGCAAAGGAAAATTAGACTTCCCTCCCGGTAAAGGCTGGCACTATTCCAATACAGGGTATATGTTTCTACAACGTCTGATTGAATCGGTGACCAACGAAACCTACGCTGACAACATCAGGAAAAACATTACCAACCCGTTAGGACTGCACAATACCTACGTCGCAACCAATATCGATGCAGGCAAGATTACGCCGGGTTATTGCCCTTACCTGAATGAACTGGAGGTGATGGAAAATGTCATGCCCATATATCATCCCGGATGGTGTTTAACTGGATTGATTGTTTCAACGACTGAAGACATTGCAAAACTTTATGCCACATTATTCACTGAAGAAATTTTAAACTCTGAGTCACGCAAGCAATTGACCAGTTGGACATCCTGCGGCGAAGGTGCTCACCCCTTCTTTGTCAAACCAGGCTACGGATTAGGATTAATGATCGACCCCGAGTGGAGACATGGGGGATTTTATGGACATGGCGGAGATGGGCCGGGTTTCAATACGTGGGCAATGCACCTTCCGGATTTTCACGGAAGGAAACTGACCATCGTCGTTTTTTGTAACGCTACGATGAGCACTCATCCGTATAAGTTAACAAGGAATCTTTTGCGGACATTAGAAGAAATCGATGAAGTCTGACATCGAACACCGGCATACCATTTATAGTTCACGCCATTCAATCATAAATGATTCCTTTAATTCGGATTTAAGTACTATTTTGCCAAGCCGATCGACAGTAAAAAACTGGCAAGTTTGCTAAAGAAATCGAAAATGGAACGAAGGTGTGGCGACAACTGGCGCTACAACAGAGACACATTGATGAGCAAGGAGTACTCGCACATACTATTTTAGTTACCCAATGTTGAACGTAGCCGACTAAAACATGTCAGAAACTCTTTACTGATATCGTCAACGATCACAACATGCCTTTGCCAAAACGTCATTTGATTTACCCTAAAGAAGTTTACGGATTTTATAAACGGGCGGGGATGCAAACCGCCAAACAGAATCCTGCCAAAACAATACTGGCCATCATCGCGCTGCCGCTTCTTGCAATCGGAATCGGTTATGTCGCCCATCAGCATGTGAGTGGCACACGGCCTGATATAAAAAATGAAACGATCAAAACGCAGCAAAGTGCGTCGGGCATGATCGGCGCTGAAGTCACCGTTAATCGGCCGAAGCCGGCTGCCACGTTTGCTCCTCAAACCGGGAAGGGACTGGTCGCCGAACAAACCTCACCTAAAACCTCACATAACGTCCGCGCAACCGGCAACACGCTGAAGCACAATGCCGTCACTCATTCTTTAGCCTCATCATCAACACCAGCCGCCTGTATTCGTTCTGCGTACAAATGCGATTGTTATACGAGTCAAGGTGTCAAACTGGATACGCCGGCTGCAATGTGCATTGATATTGTGATGGCAGGTTCATTAAAAAAATACGGACATGACGACAGCAATCAGCCGCCGCAATCAATGCCGTCATCAAGGCCGCTGGAAAATCACTACAGCTCGATTAGCGTCACCAACTCACTACGCGCAAGAAAGCAAGCGGCTATTGCGATGCAAAGCCAAGGTGGCTTCAGCGCACCAGGCAGAAGCGATCAAGGCACGTCTTCATCGCAATCGGGAAGTTAGCGGTTGAGCTGCCAATCCAAATCTGAATGCGCTGGCACGCCGGCGCAAAAGATAATTTAGTTGTCCTAACCCAGACTTGAGCAACTAACGATTATCTTGCAGCTAAATGAACGTCTTTTATCAACCCAAAGCGGAAGTAACTTTACGTCTTGAACGGGTGGGGCAAGCTGTTGCTCAGCAAGCCGAGCTGATCCACATGAGAGTAGACATAACCCGAAGTCCTAAAGGTTTTACCTAAGGTGCCGGAAGTGGAGCGGTGCCACCAGCACGCGGGACCAATGCCCAACTCAAGTATTCAGCCGTATAGTCGGTGACAGGGAGTACATTAGCATTTAACCATGTCCAGGCTGCAGCCCCTCCTGGCTCTTGGGCAGTAAAACTGCCGGCTGCTGCTTCGAGTTGAGCGCCATCAAAACTGATTGCAAACGAGGCAAAAATAGAAGCCAACTCAGCCGGGGTATAGCCCACCTGCTGGATCTCGGACCAACTGGCAAAGTAGGAAGTGTCTATTTTTTGAACCGGTGTGCGGTAGGCAGCACCGTAATGCGGGTCGAATCCAGGATCTGCAAACTGCCCATTCACCAATGTAGCAAGATAAGAAAAGACGGGGCCCACTGGAAACCCTTTTTCCTTGGCAGCGCCTAAGCAAACAAGAAAATAGTTGTCCATCCAGAGAGATTCTTCATTTAATGCAGTAGCCGTATTCACTTCTCCATCAACCGCTGGCGTATCACCTCCTGTAACGCCGAACCAAAAGTGTAATGGGGAAACAGCACTCATTTTAAGATTTTGGTCAGACCAGATCCAATTTGCATTCGATTGCAAAGCTGTTCCTGAAATTCGATGTTGCGCTTCCCAAAGTGCTACAGCATCCTCTACAGCCGATATGAAATAGGCTTTCTCAGGAGTGGCGTCTGGCGAGAAGAATGCCGCGTTGACACGATTTCTCAAGACCCATCCGTTCCCGCGAATCTGATCCTGGATACCTGCATACCCGTCAACACCGCGGCCGTATAGTCCAGGAGCGTAACTCATCACCATCGCTGCAGCCCAAAGCTGCATCTCCTCAAGATAATAGTAATCACCCGAAAGCGCGTACTGCGCGCTGAACGCATCTGGCTGATGCGCGCCATCAGCAGCCCATGCACCAAATGTCGCAGGATATTCAGACGTGTTCAGGATTCTTGGTGTAGACAGAATAATAGAATAGGTGCCGTTATTGTCTGGCAACCAAAGAGTAGGATGCGCAGCCACCGAAATTGGCTTTCCTAGTGCGGGAACAATGCCGGCGCGATCCATGAAAAGCGAAGATGCCCCTTCGCGGTAATGAAGCGGCCATGCCGATGCAAGATCGCTTTGACCAAAAGCGACTTCGTGCGCTCTCCAATCTCCGGTATAGACCCACAGCAAAGCCCAACTTGGAAATGTTCCAATATCAGAGCGGCCTCCCGTTGTCGGCATATATTTTGTCCAAAAAGCGTTGTCATAAAGATCGCGTGGTTTCGCGATCCAGTTGCTGTAGTTGTTCGCCAGGACCGGCTCTGTCAATTGCGGCTTAACGCTCATATTAAAATTAGGGAACGATTGAGTTTGACTCAAGTAAGCGAGGTTATGATCCACATTGACCCGAATATCCGGCGCGTTACTTAACCAGAATTGCTTTGTCCATCGCGTCCCGAGGTAGTGATTCAGGTTCGCATTCGAATAAACCGTCGTAGGAGAAGCAGAACCGGTGCTCAGAACGAGTTGATAATTCACGTCCTGAAGGGTTGTCGTATTTGCGTTTTCGCCTATGAAGCGGACCTTGACTAACCCAAGCGTCGGCCAAAATGTGGCGTGAAAAATCGGGCGTATCGAATTATTGGAATCAAATCCCATATCATATTTGCGCAGGGCGGAGTGATCCGCAAGAATGATCGTCGTGGCGATTGGGCCCGAGGTCCAGTATGTGAAATCTCCGTTCTGCAACATTTGACGAGCAGAGGCCACTTTAGTGACTCCCCCACTGATGATCGACATCTTTGCATCAAAATCAAAGCCTGCCGCCAGCATTTGAGCCTGGTTAAGAGGTGCGTTGTTTCCAGTAGCTTGGTTTTGGAATGTTAACGTCACTGAGCCCGCTGCAGTAATCTGAGGAATGACCACAGACAAGATGACGTGCTTAACTGACCCATCCGGGAATCGCGTTTTAACGTCTGCCTGTGTAAGTACAGGAACGCCATCAATCAAGACTTGTGGGTAGTTTGCAATTTCTCCCAGCTTGAATGGGCGAGCAAATTGCAACGGGTAATTGGTTACTCCATTGCCGGATCGGTCTGCAACAATCATCGTATTTCCGGCGCTTGGTGTAGGGGCAGGTGGAAGCGGAGGCCCAAAAACAATAGGTGCTGACGGACCTGGGCTAACAGGAGCAGATGTTGTGCCGCTGGAGCCGCCGCCACTGCCGCAACCAATAAGTATCCCGCTACATAATATCGAGACTAGCAGGGTAATCTTGTTTTTAAACGATGGGGACTTCATGGATCGCTCCTTAGCGGCTGTTGTGAGCAGTCTAAAGGATTATTGATTGCTTTTATATCCCATATATATGGGATGCAATGTAATGAACTTCGGAGTTTTGAAATAGACAATTCTGGCTAATCAGCATTCACCGTCGCTCGCGCCACCCCTGCGGTTGCCATAAGAGCTGAGGTTACTCATTTCACCGAGTTTGGAACGGGCGAAAGTGGCAAGATTCAAATCGTACTTTTTCTTGACGCTCTTGCTATTCGCCAGCGTTTGCAGAAAGCATCGATGTATTACAAGCCCCCGTCGTTTCGACGGATAATAGCGACACTCTCATTTTTAGCACCCTATTGGAAGTCCCACATGGAAATTAAAGTCAATTTTCTCGACAAGCTTCGACTTGAAGCCAAGTTCGACGACTTCACGGTCATATCCGACCAGCCGATCCGCTACAAGGGCGATGGCTCGGCACCCGGTCCCTTCGATTACTTTCTGGCCTCATCGGCTTTGTGTGCGGCTTACTTCGTGAAGCTGTACTGCAACACGCGCAACATCCCTACCGAAAATATCCGCCTGTCGCAAAATAATATTGTTGATCCTGAAAACCGTTATCAGCAGATTTTCAAGATTCAGATCGAGTTGCCGGCGGATATCTCTGAAGCAGACCGCCGCGGTATCTTGCGCTCCATCGAGCGTTGTACGGTGAAAAAAGTAGTGGAAACCGGACCCGAGTTTGTGATTGAAGAAGTAGAAAATTTAGATGCCGATGCACAGGCCTTGTTGACGCTGAAGCCCGCTACTGAATCGAACACCTATATAACGGGCAAGGATCTGCCGCTGGAGCAAACCATCGCCAATATGTCCGGCGTGTTGGCGGCCTTGGGCATCAAGATTGAAATCGCTTCGTGGCGCAATATCATTCCCAATGTGTGGTCGCTGCATATCCGCGATGCGCATTCACCGATGTGTTTTACCAATGGCAAAGGTGCGACCAAAGAAAGCGCATTGGCGTCGGCGTTGGGCGAGTATATCGAGCGGCTCAATAACAACCATTTCTACGCCGGGTCGTTTTGGGGCGAAGACATCGCCAACGCAGCGTTTGTCCATTACCCGAACGAGCGCTGGTTCAAGCCTGGCCGCAAAGATGCGTTACCGAAGGAAATACTCGATGAATACTGCCTGGCCATTTACAACCCCGATGGCGAGTTGCGTGGCTCGCACCTGATCGACACCAACTCGGGCAACGTGCAGCGCGGTATCTGTTCGCTGCCGTATGTGCGGCAGTCGGACGGCGAGGTCGTGTACTTCCCGTCCAATCTGATTGAAAACCTCTACGTCAGCAACGGCATGAGTGCCGGTAATACGCTGGCCGAAGCGCAGGTGCAATGCCTGTCAGAGATTTTCGAGCGCGCGGTCAAGCGCGAAATCCTGGAAGGCGAAATGGCACTGCCTGATGTGCCGCAAGAAGTGCTGGCAAAATACCCCGGCATTCTGGCCGGGATCAAGGGATTGGAAGAGCAAGGCTTTCCGGTGCTGGTGAAGGATGCGTCGCTGGGCGGAACCTACCCGGTGATGTGCGTCACCTTGATGAACCCGCGCACCGGCGGTGTGTTTGCCTCGTTCGGCGCGCACCCAAGCTTCGAGGTAGCGCTGGAACGCAGCCTGACGGAATTGCTGCAGGGTCGCAGTTTTGAAGGCCTGAACGATTTACCTCAGCCCACCTTTGAAAGCAATGCGGTGACTGAGCCGAATAACTTTGTCGAACACTTCATCGATTCCAGCGGCATCGTGTCGTGGCGCTTTTTCAGCGCCAAAGCGGATGTTGAATTTGTTGAATGGGATTTTTCCGGTCACGGTGAAAACTCAAACGCGGACGAAGCCGCGACCTTGCTCGGCATACTCAAAGACATGGGCAAAGAAGTGTACATGGCGGTGTATGACCAGCTAGGCGCCGTCGCTTGCCGCATTCTGGTGCCCGGCTATTCGGAAGTTTATCCAATAGAAGATCTGATCTGGGATAACACCAACAAGGCGCTGTTGTTCCGCGCAGATATCCTGAACCTGCATCGCCTGGACGATAAAAGCCTGCAAGCGTTGCTTGAACGTCTGGATAACAATGAGCTCGATGATTACTCCGACATCGCCACCTTGATCGGCATCGAATTTGACGAGAATACGGAATGGGGTCAGCTGACCGTTCTCGAGTTGAAGCTGCTGATTCATCTCGCCTTAAAACAATTTGAAGACGCACACGACCTGGTGGGTGCCTTCCTGCAGTACAACGACAACACGGTCGAGCGCAGATTGTTTTATCAAGCGTTGAACGTGGTGCTGGAAGTGATGCTCGATGAAGACCTGGAACTGGACGATTACGTAGTCAACTTCCGCCGCATGTATGGCAACCCGCGGATGGACGCGGTGCTGGGCTCAGTCGACGGCAGCGTGCGCTTCTTTGGCTTGACGCCGACCAGTATGAAACTGGAAGGACTCGACAGGCATCAGCGCCTGATCGACAGCTACGAAAAATTGCATAGGGCGCGGGGCAATGTGGCGGCTACAACCGGTCTGTCCAGATCAATAAACAGTTAGGCTTTATCAGTAGGAATGCTATGGCTGATCCGATACTTACTTTTGCAAACCAGGAAGAGTGGGAAACCTGGCTGGAGCGTAACGGAAGCTCCTCATCCGGTATATGGCTTCGTCTGGCAAAGAAGTCGGCCGAACAGCCTACCATCTCATATGCCAAGGCGCTCGAAAGTGCGCTCTGCTACGGATGGATTGACAGCCAGAAGCAAGCCGAAAACGAGCACTATTGGCTTCAACGCTTCACTCCTCGAACTGTCAAGAGCATCTGGTCAAAGATCAACAAAGGAAAAGCGGAGGCTCTAGTCGTATCAGGGCGAATGCGGCCGGCCGGCATGCGGGAGATCAATCGAGCCAAGCAGGATGGCCGCTGGGACGCCGCCTATGCTTCGGCAAGCAATGCGACAGTCCCCGAAGACTTGCAACGCGCCCTTGATGCCAATCCCAAGGCAAAGAAGTTCTTTGCAACGCTCAACAGCCAAAACCGATACGCCATCCTTTTCAGGGTGCAAAACGTAAAGAAGTCAGAAACTCGCGCACGGAAAATCGCGCAATTCATTGAAATGTTAAGCAATGGCGAAACGCTCCATCCTTAACCTCATTGGCCTAACATTGCGTTGCACACGCAAGTTCATGCTGCGGATAAAGCGGGTCAGCATCGCTTTTAAGATTACAGCGATGCTGACCCCTTTAATTTAGACAGGCATCGGCGTTTGATCGACAGCTATGAAAAATTGCATAGGGCGCGGGGTAAGGTGGCGGCTACATTCAGTTAGGGGGACGAGTCATGATATTGTTTGTGCATTAGTATATTTCGTTGTTAAATTGGAATTTTGCGAATATGTACTCGCGCTAAAGGCGAGTACATTAAATTAGGAGTTGCGATGGATATTACAGACAACGACGTGCAGATTACGAATACAGCAGATCGTCCGCCAATCGTTACGCATTTTAGTATTGAAGGACTTTTTGGATATAGGACTATTAGCCTAGATTCTAAGCATGCTGCAACGGTACTTATTGCGAAGAACGGATCGGGCAAAACGACTTTCCTCGGCGTGTTGGATGCGTTTCTTCGGGGCCAATTTACTCGACTCGCGGGCTTGGACTTTAAAAGGATAACCTGTTCACTAAGTGTTATTCCTGACTTGATGGAGATTTCAAAGCAGGATGTTGAACGGTATTTGGAGATTTGTAGTGATGTTGAATTTATCGGTGCAGCGAAGGCTTGGGAAGTTGAGCCGAGTGCGTTGCTAGAATTATTGGTTAGTAGTGATCTTGAGGAGGAGCCAAATAGAAGAGGGGTATTGCTAGACAACCCTGTGTTTTACGCGGTGTATACGAAAACTCGTTATGAATATCAGGATGCATTAATTGTATGTAAACGCCTAGCGGAAAAAATAACTGGGCGTAGTGAACGTATCGATTACGTTCGTAGGAAGGTAAGGCATGCTCTCGATGGTTTCGAGATTGTCTACCTACCTACATACCGTCGTATCGAATTATCTATACCGGATGCTAAATCACGTTCTACTACCAGACCTAAATCTCTTTTATCTAGATTAGGTGTCTCCCTTAGAGGGTTGCACACGGGTGATATTCATTTTGGACTGGGCGATATTTCTGATCGCTTGAGGACGCTCTATGAACAAATTCAATTAGAGGCAAATAGAGGCTACGGAAAAGTTAGTGCAAATATTGTTAACGATCTTGTTAGTGGTGCGTTTGAGCATAGTAATCCTGGATTTGAAAATCGGCCGTCGAAGGATGAGCTTGAGATTTTTTTCGCGCGTATTAAAGATACTGAAACTGAATTTCGGTTTGTTGGGCCATTTCGTGGATTGCAGATTCCTGACATCGAGAAAATATATAGTGATGAGGTTCCAGCTGACTCGCGTAAGTTCTTGAACTATTTTTTGGGGCAACTTAATTCAGTTATTCAGAAAACTCAAAATATCGAAAGTACGGTTGATCAGTTTATCAGCAACTGCAATCGTTATTTATCATGTGACGATAGCTCTACGCACTACAGTAATAGTTCTTTCGAGCCGCTTAACGATGACAAAGAGCTGACGGTCAATAGGAATCGTTTGTTGGCTACTGTAATTAGTCGTCGTACCGGTAAAAAAATTCCGCTTGATGCATTGTCTTCTGGTGAAAAGCAAATGATTTCGTTGTTTGCACGACTTTATTTATATCCGAAGAAGAAAATCGTTTTGATAGATGAGCCAGAGCTTTCTTTGTCGCTTGAATGGCAACGTAAGATTTTGCCAGACATTCTTTCAGCACATACCTGTGAGCAGATAATTGCGATTACACATTCGCCATTTATCTTTGATAATGCGCTTGAGCCGTTTGCTGCATCGCTTAAGTTAAGTTTTGAAGTTGGTGCGCGAACAGATCTATCCGGTAATAGTGGTGATGATGTAGATTTCGATGGGGTCAACGGAGATGAATGACGTGCACCAAATCGAAGGCGACGTTTATTTAGCTCGCACGAAGGAAAGTTTGTCTGCGTCTGCAGTTTTGAAAACACAATTTGCGCTCTTAAAATCGGCATGTTCTACTGTCAAAATTTTTGCATATGAAGGTGTATCAGATAAAGATGTCTACTATCATTGGATCAAGATGGTTAACGATCTGCTAGTTTATGAGACTTTTATTTGTAAAAACAAACCACAATTGCTTCAACTATTTGATTTGCTGCTTAGGGATAAAACGGGGTTAGGTGATGGTGTATATTTTTTCGTCGATAGAGATTTCGATGATTTTTTAGATCGAGAACTTTCAGGGAAGGTTTTTTTGACTGATAAATATTCGGTCGAAAATTATTTGGTTAATGGTGAAGTGCTTGAAGATTTATTGAGAAACGAGCTGCATTGCCATGGTGCTCCTGTAGTTCGGAAAACTTTGAGTGAATTGTTTGAGAAGATGTATGACGAGTTTTTAGAGGTTACGGCTGAAATAAATTTTAGAATTTACGTCGCTCGAAAGTTGGGGATTAGGCAGATCAGAGACATACCACTGAAATTAGCTTTGCTAGCTGACGTTCATCTCGATTCTATTGATCCTGCGAACGTAGTCCATTCCGAATTTGTTGTGCTTGAACGTGAACCAACTGAGCAAGAGATGGATCATTTTCGCAATGAGTTCAGCTTGCTTGATCGACGCGCGAGATTTAGAGGTAAGTTTGGACTTTTGTTTTTTACAAAGTGGCTACGTGAATTGAAGGAGGATAGAAACTGCGATCAACCTATTTATTTCCGCGAGTTGCCACAAGGTGAGATACGGGCAACTGCCTCTATGTCTTTCGAAACGTTGGTCGGAAAATCTAAACCGCCAGTCGCCTTTTTTGAATTTCTTGCGTCGGTTGTATGAGCTTGAAAACTATATATTTTCCCTAATTAAAGAATTAAAGGTGTCAGCATCGCTTTAAATTTAAAAGCGATGCTGACACCTTTAATTCTTTAATTCAACCATATATTTCCATCAGCTCGTTTCAACATCTCAGTGAACGTCCATCGTTCCCATCCGCTTTCCCTTCAATTTTGCGGACGTTCAATATAGCCAGAAGCAAAAGCGCAATATCAGTCAAGACATACGTTGAGTGACACGTTATAGTTCCTTCTCACTCAGGGATGCACGGTAAAGAATATGTCAAAGGCAAGCGCTTATGCGGCAAGGTTCGAAAGGGTTTTCGATTACATCGACAAACACCTGGGCGACGCATTGACCGTTGAGTTATTGAGTCAGGTGGCGAACTTCTCCCGGTTTCACTTTCATCGGCAGTTTTCTGACTATGCCGGGATTAGTGTGTTGAGATATGTGCAGCTGATGCGGCTCAAACGGTCGTCTTATCGGCTTGCGTTTAACAAGCTGGAAAAGATTACCGACATTGCATTGGATGCAGGGTTTGAAAATCCGGAGTCGTTTTCGCGCGCGTTCAAAAACACGTTTGGGCAAACGCCGTCTGAATTTCGCCGACAGCCTGCATGGCAACCCTGGAATGAACGATATCAATTTCCAAATATAGAAAGGCAAACGAACATGGAAGTTAACATCATCGACGTTGAAGAAACCAAGGTGGCAGTACTGGAGCATCGCGGTGCGCCCGCATTGATCAATGATTCGGTTAGCGTGTTCATTGATTGGCGCAAGACCAGCGGCCTGTCTCCCGTCAAGTCGAGCAAGTCATTCGGCATCGCTTACGACAATCCCGACACGACAGAGCCCGAGCAATTTCGCTTCGATATCTGCGGCTCGGTATCGGAGCCTGTGCCGGATAATCCGCAAGGCGTGATCAACAAGATCATTCCAGGTGGCCGCTGCGCAGTGATACGCCATCATGGCTCGCACGACAGAATAGGAAGCTGCGCCTATTATCTGTATCGAGACTGGTTACCGGAAAGTGGCGAGGAGCTGCGCGATTTTCCGCTGTATTTTCAGTACCTGAACTTATTTCCGGATACGCCGGAACATGAGTTGGTGACGGATGTTTATTTGCCGTTGAAATAAATAATGAAAGAAGGTCAGCATCGCTTTTAAATCTAAAGTGATGCTGGCCCGTTTTAATTCGCTTCTATTCGGAACAAAGCGTGTAAGGCCACACTAAAAAATCTATCGAATTAAAAATCAAAAGCCGTCATTTTTGAAATGACCGCGCGACTTCGCGGCTGCAATAGCGGCAATTTGCGCTTGCAGTTCCTCCTCGAATGTGTGCATACCCTCCTGCGCGACTATTCGCACGACTGCATACAAATCACCCGCTTCGCCATGCAACGACGGCAATCCGCGCTTCGCAAGGCGAAGATGTTTTCCAGAGGTAGTGCCTGGCCTGATATTCAGTGCAACGTTGCCGGCCAATGTAGGTATTTCGACTGCACCACCCAGCGCGGCCAGTCTGGGTAGCACTGGGACATCGAGGTACAAGTCTCGCCCTTTAACGCGATATTGGAGATGTGGCTTGACCGTCAGGACGATGTACAGGTCGCCTGGTGCACCGCCGTGTCGGCCTGCTCCGCCTTTGCCGGCAAGCCGCAGACGCTGCCCTGCCCTTACTCCTTTGGGAATAGTTACCTGGTAAGTATGCGACACGCGATGGGACAATCCGTGCGCGTCATATTCCGACGCTTCTACCGTGACTTCCGTCCTGCCGCCATTGAAGATTTGTTCCAGTGAGACAGCCATGGACACGACATGGTTTTCACCGGACACCGGAGCCGGCTCATGATTTTGCTCTTGCTTTTGCGCTCGCTGTTCGCTACGACCGCGTGACTTGGTAGCGTTCGGCATATCGGAAGTGCCGAAATCCTGGAAGTCTTTAACATGGATGTCGTTTCGTTCCTGCCGGTCTGGTGGTGGCGAACGATATTCTTCGATGGGAGGCTTGTGAAGTTTGTCGTATTGCCGACGTTTGTCGGGATTCTTCAACGTCGCATAGGCTTCCACCACGACCTTGAATTTTTCCTCGCCGTGGGGATCGTCGGAAACATCAGGATGCAATTGGCGGGCAAGCTTGCGGTACGCCTTCTTGATGTCCGCAGTCGATGCAGTGCGTGCGACGCCGAGGACCTGATAATAGTCCCTATTTTTCATAGGATTCATACGCCCACGTTGAAGTTGGTAATGACGTAGATGAAGATAATCTTCACTATATTTTCAACGGTAGCAATTCAATTTGAGGAATAAGGGGAGTTTTCCAATTTTTTGTAACAGGACGATTGATCACTGAGCAATTGATCATTGAGACAGGGTGAGGTAACCCGGCTTATCTGACAGACAACTCAGCGGTGGAAAAAGACTGATCGTGGCCGGTTGGTTTTGATTGCAACTAGAGGATGTCTCTTCACTGCTATTTACCACATATATACGCATATGTGCAATTTGCCAAATGGCCCGTTTACTGCCTGCTGGGCCATCTTTATGATGTGCGAGCTTGCTTGATATTGATGCAATTTATTCGCCGCAACTTTATGCAGATGTCTTGAGTCAGCATATGACAAATATCAAATGCAGCGATACTTGATTGGTTCGCCTCATAATCCTGCTTTTCTTTCCCAAGGAGTTTACTTACGTTCATTTCGCAGTATCAATATTATAAAAAATAAAATTCAAAAATCATTCACATCCCTTTCTAAAAGATGGAGACAGACATGTTGAGTATTAAATCTTTTGCAGCAACAGCAGCAATTGCTGCCGCGCTTATCACCCCGTTTTCTGCACAAGCAGTCACAGCCGGCCCCGGCACATGGAGTAGTAACCAGACTTGGGGAGCCGATGCAGTCAATGGCGGCAACCTGACCGGTTATTTTTACTGGCCTTCTTCGCAACCTGTCAAAAACGGCCAGCGCGCATTGGTGCTGGTATTGCATGGTTGCCAGCAGACAGCTACAAACGATGTGATCAACGGTAGTGATGGCGGCTATAACTGGAAAGCAGCAGCTGACCAGTACGGCGCCGTGATCCTGGCACCGAATGCGACCGGTAACGTATCGGGCGCGCACTGCTGGGATTATTCCCGTACCAACCACAGCCGCACATCCGGTCATGAAAAAGTCTTGCTCGACTTGATCAATACATTTAAAAACAATGCGCAATATTCGATCGATCCGAACCAGGTGTATGTCACTGGCTTGTCGTCAGGTGGCGGCGAAACGATCGTATTGGGTTGTATCGCACCGGACGTGTTTGCAGGCTGGGGTGAAAATGCAGGGCCGACACCAGGCACCACTACATTGCAGATTGGCGCTGTGCCATACGGCTATACCGCGACCAATGCGAAGAACAATTGCAACGCACTTGCCGGCAGCAATGCAAGCTACTTCTCTACACAGATCGCCGCTGCAGTATGGGGTACCGCTGACTATACGGTAGGACCTGCGTACAACCCATTGATGATGGATGCGATGCGTCAGATCTATGGCGGCACCTTCACCAAGCAAGCCAGCACATCAGTGGCAACAGGCGGCACCAATACCTACCAAAAGGATAGCCAGGGCCGTATCCGCACCAGCGAATTGTCGATCAGCGGCATGAGCCACGCATGGCCGGCAGGTTCGGGCGGACAGAACACGAACTATGTGACG
>DATBRC010000077.1:0-31696 GCA_036560485.1 Burkholderiaceae bacterium
TCAGAATCTTGATGCCAAGTGGTTTTGCTTGTTCTGCGGTATAAGCAAGATTGTGCAAATAAATATCACGATGATGCGCACGATCTTGATCAGGTTGAATCAGACCGGCCATCACATGCAGGCACTTGTTTCCGAGTATGCGAGCGTAATCCAAAGCTTGCTCGATACTGTGCTTGAATTCATCTTCACGACCAGGCAATGATGCAATCCCACGTTCACCACCATTCCAATCGCCGGGCGGGCAATTAAACAGCACTTGGCTCAATTCATTTTCATCAAGACGCGTTTTAATTTCTTCAGGAGCAAAATCGTACGGAAAAAGGAATTCAACTCCGGAAAATCCATCAGTTCTCGCAGCCGAGAACCGATCAAGAAATGCGTACTCGTTGTACATCATCGTGAAATTGGCTGCGAATTTAGGCATAAAAAATACTCGAATAAAATGCAATTAAAATCGTGTCTATTCAATGGAAGCAGAGCAATATATTCAAAAAATCAGTTCCGGTAAATTCATTTTTCTGCGAATTCCAGTACACTCGCACTCTACGCGAATGATTCCTTCAGTTAAATTTTTACTATTGTATAGCGATGCCGACTAATCAGAATTCTGCTGCTTCCAATCACTTGCACGAACATCGTACGGGTGACGCAAAACACCGGCACACGGCAGAAAACCGTAGCCAAAAACTCTTGGCTTGGTCGCTGGCTATCACCCTCGCTTTTGCAATTGTCGAAGTGATCGCAGGATTCTGGTCGAATTCCCTGGCGCTGATTTCCGATGCCGGACACATGGTAACGGATGCGACTGCGTTGGGTTTGGCGCTATTGGCGCAAATTATTGCAAAGAGACCGCCGTCCGCCAAAAATTCTTTTGGGTTTGGTCGTACCGAAGCTTTGGCGGCTTTCGTCAATAGCCTCATCATGCTTGCTGTCATCGGATGGATTGGTTTTGAGGCAATTCAGCGTTTTTCCAAGCCTGAACCGGTTAAAGGTGCTGTCGTATTTGTCGTCGCAGCGATCGGTTTGGTAGCTAACATCGTCGTTGCATGGGTACTGTCGCATGACCACAAAAGCGTCAACACCAAGGCTGCGCTAGTGCATGTGATCGGCGATATGCTCGGATCGATCGCTGCGCTGATTGCCGGCGCAGTCATCTATCGAACCGGCTGGCTGCAGATTGACCCACTACTTTCCATATTCGTTTGCCTGCTGATTTTGAAATCGACAATCGATGTATTAAAAGAGTCATTCCATTTTTTAATGGAAGGTGTGCCGCATCACATCGATTATTTGCAAGTCGGGACCGACCTTGCGGCAGTCAAGGGTGTGCTTTCAGTACACGACCTGCATGTATGGGAAATGACGCCTGGGGAACCTGCACTGATTGGCCATGTTGAAGTCCGCGACCTGCAAGAATGGCCTACCGTGCTACGAGCAATAAAATCCATGCTGCTGACTCGACACGGAATCGATCATGTGACTTTACAAGCAGAATTGCCTGAATCACTGACGCCGTGCGTCGACCACACCGTCCACATCACGAATCACCATTAACGCTTTCTGTAGTTGTTCTGTCGAACCAATCTCTGCGGTAAAAGCCATCCGTGCATGGCCTTTGGCACTTTGTGTACTGACACCAATTACATTGATTTTTTCACGCAACAGAATTTCCGAAATGTCCCGCAACAAACCTTGCCGGTCATTTGCAAAAATAAATATATCGACTGGATAAACCGTGTCGGATTTTTGCGTGCCCCACGTGGTTTGAATCACACGTTGCGGCGCTTTGAGCAGCATCTGTGCGAAATTTTTGCAATTGGCGCGATGGATCGACACGCCCTTTTCGCGCGTGACAAATCCAACGATCGGATCTGGTGGCGCCGGCTTGCAGCATTTGGCAAGCTGCGTCATCAACCCGTCAGTTCCCACCACCAGCACACCGGATTTTGCACCTTGCGCGACGCTGGAAGTACGACTTTTGCGCGGGACAACAGCTGCATCAGGATTGTAAGGTTTGGCCGCCGTTTTTTCAGGCTCGCCCTCATGCAACGCCTGCTCTACCTGACGCAGGCTGAACTCATCCTTGCCGACTGACAAAAATAAATCATCCGGTTTCGGAAAGCCCAGTTTATGCGCCAACTCTTCCAGATTGACAGCGGTCTTGCCCTCACGCTGCAAGGTTTTTTCAATCAAGCCACGCCCCTGCGCCAGGGTTTCTTGCTGATCGATTGCATTGAACCATGCGCGCACTTTTGCGCGTGTGCGCGGACTTGCTGTATATCCCTGACTGAGCCAATCACGCGACGGCCCTGCGGTGACTGCGCCGCTTCCCTTGGCTGTAATGATCTCGACGGTTTCGCCATTTCTCAATGGCGTATTGAGTGGCACCATCGAGCCATTTACGCGCGCACCACGGCAGCGATGGCCGATATCACTATGCAGATGGTAGGCAAAATCGATCGGTGTCGCACCGTTCGGCAATTCGATCACCCGTGCTTGCGGCGTCAACACATAGATGCGGTCATCCAGCGTTGCCGTTTTGAGTTTTTCAACCCACTCATGGCGTACATCTTCTTGCCCGACAACGGTATCGGCCACTTCATTTTTCCACGCGAGCAGTTGGCGCAGCCAGGCGATTTTCTCGTCATATTTCTGCGCCGAGAAATTTGAACCGCCTGATTCTTTGTAGCGCCAGTGTGCAGCGACACCGTACTCGGCAAAATGGTGCATGTCGTTGGTGCGGATTTGCACCTCCAGCGCGCGACCGTCTTCTGCAGTCACAACGGTATGCAATGATTGATAACCGTTGGGCTTGGGGCGGGAAATGTAATCATCGAACTCGGACGGAATCGGCGTCCAGATATTGTGGACGATTCCCAAAACGGCATAGCATGTCTTGACGTCATCGACGATCACGCGAAATGCGCGTACGTCATACAACTCGGAAAATTCAAGCGACTTGCCGTGCATTTTGCTCCAAATGCTGTAGATGTGTTTTGGACGCCCAAACACTTCTGCTTTAATGCCGGCAGCTGTGAGTTCTGCCTTCAGGCGTTCAATCGAGTGGGCAACGAATTGTTCGCGCCCTACACGTTTTTCCTCAAGCATCCTGGCGATGCGCTTATAGGCATCCGGCTCAAGAAACCGGAACGACAGGTCTTCAAGCTCCCACTTTAATTGCCAGATCCCGAGTCGATTCGCGAGCGGTGCATATAAATCAAAGGTCTCTTGCGCATATTGGCGTGTTTTATTATCTTCCTGTTTTTGGTCGGCGAAAAAACGCAGTGTCGTGACACGTGATGCCAGACGCACCAGCACCACACGCATGTCGGTTGCCATTGCCAGCAACATCTTGCGCAGAGTTTCAAGTTGCGCTGCAGCTTGTTGTGAAGCGTTCTTTCCGCCGCGCACAGCATCTTGCTGACCAAAGGTCAACTCATGCAAACGCATCAGCTGGCGAATGCCCGCTACCAAATCGGCAATCTCTTTGCCAAAGCGCGACTCGATACCTTCAGCAGCTTGAGGATCGAGCACAGGCAACTCAAACAACAACGCGGCGATTCGCGTATCGGTATCCGTTTTAAGCTGTGCCAACACCGTTGCAGTGGCCTCCGAAAATTCGAAGGCATCCTGCCCTGTCACAACTTTTTTGTTTGCATAAAACGGCTTGACGAAATTGATCGTATGCATCACACGATCAGCATCCTCAGCGCTTAATCCTGAAACAAGAAGTTCCTGCGTTGAGCTATTTAAAGCTGTTATGGAAACCATCGATTAGGCAACTGCTGCAGTGACGACTATTTCAAGCAACCATTCGGGCTTGGCGAGTTTCGCTTCCACGGTCGCGCGCGGAGGTGAATGTCCTTCGGGAACCCACTCATTCCAGACTTCATTCATACCTGGGAAATTCTTGAAATCGGAAATGAAAATTTGACACATCAAAATGCGGGTTTTATCGCTACCCGCCTCAGCCAGCAGCCGATCAATATGTCCGAGAATCTCGCGAGTTTGGCCTTGAATATCTTGCGTCGTATCTTCCGCTATCTGGCCAGCCAAATAGACCGTCCCATTATAGATAGCCGTCTCGGAAAGCGTTTTTCCGACATGGAAACGTTTGATATCCATCATGCTCCATCAATCTCGAACGAACACAAGGGCAAATGCACATTGCGTGCCAGCCTTAACTACGCAAGCAAAAAATCTTTTACGATCGCGATTTGCTCTGCCTGCATCAGCATTGGTGCATGTCCTATGCCTGGAAGTTCAACCAGTTTTGCCTTCGGCCCTCGTTTTGTCATCGCCTCTGCAATATGAGGCAATATCAAATTGGAGTTCGCACCACGCAATAAAAGTGTAGGGCAGGTAATTGCATCGTAAGCGGCCCACAAGAGTGCTGCATTTTCCTGCACGTTTTCGAGATAGGCCTTCCTGAATGCAGGACTCAACGACAAATCATAATGCCGGGTCCACTGACCATCTGCTTCCTGACGCAGCACGTCAGAAGCCAATTTGCGCCACTCCGCATCTGTATGCGGTCCAAATGAGGCTGAAATCGATCGAATGTATTTTTCCGCCTCTTCAAAAGTGGGAAAACGTAATTCCTGACCAATGTAATCACAAATGCCCGTCAATGCGTCAATATTCAGACCTGGGCCAATATCGTTCAACACCAGCTTGCGTATGGGATTGCCTGGCAGCATAGCCAATTCCATTGCAATCAACCCGCCCATTGAGGTACCTACCCAATCAAGCGTCTTGGCATTCAGACGAGCCAAAAGAGTAACAATATCACTAAGATACTGGGGAATAACGTAATGTTTTGGGTCAGTAAGCCACGATGAGCGTCCGCGCCCTACCACGTCGGGACAGACCACCCTGTAAATAGGACTTAATTCCTTGGCAAGTGCATCAAAATCGTCAGAGACACGGGTAAGACCGTGGACACAGAGCAAAACATTGGGATTTTCGGAATCCCCCCACTCCTTGTAGGCCATCTTGTGCAAACCTGCGGGGGAAAGGCATTGAACGCTATTAATCCTAGGTTGAGTCATTTTTTGTTTAGTTATAATTACAAGTTCAAGAATACAAAATCAACCCAACATTTTACCGCCGGATACGATTAAAATCCTACCTTAGCGTTAACAATATAAAATTTTCATTTTTCAGAGGACATTATGCAAGGTACAACGCTCAAAGGAAAAACCGCTCTCGTCACGGGTTCTACTTCTGGCATCGGCTTAGGTATTGCAAAAACTTTGGCTAATCAAGGCGCCAATATCATTTTTAATGGTTTTGGGGACTTGAAAGAGATTGAAGCCTTGCAAAAAACCGTTGCACAAGAGTACGGTGTCCAGACGTTTTACCATAATGCGGACATGTCAAAAGCCTCTGAAATTGAAGCAATGATGCAGTTTGCCAGCGATAAATTAGGTGGTGTCGATATCCTGGTGAATAACGCCGGTATTCAGCATGTTGCCAATATTGAGGATTTCCCGGTCGATAAGTGGGACGCAATTATCGCCATCAATCTGACATCGGCATTCCACACGACCCGCCTTGTGCTTCCTTCAATGAAAGCGAAAAACTGGGGACGCATTATCAATATTGCATCAGTTCATGGCTTGGTAGGGTCGACTCAGAAATCCGCTTATGTCGCAGCCAAACATGGAATAGTCGGCTTGACCAAAGTGACGGCACTGGAAACCGCCCAAACCGGCGTGACCTGCAATGCAATCTGCCCAGGCTGGGTATTGACCCCACTGGTACAAAAGCAGGTTGATGCGCGCGCAGAAATTGCCGGCATCAGCGGCGAAGAAGCCAAGAAAATCATGCTGGCCGAAAAACAGCCATCAGGCGAATTTGTCACTCCGGAACAATTAGGCCAATTGGCCGTATTCCTCTGCAGTGAGGCTGCAAGCCAGATGCGCGGCAATTCCCTGCGTATGGACGGTGGCTGGGTCGCTCAATAAATTGACCTATATCAATCGACAGTATTTTGCATCGTTTTAGAATTGCATTTTTATTACTTTGTTTAGTGTGCAGATATCCTCTGGCTCAACCCTTTCACCGTCGAGCCAGATATATTTAATATCTCTGGCCCACCACAAACGAATGCAAATCAATCACTATCCGTACAAATCCGTTAAAGGCAAACCATCGCAGCGCACTTAGCGACGCTTTAGGGTGTCTGGAAACACACTTGGAGAGAAAATGGCTGACAGATCCATCGAAATTCGCAAACGCGCGATGGAATTTTTTGCCGCTCACGAAATCGGTCCGGATACACAGACACGTATCAGCCTTTTCCTGCAAGGATTGAAAAGCATTAATGCGACAATTTTGGCACGAGTGGAATTCCAGGCGATGGAATGGTTACCGTACAAATTCCTGCATAACCAATGTTTCAAGGAAATGGAATTGACGACGCTATTGGGTAAATCCACTTCGTGGAGTAATAACCCAATGGTTTATCTTGCAGCGACCAACATGAATCTCGCTCTTTGGCAGGAAACCAATGCCGCACGTTTCATGCAAGGCGCGCTGCAAGTCGATCGTACTTTTTATGAATATCTTGCGCTGTCACACGCATTGATGTCGGACATCCGCTTTCTGCCGCTACTGCCGATTCATGTCAAATTGGATACCCCATTTCTGTCGGCGCTCAAAGAAATAGAAGAAGAAAACGGTCGCCAAATCCAAACCCAAATCCGGCTACTGAAGGACATGGAAATCGATCTGACAAGAGAAGAGAAAGAACAGATCATCGACTCACAGCGCCAAATTGTGGCACAGATATTTGAGCGGTTGCTATGTGAACTATGCGATATCCATGTGGGAGAATGATTTTCCATGCGCGCACAATGTTCGATTAAAACTGCAACTGCATAGCATCCATTGAGGACTTATCATGCCTGTATTTCGCTATAAGAATGCCGATGTTTTTTATAATTTGTACGGCAATGAAGGCGATCCGGTCATCACCTTTGTAAATGGTTTGTCGATGCGCACTACGCATTGGGCACCCTATTTCAAAATCCTGCCGCAAAAAGGTATACGCGTCCTTACCTATGACATGCTTGGACAGGGATCTTCAAGCAAGCCAATTCTCGGCGTGGATTTTGACGATCATGCCATCATGCTTAAAGCACTGCATGATCATCTTGGCATAAGCCAGCCATATGTAATGGGCATCTCGTTCGGTGGTGTAGTCGTGTTGAAATACGCTATCATGTTTCCGGATGCCCTCAAGGGTTTACTACCCATTTCGACCTTTTCAGAACTTGACCCACAACTTACCTGCCATGCAGGCAATCTTTATCTCGGTATGGCCAAGGTCGGTTTCGAGTTCTATCTTGATCTGCTCATGCCGCTGAATTTTACGAACGAGTGGATGACAAAAAACAAGGATCTGCTTGCCGTCATCAAACGATCTGGCGCTGCCAGTAATGAGATTTACGGGATTCAGAATCTCATGGAGTCGCTTGCCAATTTCTCGTCAATCACTCCCGACTTGAGCAAAATTAGAGTACCGACCCTGATCATGAATGGCGAGTATGACAGCCTTACACCAAGAAATTTACATGACATTATGCGCGTACAGATATCGAACTCGCGCCTCTTGATTGTGCCCAAGATGTCACATGCATTCACGTTGGAGATACCTGAACTGTGCTCACGCATTTTTGCCGAGTTCATTCAACAAGTTGAGAACAATGCCTGGCAAGGAGACCAAACCGTCTGGATTGCCAATGAAGACGCCAATGCGCCTGAACTTGCCTATCAATGCCACGAGAACCCGCTTCGATATGTGCCGAGTCGTGAGTCGCAATCATCTTTCAATAAACATGTGACATGGTCGAGTAAGGCGACTTCCTCAAATGAGGCACTCACCACCAAGGACATTCCGACTGATGTGCTAAAACAAGCTATGCCATCCCGTATCAAAACAAAAACGCATGAGAAAAAAACAGCCCATCATAAAAATGAGTCCAACTCCAATTAGAGCGCTGTTCTAGCTAGCCATTTTTAAATCATCTGTAAAATTAAAATTCCAAGTATCCATTCATCCTATAAATTATTAGCCATCACTGAACTCTCAATCACGTCTGTCACAGTCGCGATGCCAATTGCCAACCTGGAGTAACAAAATATGACTCGTATAGCCAACATTATTTCAACCGCACACTATCTGCCTGAACGCAAAGTCACCAATGAAGAATTAAATGCGCGATTTACTGCCTTGGGTTCGCCAGAAGTAATCGGCAAGTTCACGAAAAGCACGGGCATCCTTCAACGTTTCTATGCGCCTGATGATTGGGCAACTTCCGATTTGGCAGTACCGGCAGCAAAAGAAGCGCTCAAGCGCGCGGGACGCAAGGTTGAAGATATCGACCTGATTATTCTTGGCACTGACTCGCCGGACTATATAACACCCTCTACGTCCGTCGTACTACAGCATAAGCTTGGAGCAAAGAATGCCGGCACGTTTGATGTTGGTTGTGCCTGCGCTTCCTTTCCTACCGCATTATCCATAGCAGCCGGCATTATTGCCACCAATCCGGGTATCAAAACAATCCTGGTGGTTGGCGTATACATGATGCACAAGTTGGCTGATCCTAACGACGCAACCATCTTTTTTTACGGCGATGGCGCTGGCGCTGTCATTGTTGAAGCAGGCGAAAAGCAAGGGTTCATCGGCGCAGCAATGCAAGCTGACGGCACCTATGCATCCTCATGGGGTATTTATTCCGGCGGTACTTTCGAACCAGCCAATGATGAAGCCGTAAAAGCAGGACGCACCAAAGTAAAACTGGTTAATCGTTATCCACCTGAAATCAATGATGTCGGCTGGCCAAAATTGTTCAACCGCCTTGCCAAGGAAAACAACTTTACTGCGGATGACGTTGATCAGGTCATCTTTACGCAAGTACGCAAACCGACTATTGAACTTGCAGCACAGAACTGTGGCGTACCAATTGAAAAATGCCACATGATTATGGATAAGTGGGGCTACACCGGTTCGGCTTGCATACCAATGGCGCTGGATGATGCAATTGCCGTCGGCAAGATCAAATCAGGCGACTTGGTCGTCATGATTGGTTCTGGTGTCGGATACAATCAAGCCGCAGTTGCAATTCGCATGACCTGATTGTTTAAAGACTTCACAAAAACAAAACGGCGCTAATTTCTTAGCGCCGTTTTCGTTTCGCAGAATAAATCGATCAGTGCAAAGTGCTGATATCCAACTCTGCGCCAGTCTTTTCGATAACTTCTTCCTTCGTCACACCAGGCGCCAATTCAATCAGCTTCAATCCATTCGGCGTCACATCAATCACACAGAGATCGGTGATGATTCGATTTACGACGCCAACACCCGTCAATGGCAAATCGCATTTCTTTAAAATCTTGTGGGAAGTTGTGCCATCTTTAGCTTTTGCGACATGTTCCATCAGAACGACAACGCGGCCAACACCTGCCACCAAATCCATCGCGCCGCCCATCCCTTTTACCATCTTGCCGGGGATCATCCAGTTGGCCAAATCGCCTTTTTCCGCAACTTGCATCGCACCCAAAATAGCGATGTTGATTTTGCCGCCACGGATCATTCCAAAGGAATCTGCCGAGCTGAAGAAGGATGAGCCTTTCAATGCGGTTACAGTTTGCTTGCCTGCATTGATCAGGTCGGCATCAATTTCATCTTCAGTGGGAAACGGGCCAATACCCAGCAAACCGTTTTCTGATTGCAGCCAGACTTCCATATTTGCCGGAACATAGTTTGCGACCAGGGTCGGCAAGCCAATGCCAAGGTTGACGTAGAAACCATCTTGCAGTTCTTTTGCTGCACGTGCAGCCATTTCATCACGAGTCCATGCCATGTTTATTCTCCGCTTTACTTTGCACGAGTGGTGCGTTGTTCGATCCGTTTTTCCGGGTTTGCATTGACCACGATGCGATGGACATAAATGCTCGGAGTATGGACGCTGTCCGGATCGATTTCGCCAATCTCAACCAATTTTTCGACTTCAACGACGGTGATTTTTCCTGATGTCGCGACATTCGGGTTGAAATTGCGTGATGTTTTACGATAAACCAGGTTGCCGGCTTTATCTGCCATGTAAGCTTTGACCAGCGCCACGTCGGCTACCAATGAACGCTCCATCACATATTTTTCGCCGTTGAATTCACGAATCTCCTTGCCGTCGGCAACGATCGTACCGACACCAGTCTTGGTAAAGAATGCTGGAATGCCGGCTCCGCCTGCACGCAGTTTTTCTGCCAATGTACCTTGCGGTGTAAATTCAAGTTCCAATTCGCCCGCTAGATATTGGCGTTCAAATTCCTTATTTTCGCCAACATACGATGAGATCATTTTCTTGATCTGACGCGTTGTTAACAATTGACCAAGGCCGAAACCATCGACCCCTGCATTATTTGAAATGGCAGTCAAATTTTTCACGCCTGAGTCACGTAATGCTGCGATAAGCGCTTCTGGTATGCCGCATAGGCCAAATCCACCAACGGCAATCGTCTGCCCGTCCTTGACGATACCAGCTAACGCAGTAGCGGCATCAGGATAAACTTTTTTCATACCTACCCTCTTCTTTGTGTAAAGTGAATCCGTTACGGCTTTTTTACCGAGTTCGCAAGCATATGATGCCTAGCGGTACAGTACAATACCGTAAAATTACGTTAATTTCATCTATAAAATCGGGCCTATGAGCATACCTCAACCGATCGACTACGAATCTATTTTCCTGCACACACCAGTTGGTATGTGCATTACTCAGAATCGTAGAATCATTGCATGCAATGAAGTATTTGCCAAAATGTTCAGAAATGATCGCAGGGTATTAACTGGCCAATCTCTGCTGGTATTGTACCCAACTCCCGATGAGTTTGAACGCACTGGCGAGCGTGTAACTTTGATCATGAGCACAAAAGGCAACTATTCCGACGAACGAATCATGAAACGATCAGACGAGGAGTTATTCTGGTGCCGCGTAAATGGTTATGCGTTAGTGCAAAATGATCCACATGCATCATGTATATGGACTTTTGAAGACCTGAGCTCAAAACGCTTGGTCACTGCTGAACTCACGCCCCGCGAACGAGAGATTGCCGCCCTTTTAGTAGAAGGAAAAACCAGCAAACTGATTGCCCGCCAGATTGGCCTCAGTCCTCGCACTGTCGAGATGCATCGTGCAAAATTAATGCGGAAATTAGGTGCAGCAACTTCAACAGATCTGGTACACAGATTAGGCGGTATTACAGGTTAACAATCTGTACTGCAAAATAAAACCAATAGTTCCAAAAAGTTACTGCGCACTCATCCCGTCATCAGCCGCAACGATTGATCCATTAATAAAGCGCGACTCCTCAGAAGCCAGCAAGAGCAGCAAGCCATCCAGATCTTCCGGCTTTCCCACACGCTTACGAGGTAACATGTTGATCAACTGCTGACCTTGTCTGGTATCAAAATATTCCGAATTAATTTCTGTCTCTATATAACCAGGGCAAATTGCGTTGACATTAATGCCGTACTTGCCCCACTCGACGGCCATCGATTTCGTCATATGCACAACCGCCGCTTTACTCATGCAGTAAATCCCGATTTGCGGCAGCACACGAAGGCCGGCAACTGACGCAATGTTGATGATGCGATGTTGCAGCTTAGGATCACCTTTGGCACGTGCAATCATGCGTTTCGCGGTCTCCTGCGCAACAAAGAAGGCACCCCGCTGGTTGGTGTCCATTACATGCGCATAGTCTTCCGGTGTAACATCGATCAAGCGCTGAGTAGTGGACACACCTGAATTGTTGACCAAAATATCGATTGGTCCCGCCTCAGTTTCTGCATGCGCAATGGCCGACCGTATGCTGGCGTAATCGGTTACATCAAGCGCCACCACATACGCTGCGCCGCCACCTGCTTCGATTTCTGCACGCAACTCTTTCAATCGCTCCACACGGCGAGCTGCCAACACAACTTGCGCGCCTGCCTGCGCCAACACCTTGGCAAAGCGTGCCCCTAAGCCGCTCGATGCACCAGTAACCAAGGCTATTTTGCCTTCAAAGTTGACTTCGATACCCACAGCAATTCTCCTGACTTAGATGGAAGCGCTTCCCGCTCGCGCATGAAACGTTATCATTACATGAATGAGACAACATTGATGTGATGTATCTAGAACTCATTTCATAAATAGCCGCATGCGTGAACGGATCTTGGTGGGCGCCTCGCGTTGTTGCACTGCTAGCAAAGGGGGCCACCCTTTGCGTCGCACTACGCCTAGCGATGCATCCCGCCAAGCTCCATTCTCTCACGCGGCTATTTATGAAATGAGTTCTAGTAATCTTCTGCAAAATCCACGACAATTAGCACAACCGTTCGATAATATCATTTCCTTTGGTGAAACAATGACACAAAACCAAGCCACAAACCAATCTCTGTTGGATCAATACGGGCCGCGTGAGGCGATGGAATATGACGTCGTCGTAGTTGGCGGCGGTCCTGCTGGTTTGTCAGCAGCCATCAAATTAAAACAATTGGCTGCAGAAAACGGTAAAGAAGTTTCGGTCTGTGTACTTGAAAAAGGCGGCGAACTCGGAGCACACATTCTTTCCGGCGCCGTAATGGATCCGAGATCGATCACTGAACTCTTCCCAAACTGGAAGGAATTGGGTGCACCGTTAAATACGCCGGTAAGTGAAGATCAGGTTCTGGTCCTGACAGAAAAAAAAGCCTTCAAGATTCCGGATTGGGCAATCAGCTTGATGAGCTGCTTTCAGAATCATGGGAACTATGTCGTTTCATTGGCCAATGTCGTACGTTGGCTTGGACAACAGGCTGAAGCGCTGGGTGTAGAAATTTTCCCAGGCTTCCCTGCTGCAGAAGTACTCTACAACGACGATGGCTCAATCAAAGGTGTCGCTACAGGCAACATGGGAATTGATCGCCATGGCAAGCCTACCGCTGCCTTCCAACTCGGTATGGAACTGCATGCGAAGTACACGTTATTTGCCGAAGGCGCGCGCGGCCATCTGGGCAAACAATTGATGAGTCAATTTGATCTGGAAAGGGGCAAGGATCCTCAGACTTACAGTATCGGTATTAAAGAGCTGTGGGAAATCAATCCGGCACTACACAAGCCTGGACTGGTGGTCCATACGACAGGTTGGCCGTTGGACAGAAAGACCGTCGGCGGCTCATTCCTCTATCATTTGGAAAACAATCAGGTCGCCGTCGGTTATGTGGTCCATCTGAATTACGCCAATCCATACCTGTCACCGTACGAAGAATTCCAGCGTTATAAGACGCATCCGGAAATTCGGAAATATTTCGAAGGCGGCAAGCGTGTCTCTTACGGCGCACGCGCCATCACCTCGGGCGGTGTCCAATCTTTACCCAAGCTGACTTTCCCCGGCGGTGCATTGATTGGATGCGATGCAGGATTCTTGAATATGAGCCGCATCAAGGGCAGTCATACTGCGATGAAATCCGGCATGCTGGCTGCACAAGCTGCATTCGATGCATTGGGCGCAGGCCGCCAATATGACGAGCTGACCGCCTATACAGCCGCATATGAACAATCATGGCTGCAAAAGGAATTGTACAAAGCACGTAACTTCAAGCCTTGGCTCAAAAAAGGGTTCTATTTCGGTACGCTAATGGCCGGCATTGACCAAGTTCTTTTTGGCGGTAAAGCACCTTGGACTCTGCATCACAATAAAGCCGACCACGAATGCCTAGAGCCCGCGTCGCATTTTCAACCGATTCAATATCCGAAGCCGGACGGCAAACTGACTTTCGATCGCTTGTCATCGGTATTCATATCCAATACGAACCATGCGGAAGATCAGCCGGTGCATTTGACGCTGAAAAATCCCAAGGTACCGGTCGACATTAATCTCGCCATCTATGCTGGACCGGAGGCGCGCTATTGCCCTGCGGGTGTCTATGAGTTCGTGAAAACGGAAGAAGGCGCAGACCGTTTGCAAATCAATGCGCAAAACTGCGTTCATTGCAAAACATGCGACATCAAAGATCCGACACAGAATATCGTGTGGGTGACGCCTGAAGGTGGCGGCGGGCCGAATTATCCCAATATGTAAAATAAAAGCCGCTGATGCGGCTTTTATTTTTTGAGGGAATTAGAAATCTATTACAGTTTCCACTGACCAGCCAAAATTTTATCCAGCCAAAACGCGCCGATAATTGTCTTCACATCCGTAATCTTCCCTTGATGAACCAAGTCCATCATGTCGGAAAATGACATTTTTACTGTTTCCAGAAATTCTTCATCATCCAGCTTGCTCTCGCCTTCTATCAAACCACGCGCAAGATAAATATCGAGATGTTCATCGGAATAAGCGATCGCGTTATGAATCGTGCAGACGAATTTCCAATCATTCGCGGTGTAGCCTGTCTCTTCCTGCAACTCACGCTTTGCACAAAGAAGAGAGTCCTCATTGGGATCTATTTTGCCGGCTGGGAATTCAATAAAAACTTGATCGAGCGGATAGCGGAACTGACGCTCCAACAAGATGGATCCATCCTCGAACAACGGCAGAATAACTACAGCTCCGGGATGTCTTATATATTCGCGTACAGCTGATTTACCATCCGGCAAACGCACGTGATCTCGCTGCACCTTCAGAAAAGAGCCGTCGTAGACAACGTCGCCATCGATTCGTGATTCTTTTAAGTGTGAGTCCATATTGAGGTCAAGTCTGATTGGATGATGCTTGTGACCTTGGCACCATCCAATAATTTCACTGGATCAGCTCAAGAATATCAAACAAGAAACCAGAAAATAATCTGGTTCTTAATCTCACGCTGACAAAGCTTTGACAAAAACACGAAGAGATTGGCCGATCGCAGTTTCGCAAGCGGTCATTAAAACGCCAGGCAAGATGCCAAGAGCAAGTGCAGCGACACCATTAATGCTGAGCGCGACGCGCATATCGTTATTGACGACAATCGGTGCGCTATCGGTTGGTGCATCAAAATACATCAGCTTGACGACACGGAGATAATAGAAAGAACCGATGAGAGAGAACAATACTGCGATCACAGCCAGCCAGATCTGGCCGGTTCCCAATACGGCTTGCAGCACCGACAATTTGGCATAAAAGCCCATCAACGGAGGCAAGCCCGCCAACGAAAACATGAAGAACAACATGACCAACGCAAACCATGGACTACGTTGATTCAAACCCTTCAGATCATCCAGATTTTCGGCTTCAAAACCGGAGCGCGCCAGCAGCAAGATAATGCCGAACGTACCCAATGTAGTCAGCACATAAGTAATCGTGTAAAACATCGCCGAGCTATATGCATTCACGGCTGCATATCCGTTTCCGTTCACAAAACCGGACATCAAACCCAACAGCATGAAGCCCATTTGCGAAATGGTTGAATATGCCAACATGCGCTTCAAATTGGTCTGGGCAATCGCCGTGATATTTCCGATCGCCATCGACAACACGGCCAATACCATGATCATCTGCTGCCAATCAACTGCCAGCGGCAACAAACCTTCCACCAAAAGGCGAATGCAAATCGCAAATGCTGCCAACTTCGGCGCGCCACCCAATAACAAGGTGACTGCAGTCGGCGCGCCTTGATAGACATCAGGTACCCACATATGAAACGGCACTACACCAAGCTTGAATGCCAGGCCGGCTACCAGGAACACCGTGCCAAAGACCAAAACCATTTTATTCGTGTCTGGTGAAGCTGCTGCCTTCGTTACCTCAAGCAAATCCAGTGTGCCGGTAGCGCCATACAACATCGATATACCGTACAACAGAAAACCTGAAGCCAATGCGCCAAGAATGAAATACTTCATCGCAGCTTCAGTCGATACGGAATTATTACGGCGCAAGGCAACCAGTGCGTACAGCGACAACGACATCAACTCAAGGCCGAGGTAGATAACCAGAAAATTATTACCGGAGATCATGACCATTTGCCCCAACAGAGCAAACAACGCCAGCACGTAAAATTCTCCGCCGAGCTGGCCGGTCACCATACTGCGGTCGTTTATGTATTGACGCGAATAGATCAAGGTCAGGCCGACTGCCAGATAAGAAGATATTTTCAACAAATTCGATAACGGATCGGAGATAAACATACCGCCAAATGTATACCACGCAATGCCGCTGTTGAATGAACTAATGCTCAACGCAGCACATATCACCAATGTCACGATCGACAACACATACGTTATATTGCGCTTCGCGTCAGACAAAAACATATCTATCAGCAAAATTGCAGAAGTCGCAATCAGCAGGAAAATTTCAGGTAGAACTGGTGTCAGATTCATGTTATTCATTTTAGCGCCGCTTGTTTGCTTGCACGTGTATATTCAATATGGCGTTCATTAGTGAGTTTTTGAGATTGCGACATGCTTGAGCAAATCAGTCACCGATGTTTGCATCGCATCTGTAAACGGTGCCGGATACAAGCCCATCGCGATCACTGCAATTGCGAGCAGTCCCAGCATCAAGAATTCACGTTTGTTCAAATCATATAGCTCGGCAACATGACTATTGGCGACAGCACCAAATATCACACGCTTAACCAGCCAAAGCGAATATGCCGCACCAAAAATCAAAGCGGTGGCCGCCATCAAGCCGATCCAGAAATTGAATTTGACAGCGCCCAGGATAACCATGAATTCGCCGACAAAACCGGATGTAGCCGGCAAGCCGCAATTCGCCAACGAGAACAAAACGAAGAATGCTGCGAACTTAGGCATCGTGTTGACTACGCCACCGTAGTCGGCAATTTGACGCGAATGCATGCGATCGTACAGCACGCCGATACACAGGAACATTGCGCCAGACACGAAGCCATGTGAAATCATTTGAACAATACCACCCTGCACTGACATGTCATTGAACATGAAGAAGCCCAGTGTGACGAAACCCATGTGCGCGATCGAAGAATATGCCACCAGCTTTTTCATGTCCGCTTGCACCAACGCGACCAATCCGATGTAGATTACCGCAATCAACGACAGCGTGATGATAAAGCCGGACAAATAATGGCTGGCGTCAGGCGCAATCGGCAATGAGAACCGCAAGAAGCCGTAAGCACCGAGCTTCAACATGATCGCTGCCAACACAACGGAACCGCCGGTCGGGGCTTCCACGTGCGCATCCGGCAACCAGGTATGTACCGGCCACATCGGCACCTTGACGGCAAACGCCATCAGGAACGCAAAGAACAACATGATTTGTACCGGCAGCGGCAACGGCAACTGCTGCCATGTCTGAATATCGAAGCTGCCACCGGACACATAAAACAAATAAATGATCGCAACCAGCGTCAACAACGAGCCGAGCAACGTGTAAATAAAGAACTTGACAGCAGCATAGACGCGATTGGCGCCACCCCACACGCCAATGATGATAAACATCGGAATCAGGGTCGCCTCAAAAAACGCATAGAACAGCAAGCCATCCAGTGCGCAAAACACGCCTATCATCAATCCCGACAAAATCAGGAATGCACCCATGTATTGGGCAACGCGCTTCTCAATCACTTCCCACGCAGAGATCACAACAATCACCGTGATGAAAGCCGTCAGTGGAATAAACCAGAGTGAAATGCCGTCAATGCCGAGAAAATAATTAACATTGAAACGCTTGATCCATTCAAACTTTTCAACAAACTGCATTCCATGTGCAGCATTATCGAATTTTTGAATCAGCGGTAAAGTCACCAGGAAACTGACGAACGAGCCGAACAAAGCGACGCCACGCGTAATGGATGGATTCTCGTCACGGCCAAATGCCAGCACGAATATGCCGAACGCGATTGGACACCAAATCGCGAGGCTTAACAGAAAGGAAGTTGACTGCATCATAGTTAGTTTTTGTATTGCTTCTCTAGCTTATTTGGCAAATGGGATCGGCATGAAATAAATCAGGAAAGCCAGTACGCCAAGAATCATCACAAACGCGTAATGGTAAATATAGCCGGACTGGATGAGGCGAATCACACGTGAGAACCAACCCACCACTTTGGCGCTGCCGTTCACAATCAAACCATCGATCAACCCTTTGTCGCCGACATTCCACAAGCCGCCACCCAAGAGACGTGCACCGCCGGCGAATACGATGTCATTGAATTTATCCATGTAGTACTTGTTGTCGAGCAGCGTATAGAGCGCATGGAATTTTCCATAAAACCACGCAGGCACTTTCGGATTCACCATATAACAATAATAAGCCGACACAACACCTGCCAATGCCAAACCGAATGGCAAGGACGTGAATGCATGCATGCCCATCTCCCACGCACCGTGGAATTCATGGGATAGCTCTTCCATTGCGTGATGCGACTCACCTATTGCAATAACGCCCTTGAAGAAATCGCCATACAACACGGACTTAACGGTGAAGTAACCGATCAATACGGATGGGATCGCCAACAAGACCAAAGGCAATGTTACAACCCAAGGTGCCTCGTGTGGTTTCTCGCCGGGTGCCAATCCATGGTGATGGTCGTGAGTTTCCTCTTCTTCCTCATGATGCTCGTCATGATGTGCATGTGGCTTGCCAAAACGCTCTTCACCGTGGAATACAAGGAAGTACATACGGAACGAATAGAAAGCAGTCACGAATACACCTGCTAGCACAGCGAAACTGGCGAATCCTGCTCCCGCGATATGCGCATTTTGCACAGCCTCGATAATGCTGTCCTTGGAATAGAAGCCCGAGAAGAACGGCGTGCCAATCAAGGCCAATGAACCAAGCAGCGAGGTAATCCAGGTAATCGGCATGTACTTGCGCAAGCCACCCATATTCCGAATGTCTTGATCATGATGCATACCGATGATGACGGCACCAGCACCGAGGAACAATAACGCTTTGAAGAAAGCGTGTGTCATCAAGTGGAACACCGCAACTGAATAAGCAGAAGCACCTAAAGCCACTGTCATATAACCCAACTGTGACAAGGTTGAATAAGCCACTACACGTTTGATGTCATTTTGGATCACACCAAGGAAACCCATAAACAATGCTGTAATCGCGCCGATGACCAATACAAAGGACAAGGCTGTGTCGGACAATTCGAATAACGGCGACATGCGCGTCACCATGAAGATCCCTGCAGTCACCATTGTCGCTGCGTGAATCAGTGCCGAGATAGGTGTTGGACCTTCCATAGAATCCGGCAACCACACATGCAATGGGAACTGTGCTGATTTACCCATCGCACCGATGAACAAGCAAATACATGCAACAGTCAGCAACATCCAATTTGTACCCGGCAGCATCAAGGTTGCCAGCTCTTCTCTCTTGGCAAACACCTCGCTGTAATTCATTGAGCCTGCATATGCGAGCAAAAGGCCAATACCCAAAATGAAACCGAAGTCGCCGACGCGGTTCACCAGGAAGGCTTTCATGTTCGCGAAAATTGCAGTCGGTCTGGTGTACCAAAAACCGATCAGCAAATAAGACACCAACCCAACCGCTTCCCAGCCGAAGAACAATTGCAGGAAGTTGTTGCTCATCACGAGCATCAACATCGAGAAAGTAAAGAGTGAAATATACGAGAAGAAGCGGTTATAGCCGTCATCGTCCTTCATGTAACCAATCGTATAGATATGCACCATCAGGGAAACGAAGGTGACAACGCACATCATCATCGCCGTCAAACTATCGATCAGAAAGCCGACTTCCAGTTTGAGCCCTGCAACGGTCATCCATGTGTAGAGTGTTCCATTGAACTTAGCGCCATCAATCACATCCATCAACGTCATGAATGAGATGATAAAGGCGATAAGAACGCCAAGTATCGTCACCGTATGCGATGTCGCACGGCCGACTTTATTGCCGAAAAATTTGGTGCCGAATAGCCCCGCGATTGCAGAACCTGCAAGGGGTGCCAGTGGTACAGCCAACAGAAGGTTAGGGTTAAGTTGCCCCGCCATAATGAACCTTATCGCTATTTTTGTGATTAACCTTTGAGACTATCCAGATCTTCGACATTGATGGTGTCCAGATTACGAAACAGGACAACAAGAATGGCGAGACCAATTGCGGATTCCGCCGCAGCCACAGTCAGGATGAAGAAAACGAAAATTTGTCCGGCAGCGTTACCCCAATAATGCGAGAACGCGATGAAGTTCATGTTGACTGCCAAGAGCATCAGCTCGATTGCCATCAACAATACAATGACGTTTTTTCGGTTGAGGAAAATGCCGACAATTGAAATGGCGAACAAGATCGCGCCGAGAACAAGATAATGAGCGAGCGATATATTCACGGTGCTTTTCCCTGTGTTGGATCTGCTTGCGCTGCGGCCTGACCGTTGCCGTTGGCACGATCAGACTCGGCTTTCATGCTGACGATGCGGATACGATCGCTTGCTTTGACTTTTACCGCATCAGCCGGGCTGTAGTATTTGCTGTCTTTACGGCGGCGCAAGGTTAATGCAACGGCCGCCACGATTGCGACCAGCAGAATCACCGCAGCAATTTCAAATGCATAAACGTATTGCGTATAAATCAGCTTGCCCAATTCCTTGGTGTTGCCAAGATTGGCGGAGATTGCCGGCACTTGCGGATCAAGTTCTAGATAGCCACGCAACAGCACGCTGCTCATTTCCAGGACGATGACTACACCTACAGTCGCCGCAAGCGGAAAATGCCCCCAAAAGCCTTCACGCATTTTGTCGAGATTGATATCCAACATCATCACAACGAACAGGAACAACACCATCACTGCACCGACATAGACCAGCACCAGTACGATCGCTAGGAATTCAGCCTTCAACAACAGCCAGATTGCAGCTGCCGAAAAGAACGCAAGCACTAAAAACAGCGCCGCATGAACCGGATTTCGGGCTGTAATAACGCGCAATGCGGCGAGCACGAGTATCACCGAAAATGCATAAAACAACACTGATTTAAATTCCATAATGGACCAAAAAAGTCGGCTAAATAAAAACGAATTAATCTGAATTAACGATAAGCAGCGTCGGCTGCACGAGCAGCAGCAATATCTTTCTCATAGCGATCGCCGACTGCCAGCAACATCTCTTTGGTGTAATACAGGTCGCCCCGCTTTTCACCGTGGTATTCAAAAATATTGGTTTCGACAATTGAGTCAACCGGACACGACTCTTCGCAAAAGCCGCAGAAGATACACTTGGTCAAATCAATGTCATAGCGTGTGGTGCGACGGGTGCCGTCATCACGCTGTTCCGACTCGATCGTGATTGCCATTGCCGGACAAACTGCTTCGCACAGTTTGCAAGCGATGCAGCGCTCTTCCCCGTTCGGATAACGGCGCAATGCATGCAGGCCGCGAAAACGCGGTGACAGCGGTGTTTTTTCTTCCGGAAATTGGACCGTAATTTTGCGCGCGAACATATAGCGTCCGGTCAGCGCCAAACCTTTGATCAACTCTCGCAGCATCAAGCTGCCGAAAAAATCCTTAATTGCTTCCATCTTGGCTTCCTAAAAATTCAGCCTTCATTATTTCCAAATATTCCACGAGGTCTGCATCCACGCAGCGACAATTACCAAATAAGCCAAGGTCAGCGGAATAAATACTTTCCAGCCCAGACGCATGATTTGGTCATAGCGATAACGCGGGAATGATGCGCGTGCCCAGATAAACATCGATACCACGACAAAGGTCTTGATACCCAACCAGATCCAGCCTGGCAGATACGACAACAAGCCGAGCACTGGTACTTGTGCACCGATTGGCGAATTCCATCCACCAAGGAACATCAGCGAAGCCAATGCAGAAATCAAGATCATATTCGCATATTCAGCCAGGAAGAACATCGCAAAAGACATGCCGGAATATTCGACCATATGACCTGCGACAATTTCCGATTCACCCTCAACCACGTCGAACGGATGACGATTGGTTTCTGCAATGCCTGAAATCACATAAATAACAAATATCGGTAACAGTGGCAACCAGTTCCAGGACAGGAAATTCCAGCCGCTCGATGCAAAATATCCTTTTGTCTGACCCATCACGATATCGGTGAAGTTCAAACTGCCAGAAACCATCAGCACGATCACAAGCGCGAAGCCCATCGCAATCTCGTATGAAACCATTTGAGCGGATGCACGCATCGCCCCCAGAAATGCATATTTGGAATTGGATGCCCAGCCGGCAATGATGATTCCATACACTTCCATCGACGTGATCGCCATCGCATACAACAAACCGGCATTGATATTTGCCAGAGCCTGTTCTGGCCCAAATGGAATAATCGCCCATGCAGCAAGCGACGGCATGATCGTCATGACTGGCGCGATCACGAAGAGCGCTTTATTTGCTTTTGCAGGAACGACTATTTCCTTGAGCAGCAATTTCAGCGCATCGGCGATCGGCTGCAATAATCCGGCAGGGCCAACACGATTAGGGCCCAAACGAATATGCATCCAGCCGATCATCTTGCGCTCCCAAAGCGTCAAGTAAGCGACACAGCCCATGATCGGCAAAACCAGGCAAACGATCTTGATCAAATTCCAAACGATAGGCCACAACATGCCAAACCAGCTTTGACCGTATGTTTGTATACCAAACAAGAATTGATCCATCACGCTTTCTCCACGGTGATCGATCCAAACATGGCGCCAAGAGAGATTGTCGAGGCATGCGCCGCAGCTACACGTACGACATTGTCCGGCAATGTCTTGTCAATGCTGGCTGCAAGTGCCACGCTACCCTGCCCTTGCGCCACGTTAACCTGGTCGCCATCCTTGACGCCAAGCTTTTGCGCAAGAGCGATAGAGAGTCGTGCCTTTGGCGGCTGTGCATCTGTCGTTTCCTGCAGCGATTCCGCACGACGTACAATCGCATCAGAAAAATAAATCGGCACATCGGCGACACGTTCCAAACCTGTACCAGAATTTTGCGCTGCTGCTTGTGGCTGCAGATTAGCAAAGTTATTCAAGCGGGATGTCAGATCAAATCCGGTATCTGTTTTCTCGCCAATGATTTCAGTGCGAATGGCTTCGGATGTTTCATAATCAAATCCGCTCAAGCCAAGCAGATTGCCCAATACGCGCAATACTTTCCATGCTGGTCTCGTATCGCCTAACGGTTTCACTGATCCATTGAAACTTTGTGCACGTCCTTCGCAATTGACGAAGGTACCCGAGGTTTCAGTAAATGGTGCAATCGGCAACAACACATCCGCGTAGGCCATTCCATGCATGAAAGGCGTCAACGCAACGACCATCTCGGCTTGATCCAATGCAGCGCGCGCAACTTGTGGATTGTGGCTGTCAAATTCCGGCTCAGCATTCAACAGTACATATGCCTTGCGTGGCAGCTCAAATGATTTCAGCGCGTTCGCGCCATTACCAGGCAATGCGTTGGCGAGATAGCCGCCTACCGTATTGCCGGCTTCCGTTAGATAACCAAATTTGGCATCGGTGTTTTGTGCAATCCATTGTGCCGCCACATGCAACTGCGAAGCCTGCGGATGCTGCGCCGCTGCATTACCAAGCAAGATGGCTTTTGGTTCACCAGACAACAGGCTTTCCGCAATTTTCTTTGCTTCCGCTGATGGAACGATTTTTTCAAAACCGACTGGAGCTGTAATTGATTTGGCTTGAGCAATCGCGACGATGACTTCACCAAGCGCGGATAGCCAAGCAGACGGCGCCTTGATCATCTTGTTTGCAACCGGCATCAACAAATCTTCATCCGTTGCATGCAGGACGTTGATTTTTGCCCCACGCTTTGCAGCCTGACGCAATCGCGCGGCCAGCAATGGATGATCCTTGCGCAGGAATGAACCGATGATGAAGGTACGTTTCAATTGCGAGAATTCATTAATTGACATTCCCAACCACGGCGTCACGTTGCCATCCAATGAGAAATCCGATTGGCGCAAACGGAAATCAATATTTTCCGAACCCAGTCCACGTACCAATTTCTGCAGCAGAGACAATTCTTCCAAAGTAGAAGTAGGCGTACCGAGTGCAGCAATCGCATCGGCACCATGTTCATGTTTGATATTGCGCAGGCCATGAGCAACATACTGCAATGCAGTTTGCCACTCTGTCTCGATCCATTGACCGTTCTGCTTGATCATCGGCTTGGTCAAACGCTGATCGCTATTCAAACCTTCATAGGCGAAACGATCCTTATCGGACAACCAGCATTCATTGATCTCTTCATTTTCCAACGGTAAAACGCGCAGAACCTTGCCGCCCTTGACTTGCACGATCAGGTTGGAACCCAATCCATCATGTGGACTCACCGATTTACGGCGGGACAATTCCCAGGTACGCGCGCTATAACGGAATGGTTTGGATGTCAGTGCGCCGACCGGGCACAGATCAATCATATTACCCGACAATTCGGAATCGACAGTATTGCCGACGAAAGAGGTAATCTCCGAATGTTCGCCACGGCCAGTCATTCCCAACTCCATGACGCCCGCAATTTCCTGCCCAAAACGGACACAACGCGTACAGTGAATGCAACGCGACATCTCTTTCATGGAAATCAATGGCCCCACATCCTTATGATGCACGACGCGTTTCTCTTCTTCATAGCGCGACGCGGATGGGCCGTAGCCGACTGCCAAATCCTGCAGCTGGCACTCCCCACCTTGATCGCAAATCGGGCAATCCAATGGGTGGTTGATCAGCAAAAATTCCATCACACTCTTTTGTGCCTTGACCGCTTTATCGCTATTCGAACGCACAATCATGCCCGCAGTAACCGGAGTCGCGCAGGCTGGCAAAGGCTTGGGTGCCTTCTCAACCTCGACCAGACACATGCGGCAGTTGGCCGCAATGGATAACTTCTTGTGATAACAAAAATGTGGAATGTACGTGCCAAGTTTATTGGCAGCGTCCATCACCATGCTGCCTTCCAGCACTTCAACTTTTTTGCCGTCTATTTCGATTTCAACCATAGTTCTTATCACCCATTACTATTCGCCCCTCCCTTTCAAGGGGAGGGTTGGGGCGGGGATGGGTTTCGGCCGGCCACCAAAACAAAACCCATCCCCCACCTAACCTCCCTCTTGAAGGGGGAGGAATTAATTACACGTAAGCGGGCACCAAGCAGTGCTTGTGCTCAATATGATATTCAAACTCTTCGCGATAATTCTTGATGAATGCGCGTACCGGCATGGCAGCAGCATCGCCCAGCGCGCAAATGGTCCTGCCTTGGATATTGTCAGCGATTGAATTCAGCATATCCAAATCATCCGCACGACCTTGTCCATGTTCGATCCGATGAATCATCCGATACAACCAGCCGGTGCCTTCGCGGCACGGAGTACACTGACCGCAAGATTCTTCAAAATAGAAATAAGACAAGCGCAACAGCGATTTGACCATGCAACGCGTTTCATCCATCACGATCACCGCACCGGAACCCAGCATCGAACCGGCCTTCGCGATCGAGTCGTAATCCATATCGGTCGCCATCATGACTTCACCAGTCAACACCGGCATCGATGATCCGCCAGGGATGACGGCTTTGATTTTCTTGCCGTCGCGCATACCGCCTGCCAATTCCAGCAAGGTCGCAAAAGGTGTACCAAGAGGAATTTCATAATTACCGGGTTTTGCTACGTCACCTGATATCGAGAAAATCTTGGTGCCACCGTTATTCGGTTTGCCGAGTGCGGCATATGCTTCGCCACCCATCTTGAACACGAAAGGAACGGCTGCAAATGTTTCGGTGTTATTGATGGTGGTCGGCTTGCCGTACAAGCCGAAGCTGGCCGGGAAAGGTGGTTTGAAGCGCGGCTGGCCTTTTTTACCTTCAAGCGATTCAAGCAATGCGGTTTCTTCACCGCAGATATAAGCGCCATAGCCATGGAACGCATGCAGCTGAAAATTGAATTCGCTGCCCATGATCTTGTCGCCCAGGAAGCCAGCGGCGCGTGCTTCTTCCAATGCTTCTTCAAAGCGCTCGTAATCCGCCCAGATCTCGCCATGAATATAGTTGTAGCCGACGGTGATGCCCATTGCATACGCACCAATCGCCATGCCTTCAATCAACGCATGCGGGTTGTAACGAATGATATCGCGATCCTTGAATGTGCCCGGCTCGCCTTCATCGGAGTTACAAACCAGATATTTTTGTCCAGGGAATTGGCGTGGCATGAAACTCCACTTCAGCCCAGTCGGAAAACCTGCACCACCGCGACCACGCAGTGATGATGCTTTCAATTCAGCGACAACTTGTTCCGGCGTGATTTTGTCATTCAGAATCCGCTTCAGCGATTCATAGCCGCCACGCTTGACGTAGTCGGCCAAATGCCAATTCTGCCCATTAAGGCCGGCAAGAATCAGAGGCTTGATATGGCGGTCATGCAAACTGGTCATTTTTTCAGTTCCTCCACCAGCGCATCAATTTTGTCATTCGACATGTGCGCGCACATGCGCTTGTTATTCACCAGCAAAACCGGAGCATCGCCACAAGCCCCCATGCATTCACCTTCTTGCAATGTGAACTGTCCATCTGCTGTCGTTTCCTTGTAATCGACACCGAGCTTCTGCTTCAGGTAGTGTGCAGCCTTCTCGCCGCCCGACAATGCACAAGGCAAGTTGGTGCAAATAGTAATCTTTGATTTTCCGACCGGCTTGAGGTTATACATTGCATAGAATGTAGCCACCTCCTCAACCGCAATCGCGGGCATGCCAAGGTAATCGGCAACGTCGCGCATCACTTCCGGCGCGAGCCATCCTTTTTCATCTTGCGCAATGGCAAGCGCTGCCATCACGGCAGACTGTTTTTGATCCGCAGGAAATTTCGCGACTTCGCGATCAATTTTTTTATAAGATTCAGGACTTAACAGCATATTGTCAGCTATTCGTGCGCATTGTTCCGCGCGGGTTATTGATACATCTATCGGTCAATCTCACCAAACACAATGTCTTGCGTGCCGATGATCGTTACAGCATCCGCAATCATGTGGCCCTTTGCCATCTCATTCAAACCTTGCAAGTGTGCAAAACCAGGTGCGCGAATCTTCATTCGATACGGCTTGTTCGCGCCATCCGACACCAGGTAAATACCAAATTCGCCTTTTGGATGTTCTACTGAAGCATAGGCCTCACCTGGAGGCACATGGAAGCCTTCGGTGAACAATTTGAAATGATGGATCAGCTCTTCCATGTTGGTCTTCATGCCAACACGTGACGGTGGAGCCACTTTGTGATTGTCGCTCATCACCGGACCGGGATTGTTCCGCAGCCATTCGATACATTGCTTGATGATGCGATTTGATTGGCGCATCTCTTCAACGCGAACCAGATAGCGATCGTAACAATCACCGTTCACACCAACAGGAATATCGAAATCGAGCAAGTCATAGACTTCATACGGTTGTTTCTTGCGCAAATCCCATTCCACACCGGAGCCGCGCAGCATCGCGCCGGTAAAACCCATCGCCTTCGCGCGTTCCGGCGATACGACACCAATGCCAACCAAACGCTGCTTCCAGATACGGTTATCGGTCAACAAAGTCTCATACTCATCGACGTATTTCGGGAAACGATTGGTGAAATCTTCAATGAAGTCGAGCAATGAACCTTGCCGGTTTTCATTCAGCTGTTTGATTGCCTTAGCGTTACGCATCATTGAAGCTGCGTACTGAGGCATCGCATCCGGCAAATCACGATACACACCACCTGGGCGATAGTATGCTGCATGCAAACGCGCACCGGAGACCGCCTCATAGCAATCCATCAAATCTTCACGCTCGCGAAATGCATACAGGAACACAGCCATCGCACCCACGTCCAGTGCATGCGCACCCAACCACAGCAAGTGATTCAGCAAACGCGTAATCTCGTCGAACATCACGCGGATGTATTGCGCGCGCATCGGCACTTCAAGGCCAAGCAATTTTTCAATTGCCATCACATACGCATGCTCGTTACACATCATCGACACATAATCGAGACGATCCATGTACGGCACGGATTGCAGATAGGTTTTTTGTTCAGCCAACTTCTCGGTTGCACGATGCAACAAGCCGATATGCGGATCAGCGCGCTGAATGACTTCGCCATCCAATTCGAGCACAAGACGCAACACGCCGTGTGCCGCAGGATGCTGCGGGCCAAAGTTGAGAGTGTAATTTTTAATCTCGGCCATTATTTCATCCCGTATTGTTCTTCACGAATCACGCGCGGTATGATTTCACGCGGCTCAATCGTTACAGGTTGATAAATGACGCGTTTTTGTTCAGGGTCGTAACGCATCTCTACATAACCGGAAACCGGGAAATCTTTGCGGAACGGATGACCAATGAATCCATAGTCAGTCAAAATGCGGCGCAAATCATCATGGCCATCGAACAAGATACCGAAAAAGTCGAAAGCTTCCCGCTCATACCAATTAGCTGATGGCCAAATATCAGTGACCGATGCAACAACCGGCACTTCATCATCTTCAGCAAACACCCGCACACGTACGCGCCAGTTATTTTTAATCGATAGCAAGTGCGATACAACTGCAAAACGAGCGCCTTCCCAAGCACCATCGCCATACGTCGAATAATCAAGGCCGCACAAGTCAATCAATTCTTCAAAGCGCAAATCAGCATGATCACGCAGCACACGCATCGCCGATAAATAATTCGTGGCCTTGACGACAATTGCGACTTCGCCCAATGAAGTCGTCAAGCTTTGCAAATGATCGCCCAATGCGTTACGCAGGGCAGCTTCGAGTGTTTCAAGTTTCGTCGTCATATTTGTACTAAGTCAGTCTCTTAGCGTGCGATCGTATTGGTACGTTTGATTTTGTTTTGCAGTTGCATGATGCCGTACAACAGCGCCTCGGCAGTCGGAGGGCAACCTGGCACATACACATCCACGGGAACAATGCGATCACACCCACGCACTACTGAATATGAATAATGATAATAGCCACCACCATTGGCACACGAGCCCATCGAGATGACCCAACGCGGCTCGGCCATCTGGTCATACACTTTACGTAATGCCGGCGCCATTTTGTTGCACAAGGTACCAGCAACGATCATCACGTCAGATTGACGCGGCGACGGCCGGAACACCACACCGAAACGATCAAGGTCATAACGCGATGCACCTGCATGCATCATTTCCACTGCGCAGCAGGCCAAACCAAACGTCATCGGCCACATTGAGCCGGTACGCGTCCAGTTGATCAGCTTATCCGCTGTCGTGGTAACAAAACCTTCGTTCAATACGCCTTCAATTGACATGGCTCATTCCCAATCAAGGGCACCTTTCTTCCAGATGTACCAAAACCCGACGACGAATTCAGCGATAAACACCATCATCGTGACAAAGCCAGCCCACCCAAGATCGCGCATCGCTACGCCCCATGGGAAGAAAAATGCCGTTTCAAGATCAAACAAAATGAAGAGAATCGCGATGAGGTAATAGCGCACATCGAACTTCATGCGCGCATCTTCGAAAGCCTCAAAGCCGCATTCGTATGGAGAATCTTTTTCAGGGTCGGGCTTGAATGGCGCAATTAAGCGACCAAGAATTTGAGGAACGACACCGACTCCGATGCCGACAAGGATAAAGAGAAGAATGGGCAGATAATTTTCGAGGTTCACGGTTCGCCAGTATATTGAACAATTAGTGGATTGCTATTTGATTTGAATCAAAAAATTGCTTCCCCGATAAAAAGCCAGCTAGGTACATCCTTTGCTGGCCTCATTATTCTTTTGGTGCCGACGGCGAGACTCGAACTCGCACAGCTTACGCTACTACCCCCTCAAGATAGCGTGTCTACCAATTTCACCACGTCGGCGCAAGACTTCCATTGTACCTTGCTTTAACTCTTTTATTCAATTCAGAATTGCACGAATACAAGAGCGTCCGAGGTATACATCGTGCTTATATCACGCTTACTTTGGAATCTGGTTCGATTGGCCTGCCCCATTCGCTGGAGCAGCAGCACTGCTTGCCGGATTAGCTGCAGCGGGCGCAACTGGTTTTTCAGCAGGTGCCGCTGCTGGCGCAGAAATAGGGGCAGTCGGTAAATTTTCCAGCACTCCACCATTCACGGTATTATGCCTGCTGCCAAAGTAAGCCAATGCCAGCGTCGCGCCAAAAAAGATCGCAGCTGCCACACCGGTGGACTTTGACAGGAAATTGGAAGATCCGGTCGCACCGAATAAACTTCCGGACGCGCCCGAGCCAAAAGCTGCCCCCATATCTGCACCTTTGCCATGTTGCAGTAGAACGAGACCGATAATGACTAAAGCTGCCAAGACTTGGACAACGACGATAACTGTGAACAAAGTATTCATTTAATAAATTTCCGATTCCGGTTTGATTCCAATGTTATAAATATTCACGCCGCGTGAATAATCGATAAAAAATCCGTTGCTTTTAATGCTGCGCCGCCAATCAGACCACCATCGATGTCCGGCATCATCAACAATTCTTTCGCATTATCCGGTTTCATACTGCCACCGTATAAAATTTGCACCTTCGATGCAACCGCCACATCCTTTGCTGCAAGTTTGGCACGTAACATTGCGTGCACGTCTTGCGCCATTTGAGGCGTGGCAGTTTTACCAGTGCCGATAGCCCATACAGGCTCATATGCAATTACCATATTTACCAAATCGCCAGCATTGATGGACTCCAACACCGCATCGATTTGCTCGCCCACGATGCGCTCTATCTGCCCTGCTTCACGCTGAGTCAATGTCTCACCAACACATACGATCGGGATCAAGCCGGACTTTAATGCGCGCACTGTTTTTTTCGCTACAACATCATTCGTTTCGCCATGATAAGCGCGTCGCTCAGAATGCCCGATGATCACATAGCGACATCCAAAATCAAGCAACATGGCAGCCGATACTTCACCAGTATAAGCACCCGATTCGTGCAGCGAAAGGTCTTGTGCCCCCCATGAGATTGCAGTACCAGTCAATTCGGCTTGGCATTGAGCAAAATATGGTGCCGGTGCACATACAGCGACATCACAATTGGACGCCCCGAGCCCAGACTTAATTCCAGCCAGTAAAGTAGCATTGGCAGCAAGGCTGCCATTCATTTTCCAATTACCAGCAACCAGTTTGCGACGCATAAGACCTCAATTTTTACGAACCCTCTATTTTAGCCCGCAGGACATGAGCGGTCAAACGACGAGTTCATTGAAATTCTTCCCTCGACCGAGACTACATGACCAATATGATTTTTCCGATGTGCGTACTCGTTTCCATTAATGCATGCGCCTGAGCAGTTTGTTCCAAAGGGAAAGTTCGATAAATGACTGGTCTGATTTGTCTGCTTTCCAGCAAAGGCCATACTTTTTCTTTTAATTTGAGTGCAATCTCAGCTTTAAATTCAACCGAACGCGGTCGTAATGTAGAACCAGTAATCGTTAATCGACGTCGCAATACCTGCCCCAGGTCAATAGTCGCTCTTGCACCACCAATAAAAGCGATTAGCACCAAGCGTCCATCATCAGCCAGGCAGTTGATTTCGCGTGCGACATAGTCCCCGCCCACCATGTCAAGAATAACATTCACACCCTTCCCGGCAGTATTTGCTATGACGGCTTCAACAAAATCAACAGCCCGATAATTAATACCTACTTTCGCTCCTAATTCTTCACAGGCTCGGCATTTTTCATCCGACCCTGCCGTTGCATATACATGATGTCCAAATGCAGCAGCCAATTGAATGGCTGTTACGCCTATACCTGAAGTTCC
>DATBRC010000078.1:0-31794 GCA_036560485.1 Burkholderiaceae bacterium
CGATCTGATTCATCGTGTCGCCGGCTTCATCGACGAGCTTGCCGCCGGCATTGACCTTGTCGACCGAGTCGCCGATCAGCGCCTTGATTTCCTTGGCGGCAGCGGCCGAACGTTGCGCCAGGTTGCGCACTTCTGCCGCCACCACGGCAAAGCCGCGTCCCTGTTCGCCGGCACGTGCCGCTTCCACCGCCGCATTCAATGCGAGGATGTTGGTTTGAAAGGCGATGCCATCAATGACGCCGATGATGTCGACAATCTTGCGCGAGCTGTCCTGGATCGATCCCATCGTGGTGACCACCTGCGACACCACTTGCCCGCCCTTGACTGCATAGTCGGATGCGGCCACCACCAATTGATTGGCTTGTTTCGCATTCGCGGCATTCTGCTTGACCGTATTGGTCAACTGTTCCATCGATGCAGCCGTCTGTTCCAGCGAACTGGCTTGCGATTCGGTGCGGGCCGACAGGTCGGCATTACCGGTGGCGATTTCCTTTGAGCCAACATCAATCAATGAAGAACTATCGCGCACTTCTGAAATCATCGAAGCCAAACGTCCCTTCACCTCTCCCACTCTGCGCAATATGACACCCAACTCATCGCCTGCCATGACTTGCGGATCTGGTTGAAGATCGCCGCCATACATGCGGTCAACCGACATTTCCAGCATCGTCAAACCGCCGCGGAAAGAAGCATAAAATGCAAGCATCAGGTAACCTGAAATCAGTATCGACAACACAACCGCGACATACCCGATCAACTGCCGTTGATGAATGCCCCCCATTCGTTTGGTGAGTAATTCATCGAGATTAACCGAAGCCTGTTTTGATAATTGGTAGATGGAATCAATCGGCACCGCAGTGTTGTCAATATAATCTCGGGCCGGCTTTTGGAAAAACTCGCTCGCCGATATATCACCTGTATGAGAAACCAGCATGGCACGCACTGTCTCCAGGCGATCACGTGACGCTTTCAAATCCTTGGCAAGCGCTGCTGTTTGCCCGATCGCAGAATCAATATCGACAATTGCATTGTCGAGCGAACGCTTGGCCAACAATCCTGTTTCCGATATTTTTCTTGCCTCTGCCAGAGTAATTTCTTTACGCGCTATGGCCGCTGCAGTCAGGCTACGTATTTGATCCATATCCACTGCCAGCGTAACTAAAGTAGAAGCGATTGCATTCATTAGATAAAATGAATCAATATCCGGATCCAACGTCAGGTTGGCATGATTGGCAGCCAGTTTGATATGCTTTTGCAGTTCGAGCGTAAGCTTGCGATAAGCGCCATCGTCATTAGACTTTGCAGCATCCAGCCATGCCTGTTTTAACGTGGCCCATTCATTGACCAATTCAAGCTCGGAAATGATGCTCTTCATCGCATCAATATTCTGTATCTGCTGATTGGTTTTATCCTGTACTTGAGCGTAAGAGGATCGCAAAGCAGCATCATCGCCGGCCTGACTGGCGCTTGCGTAAGCGCGTGATGACTGAACCAGTCGGGTTAATTCACTAAGCTGAGTGACATATACCACGCCTACCCGCTCTTTCCGGACAAATTCGGCGTTGGCACTCCATTCCTGTTGCAGGAGAAATATCAGTGCAAGGAGTGGAATTAATATAGCAGACGAAATCAGGACGAATTTCGGCAGTACCCGCATACGATCCATCAAGCGGCTGCCTGGAGACAGTAGATGACCTGCTGTATTCAAAACAATGTTCATGTCGCCTCCGAATATGAAAATCAATGCAGTACGACTTTGCTTGCATTGATATGCATTATCTTTTTTTATTTAGCATAGCTTACTAATTGATTTTAAAGACATTTATGTATCATCCTGCCGACAAAGTAAAAGTCGGCAAGATGATATCTTTACAAAGGCTCAGTAGAACTCTTTATAAAATCGCCTCATTTCTAACGATAAAAGATATGAGGAAGCAGCATGGTGATCTGAGGGGTATATGTGATCAAAACGAGAAATACGATCATCGTGAGAAGCCAAGGAAGCACGGCGACAGTCAGTTCGGTAATGCCCATTTTGGTAATGCTTGAAGCCACATAGAGATTCAGACCGACCGGCGGATGACACATACCAACTTCCATATTCACAATCATCATGATGCCGAAGTGGATTGGATCGATGCCAAGCCGCACAGCAACCGGGAAAAGAATCGGCGCCATAATCAAAATGATCGATGATGGCTCCATGACGTTGCCGGCCAAAAGCAAAAGCACGTTCACAACCAGCAGGAATCCAACGGTGCCGAGTCCCATATTAAGAATGGCTTCCGTCAGCAATTGAGGAATATTTTCCGATGTCATCAAGAAAGAGAACAGCGCTGCGTTGGTGATGATGTACAAAATCATCGCTGACATCGCCGCCGAATCCAGCAGAACCTTCGGCACATTCTTGAAGCCGATATCCTTATAGACAAAGACCGAAATGAAGAACGCATACACTGCGCTCATCGCGGCCGCCTCGGTTGCCGTGAAAAGGCCGCTGAAAATACCGCCGATGACAATCACAACCAGGAAAAGACCCCAGGCACTATCCTTGAATGCGTCAATTCGATCCGCCCAACTGGCCTTTGGAAGACGAGGATAACCATTCTTGCGGGCGATATACCATGTTGTCATGCACAACATCGTCATCAGTATCAATCCCGGTATTACGCCAGCAATAAATAGAGCGCCGATCGATACGTTCGTGGAGACTGCATAAATCACCTTGATCACCGAAGGCAGCATCAAGATGCCAAGAGCGCCTGACGTTGCAATTACTCCAGCGCCAAATTTCCGTGGAAAGCCTTGCTTGACCATTTCAGGAAGCGCAACGGAACCAATCGCAGCCACAGTAGCGACGCTTGAACCGCATACCGATGCAAACAATGCGCAGGCAACGACACTCGCCAGTCCAATGCCGCCATGCCAATGTCCCACCATCGTGGTGGCAAACCGGATCATGCGTTTGGCCACACCGCCATGCGTCAAAAAGGTGCCGGCCAGGAGGAAAAACGGAATCGCCATGATTTCGAAGTTTTCGATCCCGGTAAACAGCTTGAGGGCCACCGACTCGATCGGAACATGCGTCATCGTAAAAAGATAGGTTAGAACCGTCAGTCCCAACGAAATCGATATCGGCATGCCCGTCAGCATCAGGCCGAAAAGAAGAACAAAAATGATCAGTGCGTTCATATTGGGTCGCTCCCCGATAAGCCAGGTGCGTCCATCGCATCCTCTTTCACGCCTTCGACATGTGCGTGGTCATGCTTTGGCAGATCGCCGGTTTTCAGGAAGTGCCATGACACCTGAAGAAACCGGAAACACATCAGATAAGATCCAAGTGGAACAGCAAGATAGACTACCCACATTGGCATCTCCAGATCTGATGATGTCTGGCCGGTTGAATACATTTGAAATACAAACGAAGCGCCCAGCGTTCCGATAATGCCGGTAAAGAGTGCGCCTGCAGCCAAACCGAAAAGGATCAGATGATTCTTCCACTTGGTCTCCAGCCGATTGATCAGCACATCGACACCGACGTGAATGCCTGTGCGTACTCCATACGCAGCGCCGAATTTCGCCATCCATACAAACATGAAGATGCACAATTCTTGTGCCCAACTCGTATTGATTTGAATGAGCGCGTCTTGAACGATGGGTATTGGAAGTCCGGATGCGTAGCGATGCACGACCGCTATGAATATGATCAGAGTGGCGGCCCCCATCAGGAAGGCAATCAGCCATTCTTCCAAGTGATTTAGAAGTTTCATTTGATTTCTGAATTGAATATTAATGTAGATGCGTGAACTGAATGAGGGGTTTTATCTCCCGATCACCCCTCTTCTCCTTATAATTATTTCGAATGACTCACTGCCTCTTTATTGACTGCATCGATCAGATCTTTACCAATACGGCTTTCCATCGATTTTTGGACAGGCAGAAGAGCTTGATGCCACTCTTCTTTTTCCTTGTCCGTCAGTGTAATAAATGTCGTCTTCCCGGACTTGCGCACTGCGTCAAGCGACGCATCATTATCTTTTTGAGCGACTGATTTTTCGAAGTCTGTCGATTCCTTCATCGCTTTTTCCAGCGCCGTTCTGATATCGCCAGGCAAGCCATCCCAGAATTTTTTGTTAACAATCACTGCATATCCAAGATATCCATGATTTGACAGTGTCAGATATTTTTGAACTTCGTGCATCTTCTGGGTATAGAAATTCGATGGGGGATTTTCAGTGCCGTCAACAACGCCTGACTGCAATCCCTGATACACCTCGGAAAATGCGAGCACCTGTGGATTGGCGCCTAGTGCACGCATCTCGGCATCCAATACCTTGGATGACTGAATCCGCATTTTGAGTCCCTTGAAATCTGCAGGTGTGCGCAGCGGCTTATTGGCGGACATGTCTTTAAAACCGTTATCCCAATATGCGAGGCCGGTGATATCCCGTGTTTCGAGTTTCTTCAGCAATCCCTTTCCAATTGGACCTTCCGTCACACTGTATAACGCTTCCTTGGTTGGGAAAATATACGGAAGATCGAATACTTCGAATTCTTTGACACCAAGAGGACCAAACTTGGCAAGTGACGGCGCCAGCATCTGTACTGCGCCGAGCTGCAGAGCCTCAAGCTCTTCCTTGTCTTTGTATAACTGACTGTTTGGATACACATCGACGCGCACTTTGCCGCCGGTATACTTTTCTGCCAATTGTTTGAATCGATCTGCAGCCTGGCCTTTAGGGGTATCGGCGGCCACAACATGGCTGAATTTGATGACAATCGGTGCCTGGCTAAAAGCCTGCCCTGCTGCTGTTAAAGAAAATATGGCGGCAAACGCCAGTTGCTTGAATCCCATGGTATCGCTCCTTTTTTTCACACACGTTAAAAAAAATTAAAGAAATGCTGGGTTGAATATTATTCTTTTCAGCCAAGATTGAAACCTTCGGGAAACACGTACAAAACCAACGATTGTTTGTCACAATAAAATTTATTGATATGTTTTAAATATGTACTTGTACTGCGTTGCTTGAGGACGTGCTGCGCAATCGATCCGCAGAATGCTGAAAAGAAGGCGCTCGCGGATGTCATATTTTTTGGTCTCACTTTATTTTTCTTTGAATAAATTATTAAGCTGGTTGGCCATTATTACAATACCAATCAATACCAGTCTGTATTACAAAACAACAAAAACGTCATTTGTTTTGCCAGTTTTTTTAAGTGCGCCACCAACTTACGATATTGATAACATCGAATCGACTTTAAATCGAGGCGCACATTTATTCATCTTGATTGCGGCCATGCATGCACAGAATCACATTTGACGAATTCTTCGCGCAGTATTTTTTCGTATTACGAAGAACCGCTACCTGCGCCATTTTTATGAAATTGCCAACGTCTGCAAACCTCAGTGTTTTATGCAAAGACTTGTAGGGGATTCCACCAATAGGTTTCTTGACCTCATAAAAATAAAATGATCCTGTGTTAAATCAACACACACGGGAGAATCAACATGTTTACCTCACTATACAAAACGCTTTTCGTGCTTGTTATGGTTTGCGTCAGCTCTACCAGCTTTGCCGAAGAAGGCGTTTCCAAAGACAAGATATTGATAGGACAAACGATTGGCATTACGGGAACAGTAGCAGGACCAGTCAAGGAAATGCTGGAGGGCGCAAACGCCTACTTCAATGCCATTAACTCGAATGGCGGAATATACGGCCGTAAAATAAAACTCATTTCGCTTGATGATAAATTCGATCCTGCTCTTTCTGCACAAAATACAAAAAAATTAATCGTTGACGAACATGTATTCGCCATGTTTCAAAGTCGCGGGACGCCTCATACACAGGCAATGCTTCCAATTCTTGAGAAATATAGCGTCCCTCTCATTGCGCCATCCACTGGCGCGGCGATTTTCCATGATCCGGTGCTGCCTCTTGTATTTAACGTCCGTCCCCGCTATCAACTTGAAGTAGCAAAAGGAATTGAATTTTTTGCACTTGCCGGATACAAGAAAATCGGTCTTTTACACGTCGATGACACGTTTGGGAAAGACGGACTTGCAGGTTTCAAGATCGCCATGCAGGCTCATCATCTTGAGCCAACAATCATTACCAGCTTTGCGAGAGTGAATCCGGATAATGCGCTTGCCGCAACTAACATTCTTGCTGCCGATCCAGCTGCGTTAATCATCGTCAGCTCAGAAAAAAATACGGTCGATGTGATCAAAGAGATTCGGGCGAAAGGCGGCAAGATGACGATCATGACCTTATCCAATAATTCATCCGATGCATTCATCAGTCATTTAGGCACAGATGCCGCCGGCATCATGCTTTCACAAATTACACCTGCCCCGGAACTGCTTTCATCAGTGCTCGGACAGGAGCTGCGTACCGTTGGAAAAGTATCAAAAGTAACGTATTCATACGCAGCGATGGAAGGATTTGTATCGGCAAAGGTTTTGGTAGAAGGGCTTCGGAAAGCAGGGCCAAATTTAACGCGCGAACAATTTATCAAGGCGCTGGAATCCATTAAAAGAGAAGACCTCGGCGGAATTTCGCTTAGCTATAGCCCAGGCAATCATAGCGGCAGCGAATATGTCGAACTGACCATGATTGGCAAGAAGCGCGCTTATGTACGGTAGAGAGCAAATGAGAATCCGGAATCTCTTCTGTAATTCTTATCTGTAGAGCAGATTGTGAATCGGTATGCGAGTAACGAAGCGATCATCTCATCTGCGGGCGAAGATACGATGATGCATATTGATTTTCAGTGGTACATGTACGTACGTATTTTCCCGAATTGATGAGCGGAAAATGAATTGCTACAGTAATGACTCTCCTTTCTCCTCTTCACGTTGAGAGTCGTGTATGAGATGAGATTTTCCCCGGGGATCACTAGTCCCCGGGTTTTTTATGCCTGTCATTTACTGCAGTTACCCAACGCAGCATAAAATCGATTTACTTGAAAAGTTGGGATAGCTCTACCGCTTTGCGCACATTCATTTTTTCGAATATCCGAGCACGGTGCGCTTCAACTGTGCGGATACTTATCCCAAGTTCATCGGCAATAATCTTATTCAGTTTACCTTCGAGAATGAGTTTAAGGACCTCTTTTTCCCTTTCTGTCAGTGAATCCCTTTTCTCCTGCGTTAAACTGGCCGCGCCGGCGATACGCGATGCGGCCAACGCGTCAATGATCCGATCCATGAGCTTATTATCATTGAATGGTTTTTCAAAAAAATCGAAAGCCCCTTTTTTCAGCATATCAACAGCCATTGGAACATCGCCATGACCTGTAAGGAAGATCACCGGAAATCTCTGGGCCAGTTGTCTTGACGCCATCACATCAAATAGCGCAACGCCATTAAAATCCGGCATGCGCACATCCAGCAGGATGCAATCCCCTTCAGGATCGAATTCCATTTCATGATCTATCCATGCGAGCAAAGCGTTTGCACTCGAATAGCTCTTCGATTTGATATCCCTGGATTTTGCCAGCCATTCAAGTGAATCGCGAATTACTTCTTCATCATCAATAATATGCAGCATTGTCGGCCTCCTTCTATGTTTTAGATTCTCTTAATTTGCTGGTAAAGAAAAGCTGAAGATTGTGCCACCGTCCGGATTTGGCACAAAACTCAACGTTCCGCCGTGCGCCTCCACCGCAGTTCTACAGATGTTTAGCCCCATTCCCATTCCGTCCGCTTTTGTGGAAAAAAATGGGGAAAATAATTTTGTCTCGACCTCTTTACTAATGCCGGAGCCTTGATCAATCACTGCGACAGTCACGCCAGGATTGATGGAATTATCGTTTGAATATGCTTCAATCCTCAAGATCCGTTTTTCTGCCGATGCTTCTTCCATCGCATCGATCGCGTTGCGTGTCAAATTAAGCAGCACTTGCTCAAGAAGTGTTGGATCTGCCGATATCGTAGGCAAATAATCCGGAATTGTTTTTTTCACAGTAACGAATTTGCGTTGTGCCTGCAACTCGATTAACGGTGTAACGCGATCGATCAACTCCTTCAGATCAACTTCTATCTTGCTCGTTTCGCGGCGCTTGATGAACGAGTGAACGCTTCGTATGATATGTCCTGCCCGTTGGGTTTGTGCCGAGGCTTTTTCGATCGCAGGTTTTACATTTTCAGTCAGCGGAATCGCCTCCACTGTTTTGTCTCCCTCAATCATGTTGAGGGCGCCGGTAAGATAGCTGGAGATCGCAGCAAGCGGTTGATTTAATTCGTGTGCCAGTGTCGACGCAATTTCTCCCATCGCAGCCAATCTTGCACTTGATTGCAATTTCTCCTGCTGCTGTCGGTTAATGTCCTCTGCACGCTGCCGGTCTGAAATATCCAATATGGATCCCATCCATCCAGTCTGCTGTCCAACATCATCGACTAGCGGCGATTCGAATATCAACACCGGGAACCGCTCTCCATTCGAGCGCTGAAAAATGGTATGAAATCCATCGGGTGTAACAGTCCCAGCCAAAAGCTCGGATATCCTTTGTTGATATTCACCCATTGCTTCCGGGGCCCAATATGGCATCGGAGGGCGGCGGCCAACCAAATCAGATGCGGACAAACCGACCATCCTGCAAAAGGCGGGATTGACATACGTTACGCGACCTTCCAGATCGCGCGCGCGCAACCCAGTCACAAGGGAATTTTCCATTGCGGTCTGAAATGCGACTTGCTGACGCAAGGCGCCTTCAGTGGCTAGGCGACGATTAATGTCACGCCATAATGCGCCCAAACTCCATAGTAATCCGAGCGACAGCGCAATGACGGAGCCAACCAGCAAACCTGGGAGTACACGTGGCGCGCCCTTTACACTATTGGCACGCAAAACCAATCCGGCACCCGGCAGATCCAATTCGTGCCGGTGCGTATACACATTCCGCCCAGGGCCGCCCGATGAGCGTCGAGCAATTTCGACGTCATCCGCATCCAGTATTGCAATCTCATTGTCATGTGCGACCCACCATGGAACCAGTTCATTGAGGATTCCTGTGGGCGAGTAGGATGCGACGATGGTGCCAATATACTGATTCGATGCAAACAATGGAAGAAAATAGGCAATATGAGCATTCCCGTCCGTTTTCTCTGCATGAAGTGGCGCATATTGTGCCGATTTTTTTTGGCGCGCACTCAATAGTGTTGGTCTGGACGAGCCAATCGGGTCAGCAAGATGATTGGTCGATGTGGAACTCACAACATGATCGTCAGCGTCAAGCCAGTCAATCGATAAAAATTCACCGTTACTGCTGACCACAGATAACAGACGGCTGCGGAATTTTTCCGGCGTCATTGTGTCGGCTTCAATTTCGTTGCCTACTGTTTTGATCAATTCTTCGTCACGGCGCAATTGAAAACGGATTGCCTGCTCGACCCAGAGTGTGTCGGCAATGAGTTGCTCCTGTTTCTCGTTGGACTCCATATGCTGAGCTTGCCAAGGCAACCAGATAACGATAAACAGAAAAAGCAAAACCAGAATGATCGGCAATACCCAGCGCCATGGCTGTCGACGTGCTGACGCCAGAAAATCAGGAATGATTGAAATCCCCGTAGTGTCGAATTCATGTGTTTTCATGCGTATTGTCGTTTTACTCAGGCATGGCCCACGATCAGGAAATTCTCTCATGTTGCGACGGCATTGTGTTGATAATTGCTCAGCTCGATTTTATTGCGGTATCGATAACTATATGCTCTCCCGCATTGCACAATGCCGCCAACAACTATGAATCAATCTATCTATGTCGCGGTAAATAAGGAATATTGTTGTGGCAGACTCAAGCAAGGAAGCCCAATGCCGCCGGCCGTATTTTGTTAGATGTTCTCAGTTTAATCAGGAGAATTGAAGCGATACCTATGCCTTCGAAAACTTCAGATAGGTTGTCGTGATCTCTCTTGCCGTTTAATGATTGCAAGTCGGATTCAGCGATGCGATGAATTCAGATATGTCGATATTCGATCCCAATAAAATCGCCAAATCCAGCGCCGTTTTTACTTTCATTTTTTTTAAAATATGTGCTCGATGCACTTCAATAGTACGTCCGCTGATGCCAAGCTTGCCGGCGATTTCACTATTGGTTCTTCCATGAAGAATCAGGCTAAGCACTTCATATTCGCGTGCGGATAGCGTTGCCAGATTTGCTTCAATTTCCGCTTTTTCCAAAGCTCGTCGTGATGCCTTCATTCCTTCCTGAACACTATCCAGGAGATTATTACCGTGAAAAGGTTTTTCATAAAAATCAAAGGCGCCCCGCTTCAATACGTTAACAGCTGTAGGCAGCTCTGCATGAGCCGTCAGAAAAATGACGGGGAATCTTTCGATCAGTTTTCTCCGCATTAAAATATCGAACAATTCCATCCCACTCATACCTGGCATCTGCATATCAACCAGAATGCAATTGCCCTTTGGATCGTATGTATTGCCTTTATCCAGTTCAGATAAAAAAGCAAGGCCGTTTTCGTATGTCTTAGTGAAGATGGTTCTTGATTTCGCCAGGAAAACGAGCGAATTTCGCAACTCTTCATCATCATCAATTATATGCAGCATGCCGTGACTTCTCTATCAATTTTAGGTGGATAAAATAAATATCCGGCATTAAAAAATGCATGGATCGTTACTTATGATGGGTTAAAACAACTTTGTTTATTTTTAAATTTTTTATATTGCTGCGTTGTTGGATCAAACGCCAAAAAATGAATGATCATCTGACTGTCTATATTCAACATCCTTGATTTGTAAATCAATCCACGTTCTGCAGATATGCCAAAACCAAACGTGAAGTTTGCGCTAATCGCTATGACAGTCTTGCTATTGTTGGTGAATTTCATACACGCCGATATTGTGGAAAACCACATTGTGGATGACCACAATTTATTAGTGATGTTCTGCGTATTTCTCTAATGTGGAACAACCGGATTTCCATTAAAAAGCTTTGATGCGACATTACTGCAATCAATTTTCATTTTGCAAATTGATTTGTTGACCTCTATTCGCATTAATTTTCTCGGAGAATACTGAATGAAAAAATCATTACTGGCCCTCGCAATTCTGGGCGCATTCGCATCTGCTGCTCAAGCACAAGTTACTATTGGTGGTGTGGCTCAAATGGACTTAAAAGATTACAAAGTCGGCAATACCACTCGCGTTGTAAAAAACGAAATCCGCCTTGATGACGATTACTCATCACGTTTCTGGCTGACCGGCACAGAAGATCTGGGCGGCGGCAATGCCGCATTGTTCTACATCGAAAATCGTTTGAACTTGGACGTCGGCAGTACCGGAGGCAATGGTAATGGTCTGACCAATGGCGACTCCTTTGTTGGCTTCAAAGGCAGCTGGGGTCAATTGACAGCGGGTAAGCACACGATGATGTACGTCCAAGGTTTGGCAACGGAGCAAGGCATCAATGGTGTTCCGTCGATTCCGCTCAGCATGTATGGCTCCTTCGACATTCTTAGCTCAATCAATGGCACAAGCATCACTACTTCCCGTGTCCAAAACTCTGTGCTGTACAAATCACCAACCGTGTCGGGCTTTAGCGGCAGTCTTGGCTGGTCCACATCGACAGCCGGCACCGAAGGCACCATCAACGGTACAACCACTTATCAAACCGGTGGTGGTGCATTCGCACAAGCAGGCTATAGCAATGGTCCTATTTATGCAAACATCGCTTACTGGAAAGAATCTTCCGAAGGTCAAACAGGGTCAGACAAGACTGAATACCGTTTGTCAGGCTCTTACTCTTTCCCATTCGGTTTGAAAATTGGCGCGCAATACGACAAGGCGAAGTCGGAAGTTTCTTCAACTAACGTCGAAAATGGTAATCGCGGCGCATGGGAAGTGCCAATTAGCTATACCTTCGGCTCTAACAAGATCCTGGGCAGCTATACCAGAGCAGGCGACAATTCCGTTGCAGGTACCACAGTTAAAAACAGTGGCGCGAAAATGTTCGTGTTGGGCTATGACTATGCATTTTCCAAGCGTACCAATATTGGCCTGTACTACAGCAAACTGAAAAACGATATAGCTGGCGCTTATACACCATTCTCTTCCGGCACGTCGGCAAATGGTTCTACGTTGCTGGCCGGCGAATCAGCTACGATCCTTGCCTTGAGCCTCAAGCACACATTCTAATTGCGGCTTGTATCCATACAAGCAATTATTGGCTGTGTAGTTGTTCAAAAGGGAGCACTCAGGTGCTCCCTTTTTTAAGTCAATTTCGCTTGCGAAGTGAACACTCAACGATTAAATCGGCAAGCGCTTGAAGGGATTAAATATTAATCGAAAAAATAAACGTATCCCCATTCGCCTGATCAAGAATGAGAAATGCAGGTATATAAAACTAGAAAAGCTTAACGTTTGACATGGACGAATCCACCCGGTTTCTCGATATGAGATAAGTTCTGCAGTTTTTTTTCCAAAGCTTTAATTGCCCAGTCAGGACAAGTGCGTGCACGCGTGCTATTCGGATTACACGCCCATGATTTGATCGCATCAACGCTCAAACGGCGTTTGGTTTCTTCCGTTATGAGTTTGGCTGCAATTGAATACGTACCAGCGGCCTCGCACAATTCTTTAATTTTTTCTCGATTTTCTTTCATATCTTTACACAACAAATTGATAGAATCCATTTCATCAATACATATTCAAAATTTTGCAAATGCGCAGCCTGTCAACACATATGCTGCCCACCGTTGATGGCAATATTGGCGCCCGTCACATAGGCTGCTTCCGTCGACGCCAGATACGCGACGAGACCAGCTATTTCCTCAGGCTTGCCCAATCGGCCAACGGGGATTTGCGAAATGATTTTGCTGTCGAGGATTTCCTGCGGAATGGCCGTAACCATATTGGTGGCGATATAGCCGGGAGAAATGGTATTGACTGTGACACCGCGACTGGCAACTTCCAGCGCCAACGCTTTGGTAAAACCATGGATGCCTGCCTTGGCAGCAGAGTAATTGGTCTGCCCGAATGCACCTTTTTGTCCATTGACGGAAGAGACATTGATAATCCGTCCCCATCCGCGCTCCACCATATTGTTGCAAACCGGCTTGGTCATGTTAAACACCGAATCCAGATTGGTATTCATAACCTGGTCCCATGCAACCTTATCCATTTTTTTAAACGTCATATCGCGCGTGATGCCGGCATTGTTGACGAGAATATCGATGGGTCCTACGTACTTAACAATTCTTTCAATACAGGATTGCGCATCCTCAAAACTGGAAACATCGCATGGAAACGAAATGAATTTATACCCTTTCTTATCCATCGCTTCCAGCCAGGCATCAGCGGTCTTGTTATGCGGTGAGACAGTAGTGGCTACGGTGCATCCCTGATCGGCCAATTTGATGCAGATTGCTTCGCCCAGTCCGCCCATTCCACCCGTTACCAGCGCAATACGTTTCATTCTCCATTCCCTTTCTTGTCAATGCGGCTCTGTGCTATTACAAAATTCATCGTTCAACTGCCAACGCAACACCCATTCCACCGCCCACACACAAGCTGGCCAAGCCGCGCTTGGCATCGCGACGCACCATCTCATGCAACAGCGTGACCAAAATCCGGCAGCCGGATGCGCCAATTGGATGGCCGATCGCGATCGCGCCGCCATTCACATTAATCTTGCGTGTATCCCAAGCCATTTCGCGGTTCACAGCGATCGCCTGTGCTGCAAATGCTTCATTGATTTCCATTAAATCGAGATCGTGATGCGACCATCCCGCCTTTTTCAGGCATAGCTGCGCTGCAGGCACCGGTCCTATTCCCATAATGGCCGGATTGACACCCGCCGATGCAAATGCCTTGATCCGTGCCAATGGCGTCAAGCCGAGTCGATCGGCAGTTGCCGCACTCATCAGCATGACCGCTGCTGCGCCATCATTCACACCGGAAGAATTGGCGGCAGTTACCGTGCCATCTTTTTTGAATGCGGGACGCAAGTCGGAAATCCGCGCCATCGTCGAACCTTCTTTGATGTACTCATCACGATCGAATAGGATGGATTCCTTTTTTTGCGGAATGGCGATTGGCAGAATTTCAGCCTTGAATTTCCCTGCCTTTTGCGCCAACTCGGCCTTGTTCTGCGAGATCACGGCAAACTCGTCCTGTTCTTGACGCGAGATATTGAATTTCGCTGCCACGTTTTCTGCTGTCGTGCCCATGTGGTACTGGTTATAAACATCCCATAATCCATCGACGATCATGGTGTCGGTCAATTTGGCATCTCCCATGCGAAAGCCATCGCGTGAATTATTCAACACGTGCGGCGATGCGCTCATGTTTTCCTGGCCGCCTGCAATGACGATGTTGGCATCGCCGCTTTTAATCGCCTGCGCTGCAAGATTGACCGCTAACAAACCGCTGCCGCATACCATATTGATGGTCATGGCTGTTACCGCTTCCGGCAGACCTGCATTGATCACAGCTTGCCGCGCCGGATTCTGGCCGCAACCGGCTGTCAACACCTGCCCCATCACCACTTCATCAATGGTGTGCGGCTCAATACCTGTTTTAGCCAACAATCCGTGTATGACATGCGCGCCTAATGTAGCGGCAGAAATTTTCGCCAATGTGCCGCCGAATTTTCCAACGGCTGTTCTCTGTGCAGCGACAATAACAATGTCGTTCATTTTATTTTCTCCTCTGTGAGCAGAATTACTCTAGTCTGCCAATATCGAAACAAATTTCTATTTATCAGATCTGTGTCCAACAATCCGAATGAATACGCAGACCTGTTAAACCCTCGCGCCGCATCCATCCATGTTTAGTGAGGACTGATGTGATCCTCAGCCCAATAAATTTCCTTGAGATAAGTAATCTTGGTACTTATAAAAAAATAGCCCGCTCCTAAGAGCGGGCAAAGCTCGACACATGCTTAGAGCATCGAGAGGAGACATAAGAACATAACGTTAAACGCTTCCCGCTTTCCAGAAACATCAGCTAAATCTTAACGTAGGTATCATATAGAAAATTGTTCCAATTGACTCTACGTACTAATACGAATCAACCTATACGTACTCTCCCGGATGCACCAAACATGCAGAAATCGGACACTCGGAAAATATCAAAGAGGGGCCATTCACATGTCAAAACCAATCAGTGCAGTCACTCCACAAAAGAAAAACGGCTTGCAAGAAAAACTTCTCGCGCTTTACGATTTGAATAAAAGTTATATCAGCGAAGCTGAAAACTTTTTATCAAAAAATTCTAAGAAGTTATCCGGTGAATATCGCAAAGAAAGCCTGCGCAAAGAAGATATCGACAGATTGTATTCACATATTTTTGTACTGGAACATATAGCAAAATTGCTCCACGAGGAATTTTTGACCAACAAAAATGGAGGACTGCCAGAACGGCCAAACCATGACTCTGACCGCCGCATAAAACAAATCCATAAATAAGCAAGGCTCCATCACGTTGTTGCATGTTTTGATGGAAATTCACTTGCTACAGATGCAAACACTCTCTATTTTAGGAGGAATGAAATGAAATATCTCATCAACGCTGTCACGTTCGCCTTTCTCTCCTTGGTGCTTTCTCATCATGCAGTGGCTGCCAATAAGGGCTCTGCAGACGAAGCTGTGGCAATGGTTAAAAGAGCCGTAGCTTACTTAAAGGCCAACGGCAAAGAAAAAGCTTTTGCGGAATTCGCCAATCAGAACAATCAACAATTCCACGACAGAGACTTGTATGTTTTTGTATACGACTTTAATGGCGTCGCCGTAGCGCATGGCAACAATCCAAAAATGGTCGGAAAAAATCTGTTGGAGATGAAAGACAATGAAGGAACGTTCATTATCAAGGAATTTATTAACGTCGCCAAAACAAAAGGCAAAGGATGGGTTGACTATAAATGGCCCAACCCTGTCACCAAGGCGATCGAACAAAAATCCGGTTATATTGAAAAGACAGATGGCGATTTGATTATTGGTTCCGGCATTTATAAATAAATCTTTTTGCTATCGGCCAAGCCGTTGCCTTGCCAACTGCTTGGTCGATTTCATTGCACGCCAAACGAAGCGTGCAATGCCTTGATTACTACTGTTTTTTCACGAGATCGACTGCCCAAATAACAGCAGGTTTATCTGTCGTGTTTTCTATCCAATGAATTGTATCGGCCTCTTCAGCCCATGTATCGCCCGGCTTGACTACTCGTCCGACACCTTTTCGATGCTCTGTCAAAGAACCTTCGAGTATATAGACGATTCCAGGCCGGTCGGCGTGTGAATGTTCAGTGATTGTCCCGCCTGGTGCAATGATGATGCGCCTCCCGCGCAATTCATATCCATCCATCGCAGGGACTTGTGCAGCCAAGGGAAATTGCTGCAGTACTGCGGGCTCGATGCCCTGCGTCTTTTGCGGCTTTGTCTCGGCAAAAGAATCGCCTTGATAAGCGATGAGGAAACTGCTTGCGATAACGGCTGTTATCATTTTTTTCGTATTTACCATGCGGATCTCCAATGTCATCTATAGTCGGATTATCAGAAGTGCATGAATAAAAATACAAAATATTCTTGCACTTCGGATGCATAGTATTAACTAGCCGGATATTCCCCATAAGGGAAAAAATACTTATTTTTCGTAAGTATCATTACTTAGAGCGCCTAACACAATGCGACTGGCTAGGCGCCGACCCTCAAAGCAGTGCTTTGAGTCTCCATCCCTTCCCCCGAAGGAGAAGGGTGCAAATAGTTTCCCTCTCCTTGCAGGAGAGGGATTAAGGGTGAGGATGGACGCAGACAGTACGCCTGTACGGCAAGGAGTTGCAACAACGCCAGAAGCATTGTGTTAGACGCTCTTAGATTTCACGACAGGATTTGCAAACCTTCCGTGGTTTATAAGTTTTTATTTCCGCTTCGGTCATCGTAGCGATAATTCTCGTAATCATGCCCATGCTCTTGGCTTGAGTAGTACTTATCGCGCACATATTCTCCTGACCTGACAAAATACACCGGCTGATTGCAGGCATGATATTTATGGCAGTATTTACTCCAATCCTTTGCATGATCAGGCGGCACATGCAAATAAATGGGTGCGGCATGGTTTGATGCAGAGGACGCAGCGATTAGAACTGCCTGTGCGTAGACTACTGGAGGCGGCGGTCCATTCCCAATATCGACGCGACCATAGAAACCCGGTTGAATCAGGCTGCTCAGAGGAGTACCCATATCATCGTTGCCGGCGTGTGCCATGTTGATACCGAGACCTGACAATATTACGATTAACTTCGCGATGTCGTGGCGCATATTGACTCCTGTCTTCATGAAAAAGAAAGTGAGGCTGTTATTCGGATAACCAAAGGTTTTGAATAGACCTCTAGTATTGTGATTACTGACTACAAAGTATCATCAAATACGCATATGCCATAAGCGGAAAATTACTTATTGTTTATAAGTGCTAATACCTACGCCATTGGATAGAAGTAACTTGAAAATGAGTTCTAATGATCAGACATGCTTAACAAGATCCTGGGATGACTACTTTCGGAATTGGCTCCGGCCTTCGATCCCGCTTTAATTCCTCTTCCATGAAAGCGATGTCCATCGGAACCGGCTTCAATATCGGTAAACTCCGCCTCATCATCCAGTCTAAAAACGGAAACCGATTCCAGCAATGCAGCTGCCTCATGCTGCATGCTTTGCGCTGCAGCAGCTGCTTCCTCAACCAGAGCAGCATTCATCTGTGTCATTTCGTCTATTTGTGAAATGGCGTGATTGACGTCCTGGATGCCGATACTCTGTTCATGGCTTGCCTCTTTTATTTCATTGAATATCGTCGCAACATTTTCGACCGATACGACAATTTTCCCCATTGTGAGTCCGGTATCATCAACCAGACGGCTGCCTTCACGAATTTTTTCGACTGAATCGTTAATGAGAATCTTGATTTCTTTAGCCGCCGTTGCAGAACGTTGCGCCAGGTTCCTGACCTCGCCTGCAACCACTGCAAACCCACGCCCTTCTGCACCGGCCCGAGCTGCCTCTACTGCAGCATTCAAGGCAAGAATGTTTGTTTGAAATGCGATGCCGTCGATTACCCCGATAATGTCAACCACCTTGCGTGAACTATCCTGGATGGATTTCATCGTTCCAATCGCTTGCCCAACAACCTTTCCGCCTTCAGAAGCAAGCTTTGAAGAAGAGGTTGCAAGTCCATATGCACGTTCTGCATTCTCTGCGTTATGTGTAACCGTCGCTGTCAATTCTTCCATTGCAGAAGCCGTTTCCTGCAATGACGATGCCTGTGATTCCGTGCGTGAAGACAGGTTTTGATTTCCGACGGCAATCTCATGCGATGCTGTGGAAATCGCATCAGTTCCTGATCGAACGTCACGGACAATTTTAAGCAAGTTGGCATTCATTTCTTTTAGCGCTGCAAGAAGCGTGCTGATTTCATCATTGCCGGTTACCTGCACGTTAGAGACTAACTCACCGTCAGCAACCTTCGTTGCAATGTGCACAGCCTGTTGAAGCGGCCTTGTAATGCTTCGCTCCAAAGCCCAGACCACAACACCGCCGAATGCAACCGTTATGACCGCAATAATGTAAAACAAAATCATTTGTCGATTTGCTGCACGCACTACGTTCTCCAAAACGCTGTCAGCCGCAGAATTTTGTGCAATCACCAATTTATCGAGCTCAGCAAGCGCTTTTTGGGTGATTGGATCTATCCGGGTTGAGATAGCTTTTCCTGCACCCTCACTATTAAATGCAAGCGCCTGCCCAATCGCTTCCTTGAATGGTCCATCAATTTCATGTTCGAATCTGTCGAGATTTTCCAGCATCTTGATTTCATCGGATGACAAACCTGTTGCCGCAAATTTATTACGCACATCGGTGTATTCTTTTTTCTTTCCTTTGATCTTTTCATCTTCTCTTTGCATCGCACTCACATCGGATTGCAGTCCGACATTGCGCATTGAGAGCCCGATTTCCAGCAACAAGCTTTTCATTTTTGTTGCAAGAAGGATTTTGCTGTTTGCTGTTCCAAGACCATTGATCAAGCTCGTTCTATTTCTTTCGCTTAGAACGCTGCTTGCAAAAAGCACGATGACCATGATCGCCAGGACCACCCCGAAACCAACACCAATTCGCATTCCAATGCGTAAATTTCGGAAATTCATGACGCACCTCTATCTATCATTTTTGCATTTGTATCGACACAAAATAGACTGTTCATCGCAGAATGATCAGGAGAAGATGCGATTTCCATTGAGTCAGACCGGAATCTGCGGCTCGCATTTGCATCACATCTTTTCCCATCAATTGCACATATTTTATTTTTGTTTGCTCCGCATGAAGGTGGCCCGCTTTTCATCTTCCGGATACATATATTCAATACGCCCGGCATTGACTTTGCACATGAAGTACATGTTTTGTGTAATCGCGTTATGGTCTGTTGGGGAAAACGGTCTTTTATAACGTGTGATCGCTCCGTCGTACCTGAATTTCAAATTTTCCAACGCATCCTTGATTTGCTTGCCATCAGTTGACTGGGCCTGCAACATGGCGCGATACAACAGGAACATGCCGTCATACCCCTGTGCTGCGCTCATCGGTGACGGAATTCTTGTGACATTAAATTGCTTGTAATAAGAATTTAAAAAATAATCTTTACTGGGTTGCCCATAATTCTGGACAAACGTTTGCGGGAACTGCACACCATCCCCTGCCTTGCCGGCGATCTGTGTGAAGTTGTCCATGGAGAGTGTCCAGCTTCCCAGCATCGGCACTTTCCATCCCTGGGCTTCCTTGTTTTTTGCGATGACGGCCAGTTCAGGGCCGATTCCCCACACAACGATTGCCTGCGCGCCGCTCTCTTTTGCATGAACGACTTGCATGCTCATATCCTTGGCGCCGATGTCGAATCGATCTTCGGCAGTCAACGTCAATCCTGCTTCCGCACTTTGTTCTTTAAACGCTTTCAGCCCTGCTGCTCCGTAGGCGGTCGCGTCCGCCAGGATAGCGACCTTGGTGATGTGCTTTACCTTCAGATCGTTTGCCAGGATTCTGGCTTCCAGATCCAGCGTTGGCGAACTGCGGAAGATATAATTTTCCGGTGCGGCTGGCGGTGCGAATTTTTTCGTCAGCGTTGTCCCGGTCGACACAGCAATCATCAAAGGAATTTTCGCCTTTTGATAAATGTCGATCGAAGCCAAACCGACTCCTGTGTTGACGATACCAATTGCAGCAACAACTTTCTTCTGTACAAATTCTTCGGCAATCCGCGCGCCGACATCATTCTTTGCTTCGTCATCGCGTTCAATCAATTCCAATTTTTTTCCCTGGAATCCGCCGACAAATCCATTAATTTCTTCAATGGCGAGCCGAATCCCGCCACGCATGCTTTCCCCCATCGGAGCAGATCCTCCAGAGAATGGGCCGGACACGCCAATCTTGATGGTTTCGGAAGCAGCGTCTTTGGCATGGCTTGATGACATGCCAATCGAGAGTGCGCACAACAAGATGGCTGCGTTAATTTTTTTATTGTTCATTTTGTTATTGTTCATTTTTATCCCCTTCTCGCTAAGAATCAGAAAATTGCTATTCAATATTTCCAAGGGGCTGTTGCCGGCGTCAATGCCAAAACTTTAAAAAACGCCGTGTCCCCTAACCCTTCTCCTTGACCACATGATTCACTTCTTGATACAACATCACTTACGCAACAAATTCCACCAATAGATCTTTTGCGCCGACTACTGAACCAGGCTTTATGTAAACTTTTTTGACGACACTATCTCGCTCGGCCCGGATGACGGTTTCCATCTTCATCGCTTCAATTGACAAAATGGAGTGTCCTTTTTCCACTTTTTGTCCCGCTTGCACAGCCACGGTTACCACGATTCCCGGCATGGGCGCGCCAATATGACTGGCATTGTTCTCATCGGCCTTAGGCTGCTCCTCTTTTTTGATTGAGCCGGCGCGCTCAACCCGAACCATGCGCGGTTGTCCGTTAAGTTCGAAAAATAATTTTGTTTGCCCTTCATCTTCAATGTCGGCACGCCCTTGCAGTGAAACAATCAGGGATTTTCCGTGATCTATATCCAAAGAAATTTCCTGGTGTTTTTTCAGGCCATAGAAAAATACTGAAGTCGGCAGTACACTCACATCGCCATAACGCCGATGATGCTCGGCATATTCGGTAAATACTTTCGGATACATCAGATACGAAGCCAGCTCTTGTTCACTAATCGTCCGGTCAACCATCTTCTCTGCCGCAGCTTTTGCCAATGCCAAATCCGTTGGCGGCAAACTGACACCTGGCCTGTCATCGATAGGCACATCGCCTTTCAGCACTTTGTGCTCAAGGTCTTTTGGAAATCCGTCCGGTGGAAATCCGAGTTCGCCTTTAAAGAGCGACACAACGGATTCCGGGAATGCAATTTCTTTTTCCTGGTTGACTACATCATCCGGCGACAAATCGTTGGCAACCATAAAGAGCGCCATGTCGCCCACTACTTTGGACGTTGGCGTGACCTTCACGATATCGCCGAACAACTGATTCACGTCTGCATATGCCTGCGACACATCGGCCCACCGGTGTTCCAATCCCATGGCCCGTGCCTGCTCGCGCAAGTTGGTGTATTGCCCACCCGGCATTTCGTGCCTGTACACGTCGGAGGTACCTGATCGGATATCGGATTCAAATGGCGCATAATTCTTGCGCACATCTTCCCAATATTGAGAAATCGAAAACATTGCGTTTTGATCGAGACATGCATCTCTTTCACTGCCGGCAAGTGCTGCGGCAATCGAGCCAAGGTTAGGTTGAGACGTCAGGCCGCTCATCGCATCCATTGCGCCGTCAACCGCATCGCAACCTGCTTCGATTGCCGCCAGTACGCTGGCAGCCGATATTCCGCTGGTGTCATGCGTATGAAAATGAATCGGCAGCCCGACTTCTTCTTTCAATGCCTTGACCAGCGCATAGGCAGCGCGCGGCTTGCAAATGCCTGCCATGTCCTTGATACCGATAATATTGGCACCTGCCCGCTCCAGCTCCTTGGCCATCGATACGTAATAACCAAGATCATATTTTTGGCGATTTGGATCCAATAAGTCGCCGGTATAACAAATCGAAGCCTCACACAAACTGCCGGACTCGCGCACGGCATCGATCGCGACACGCATGTTGTGTACCCAATTAAGCGAGTCAAATACACGGAACAGATCGATGCCGTTTTTCGCTGCTTGACTGACAAAATATTTCACTACGTTGTCTGGATAGTTGGTGTAGCCGACCGCATTGGACGCGCGAAGCAGCATCTGAAACATGATGTTCGGCACACGCTCGCGCAATTGCGACAATCTCTCCCATGGATCTTCCTTCAGGAATCGCATTGCCACGTCAAATGTCGCGCCACCCCAGCATTCCATCGAAAACAAGCCTGGTAACATTCGCGCATAATAAGGCGCAATCGCCAGCATGTCGGCTGTGCGCATACGTGTGGCAAACAACGATTGGTGTGCGTCGCGCATCGTCGTATCGGTGAGAAGAACACGCTTTTCATTGCGCATCCATTCTGCAAATTTTTCAGGGCCGAACCGAAGCAATAGATCACGCGATCCTACTTCCACAGATTTAACCAGCCCGGCTTTAGGCAATACAGGTGTTGAAAATGAAAGCGGAACATTCTTCCGACCCTTCATTTCAGGATTCCCGTTGACAACCACATCGCCAATGAACTGCAAAAGTTTTGTCGCGCGGTCGCGCCGTTTGGTGAATTGAAACAATTCCGGCGTCGTATCAATAAAACGTGTCGTGCATGCACCCGATCTGAACAATGCATGGTTAATGACATTTTCTAGGAATGGCAAATTCGTTGTCACGCCACGAACGCGGAATTCGCGTAATGCGCGATCCATGCGCGCTATCGCCTCATCACCTGATGGCGCCCATGTTGTGACCTTCACCAGCAGTGAATCGTAATACGGCGTGATGATGGCACCCGAGTAAGCGGTTCCACCATCGAGGCGGACACCGAAACCGGAGGCACTGCGATAAGCAGTTAACCTACCGTAGTCAGGTGTGAAGTTGTTCTCAGGATCTTCCGTCGTGACGCGGCACTGCAGTGCATGGCCGTTGAGGCGAATATCTGCCTGGAGAGGAACACCGGCACCCTCTTTTCCAGTTACGCCGATGGAAGCGCCTTCGCTGATACGGATTTGCGCCTTGACGATATCGATTCCAGTAACCTGCTCCGTTACCGTATGCTCAACCTGGATGCGAGGATTGACTTCAATGAAATAAAATTCATCGGTATCCGCATCCATCAGAAACTCAACTGTGCCTGCATGCGTATAGCCGACAGCACGCCCCAATCGCAATGCCGTTTCGCATAATGCATTGCGTTGTTCATCATTCAAGTATGGCGCTGGAGCGCGTTCTACCACTTTCTGGTTACGTCTCTGGACTGAACAATCACGCTCAAACAAATGCACGAGATTGCCATGTGTGTCGCCCAGGATTTGTACCTCGACATGGCGTGCTCTACGCACCAATTTTTCAAGATACATCTCGTCATTGCCGAATGCAGCCATGGCTTCACGCCGTGCCACATCCAGCAAAGATGCCAATTCATCTTCGGACTCAATGGCGCGCATGCCACGTCCGCCGCCGCCCCAACTTGCTTTCAGCATCAATGGATAGCCTATGCGGGCTGCCATTTTCTTTGCTTGGTTGATATCGTGAGGCAATGCCGTTGTCGCAGGCACCACCGGCACGCCGGCTGCGATAGCTGCTGCACGAGCGGCTACTTTATTGCCCAGGGTATTCATGACTTGCGAGCTTGGGCCGATAAAGATGATGCCGTTGGCTCTGCACTTGTCAGCGAAATTCGGATTCTCGGAAAGGAATCCGTAGCCCGGATGAATCGCATCAACTTTCGCTTCCAAAGCAATGCGAATGATGTCGTCGATATCGAGATAGGCTGCAATCGGTTTTTTTCCCTCGCCAACCAGGAAGCTTTCATCCGCCTTGAATCGATGCAGCGCAAAGCGATCTTCTGCAGCGTAAATCGCAACCGTCTTGATGCCCAATTCGGAAGCGGCACGCATGACACGAATGGAGATTTCAGAGCGGTTAGCCACCAAAATTTTTCGTATTGGTTGGTACTTTAACGCCATGAAAATCTCCATCTGGTAGTACATGAAAGGAACCAGCCAATTACTCGCACAGTCAACAGAATGACAAGTGAACCAGCGTTTTTTATTTCGTTTAGTGCACGCCGCCAAGGTAAGCAGATTTCACTGCCGGATCGTTTTTCAGGCTTTCTGACGGACCATGTACTGCGATACGTCCGTTCTCCATCACGTATCCATAGTCGGCTACATTCAATGCAGCTGCTGCAAATTGCTCAACCAACAGCATCGTTACGCCCTTGGCTTTGAGGTCGCTGATGATTTGGAAAACTTCCTCAACCAGAATGGGAGCCAGCCCCATTGAAGGCTCGTCAAGCAGAATAAGTTCCGGTTTCAGCATCACGGCGCGCGCCATTGCCAGCATTTGCTGCTCACCGCCGGAAAGCGTGCCGGCAAGTTGCGATTGGCGTTCTTTCAAGCGTGGAAAAAGTTCCAATGCGCTTTCCAGATCCTCTTTGATATTTCCTCTTGGCCTGGAACGAGTGAATCTTGGGAACGCACCCAGCAGCAGATTGTCGGTGACGCTCATCGTGGAGAAGACTTTGCGTCCTTCAGGCGAATGCGCCATGCCAAGCCGCGCGACTGTGTAGGACTCGAGCCCGGTGATTTCCTTGTTGTTGAGAGTCACGCAACCGGACTTCGGTTTAAGCATGCCGGAAATGGCGCGCATGGTTGTCGTCTTTCCAGCGCCATTCGATCCAATGAGAGTGACAACCGTCCCTTTTGGAACTTCGAGGGAAATTCCATGAAGGACCTCAACCTTGCCGTAGCCGGCATGTAAATTCGAGATAGATAACATGTTATACGCTCGCAAGTTTAGGAGTTGTGGAAGTGCCTCGTAGTGTTGCGGATGGATCTATGTCGGTACTGACTTCTTCCGCGCCGCCGAGATAGGCAGCAATCACTTTAGGATCGGCCTGGACAGTTGCGGGCTTTCCTTCAGCGATCTTCTGACCAAAATCGAGCACAGTAACAATGTCCGATATCGACATCACGACATCCAGATGATGTTCGATCAAGATGATGGTGACGCCATGCTCTTGAATCTTGCGAATGATCGCGACCAGTTCCTTGATGTCAGGCGCTGTAAGACCGGCAGCAGGCTCATCGAGCAACAGTAGTTGTGGGTCCACGCCAAGTGCGCGGCCTATTTCCAGAATACGCTGGCGTCCATACGGAAGATTGCGTGCTTCTTCCAGTGCAGCGTTTTCAAGCCCGATAAATTGCAGAATGCTTGCCGCACGTTCCCTGGCATCTTCTTCCTCCATGCGGAAGCGGTTTGTCCTGAAAACCACATCGACGATATTGCTCTTGAATGTATGGTGTAATCCGACGAGTACATTCTCAAGCACCGTCATTTCACCGAACAACTGGACGTTCTGGAAAGTACGTGCAATGCCACCCAATGCAATCCTGGAAGGCGACGAATTCTCCGAGATGATTCTTCCGTTGAAATGGACTGAACCGCTGGTTGGCTGATAAATGCCGGTCAACACATTCATCATCGTGCTTTTGCCGGAACCGTTAGGGCCGATCAAACCGTGTATCGAACCTCTGACAACGTTGAGGTCCACGCAATTCAATGCCTTCAATCCACCGAATTGCATCAGCACCTGCTTGACGCGCAGTAACGAAGAACTTGGCGAATCAAGCGCATCCGGCTCTACCAATATCAATGATTTGGTAGTCGAGGAAGAACGGTTTTGCGATTTATCCTGTGTCGAGATTTTCCCTACAAATCCTTTGACGAACCCGACAATGCCGTCTTGCAAATAATAGACAACAAATAATGTCATCAAGCCGAAGATCGTCAGACGCCAGTCTGAAATATTTTCCAGTTGATAGGAAAACAATGCCATGCCGACCACAGCGATGAGCGGCACCATTACCTGACGTGGAGTGCGCAATTTCTTCGCGATCAAGAGAGCCGATATAAGGACACCGACCACTGCAGCTGTCGTTGCGATATTTCGGAACAGTGCGATATCGGACAGCAAGCTGGGTAACAGCACGACAATCAATGCGCCCAGCAACGATCCGGTACGCGATTTGCGCCCGCCCATGATCACGGCGAGCAGGAATAAGATGGTCAATTCAAAGTTATACGTATTGGGCGAAATATATTCTTCCGAATATGCGTACAGGCTGCCGGCCAAACCTGCGAGTCCGGCACTGATCACAAACGCATACACCTTGTATCGGTAGACCGATACACCCATGCAATCGGATGCAATCGGGCTATCGCGTAGCGCTTCGAATGCACGGCCAAGATGTGACTTGAGAATACGCTGAACGACGATCAGCGATAGCACCATGAAGAATGCGACGACATAATAAAAACCTACCGTGCCGAGCTTTGCTCCAAGTAAAAGCGGCTTCGTGAGCTTTACGCCTAGCGGCCCTTCCGTCAAGAACGTCATTTCATTGATCAGAATCTGGATGATCGTGCCAAACGCTAATGTCACCATTGCCAGATAAGGGCCGGTTACGCGAAGGGCCGGCAACGCAAGGATGGCTCCGAACACTGCAGTGACGGCGATACTCGCCGGCAAAGCCAGCAGGAATGGCACGCCGAGTTTCAGATAAAGTACACCAGCCGTATAAGAACCGATGCCAAACAGCGCGGCATGCCCGAGCGAGACCTGGCCTGTGTAACCAACCACGATATCCAATCCGAATAACAGGATTGAGTACACCAGAATCGTGGTTGCAAGATGGATGTAATACGGGCTCGGAACCATTACCGGGAATAGACCCAAGGCCACAATACCCAATAGTGCTGCGCCTAACATTTTCTTGTTCATGGTTACACCTTTTTGATTGCCAATTTCCCGAACAACCCGGCAGGCCTGATGGCGAGAACGAGCAACAGCAGGAGCAAACCAGGAACCTCTTTGTACCCGGTAGAAATGTAGAAGCCGGTCGTCGTCTCGGCAATGCCCAGAATCAGTCCGCCGACAATTGCACCGACACCGGAAGTAAGACCGCCGATAATGGCGACTGCAAACGCTTTCAAACCAAGCGCCGTTCCCATGGTCGCGCCTGTCAACGTCAAAGGCGCCACCAACACGCCGGCGAATGCGGCAGTCGCTGAAGATAGAGCGTAAGAGAACGTAATGACCAACTTTGTATTAATGCCCATCAGTCCGGCAGCATCGCGGTCATTGGATGTCGCAACGACTGCTTTTCCGTAGATCGATTTTCGATTGAAGATTTCGACGGCCAGCATCATTGCCAGTGCGCCCAATACGACCAGGATCTGCATCGGTTGCACTTCCGCACCTAATACTTGAAACGGTTTCGAAGACAATGGTGAAGGGAATGTCAAATCATCCCTGCCCCAAATATTCTCAGCGACATTTTTGAAGATGATTGCCAACGCAATGGTCGACATGATCCATCCGAACTCGGATTTTATTTTGATGGCTGGACGCACACCTATGAATTCGACCAACATGCCTTGCAATGCGCCGAATATAAGCACCAGGGGAATCATCAACCAATAATTTAAATACGGCCCGCCGTGGATTGTGCTGACAAGGCTTAAACCAACCAACGCACCCAGCATGAGCGCTTCGCCTTGCCCAAAATTGAGTGTTCCCGACGTTGCAAAAGTGAGCTGATAACCGAACGCGATGACGGCATAGATCATTCCTAGCGCAATGCCACTGAATAGTAGCTGAAGAAAGATATCCATTTTCTATGCCGGGATGTTGGTCCGCGGCCCCTTTATAATTTTAGTAGGACGAGTTTCGCCATCAGGAGGGCCAACCGTGTCTTGGTTTAGCGCCTCCTTGAAGGCAAGCTCGCTTTTTTGGGGAGAATCTCTGCTACTTGGCGGCGATCACACGGCCGTCTTTGACTTCGCCCATTACAGCCATACCAGGCTTGATTGCTTCATGGTCGTCATGCGTGAAGGGATGGTTATATGTCGTCACAACGCCATCGATTTTTTCCTTCAGGTTTTCAAGTGCTGCACGCACTTTAGGACCGTCGGTTGTGCCGGCTTGGCGGAATGCGGCAGCAAGCAGATAGACCGAATCGTAACCCTGCGCAGCCGAGACGGCAGATGGAATGCGATCAACTTTATATACCTTTTGGTAGGCTTCGATAAACGCCTTGCGTTTCGCGGTATTGCCTTCCTGGATAAACGTCTGAGGCATCAATACGCCATCGCCATTTTTTCCCGCATTGTCAATGAAGTTACCCATCGATAAAGTCCAGCAGCCAATCATTGGCACTTTCCAGTTCAGCTTTTCCATACCGTTGGCGATCTGTGCCAACTCTGGACCAATACCATAGACGAGGATGGCTTGAGCGCCCGCACTCTTTGCTCGCAGCAGTTGTGCCGTCATGTCAACGTCCTTGATGTTGAATTTTTCAACAGCAACAGGTTTCAATCCTTTGTCTGACAAAACCTTTTCCAGGTCCGCTTTACCAAGCTGGCCGTAGTTGGTTGAGTCGGCCAGAATTGCGACATTCTTGAATTTACGCTTGTCTACCGCCTCTTCAACAATCATCGAAGATTGTATTCTGTCATTTGCAGATGTGCGGAAAATGTAGTTATCAGGATATTGAGGTGGCAAAAATTGTTGAGTAACAATGGTTCCTGCCGTGACGTTTGAAATCACAGGAATCTTGGCTTCTTGATAAAAACGCTGCGCAGCCAAAGCAACACCTGTATTCACAAAACCCAAAGTCGCAACAACGTTTTCCTTGTTGATCAATTCTTCCGTAACTTGAACACCGCGCTCATTCTTTGCCTCGTCGTCGCGCATGATCAATTGAAGCTGACGGCCTAGCACGCCGCCTTTCGCATTAATCTCATCGGCAGCAAGCTTGACGCCATCGCGCATGGATGCACCCATAGGTGCAGACCCACCGGTAAACGGTCCTGATACACCAATCTTGATTGGCTCGGCGGCAGTTGCACTGATCGAAAAACCCAATAGTGCTGCGGCAGCCATTAATTTAATATTTTGTGACATTTGAAACTCCTCAAGTTTTGTGACTATCGATTGCCAAGTCGAACTCCCCTTTGACGTAGCGAATTGTAGGAAAGCGAATGGCCCGCTACAATCCGAACTACTACTTAGGTATTTCACAGTCGAATACGTAGAACGCATAAGTCGCTTGTCATTCATGTGTGACTTGTGCAATCCTTATGCTCATACACACAAGGAACTCAAATAGCATATAAACAACTTGTGTACGTATAAATTCAGCTAGGAAAAAATTGAAATATCGCCTCAGGAATAAGAGGAGAATTTCAAATAAAGTTGGAGACGAATTCGCATGCGGCTATCCATATCATCATTGCTGCACATTGAAAAATCATGAGCCCTCGGCAAAAAGTGATTTTGTTTGCGTTGGTGCCTCTATTCCTGGCGTTCTGTGCCATTTCTTTTGGCGTGCTTCATCAAGCGAAACAGCTTGCGCAACAACAGCGTGCAACAGTAGAAGCCGCATATTTGGCCAGCAAAGAGACCGAACTCAAACACTACGTCGCGCTTGGACTCAAAGCCATTGCACCTCTATATGAATCCGGCAACAACGACGAGGCGACACAAAAAAAAGCCCAGGCAATACTGTCGAAAATGGATTACGGCGATGATGGATACTTCTTCATCTACGACATGCATGGCAAGAACCTGATGCATCCCCGTCTACCGGAGTTCATTGGAAAGAACCTGTGGGAATTACGCGATGCACAAGGTAATTACACAATACAAAAACTTATCGCAAAGGCACAAGCCGGCGGCGGTCTGGAGCGGTATTGGTGGGAAAAGCCATCGCTGCATAAGGAAGTACCAAAACTCGGTTATGTTGTGAAGCTGGACAGATGGGGTTGGATGCTGGGAACCGGAATCTATCTCGATGATGTAGATGCTGCATTGGAAAAAATTGACGAGCAAAATTCTCGTAATATCCAGAACACCATGTTCTTGATCGCCTCGATTGCAGCTGCGAGCATATTCGTCATCACAATTTCCGGCCTTTTGCTTAATCTAAGTGAATTACGGGTTGCCGATGCAAAGTTGAAAGTGCTGGCTCAAAGAGTCGTGCGCTCACAGGAAGAGGAGCGCGCACGGCTCTCTCGTGACCTGCACGATGGAATAAGTCAAGAACTGGTTTCGATTAAATTGCAAGTGGAAGCCGGCATCGCCAAACTCACCGATGTTCAAGCGGCCTCAGCACGCCCCTCGTTCGAACGAGCAGAAATCCAGCTCAATCATGTTCTGGGCGAAGTGCGGCGCATCTCGCACGGTCTGCGCCCCGCAATACTGGATGATCTTGGTTTGGCGGCAGCGCTCGATCACCTGGCGCAGGAATTCGGCTCGGATTCAGGTCTGCAAACCGAATTCATTGCGAAAGGTTCCACTGATGGCCTCTCTCCAGCATCTAACACTGTGCTCTTCAGGATTGCACAAGAGGCGCTCACCAATATCAAACGGCACGCCAATGCAAGCAAGGTGCAAATACATCTGATCGGACTATCGAAGCAGGTGGAACTGAGGATCATTGATGACGGACATGGATTTGCCGTTGCACGTGTTGACGTGCATCCAAAACACGGCATCGGACTTCGCAATATGCACGAGCGTGTTGAATCTGTCGGCGGCAGATTATCCCTTGTATCGATTGAAGGTCAGGGAACCAGAGTAATCGCAGTTTTACCTCGAGGCTGATATCTTATGGAAACCATTCCTCCCATCCGGATTCTACTTGTCGACGATCACCAGTTGGTACGTGATGGCTTGCGTTCACGACTGGAATCGATACCGCAATTTTTAGTCGCTGCAGAAGCCGGCACGCCGGAAGATGCATTGAATGAAGCCGCCGCCAAAAAAATTGATTTGGTGCTCATGGATATCAATCTTAAAGGTATGACGGGCATTGAATTGACTGCGCGTTTTCATGACATGTTTCCTGATATTGCCGTGATCATGTTGAGCATGCATGACACTGCAGAATATGTGATGCAATCGATCCAGGCTGGAGCACGAGGATATGTATTGAAAGATTCTCCCGCAACGGACATTGTCACTGCCATCAATACGGTCATGGCGGGCGGCATCTACTATAGTGCAGCGTTAAGCAAGCATTTATCGCGCCCTATCTCGCCTTCCATGCTGCTGACGCCGCGTGAAAAAGAAGTGTTGCAGCGAATTGCGACCGGCAAATCCAATAAGCATATTGCCCGCGAATTGAACTTGAGTGTGCGTACCGTGGAAACACATCGATGGAATATCAAGCGAAAACTGGATATCGACGGGCAGGCAGATTTGATTCGATTCGCACTTGCTCATTCATTGGGTCATGAATGACTTCATTAAGTCAAAGTATTAACAACAAAACAAACAGAACAAACAGAACAAACAGAACAAACAATCATGTCCGATAAAAACACATTGCTGCCTAATGCCGGCACCTACAACCCCAGCGACAAGCAAAAAGGCGCCGGCAAGACCGCGCGCATCCCGATCAAGATTGTGCCGGCCGAACGGCTGCCCAAACCGGACTGGATCCGCGTCAAGGCTGGGTCGCCGTCGACGCGCTTTTATGAAATCAAGGATATTCTGCGTGCCAATAAATTGGTGACGGTGTGTGAAGAAGCCAGTTGCCCGAACATC
>DATBRC010000079.1:0-16594 GCA_036560485.1 Burkholderiaceae bacterium
AAAACCTATGACGGTGGATTGAGCGCGGCTGGCACAGCAACGATCACCAGCGGCTCCTTGTTCGGCAGCGATTCGATCAGCGGCGGCACGTTTGCGTTCACTGACAAGAATGTTGGCAGTGGCAACAAGACAGTCACTACCAGCGGAGTGACTGTCAGCGACGGCAACAGCGGTGGCAACTACAACGTTACTTATGCCAACAATACGACCAGTACTATCACACGACTCAACTCAGTCACATGGACTGGTGGTGCCAGTGGTAATTGGTTCGACCCAGCTAACTGGGCAGGTGGTGCAGTGCCAGATCTCTCCAATGTCGCCAATGTTGTTGTGCCAACAGGTGTCAATATCAGTTTTAATAATGGCAGTGTTGTTTCTCCGGCTCAGGGAGGTACGGTGAATGTGGATTCAATCGGCGGCGCAGGCGGCATGAGCTTGGTTGGCGGTAACTTGAATGTCGCTAACACTTTGCAATTGACCAATCTTGACCAGTCCGGCGGCACATTAAGCAGCACTGGGAATGTCAATGTCGACAACTTCAACCAGACCGGCGGTGCGATGAACAATACCGGAAACTTCACCACGACCAATTCCTTTAGTCAAACTGGTGGGACAGTCAGTGCGGGTGGAAATGTCGATATTACTCAAACAAGCGGTTCTGTGACATTGGGTAATATTAGTACCGGTGGCACCTTGGGTGTAGTTGCTACTACAGGCAGCATCACGCAATCGGCCGGCAGTAGTATCGTCACAGGAGGAACGAGTACATTGGCTGCGCCCAATGGCAATGTTGTCCTCGCTAGTAGCGGCAACAGCTTTAACACGTCGATTGTTAGTGGTGGAAATATCACGAAGGTCCAAAATGCGGTAGCGAATGCGGTTTCAACAGCATCGGAAAATTTAATAACAACATCGACAAATTCAGGTGAAGACAACCTGACGAGTCCGCTAGTATCATCTAGCCAAGGTGTACCGGGCGTAAGCTCCCGCATGTCTGTACAGAGCATGTTGGCCGGCCTGAATATAACTGTTAGTGGACAAGGTATCAGTTTGCCGCCCGGTGTACAGGTAAACGAGAAAACAGATGATGCGAATTAACTTATAAGGGTCGTGTTTAATGATTCCAAATTTTATCGGTGTAACGGGATTGCCGAGAGCTGGTTCTACCTTGTTGTGTCAGATGTTGGCACAACATCCTGAGATTCACTGTGAAGGACACAGCTCACCGCTTTGCAATACCTTGCTGGGAATACGCCGAATGGTCAGCGATGATCAGTTTTTTTTATCGCAGCTCGACAATAGCTTTGAGACCTGCTACGGTCATCTGGCGTCGGCTATGCAGGGATTCTTGCGTGGGTGGCATCACGATTGCAATAAAAAAGCGGTGGTGGACAAGAACAGGGCTTGGCTACATGCAATCGAGTTGCTGCTGCAAATTGCCCCTGAATCCAAGCTTGTAGTATGCATACGAGAACTCGGACAGATTTACGGGTCGATAGAGGCACAGCATCAACGCACGATATTGGTTGATTTCATCGATCATTTGGCCGATTTTGACCGGTTTGGTCGTGCGGATATGTTGTTTGCCAAGGACAAAGCGATCGGCTCGCCGCTAATCTCATTGAGCGCTGTACAGGACTTGCCTACCGAGGTGCAAAAACGGCTTTATTTTTTACGCTTCGAGGATTTGATGGAGCGGCCGACAGCATGTATGTCGCACCTCTACACTTGGCTAGGCTTGACACCATTCGAGATCAATCCGGAGAAACTTGCGGTCGGCATTCAAGAGAGCGATAGCCACTATCGCATGAAATATCTACATCGCCAATCGGATCGGATTGTGAAGCCCAAGCGGCATGACATCCCGCCGCGCATTCAGGCACAGATAGAAAGTGCCTGTGCCTGGTACTACAATCTTTATTATCCCAAAAATCAATAAATATCATGTCGGACTCTGCAGTCTTGATCCTTTTATGAAGGAGAGGGAGTTCGGTCAGGTTTTGATTTATCACCGATAATATGGCGCATTACTGCAGTTATTTTAAGAAATGTCGCCATGACACGCTCTCGCTTCTTACCTGACAACTTCACCATTGCGTTGTTAATCGTCGTCCTTGCCGCAAGCGTCATTCCTTGCCGGGATGAAAGCGCACATGTCTTCGATTTGATCACAACAGCGGCAATCGGCCTTTTATTTTTTTTCCACGGCGCCAAGCTCTCGCGCGAGGCAGTGATCGCAGGTGCAACGCATTGGCGATTGCATCTGACGGTACTGGCATGCACATTCGTGATGTTCCCATTGCTTGGATTGGCCTTGCAACCAGTGTTACAACCTCTCGTGACGCCGCAGTTGTATCTCGGCATTTTGTTTTTATGCGTATTGCCTTCTACCGTGCAATCGTCGATTGCTTTTACTGCGATGGCACGTGGCAATGTGCCTGCTGCAATCTGCAGCGCTTCTGCCTCCAACTTGATCGGTATTTTTCTTACCCCTGCATTGGTTGCGTTGATTGTTGTGGCACACGGTGACGGTCATTCACAATTGGGTTCTGTGATTAACATTGTGATGCAGCTGCTGGTGCCATTTATTGCAGGTCAAGTAGCGCGTCGCTGGATTGGCAAATGGGTCGATCGGCATAAAATATTAACGCGGATATTGGACCAGGGCTCTATCTTGCTGGTGGTGTATACGGCGTTCAGCGAAGCAGTGGTGCAAGGATTGTGGCGTCAGGTGTCGCCGCTTGCGCTGGCAGGCTTGTTAGTGGTCTGCGCGGCGATATTGGCTTTGGCATTATCGATTTCAACTTTGGCTAGTCGCCGTATCGGTTTCAACAAGGAAGATGAAATCACGATCGTGTTTTGCGGATCGAAAAAAAGTCTTGCCAGCGGCGTACCGATTGCGAAAGTGCTGTTTGCCAGCCATGCAGTCGGTGCGATCGTTTTGCCATTGATGTTGTTCCATCAAATGCAGTTAATGGTGTGTGCGGTATTGGCGCAACGTTATGCGAATCGTCAGTCGAATATGGATGTAAAACGTGTAAAGTAAAAGTGAAATTTTATTTTTTCCATCGAAGGAATTCATCATGACAATCAAGGTTATTCGGGATCAATCGCTTGCCATGCGCCATATTGTCCATGTGCGCAATCATATTATTTCCGTTGATGGCACGGTGGAAGAAGGTGGTTCTGACGCGGGTCCATCGCCGCATGATCTCTATGATGCAGCAATCGGCTCATGCAAGGCATTGACGGTGATCTGGTATGCAAAGCGCAAAGGTATTCCGGTTGAAGATGTGCAGGTTAGTGTGGATCGTGATGCAAGTGACGAACGCAAAGGAACCTATCGCTTGCACACATCGCTCAGATTGACTGGCGATCTGACCGAAGCACAACGGAATGAATTGTTATCGGTTGCCGAGAAATGTCCGGTTCATAAATTAATGACAGTCGTGAAGACCGAAATTACGACTGTGCTGGAGTGATGTGATGAGTATCACAGCGTTGTTGACAGGGCATGAAAAAGATCTGGGCGGAGGCTTCAAGGTAAGGCGTATATTGCCATCAAGTACAAAACAGGCTGTGGGTCCTTTTCTGTTCTTTGATCATTTCGGCCCTCTGGATGTACAACCCAATGCCAATCATGATGTACGCCCGCATCCGCATATTGGGCTGGCGACAGTGACTTATTTATTTGAAGGTGCGATTAATCACAGGGATAGTCTGGGTTCGGTACAAAGGATTGAACCTGGAGCAATCAATTGGATGACTGCCGGTAGCGGCATCGTACATTCGGAGAGGACGCCACCGGATCTGATTGGTATGACACATCGCAGTCATGGCTTGCAATTATGGGCTGGTTTGCCAAAAGCGTATGAGGAAGTTGCGCCGAGTTTTACCCATACGCCGGCAGAGACAATTCCAGCACTGAAAGTCGGCGGTGCGGATATTCGGGTTCTGATTGGATCAGCGTTTGGAGCAACCTCGCCAGTCGTGACATTCAGCGAGACGCTGTATCTTGATGTCATTCTCCAAGCTGGACAGGAGATAAGTTTTGACGCGCTTCCAATTGAAGCAGCCATTTATCTGGTCGAAGGCGAACTTGTTATCGACGATGCGGAATTGGCACAGAACACAATGGCTTTGCTGGATACCAAAAATTCGATTCGTGTTACGGCAAAAACGGATGCGCGGTTCGTGCTGATCGGCGGCGAACCTTTGGATGGGCATCGCTTCATGTGGTGGAATTTTGTGTCGTCGAACAAAGAGCGCATTACACAAGCTGCAAACGATTGGAAGATGTTTCGTTTTCCCAAGGTGCCGGGTGAAACGGAATGGATTCCTTTGCCGGATTCATTGCGCTAATAAATTTCTTTATATTGCAAAATTACCGATGTGAATTTTCAATCGATCCAGGAGTGCTGATGAAAACGACTTTTAAAATACTGGGTATTTTGTTGATGTTGATAGGCATCGTTTGGTCCTTGCAGGGTATTAACGTCTTGCCTGGCAGCTTTATGACTGGACAAATCCAATGGGCCGTTTATGGCGCAATTGCTTTTGTGGTGGGGCTTGTTCTGCTGATTCTATCGAGAAAATTTCGCGATACGATTGATTGATCCGTTTTAAAATTGTTCGTCAGAGCGCAGATAGCGCCATTGGCCGGTCGGTAGATCGCCCAATGTAATTCGGCCGATTCTCACACGTTTCAATCCGGTGACTTTCAAATCGACCGCTTCGCACATGCGGCGAATCTGACGCTTTTTTCCCTCACGCAGAATAAAACTGAGCTGATCGTCATTGATCCATTTTACTTTTGCAGGCAACAGCTTTTTGCCGTCAAGTGATAGGCCATGATTGAGTCGTCTCAGATCGGCATCAGGCAGCTTTCCGGACTTGGTGTATTGCACGCGCACCAAATATTCTTTTTCGACTGCGGTGTCTTCACCGATCAACTGCTTGGCGACGCGGCCATCTTGCGTCAATACCAGCAGTCCGACAGAGTCGATGTCCAAACGTCCTGCAGGCACCAGGCTGCGCAATTGCGTCGGATGAAATTTTTCAGGTGCCTTGTCTTCTGACCAACGGGTCTCAGGCTTGATCAATGCTATAGCAGGCGTATAGCCATCTTCAGCCTGGCCGCTGACATAACCCATCGGTTTGTTGATCAGAATTGTCACGCGTTTGGATTGCTCAGCACTGGCTTGTCGCTCTACCGTTACGCGCTGGTGCGGTAGTACTTTGCTTCCCAGTTCCGACACGACGACTCCGTCAACACGCACCCAGCCACGCGCAATCCATTCGTCGGCTTCACGCCGTGAGCAGAGTCCAAGCTCCGACATGCGTTTGGATAGGCGTAGTGGTTCAGTCATGTGGATATTAAACGCGTAATGCTTCCAGTAGATCGGTCTCTAACTGGATCTGGCTTCTGGCGTTATTGAGCACGGGGCTATCAATGATAAACACGTCTTCAACTCGTTCGCCCAACGTCATGATCTTGGCGGTGTGCAGGTTGATTTTGTATTTTGCGAGTGTATTGGCGATTGAGTACAGCAAGCCGTTACGATCATTGGCCGAGACCGTGAGCAGATAGTATTGCCCACGCTCGTCAGGCCGCAAATCGATGGTCGGTGTGATCGGGAAGGTGCGCGACAGACGCGACAGACGCCCTTGACTTGGCGGCGGCAACTCGCCTTGCGCTTCGAGCAATTCGGATAATTCCTGCTCAATCAAATTAATGATGTCGCGGTAATTATTGGCGAACATCGGCTCGGTAACCAGGAAAGTATCAAGCGCATAACCATGCTTGGTCGTGTGAATCTTTGCATCCAGAATGCTGAAATTTTTTCTGTCGAAGTAACTGCAAATCCGAGCGAACAAATCGGGCTGGTCCTTGATATAGACCGTGACTTGCAAACCTTCACCGATTGGCGCCAGGCGACATTTCACGACGGGCTTGTCACTATTGATTTTGTCGTACAGTGCGCGCGTTTGCCATGCGATGTCGGACGCATCGTGACGCAGGAAGTAAGCAACGTCCAATTGCTTCCAGAGTTGTTCGTGCACGTTTGCCGGCAATCCATACAGCTGCAGTGTATGTTGTGCTTCTTCCTGGCGATTTTTCAACTCGCGATCAGCTGTGTGTGCTTCACCACCCAGCACACGCAAAGTCATCCGGTAGAGATCTTCCAGCAGTTTGCCTTTCCATGCGTTCCATACTTTTGGACTGGTGCCGCGAATGTCCGCCACGGTGAGCAGATAGAGCGCCGTGAGATGGCGTTCATCCTTGACCATATTGGCAAATTTCTGGATCACATCGGGGTCGGAAAGATCGTTTTTCTGTGCTACCTGTGACATCGTCAAATGGTGTTCGACCAGAAATTCAACCAGTTCGGTATCTTCTTTTTTAAGATCGTGTTCCTTGCAAAATTTCCGTGCATCGGCGACGCCGAGTTGAGAGTGATCGCCGCCGCGGCCTTTTGCAATATCGTGAAATAGTGCTGCAATATACAGTAGCCAAGGATCTGCAAAGTTGGCGATGAGCTGGCTGCAAAACGGATATTCGTGTGCATGTTCAGCCATCGTGAAGCGCCGCACGTTGCGTACCACCATCAAGATATGCTGATCGACCGTGTAGACATGAAACAAGTCATGCTGCATCTGCCCGATGATGCGGCGGAAATTCGGAAGATAACGGCCAAGGATGCTGGTTTGATTCATTCCGCGCAGCGCATGCGTAATGCCCTGCGGCGCTTGAATGATTTGCAAAAACATGGCTCGGTTGGCTGGATCGCGACGGAACTTTGTATCGATCTTCAGGCGTGCATGCCAGAGCGCACGCAAAGTCCGCGCAGTCATGCCTTTTAAATCCGGGTGCAGGGCCAATATCAGGAACACTTCCAGCATCGCCGATGGCGTGGCTTCGAATGTATCTTCGCGTGCGATATCGATGAAACCATTGACTTCGTTGAAGCGCTCGTTGATCGCTTTCGGATTGGCCGGCTTCGGGAAAAGCTGCGCCTCGATATTTTGCAGCAAAATGGTATTGAGCTGCGTGACCGCTTTGGCAGCCCAGTAATAATGCTGCATCAAATATTCGCTGGCCCGGCGCGTCTCGCTGGTTTTAAAACCGAATGATTCTGCGATCGGTGTCTGCACATCGAATACCAGGCGATCTTCGCGACGCTTGGTGTGGATATGCAGTCGAATGCGAATGTCTTTGAAGAAGCGTTCATTTTCAGTCAGGAGGCGCGCTTCCGTTGCCGTGATCAGTCCGCGCTCAGACAATTTGCGCCACGAGTCACCCAGGCCTGCCGCTCTGGCGACCCATAGAATGACCTGCAAGTCGCGCAGTCCTCCTGGGCTTTCTTTGCAATTGGGCTCCAGGCTATACGGCGTGTCTTCGTATTTGACATGGCGCTGCCGCATTTCCAATGTCTTCGCCTGAAAGAATGCTTGCGGATCCATCGCCGCTTTGAAGCGATCTTGAAGAAACTGGAAGAGTTTTTTGTTGCCGGTGATGAGCCGCGCTTCCAATAAACTGGTTTGCACTGTGATGTCGGCTGCCGACTCACTCAGACATTCATCGATTGTGCGAATGCTGTGGCCGATTTCCAGGCCGATATCCCAAAAGAGCTGGACGATTTCTTCCAGCTTGGCCTGAAGTTCGGCGCTCGGTGTTGATTCCAGCAATATCAATACGTCGACATCCGAATGGGGAAATAATTCGCCTCGCCCGTAACCGCCTACCGCAACCAAAGCAGCGCTGCGCGGCAAATCAAACGTTTGCCATGCCTGCGTCAACGCCGCATCAACGCTTTGACGCATCTTGATCAGCAATTTTTCGGGCTTAACATCTTCCTGGAATGCACTGATGATGTGCTGCCGCTCTGTTTTGAGCTGCTCTTTGAGCGTCAATGCTTGAGACGCCATATTTATGCGGTGACGGGTTGAGGTGTGGTTTGATTAATAAAGGCAGGTGGAGGAGGCATGCCTGCAGACACGGTCAAGACTTCATAGCCGGTTTCAGTAACCAGTACTGTGTGTTCCCATTGTGCAGAAAGGCTGTGGTCTTTCGTCTTGATTGTCCAGCCGTCACCCATTTCGCGAATTTCGCGGCGACCGGCATTGATCATCGGTTCAACTGTGAAAATCATGCCGGTTTCGAGTTTTTCCAGCGTGCCAGGACGACCGTAATGCAAGACTTGTGGTTCTTCATGGAAAACTTTACCAATGCCGTGACCACAAAATTCGCGTACGACGCTGTAGCCCGCTTTTTCGGCATGCTGCTGGATAACGTGTCCAATATCGCCCAGGTGCGCGCCAGGTTTGATTTTTGAAATCCCCAACCACATGCATTCATAAGTGATTTCGGTGAGGCGTTTCGCCAGTATGGACGGCTCTCCAACAAAGAACATGCGGCTGGTATCTCCGTGATAACCATCTTTGATGACAGTGATATCAAGATTGACAACGTCGCCATTTTTCAAGACTTTATCGCCCGGAATGCCATGGCAAATCACGTCATTGACCGAAGTGCAGATTGCTTTGGGGTAGGGTGTGTATCCGGGTGGGCAATAATTCAACGGGGCGGGGATCGTTTGCTGCACATCAACCATATATTCATGGCAAAGCCGATCAAGTTCACCGGTTGTAACACCTGCTTTGACATGGGGCGTGATGAAATCAAGCACTTCTGCGGCCAATTTGCCCGCTACACGCATGCCTTTAATGTCTTCGGCGGTTTTAATAGAGATCATAAGAAGCCAGAAATCGCTGAAAAATCAGCTGAGAGAATCAATCAAGAGAGAATTATAGACGACGCCTTTGAGTTTCGCATAAGACATAGTGAAGTCCATCTTGAATGATAGCGTGGTTTTAGGGTATAATCTTTGGTTAGCTTGAATTGGTTTTCAAGTGAAACTTTGATTGAAATTTTTACTAAGCGCGAATCCGATCGAAAAGGGTGCTTGTTCCACGGCTGGCTTTTGAACAATAAAAAGCCAATCTGAATAGGTGACTGACCGGATTCAAGACCTAACCCTGGAGATTATTATGTCCGTAACTATGCGTGAAATGCTGGAAGCCGGTATCCATTTTGGACATCAAACGCGCTTCTGGAATCCTAAGATGGCTCCGTTTATTTTTGGCCATCGCAATAAAATCCACATCATCAATCTGGAAAAGACCCTTGGCATGTACCAAGAGGCGATGAAATATATTCGTCAATTGTCATCCAATCGCGGCACCATTCTGATGGTTGGCACCAAGCGTCAAGCACGCGAAATCATCGCTGCTGAAGCGCAGCGTGCCGGCGTGCCTTACGTTGACCAACGTTGGTTGGGCGGCATGCTGACCAACTTCAAAACGATTAAAACATCGATCAAGCGCCTGAAAGAGATGGAAGCTTCTATCGCTGACGGTTCGGTTGAAAAATTGAGCAAAAAAGAAGCGTTGATGTTCCAGCGCGAAATGGTGAAATTGCAAAAAGCCATTGGCGGTATCAAAGACATGGGCGGTGTGCCAGACGCAATTTTCGTCGTTGACGTCGGCTATCACAAAGGTGCGATTACTGAAGCAGCAAAACTAGGCATTCCTGTAATCGGCGTGGTCGATACCAATCACTCGCCAGAAGGCGTTACTTATGTGATTCCAGGCAATGACGACTCTTCCAAGGCAATCATGTTGTACGCACGCGGCGTGGCGGATGCAATTCTTGAAGGTCGTGCCAATGCGCTTAACGATGTTGTTGAGTCGGTCAAGGGTACGGCTGATGAATTTGTTGAGGTTAACGAGCAAGCCTAAGTTTTACGCCTGATGCATTTGGGCAACAAAAAAGGGGCAACAGAGGTTCGCCCCTTTTTTTTAAGTAACTGTGAACGTATTTTGAATTGGAACGTCCGATAGGGCGTTCAACTTGTTAGGAGAAGAGCATGGCGACAATTACCGCTGCGATGGTGGGCGAACTGCGCGCGAAGACAGACGCGCCGATGATGGAATGTAAAAAGGCATTGACCGAAGCCGAGGGTGATCCGGTCAGAGCGGAAGAGATTTTGCGTGTGAAGCTGGGTAGCAAGGCTTCCAAGGCAGCTTCGCGCATTACTGCTGAAGGTGTTGTAGCGGCATATATCGCCGGCGGCGTTGGCGCATTGGTTGAAGTCAACTGCGAAACTGATTTTGTAACCAAAAATGATGAGTTCATTGCGTTGGCAAATGCTTGTGCGAAACTGATCGCCGAGAAAAATCCTGCCGATGTCGCTGCATTGTCAGCATTGCCACTCGATGGCAAGACCGTTGATGAGCAGCGTGCAGCATTGATCGGCCGTATCGGTGAAAACATGTCGATCCGCCGCTTCAAGCGCTTCGCAACGCCAGCCAAGTTGACTTCATATCTGCACGGTTCCCGTATTGGGGTGATGGTTGAATATGATGGCGCAGACGAGCAGGTTGGCAAGGATGTTGCCATGCATATTGCCGCAATGAAACCAGTCTCTTTATCATCGGACCAAGTACCGGCTGAATTGATCGAAAAAGAACGTTCAATTGCAACGCAAAAAGCAGCGGAATCAGGCAAGCCGGCAGAGATCGTTGCTAAAATGGTTGAAGGCACTGTGCAGAAATTCTTGAAAGAAGTTTCTTTGTTTAATCAGCCGTTTGTCAAAAATGACAAGCAAACGGTTGAGCAAATGTTGAAAGCCAGCAATACAAGCGTCAAAGCATTCACGATGTTTGTCGTTGGCGAAGGCATTGAGAAGAAACAAGACGATTTTGCAGCAGAGGTTGCAGCCCAGGTTGCTGCAGCTCAGCAGGCATAACAGACAAAGCGGGCCGAAAGGCCCGTTTTTCTAAGGTGGATCGAACGTGGATCCTCCTTAGAAAAACACGAAGATTTGATGAAATTGGATCACTGAATTGGGCGAAGCGAAGCTGTTGCCAAATTTGGAGATCGAAATAGCCATAGCCAGATAATACAAGGAGCCCAATTCATGACAAAACCAGCCTATAAGCGAGTTCTTCTCAAACTTTCAGGCGAGGCTTTGATGGGGGATGATCCTTACGGCATCAATCGTGCAACGATTGAAGGCATGGTGGCTGACGTGGCTGAAGTGGCAAAACTCGGTGTCGAGCTGGCTATCGTTATCGGCGGCGGCAATATCTTTCGCGGCGTAGCACCTGGTGCACAGGGAATGGATAGGGCGACCGCAGACTATATGGGGATGTTGGCGACAGTCATGAATTCTCTCGCACTGGCTGATGCAATGCGCCAGGTTGGGATTGTGGCGCGTGTGATGTCCGCGATTGGGATTGAACAAGTGGTCGAGCCTTACGTGCGCCCTAAAGCTTTGCAATACCTGGAAGAAGGAAAGATCGTCGTATTTGCAGCAGGTACCGGCAATCCATTTTTTACTACCGATACCGCCGCCGCTTTGCGTGGTTCTGAAATCGGTGCTGAAATTGTGCTGAAGGCGACCAAAGTTGACGGCGTGTATAGCGCCGATCCGAAAAAAGATCCGGATGCGACCAGATATTCGACAATAACGTTCGATGAGGCGATTGCGAAGCATCTCCAAGTGATGGATGCGACTGCATTTGCACTATGCCGGGATCAGAATCTTCCAATTAAGGTGTTTTCCATTGTCAAACCCGGTGCTTTGAAGCGCGTGATTTTAGGTGAAGACGAAGGTACACTTGTCCATATTTAAATGCCATGATTGATCCGTTGCAAAGGAGAAAAGCGACATGACTATCGCTGACGTAAAGAAAACCACTGAACAAAAAATGCACAAGTCGATTGAGACGCTTAAAGCTGATCTTGCCAAGGTGCGCACCGGACGCGCCCATACAGGGATTCTCGATCATGTGATGGTGGATTACTACGGTTCGCCTACGCATATTGCACAGGTGGCAAATGTAACCTTGATTGATGCGCGCACGATTGGTGTTCAGCCATGGGAAAAGAAAATGATCGCCGTTGTTGAAAAGGCGATTCGTGAATCCGATCTCGGCCTGAACCCGTCGACACAAGGCGATATGATTCGTGTACCAACTCCTCCGCTAACTGAAGAGCGCCGCAAGGAAATGGTCAAGTTGGTCAAGAGCGAGGCGGAAGATGCGAAAATTGCGATTCGCAACATACGACGCGATGCCAATGAAAGCCTGAAAAAAATCCTGAAAGAGAAGGCTTGTTCGGAAGACGATGAGCGTCGTGCTCAGGATGATGTGCAAAAACTGACAGACAAATTTGTCATTGAAGTTGATAAGCTTGTAGCAGAAAAAGAAAAAGAAGTTTTGACAGTTTAATTAGTGCTACCTGGCTTAGGCCTTCATATGACACATTCTAGTTCCACACATCCACAGGGGGCGTCGGCACCACGCCATATTGCCATTATTATGGATGGTAACGGACGCTGGGCAACCAAACGTTTTTTGCCGCGTGTGGCGGGACACGTAAAGGGTGTTGAAGCTGTCCGAACTATTGTCGAGGCTTGTGTTAGCCGTGGCGTCGAATATCTAACTCTATTTGCCTTCAGTTCGGAAAATTGGCGTCGCCCTGCTGATGAAGTGTCTTTTTTGATGGGGCTTTTTGTTTCTGCGCTTGAGCGTGAAGTATCGAAGATGCATGCTAATGGCATTCGTCTCAAAGTGGTTGGAGATTTGAGCAGGTTTGATGACAAGTTACAAAATACCATTGCAGCTGCTGAACGTAAAACAGCGAACAATACACGCCTGACCGTGACCGTATGTGCAAATTACGGCGGACGCTGGGACATTATGCAAGCGGTCAATAAAATGGTGGCGCTTCAACCAGGTTCAACGAATTTCAGTGAAGACCAATTAGCGCCGCATCTGATGATGTCGTATGCTCCCGAGCCGGATCTGTTTATTCGCACAGGTGGTGAAGAGCGTATTTCCAATTTTCTGTTGTGGCAGCTTGCTTACACAGAGCTCTATTTTACGGATGCCTTTTGGCCGGATTTTGATGACAAGGCGCTGGATTTAGCTATTGAATCATACTATCAACGGGAACGTCGTTTTGGACGCACCAGCGAACAGTTGGCTGAAAAGAAGAAGGCATCCTGATGCTCAAAACGCGTGTGATCACAGCGTTAGTACTGCTCGCAATACTGTTGGCAGTCATTTTTTCCAAGTCGTTTCTCGTGTTTGCCATTGTTGCAGCGTTATTTTTTGCGGCTGCCATATGGGAATGTTTTCGCTTGTTCGATGGTAGACATCCGGTTATTGGTGCAGCGATATGGACAGCAGCATTCGGGTTCCTGATTTTCAGAAATGACTTTTCCGGTGCGACTTTATTTTTTGGATTATGCGTCGCAATTTTGGTCATTCGCCTTGTTCCATCGTTAGCGATAGGCTTGCCTCCATTGACTGGAATAGGCAATCGTCTTTTGAATGGAATGTACGGGATCGCAATTCTCGGTTGTTTCATGGCGATTACTGTGCTGTTCAACTATTCGCCTCTCTATCTTTTTTCCATCATGTCGATCGTTTGGGTCGCCGACATTGGCGCTTATTTTTCCGGCAAAGCATTTGGCAAGCACAAACTTGCCATCACTATTTCGCCAGGAAAGTCATGGGAAGGTGCTATCGGCGGTTGGTTAGCCGTATTGGTATTATCAGCTATCGTAATAAATTTCCCGATATTCAATGAGACATTTTCCAGCCATGTTTTTCTGAAATGGGGTTGGGGTGGTCTTGCTGGAGTCATGACGCTTTTGGTGGCAGCCAGTATCGTTGGTGATTTGTTCGAGTCTCAACTCAAACGTCGCATCAATCTGAAAGATAGCAGTAACTTGTTGCCAGGACATGGTGGTGTTTTGGACAGGATTGATGCATTGATACCCACCTTGCCACTTGCCGTGCTAATTAACTTCTGGCTTTAAGATGAGCGCCATGCAATATATAACCATCCTTGGCTCGACAGGCTCCATCGGGATTTCAACTCTTGATGTGCTGGCACGTCATCCTGATCGGTATTCGGTGCATGCGTTAAGTGCGCACACGCGCGTTGAAGAACTTGCAGCCCAATGTGAGCAGTTCCATCCCGAAATTGCCGTAGTCGGTTCAGCGGATGCGGCACAAAAGTTATCGAAACTATTAAATCAACGTGCTTTGAAAATTGACGTTGAATACGGCGAAGCAGCTTTGTGTGCAATCGCTGAGGACGCACGTTGCGATACTGTGATGGCAGCAATTGTAGGTGCAGCCGGTTTGGCCCCCACTTTGGCGGCAGCACGAGCCGGCAAAAAGGTCTTGTTGGCGAATAAGGAAGCATTGGTCATGTCAGGTCAGCTCTTTATGGATGCTGTTACGGAACATGGTGCAACGCTTTTACCCATTGACAGTGAACATAATGCGATTTTTCAATGTTTGCCCAAGACGTTTGACCGTTCACCATCACGACATGGGATTGCGAAAATTTTACTGACCGCATCTGGTGGCCCGTTTCGCAATCGCGCCTTGGATACTTTGGATAAAGTCACGCCGGAAGAAGCGGTAGCGCATCCTAATTGGGTTATGGGCCGCAAAATATCCGTTGATTCTGCAACGATGATGAATAAGGGTTTGGAGGTCATCGAGGCACATTGGCTATTCGGCGCTTCCAGCAGCCAAATTGAAGTAGTAATCCATCCTCAGAGTGTTATTCATTCGATGGTCTCTTATGTGGATGGTTCGGTTTTGGCACAATTAGGCAATCCGGATATGCGTACACCAATTGCGCATGCGCTTGCATATCCTGATCGTATGGAATCTGGCGTGGAATCGATTGATTTGGCAAAAATTGGGCAATTGACGTTCGAGCCGCCTGATTTCAAACGATTTCCCTGTCTCAACTTGGCGTATGATGCGCTAGATGCTGGTGGAACCGCACCGGCAATATTGAACGCTGTTAACGAAGTTGCTGTCCAAGCATTTCTAGATCGTCAAATCGGATTTCGGATGATTGATCAATTAATCAATCGCGTAATGGATAAATTGCTGCACAAAGATGTAACAAGCCTTGACGACGTGCTTGAACATGATCGTTGCGCTCGTGAAATCACCTATTCGTTTATCAAATCATGATGCTACTCCAAACTGCCATAGCGTTTCTTGTCGTATTAGGCATATTGATCGTAGTGCACGAGTTAGGGCATTACTGGGTCGCGCGATGGTGTGGTGTCAAAGTTTTGCGTTTCTCTGTTGGGATGGGAAGAGTCATATTTTCCCGCAAAGTCGGCCCCGATCAAACTGAATGGGCGATTTCAATTTTGCCATTCGGCGGCTATGTAAAAATGCTGGATGCACGTGAGCAGGATTTGGTCAGCCTGTCCGCTGCAGAATTAAAGCGTGAATTTACAAATCAAACTGTATGGCGCCGGATTGCTATTGTGGCTGCGGGTCCGATTGCCAATTTTCTTTTGGCGATATTCATTTTCTCGGGGCTGTATATATATGGCATACCCGAACCACTTGCTAAATTAGGGGCAGTACCGGAAAAATCCATTGCATACCAGGCAGGCTTGCGTGGAGGTGAATTGGTTACCGCTGTCAATGGGGAGCCAATTCAGCTTTGGTCTGATTTGCACTGGAAGTTTGTGCAGTTAGCAGTGGAGAAACAAGCAGCAGCACTTAGTTTTCAACGCTCCAATGCAGGAACATCGTCGAATACCACTTCTGAAACGGTGACGATCCCACTGGACAGCATATCCACCAAGGACCTGGAGAGTGATTTTTTAGGCAAACTTGGAATCGTTCTGGCGCGTCCATTTCAGCTTGGAAAAATAAACGATAATAGTCCAGCTATGCGTGCTGGCCTGAAAGCGGGAGATAGAATTCTTGATGTGAATGACACTCCTGTATCAGATGCACAAAAATTTATCGATGTAATTCGATCATCTCCAAATACGCCTCTCAAAATACATGGAATACACAATCAGCAAACATTCGATACGATTGTTACGCCTGAGGGGTATCTGGAAAATGGAAAAATGTTTGGCAGAATCTATGCTGAAGTGATCTCTGGCGCACCAGAGATGATCATTGCCAGCAGGTCGCCTCCTCAAGCATTTGGCAAGGCAATTCAGAAGACTTGGGATAGCAGTGTGTTATCGGTGAAAATGCTCGGCAAAATCATCATCGGTGAAGTATCGTGGAAAAATTTATCTGGCCCGATCACGATTGCAGACTACGCAGGTAAAACAGCGCGTATCGGCATGATAAGTTACCTTACGTTTATTGCTTTTATCAGTCTCAGTTTAGGCGTAATGAATTTGCTGCCGATTCCAGTACTTGATGGCGGGCATTTACTGTATTATGCGCTGGAAGTTTTAACTGGACGTCCTGTTTCCAAGCAATTTGAAGAAGCCGCTCAAAGAGTGGGTTTGGGTATCTTGATGACATTGATGCTGGTTGCTGTGTTTAATGACATCGTCCGTATCACATCATAGATTTTGCCATGCTGCATTCCGCACAGGCACGATAAGAATATTGAAAATTAAATTTAGCTAATGAAACTACCTTACGAGCATTTTTCTGTACCACTCTTTCCTCGCCGTATCATTGCTATCGCTGCTATTGCATTGTGTTCAGGTCAGGTTTT
>DATBRC010000080.1:0-20219 GCA_036560485.1 Burkholderiaceae bacterium
TCGACTTGCATCACATAAAAAGATGCGATTAAATGTGTTACCCATGTCCCGGCACAGTTGTTACCTATGTCTCCGGTCTATACAGCGAAGCAAGAAAAGTGAGTAGCCGCCGGGCTACCCCCGGCATGGTCGTCCGAAGAAATATACACATTCAAGAACAACTGCCGGACTGAAGGAGCATGGGCTTGCAAGCCCATGCCGTTCCGCAGGCGGATAGCATGCTATCCGAATTCCCTGCTACACCCCCCAGCACGGTAGTCCGAAGAAATACACACATTCTTTAAAGCGGTATGCAGCACACGCCAAACAAACGGCGATCCTATTTATCAATTTCCATCAACACCGCCTCCATCATGCTCTTCAAATCCGACAACATCATCGACGTACCAAAAAACGCCGGCATATATGAATCCGGCTCAATCTTTCCATGGTAGCTGATGCGCGTGCCCTTCATGCCATCGGGGCCGACAGGCGTCAATTCCCAGGTAGCCGAATATTTTTTCATTTCGCCGGATATCAGTGAGATGTCGATACGGGAAATAGGATATTCATTTGCGCGCACCACAAGATTGACCGTGTGCGTAAAAAATAAAACCCGCTTCACCCATTTTTGCTCGATGGTAGATTCATCGCCGATACGTGAGATAAGTTTTGCAGATACCAAGTTGGGTACATAGGTTTGCATCTCGCCATAGGCAGTCAATTTCTTCCAGGTTTGTTGCGGTGTGGCGTGCACAATCCCCGTCGCTTGCAATTCATAAAATGCTTCTCCATCATTATTCACACGTGCAGCAGTGACAACCAGATTGTTGCCTGACATGCCGGCCGGAGAATGTTCTTGTGCTTGCGCCAAGGCTTGTGCAAGTGTGGCATAGACTACAATCAGGAAAATTGAAAATCGTTTCATTGAAATCGAATTAAATGAACTCTGCTGTACTGTACCTCTTTCAGACGCCAAATGAAAACCTCTGCGTATAAACATTTGCTGACACCGTTGGATCTAGGGTTCACAACGTTGCGCAATCGCGTCATCATGGGATCGATGCATACGGGTCTGGAAGATCGCTTCTATCATTATCCAAAGCTGGCCGCGTATTTTCGGGAGCGCGCGCGAGGCGGTGTCGGCCTGATTGTCACAGGTGGCATTTCACCCAATCGTGAAGGCTGGCTACTACCCTTTGGCGGCACCTTGAATAGCTGGTTCGACATCTGGAACCACCGCCGATTGACGCGAGCAGTGCATGAAGAAGGCGGAAAAATTGCGATGCAGATTTTGCATGCCGGTCGTTATGGTTATCAACCGTTCGTCGTATCGGCGTCCGCAATCAAGTCACCTATCTCGATGTTTCGCCCTCGCGCATTGACGGAGCAGGGCATCGAAAAAACGATACGCGATTATGTACGTTGCGCACGCTTGGCGCAGAAGGCAGGTTATGACGGCGTGGAGATCATGGGCAGCGAAGGCTATTTGCTCAGCCAGTTCCTGTGCGCGCGCACTAACCGGCGCACAGATCGCTGGGGTGGATCGATCGAAAATCGCATGCGGCTGCCGGTAGAAATCGTCAAGCGCGTGCGGCAAGCAGTCGGGATAAATTTCATCATCATGTATCGCCACTCCTTGCTCGATCTGGTTGAGGGTGGCAATACATGGGACGACGTGGTGATTGTTGCGCAAGCATTGGAAAAGGCCGGCGTCACCATTTTCAATAGCGGCATCGGCTGGCATGAAGCGCGCGTGCCGACCATTGTCACGTCAGTGCCGCGGGCAGCATTCAGCAGTTTGTCAGCACGCCTGCGCAAGGCTGTATCGGTTCCGGTAGTGGCATCGAACCGCATCAATATGCCGCAAGAAGCGGAAGATATCCTCGCGCGCGGCGATGCCGATCTGGTATCGATGGCACGCCCGTTTTTAGCCGACCCGGAATTCGTCAACAAAGTCGCGACAGGCCGTGCCGATGAAATCAATACCTGCATCGCTTGCAACCAAGCCTGTCTGGACCATACGTTCGTCAACAAGCGTGCAAGTTGTCTGGTCAATCCGCGTGCAGGATATGAAACGGAATTGGTGTATCGCCGCACAGTGAAAGCGCGACGTGTTGCCGTGGTCGGCGCCGGTCCCGCCGGCCTGTCAGCAGCAACGGTCGCTGCAGAATGCGGCCATGCCGTCACGTTATTTGAGGCAAGCGACCGGATCGGTGGTCAATTCAATTGGGCGATGCGGATTCCCGGCAAGGAAGAGTTCAGCGAGACTATCCGTTATTTCACGCGGCGCATTGAAGTGACTGGAGTGAAGTTGATGCTGAACCAACGTGTAACGCGTGAAGCGTTGTTGCAGCAAGGGTTTGAGCACATCGTTATCGCAACCGGTATCGTGCCGCGCAAGCCGCACATCAACGGCATCGACCATCCTAAAGTGTTGTCGTACCTGGATGTCTTGCAACGCAACGTGCCGGTGGGGCAACGTGTGGCAATCATCGGTGCTGGCGGGATCGGTTTCGATATCGGTGAATTTTTGTCGCATGACACGGATGTGCCACTACCAATTCCATTGCGGCATTGGTTGGGCGAGTGGGGTGTTGATCTTGCCGCGAAAACCAATGGCGGGTTGGTCGCGCCAATAGCGGAGAAGCCGGTGCGCCAAATCTATTTATTGCAACGCAAGGCATCGAAGCTGGGTGCATCGCTGGGCAAGACATCAGGCTGGGTGCATCGCGCGACATTGTTCCGTAAAGGTGTCGAGATGCTGGCGGGTGTTGAGTACAACAAGATCGACGATCAGGGTGTGTACATTACAGTCGGCGGTAAATCACGTGTGCTGGAAGTCGATCACGTCATCATCTGCGCAGGACAAGAATCATTAATTGATCTAATGCCGGCACAGCAATCCACGGCTGCATCGGAGCCATGTTTTCATTTGATAGGCGGCGCTGCACTGGCGACCGAACTTGATGCAAAACGCGCAATTCGTGAAGGCGCCATGCTTGCTGCACAATTGTAGAGCGCATTATTTTTTGCATTCATGGCGTTAATGCCAATTGTTTTTTAATAAAGCATCGCTTCAAACATCAAAACGGTTTAACAAAAAATTTGGCAGATGCCGGGCATATGCATGAAAAAAATAGTGAAGCAATTACTCACATCAGAATCTCTAATTAACAGTTTTGGCAAACTGCTACGTTCAAGAAAAATCATCAGAATAAAGTTTTGGCAGGCCTAGTATTTGCTAAACTAATCGGGTTTTAAAAAAATAAAAATCACAACAATGCAACGATAACAGCTCGTTAAAACTGCAATGCGCATCTCGGTCAAACATATGCGCAAAGCAGAAATAATGAGAGGGGGAACGCGGTGAAAAATCGTGAGGCTACTGCACAAGCGAATGCTGAACATCAAGCATTGCCACTTCGCAGCTCGTCATTAGCTGACGCCGTGCCTGCACAATTCACAGCATTGCTCACGGCATTTGGTGAGCAAATATTTTCGCTCCCGGATGTCGATGGCGGCGCAATCAATCTCGTTAAAGAATCTCACGATGCACTGGTCACCACGCATTTGAGGTTGCCGGATGAGTTTGCCGGCGTACAAAACGGTTATAAGGGATTTGAATATCGTTTCGATCAACCTGACGTCAACGTCAAGGTTTTTCAAGCCGGTTTGCCACAGATCGTCACTGAGAACAATCTTGCAGAGTTCGCAGAAATTACCCAGCTACGGTTTAAGCGATGGAGGATGTGCAGTTTGGTGGTTGTTCCTCTTGTCATCAAAAAGAATGACGGCACGGTTCAGACAATTGGCACGGCATCGATCTTCAGCCAGCAACGAGTTTTCGATACGGTAGCGATTGAACAGATGCGGGCGATCGCCGATATTCATTCGGGGAAAATTCAACCTTTATGGCATCAGCATTTGTCCATTGAGCGCACCAGGATGGCGGCGGCAATGTCTGACAATATGCAGCAATTTTTTGCGTGCGTCACCGAGATGAATAGCCTCACCACGGTAAGCGGCGTATACGATTTGATTGCCAGAGAATTTATCCAGCATTTTCATTTTGATGCCGTCAGCATTCTGCTGGCTGATGAGCATGAGTTATCAGTTGTGACAACGGCATTCAGCGAGCCGTTCAAACATTTGGTGCCCCGCCATCGAGAGGCGACAAAAGGAACCAAATACTCGTTTAGCGCGAGTGATGGGCAAAGCGGTTATGTCTATACGCATAATCAACACTTCTATGTTGAGGATGCGACCAAGATATTGCATTTGCCGATGTCGGAGAAAGACAGGATTTATGTCGATGTTCTTGAAACGATCCGTACCTTGTTGATTGTTCCGATTCGTTTGCACAAGACCGTGATAGGAACCATGACATTGGCTACATTGAGCCAGCCGCTCGTACTGTCAGCAACCGATTTGAAACTGATCGAAATGCTCGCGTCTTTCAGCAGCACGGCTATCCGCAATGCCAAGACACATGAATTGCTGGCGCAGAAAAACAGCGAGATCGAATTATTGAATCAGGATTTGCAAATCCAGATGGTATTGCTCGATCATATGGCGCGCAAGGACCATCTTACCGGCCTGAATAATTTTGGCAGCTTTGAGGAGGAGATCAAAAGAAGGACAAGCGAATATGCGCGCATGGGGGAAGAACGTTCTCTTTCGGTGATCCTTTTGGATGTCGACCACTTCAAATTATTTAATGACGCGCACGGCCATCTCGCCGGGAATGAAATATTGAAAGGGGTGGCAACAAGGGTATTAAACTGCGCAAGAGAAATGGATTTTGTTGCACGCTATGGCGGCGAAGAATTCGTCATGCTGCTTCCGCAATGTGATCTTGAAAGCGCAAGCATGATTGCAGAACGTATCCGCTGCAAGATTGCAGAAGAAGATTTTGTTATTGATGGAAAGTCGCACAGCATTACAGTCAGCGGAGGATGTGCGCAATTCGCACTGACGGAAAGTCCGCACGATTTTCTATGCAAGGCCGACTCGGCTTTATATAGTGCCAAACGCAACGGACGTAATCGGATTGAAAAGGGCTTGCCTGTTAAGGCAACAGACCCTGCTCAAGTCTGACCTAACAAGCTTACCCGGCTTTCGTATTCCAACAACGAAATGATAATACGAGCGCTGCGACAAGGCTCCATTCCAGCTTGAGGATAAACGATATTGCAGTAAGTTCCTTGCCGTCGATGATAGGCAGGCGCCCTACTCGAATATCATCTCTCCATCGGATAATTTGAGTGTTGGATAAATCAAAAGCAGATCAACACATACACACGATCAATGTGATAATGCTGATGGGCGGATGTGCTGCAAAATAGAATACCAATCGGGAAGGCCGCATTACATGAACTGGAATATCTTTATCGCGAATTTGGTCAGTGCATTTTTCTTGCCGCCTCTTGGCTTGATTGCCTTATGCGTAGTGGGATATTTTTTGCGAAAAAAATGGCCCAGGTTTGGTATGGCACTGAGCGCCGGGTCACTTTTGATTCTTGTTGCGATCAGCACGCCGGCAGGCGCATTGTTGTTGGTCCGGCCTTTGGAAGAATTGAATGCGCCGCTGATCTCAACTCATCACACCGGCGCACAAGCCATTGTTGTATTGGGCGGTGGTCAGATTGTAGGTGCGCCGGAATATGGCGGATTGAGCGTACCAAATGCGATCACGTTGATACGTTTGCGCTATGCTGCAAAATTGTATATCGACACCGGATTGCCGATTTTGGTTACAGGAGGCGCGCCAACCGGCGCACCGCAATCGGAAGCAGCGCAGATGGCGCGTGTTTTGCGCGAAGATTTTTCGACGCCGGTTAAATGGCTGGAGGAAGCGTCCAACGACACGGCGCAAAATGCACAGTATTCAGCACGTATATTGCAGCCGGTTGGTGTGCAAAGGATTTTGCTTGTGACAGATGCGATGCATATGGCGCGTGCAAAATCGATTTTCGTGCGGAATGGTTTTGATGTTGTGGCGGCACCGACTCAATTCTTGAGTCGGCGCTGGAGGAATTTGTCGCCATACGATTTTATGCCTGGAGGTTCGGCGTTGTACCACGCCAGTTATGCCATGCATGAATGGATAGGAATGGCGTGGTATTGGTTGCGATATTGAGCTTGCAACTTGTATAGTTCACAGTCTATTCAGTACTGAATTGATCAGCGTCTCATTCTGCTTTTATCTCATCGTTACACAGGATTATTATGCTCGCCGTTGTCGATTATCAGCGTCCACAAAAACTTTATCGTTATTCGAAATACGAGTCGCTCGAACGTTCTTTCACCTTGGGAGAATTTCGTCCGCTGCCGTCCCTGCCGGACGAGACAATGCGTCAATCCCCGGGCAGTGAGCAAATCCTGCCGTTCAAGCCATCAAAACCTCAGTCCGCGGCAGCGCCCCATTACCTTACATTGAGTTTGGCGAATGCATGGGATGAGAAACTGTTTGACAAGACTGCGGGCACGGATAGCTGCCTGATCATTCATAAACCGGAGGAATTCGGAGAGCGGATCCATCGTGCTGTGCGCAAGCTGTTACCCAATTGGGCAGGGATTGACGCGGCAATTTCATACGGTGTGCCGAGCCCGCTGGGAGCGGCATTTTCCAAGAGTAAGCACAATGCAAATCAAAAAGAATGGCTGTTTGCATGGCGTCCGATACAGCCGACATCGTCCATGCAGCCGGTGGTGATTCAGATCGGCAGTATTGAAAGCATGGCAGAACTGCATCGAGAAACTTTTAAAACAAACTAAGAGCGCCTAACAAAAGGCGTCTGGCGGCGTTGCTTCTCCTTGCCAGACGCCTTTTGTTAGGCGCTCTAATCCTTTATAAGCATGGCTTTTAAATCCTATGATTAAAGGCTTGTTGAGCATTTGAACCTTGAGTATGATGAATTTGTTTTATATCAAATTGATTAAACAATTTTGAAACTATTATTTGATAGCATTTGCCTGGAATGCAGTAAGCTTGAAGAAGTGGGATCTTAATTTCGGAAGGAAATTACCATGTTGACATCCAATTACAAAACCGTGAGGACTGATATGAGAACCCTGATCAAAGACGCACAAGCACTGTTTCGGGAAGCGACTGCCGTAACCGGCGACAAAGCCGAAGAGTTGCGTAATAAAGGCTTGGGCCTGCTGGAAACGGCGATCGACAAAGCGCAAGAAGTGCAAACGGCTGCCATCGAAACAGGCAAAGAGATGGCCGAAACGGCCGACGATTTTGTGCAAGAAAATCCATGGAAGGCCGTCGCTATTTCAGCGGGAATCGGTTTGCTGGTGGGTATGCTGATCGCTCGCAAGTAAACGGCCGGGATCACAAGGTTTTATGGAATCTCCACAATCCAATTCACCAGGCGTGGCGCCAAATCCTGGCCTGCTAGCCGGCTTGTCCATTATCGCAAAAAATGCGTTCGGCTTATTTTTCAGCAGAATAGAACTTGCCGCGCTTGAATTGGCGGAAGTGCGTACGACTTTATTAAAGCTGTCTGTGGTGTTTGCATTGGGTGTTCTTGCTGCCTGGTTTGCGCTGGCCTATTGGTCAGCACTGGTCGTGGTATTGACCTGGGAAAGCTTGGGATGGAAGATCTTGCTGATCATGGCTTTAGTCTTTACGTTGGCAACGGTCGCGGTATTGTTATATATACGATCATCGCTGCAACACGGCAAATTATCCTTGCCTGCGACGATGGCGGAATTGCGGCAGGATCGTGATGCGTTGCTTTAAGCGCGAGGATGAATATGCCAAGTGAACAGCACAACGATTCGTTATCTATGACAGAGCGCAAACGACTGCTGGTGGCCCAGGGTGCTGCGCACCGCTTGGCAATCACACATGCAAGAGCCGACGTGCGAACGAGCTTGAGTGCAGAATCACTTGCCAAAAGTGCGATTGCCCATGTTGCCATGGGTGCTTTTGCGGCAATCAAAGGCGGTTCAATACTGAGAGGCGCCAACCTCGGCAATCTTCAAGTGCTGCTGCCGTTAGCAATGAGTGTGATCGCAAGATTATCGAAAAAAACGCACTTGGTGAAGCCGCTTGTACGCGGGGCGTTGGTGCTGGGTGCTGTGGCAGCCATTACGCGTTTTGTGATTAGAAAGAAGAATGCCGGCAAGATGAAAAAGCGCTAGTGTTTAAATCGCAGCCAAATAAAAAAAGCCGACCATACAGTCGGCTTTTTTATTGAAAAGAGAAACGTAAGCTTACTTTGCTGCATCAGCCTTGGCAGCAGGCGCGGCGGGTTCGTTAAATTTGGCACCACTCTTATTGGCCATATAAACCAAAGCACGCGCGACCTCGACATCGTCAAGATCAGGATTGCCGCCTTTGGCCGGCATTGCACGAATACCCTTTAACGCATGTGACAACAAAGTCTCATAACCTTGAGCGATACGTGGTGCCCAGGCACCTGCATCGCCAAACTTCGGTGAGCCTGCGGCACCAGTAGCATGACAGGCTGAGCATGTAGACGTATACACCGCTTCGCCAGTTTGCAACTGTTTGGGTGCGTTGACGTCCTTCAAGGTAAAACCATCGTCGGCTACAGGATGGATACGAGCTGCGATAGCTTCAGGGGTTTGGGCTTCGGAGCCGGCGCCAACCTGCTTGTTGTTGGTCACGTATTGCACCAGCAAGACGATGCAAATAATCGGGACCAAAAAGGCCGCAACAATGGCAACGATAAGTTGCTTCGGCGTTCTAATTGCGGATTCGTGTTCGTTATGTGCGTCGCTCATTATTCCCTCAGTACAATTATTAAAACCTGCGTGCGTGCCGGTGTGCTGTATTCATGCAATCAATATTGTTGCATGGCGCCCCGCCAAAACTTGCGATTATAGACGTAAACCAGCCTATTTGGAACGGGAAACAATGGTCTCGCATGGACGGGAAAGCGGAAAAACGGTATCCTTCAAGCCTCTTCACCGTTCATCTCACGCGGCTGTAGCTCAGTGGATAGAGTATTGGCCTCCGAAGCCAAATCGTGGTTCTGATTCTCCCCGCTTAATCCGCTTTGCAATCAAGCAGTTAGCGTGTCTGAAATTGTCGTTTTAGCCCAAAAAGTCGTCTCCATACACAATCCTTACACAGTGAGGGAAACATGGCGACATTCACTAAACGAGCTAACGGCTGGCAGGCGCAAGTACGGAAGCAGGGCTACCCTCCAAAATCCAAAGTTTTCCTCAAAAAATCGGATGCTGAAACATGGGCTCGACAAATTGAGAGTGAAATGGATCGAGGTCAATTTTTTGACCGCAGCGAAGCTGAAAAAACAACTCTGTATGCCGTTTTAGAACGATACCGGACAGAAATCTCCGTGACTAAGCGGGGTTGGCGGGAAGAGTCATCTCGATTAGCAAACCTGAGAAAACATTCGATTGCCAAAAAATCGTTGGCTAACCTTTCTTCGTCAGATATCGTCGGATATAGAGAAGGGCGGATAAAGGTGGTCTCCCCAACAACGGTTAATAAAGAATTGGCACTGCTTAGTCGAGTCATTGATACAGCCCGCAAAGATTGGGGTATATACCTGCCTGACAACGCCGCAAAAAAAGTGCGTAGACCTAAGCCTAACCGGGGGCGTGACCGTCGTTTGGAGCCAGGGGAAGAGGTGCGTATCCTCGTTGCCACAGGCTCGCTAACCTTGAGAGCGATTGTGCGGCTTGCCTTAGAAACCGGTATGCGGCGTGGAGAGCTGGCAGGAATTACGTGGGATTGTGTAGACCTAAGCAAATGCACTTTGCATATTCCAAAAACAAAAACGGACAGTCCAAGAACCATTCCACTATCAACAAAAGCAGTGGAAGTGCTCAAAAATTTGCCACGTAATATTGGTGGAAGCGTATTCAATTTAAAGGCCAGTTCAATGAGCCAAGCATTTGAAAGAGCCTGTCGCCGGGCTGGAATTTCTGGCTTATGTTTTCATGACCTACGCCACGAAGCCGTAACCCGCTTATTTGAAAAGGGTTTAAATCCGATGCAAGTCGCAGCGATATCCGGACACAAAACAATGGATATGTTGAAGCGGTACACACACTTACGTGCTGAATCCTTGGTAGCTCTGTTAGGATAAGAAGCCCACAAAAAATCGAAAGATTGTGGGTTCAATTCTTCTTGTTTTGCTTTTATCTTTTAGATATTTAGAATCGTTACGATTTCTAATAATAGATAAAGAATGAAAAAGCAAAGCAACGGACTTGCCGACCAAAACATTGCACCCAACGCCAGCACCTAGAAAGGGTCTTCCAACAACTGTTACCAAACACCTTCGTTCAACAGAAGTGTGCGGTACTACTCATGGCAGAGAACGAATCATTATTGAGGACGCAATTAACACTGCTCCGCCACAGCTATGACTCGTTCTCTTATCAGGTCATCCAAGAATAGGACTGCAAGCTGAAGAATGATCATTCCTAGCAAGGCGATCTCGATGCTCATGAGTTTTCACCACATCATTGATTTTCGCTCTGGCCTCTACGTCCCAAAGATAAGTCCGAATCAATTTGTAAATATCCACATCACCAACTGAACCGCCTGATAAATTTGCCGCAAGTATAAATGCAATCACGGCTTGATCGCTTTGCAGTCGATCCAGTTTTTCATATTCATCGGAATAAATTTTATCGGCAGACGGTTCAACATATAACCCCTCACGAAAATCCTTTAACGCTGCATTGATTGCTGCTTGCGCTTTCTGTTTAAGATGTTTTTCGGAGATCATAATGTGCTCCTCAATTGCCGAAGCTCGATCCCTGTCAATTGAGCCATTCGTTTTGCTTTGTCGATATCAACGATCCTTCCTCGTTTAATCCATTCATGAATGGTAGTGTTAGACACAGCCATTGCATGAGCGCTCTTTGTGGGGCCTCCTAACCGGTCCACAGCGGTCTTGATGTAATTCTGTTGCAGGTAAATCATTTGGGTATCCTTGTTGTTTTAGTTGTCATGGATTAGACAATTGCTTATCAACTGCCTATCAGTATTATTTTAGCTCGCTGTTATGCGTGTAAAGGAAAAATAGGGCATAGAAATGAAAAAAGCCGGCGATTAGGCAGGCTTGATTGCACGGTTAAAGCGATTGAAAAAATACGTCGCAATCAGAGTGCCAACTATTATTGCCTTGCCAGCCAACGCTGCTTAATAATTTGTGCAGAGGCATTGTCAAAATAGCCGGTATTTGTTTTTACAGTGCCATCTCGGTATAGCTTGGCAAAATAAACAATACTCCAATTGTCAAACGCTGCTAAAACTATTTCTTGGATCTGCCCGTTAGATAGTTGAATATCGTTTGGATGCTGATTTTCATATGCAAGTCCGTAAGTTTTCGCATTCGAGGAAATCGTTGAGCGAATTGTTCTAGGATTGAAATTCTGAACATCATCAAGTTCAATGCCACTTAACTCAAGCGTCTGTGCTTGATAAGACAGTACTGCAATGCGGCTGGTAGTGCAATAAACCCCACTTTTCTTTGTCGATTCGTCATACTGCTGCATACAGTTGTTATGCTTCCTAAGCAGAGCATCGACATCGCTTGGCTTCATTCCAAACTGGAATTGCTGATACCCGGATATTCTATCGGACCTCCCCGAAATGCGAGCTTTGAAATCAGATTCTCGCTGGATTTCCTTCTCCCTCTGCCTGTTCAACTCCGGCTCAAGGATCTCCCTGCACTCTGGATAGTCTTTAATAGTCCGTTCCAGTCCAAACATATTATCCACATTACAGTGACGTGTTAGCCTTGCATGTAGTAAGGCTCTTCCTTCGGCGCTATTCTTGTCACTGGTTAGATGCAAGAAATATTGTCGTGCATCGATTACGTCACTTAAAAGTTTATGAATTGCTTCAACGGTTTCTTTGTTGCAGTTCTCTTCCAAGCTTTCAATCATTTCAACGTGGGCAGAATTTTTAGCGAGCTGTTCAAGTAGCGGCTCCCCAGGGCCAAGGCCGACAACGTCATTAACTAATTTTGCAACATCGATTCTTTTGGAAACACTGAAACCTGTATTCAAATCCGTGCCCACTTTGATGCAACTTATAGTGCCTCTGGTGGAGCGATTATGGCTAACCCTAACAGGGCAATGACGAGCATCTTTTCCTTGGCAGGAATTGACAGAAATTTCCGCCATGCGATATTGCACCTTTAAACTGCTATCGATGTTTTGAATATAATCCGCATCCCCTTTTCTTATAGCGGAAATAAGATAATTCGAATCATCACTTTGCGCTAATGCTAGAGTGGTTGATGCACTGAATATCAACAATATTAATCTGCTAGTTGACTTCATAAAAATTGAAAATACCTGCCGTATTAGTAAACCGCAATGACGGAAAAAGATCCCCATAATTTTTGCCTCGTTATTTTTCATGGCTTCATATACGGACACATTGTGAAAATTTAGCAGCACATCATTTATCTTTTTCACCTCACGCCACATTCCTGTTCAAAAATCCCTTGATTGGCATGGCTTGTGAAATTGTCACCTTGAACTTTCGCTTGTTCTTTTGTTTTCTTGATAAAGCATAGATACTCATTTGGAATCGAATTACAATTTCTATTGATCGCAATTTCATTCGCTTTAGTGAATACACCAACCTGATTTACGACATATTCTTTTAGTCCTTTTTTGCATTCATCAACCAACTTTGCAGGGTAAGCAGCGAGTGCTTGAGCTGCAAACAAAGAAGCCAACACTCCAACGATTAACTTGTGCATTATTACCCCACCCTTGTCTGTATTCTTCTCTGTCAGTATTAAGCAGCATCGTTTTTCAATTTTTTTGCGATGCAATAGCCTGCATAGCCCAATCCTCCTACCAGCAACGCTGTTCCACCAGTAGCAACAACCAATCCTCCAAGCATAGAGCCACCTCCAAGCGCTGCTAAACCAGACACAATGCCAGGGCCGCTGAGACCAGCAACGCCTAAACTGGACACTGCTGCTACCGTTCCGCCCACACCTGTTGCAGCACCCATACCTGCGCCTGCGATCGTGCCTACCAATTCGTGGTTCTGTGTTTCATTCTTTGTTTGGTTCATTGTCCATCCCTTTAAAGTAATAAATCATCGTTGATTGCGGCAGGTTACAACGATAAAGTATTTGCTAGTGATTGACAATCAAACGCTTGTCATGAGTGGCAGTGGATATTTCACACTTATGGCATGCACAATCCTAAAGACGAGAAAAAAGCCTTTTCACTACGCCTGAGGCAAGCGCTCAAGCATGGCAAGAAGAAAATCGAAACTCCTACGGAGTTGCAAGCGCAATTCAACCTCAAATATCAGGGCGAAGGTATTACGCCCCAAGCAGCGCAAAAATGGCTAGCTGGTGAGACTCGTCCAACAATCGACAAGATTGAAATATTGGCCGAGATAACGAATGTGTCTGTGCAGTGGCTCCGATTTGGCATCGCTGATGACAAGCCAGCGCTCACCACAACACGCAAGGCACCTAAGGGAAAAACAGCACCACCCACAGATGAAGAATTGAAGCTACTGGCAAAGCTGCGAACCCTGCCTGAGCATCAGCGATATTTGGTTGAAGAGATTGTTGATCAGTTTTCTTTAGAGCAAGAAATGTGGCGGGAATGAGTATGCGCTACACAGTTAATGCACTATTGCAGAGATAAAGCTGATTCAAAATCCAAAACGTTTAGGTAGCTTGTTGTACCGGGATACGTAATGCCTGACATATATGATTTGTTCCGAGCTCCCGAAGAGAAAAATACTTGTCTTCAATTCCGATTAATTTAATTTCAGGTATCAATGATCCCTTCGGCATTGAGAAAGCTCTGCCCGGAAAGTATTCATAAAAACGGCGGCGAACGTCAGCCTCTACATTTCTCAATTCATCACAAAAATATCGATAATACATTTGTGTTTCCATTGATAGTCCATTCGCAGATACCGGATGGGGGAAAATGGTTTTGTTATTCACCGTCATCGCATAATTTAATCCTCTGTTTCTGAGATTCTTAATTTGCTCGGGTGAGAAGCAATTTCCCGTTACCATTTTCACCTCGTTAAGGAGACCTGGCCAATTTTTGTCAAAAATCTCCAATAATCGTGGGTTTTCAAAAATATATTGTTCGGCATGAGGCACTATATCAATGAGATAAGCTGTACTCCCTTTAATGCACAAAAATAGTAGATCTGACTGTCCCCGCTTTCTAGCTACAAATCCGTTCGTACCTTTTGTTTTTATGCTGCTAAGGTGCAAATGATGGATTCCCCATGAGTTCAACAGATTGTCTTTATGAAGAGGATTAGAGGCTTGCGTGGAAAGGTACGGCTGGAGGCTATGTCCATTCCGAAGACATTGTGTAATTTCGTTCAAAACGGGCAGAAGTATTGTGTATTTTTTGTTTTCCGATAAATGCCTGGAAATTTTTACTTCATATTGCATTGGCCGAATTGTACGTTCTGCGAGCGCATTAAGCATCATGAATCGGTCGAACGCAGTATCTCGCTGATTCCAGAAATAGCCATACCGGTTCAATCGATCAACGGTCATCAGATCCAGATCTTCAACTAAATTCATCAATATCATCATCACTGAAGATCCTGCATATAGCCGGTAAAAAGTTAATGCCAAGATAGCATAAGCGATACAGCAGCTGTATTGCAATTCCAAACCTTAAATTCAACTCCCACCTTCCTCCTTGGTATAAGAACCATGCAGTAATAAATCGACTTCACACTTACCAAGGAAAATTCAATGACCTCAACTCTAATCAGCTTCATGCTCTTACTTTTTACGGAATTAATTTTTGCAATTGCCAGCTATTTAAAAAATCGCCTAATGCGTCACATGCACCAGCGTGAAAACGAACAAAGCCACAACTTCGGCTACGATCCCGATTCTGAATTTGCATAGCCCTCAGCACACCTCGCAGTAGTTCTCGCAGCACCCGCATCACCTCTTAACAACATCCCCGCACGTCTTTTGTTCCTGCTGAACGTTCGCAGTGGCGGAGCTATGTGCATTCAATACATTCAAAAGGAATTTCCTATGGCTCACCTCGTAGAACAAATGGCTTATGTCAATGAACAACCCTGGCATGGTCTAGGCAATAAACTCAGTCCGAAACAACCACTCGAAGTCTGGGCACAACAAGCAGGTATGGATTGGGAAATCCGTGAAAGTGCAGTTCGCTATTTGGCAGGTAGTGCAGGCAGACTGCATACCATCATGAATTTCCCTGAACAAAAGGTGTTGTACCGCTCGGATACACAAGCTCCATTATCGGTCGTCTCTGCCAAGTATCAGGTAGTCCAACCCAAAGCAATTCTAGAATTTTATCGAGATCTCACGGACATCAGCGGATTTGAACTTGAAACCGCAGGCGTACTGAAAGCCGGCAGAAAGATTTGGGCGCTGGCGAAAACAGGGCAATCATCTACATTGAAAGGCAATGACGTTACGAATGCGTACGTACTGCTTGCCACAGCCTGCGATGGTACGTTGGCTACTACTGCTCAGTTCACCAGTATTCGTGTTGTCTGCAACAACACACTGGCAATTGCACTTGCCAATGGATCAGGTGCTGTCAAGGTACCGCACAGTACGAGCTTCGATCCCCAAGCGGTCAAGAAGCAATTGGGTATCTCGGTATCGGCTTGGTCCAGCTTTATGTACAACATGAAAACCCTGTCCGAACGCAAAGTGAAATCGCATGAAGCCATGAATTATTTCTTGCGTGTTTTTACTGCCGAAGGCTTGAGCAACGAACGGGCCATGAAGAAAGCAATGTCACTGTATGAAGGTAATGGCAAAGGGGCGGAACTGGTTTCATCCAAAGACACTGCATTCGGCCTGCTCAATTCCATCACGGAATATGTCGATCATGAGCGCAGGGCACGAAGTAATGACCATCGTTTGGAATCAGCATGGTTTGGAGCCGGTGCCACGTTGAAGAAAAAGGCACTCGACCAGGCATTGCAGATGGTGGCGTAACGATCATCACAACAACAAGTGTCTTTGGGCGTTATGGGCACAAGAAACTGATAACGCCACATTACCTGACCCGGTTTAGCTTCGGCTTGCCGGGCTTTTTCATTGGAAGGAATCAGTATGAGCATTGCAGAAAGAAGAGGTATGCAAAACCGGCCTGCGTTGAAATTGGTGAAGACCAATGATCTATCACGGGAAGATTGGTTGACTGTTCGCAAGAATGGCATCGGTAGTAGTGATGCTGGCGCAGCAGTGGGCTTGAATCCCTATCAAAGCCAGCTGGAGTTATGGATGATCAAGACAGGCAGGGATGCCAATCTGCCAAAAGTAGATCCCAACGATGAAACCAGTCCGATGTATTGGGGAACATTGCTCGAACCTATAGTAGCGGCACATTACACCAAACGCACCGACAATCGTGTCAGAAAAATCCACGCAGTATTGCAACATCCAGATCCTGACAAGGCATGGATGCTGGCGAATATTGATCGTGAAGTTGTTGGTGTCAACGATGTGCAAATCCTTGAATGCAAGACTGCTGGAGAGTTCGGTTCACGTTTGTGGAAAGAAGGCGTACCAGAGTACGTGCAATTACAGGTGCAACATCAACTGGCAGTGACCGGCAAAGCTGCTGCGGATGTTTGTGTGCTGATCTGTGGTCAGGAAATTCGCATCTACCGGATTGAACGGGACGATGCATTGATTGCACGATTGATTCAACTGGAGCGGCAATTCTGGCACTACGTTGAAACCGATACGGCTCCGCCTGCTGATGGAAGTGATTCCGCTGCGATTGCTTTGCAAGCCTTGTATCCGCATGATTCCGGCAATACGTTGGATTTATCCGATGACACGGAAATGTCAGCAGCGTTTGCGGATCTGGTTGCTGTCAGAGCTGAAATTGCCAATCGTGAAATGGTGGAAGCAGAACTCAAGCAGCGCATTCAACAACGCATGGGCAATGCAAGCAAGGCACTCTTTCAATCAGGTGACGTTTCTTGGAAACGCAGCAAGGATGGTACAGGCATTGATCTGGAAGCCTTGCTGAAAGATATGCCGGACATTACCACTCGTTATCACCTCACCAAACCCGGCTCTCGCCGCTTCCTCATCAACACGTAGTCGTTCCAAAGATGTACCGAAGTCAGTTGCCCGAATTCCGCTCGGGCTGTTTGTGTTTGCCTGTCCCTGCGGAATAACGGGGATGGGCTTTGCTTTTGAAAGGAGCAAATGAATATGATAAAAGGTCTCGCAATAACGCCGCCTGTACTGGGGCGAATATCGATCGGTAGGATTGTTGAGAAAAACGGCAAGCGATTGCCGGAAAAAGATGACCAGTTCACGATTACCACCCAAGTGCAAAACCGGGATGGCACATGGATTCCACATCCGCATGATGACGACTTACGGAAATCGCAGGGTAACAAAATTCGGAGCGTTCCGATCCGACTATTGTTTAACGATCCTGACTTGAATCTGCGTGCCGAATATAGTTTGTTTGACCGACAATCAGGTAGGCCGATGTGCACGGGCAATGGAGAGACCTGCAGACGCTTTACGGCCTCTGGGATTACAACCCTACCTTGCCCCTCACCGGATCTGTGTGACATCGGCAAGGGCGGTCTATGCAAGCCCTATGGTCGTTTGAATGTGCAAATTGGGCCGGACGAGGAAGACATGGGGACGTTCATCTTCAGGACGACCGGATATAACAGCATTCGTACTCTGGCTGCACGACTTCACTACTACCGGGCGGTATCGGGTAATCTGCTGGCGTGCATGCCATTGGAATTGCGGTTGAGGGCCAAATCCACGACGCAATCTCACCGCACACCGATCTACTATGCGGATCTCAATGTCAGGGGCGAGAGGAAACTGGAAGAAGCGATTGCCGAAGCCAGGGCACTCGATGAGGTGAAAAGAGAGGTGGGGTTTGATCAAGCTGCTCTCGATGCCGCTGCCAAGGAAGGATTTGCCAATGGGGCGTTCGAGGAGTCGTCGGAAGAAATGCCGGAGATTGCGGAAGAGTTTTTTCCGGAAGCGGGTGGAAGAGTAGCTGATGCCTGCAACGAAAGTGGAGCCGGGCAATCAACTGCTGCCGCTGCATCCAAGCCCAGCCTGAAAGAAAAGCTCGACAAGAAAGCCGGGGGTACAAAATGATTGGCTTTGGTCTCATACTCGTGTTTGTTGTTGCACCTATCCTTCTCATCATCATTGGCTTGCTGTGGTTCTGTGCCGGTCAAAAGGTATTGCGTAGTATTTTTGGTGGCTGATGTTAGCTGCCTTGCTCCTGTGGTTTGGGGGCTTTTTAGGTTGAGCACCAGTCCGAGAGATGGCTATGTACCGTTGCATTGTTCGGCAAGGCCGGTATGAACGCTTTCATTTCTCTTACTATATTAGAAAATGAGAGGGGGGCTGGATGATCAATGGTTACGTGCATTGCAGGAAAATTGGAACCCACCGAAATTTATTTTTTCGTGGGCATATGGTATATGCGTATGCGGCAACTTCAACCTGAGCAAAATCTCCCATTGAAGCTATCTTGCCATTACAATCATTGGATTGAAAATAAACGCAGAAAAATCTGATCGCAACAATTTTCAACGGATCTCCCTTTTACTGTTCAATTCATATTATGGACTCAAGTGCTACAAACCAACGTATTCTTAGCAATATTGATGAGCTTGGTGTAGTTCGTCGTTTGATGAATCCACGACATCCTTAATTAGACATTCAACTTTTCTGATAAACACTATGACCATCTACGAAAAAATAAAAGATCAGATCAATGCAGACTTTTTTCAAACCCATTTTTCAAACGATGGGCAACGTTTCGTAGCATGGTATTTGCGGAATATCCATTTGCGGGACATGAATGAAACCAAAGACGATATAACTGACGGCCCAAATGATAAACAGATTGATGCAATCGTCATTGACAACGATAAGTCAACAATTTATATCATCCAGGGAAAGTACATTCAAAGCGGTTCAGTCGATGCCGAACCGCTTAGAGAAGTAGTGGCATCTTGGTTGCAGCTTCGTGATTTAGCTAGACTACAAACAACCGGAAATTCAAAGCTTCAACGGAAACTATCTGAAGTTGCACAAGCTCTTGATGACGATTATGAAATTTCGTTTGAGTTTATAACAACTTCAAATCTTACAGCTGATGCAAGAAACGATCTTGAAACTTTTCAAAAGCAACTTGGCGAAATATCAGAATCGGAAAATTTCGATGCAACAATTACGGTAGTGGAGGAAGAAGAGCTAGCTAGAAGATATGCACTCGCACTTGAAGCCGACAATCCATCCGTCAACTATGTTCTTGATTTGGCGGGCAGCAAATATATGCCTATTAGTATTGACAATACAGATGTAGTGCTTGCGGCGATTCCTTTGCGTGATTGCATTAAGCTTCCTGGAATAAAGGATGGTTCGCTCTTTCAGAAAAATGTTCGGCAGAGTCTTGGATCAAGTAATACGGTCAATAAAGGAATTAGGACAACTATCACGGGCGATAAGCATAAAGACTTTTTCTTTTTCCATAACGGGGTCACCGCACTGTGCAATCGGATGGAGTTAAAAGACGAAAAATTGCATTTGCATGGTTTGAGTGTTGTAAACGGTTGCCAATCTTTGAATACGATTCTAAGCTGTAGTGAAACCGTAAAAAAACTCGATGACACGTTCATTCTATTTCGTTTTTATGAAATTCCACAAAGAGATAGGGCTGAACGAATTAGTATCAATACAAATTCCCAAAGTGCTGTTAAGCCAAGAGACCTACGAAGCAATGATAAAAGAGTGTTAAGCATTAAACGTGCTTATCACCTTCGATATCCTAGCGGGTATTTTAAAACCAAGCGAGGTGAGCAGGCGCCCGCAGATAGAGATCCGAATTTTGTAATCGATTTATCAGATTTTGCGAAGTACCTCATTGCATGGCATTCGCAAAGACCAAATCTTTCATATGGCGAGACGAAAATATTCGACAAGTATTTTGAGACGCTTTTTAAAAACAAGGATTACAAACCTGAAGATGCGCAAGCGTTGAACATGTGGACACGAACATTGCTAAAAACGTGGACAGCCCAGAATCCATTGGGACTCAATGAGACGCTTTTAGCGATGAAGGCATATGCGCCGTTTCATCATCTTTATGCGATTTCAATGTGTTTTGCGATCATCAACAATAAACAGGACAGAGTTCCAAAGCCATCTGTGACTTTAGATAGAGCAGTGCAACGAGGAATGGTGGAT